>JABWBO010000033.1 GCA_013360465.1 Anaerolineae bacterium | reverse complement strand
CGGGTGTTTAAACACCCGGCGGATCACGCGACAAATGATGTCCGGGTTGCATCGATCGGTCGCTAACTTGCTACATATGGGACAACGCCCGCGTTGTCCGCCCGTATCCCCAATAATCTGAAATGCACCCGCCGCTGAAGCAGTTTTTGTTAACTGGCGACAAAATGTGTTAACATCACTTAATCATTGAGCTTGCTTGACTAAAGAAGTAGGAAGAAAGGGTTCAATTTCATGATGCTGAGGAAAATAGTCGTCTTTCTGATCGCCGCCGCACTGCTGATCGCTGCTGTGCCGACGTTTGCCCAGGACAGCACGCTGACCGTCCTCTGCACCCCGCAGGAGGACTGGTGCGTCGCCATGACCGAAGCCTTTGAGGCGGAGACCGGCATCGACACCAATTACGTCCGGCTGTCTTCCGGCGAATCGCTGGCGCGCATCCGCGCCGCCGCCGCCAATCCCGAATTCTCGGTCTGGTGGGGCGGTCCCGCCGACGCCTTCATCGCCGCTGCCGGCGAGGGCTTGATCGAAGCCTATGACTCGGCGAATGCGGCGGCGATCCCCGACGCCTACAAGGACGCGGAAGGCATGTGGACCGGCGTGTACGTCGGCGCGCTCGGCTTCTGCTCCAACGTTGATGTCCTGGAAGAGCTGGGCGTGGAAGCGCCGACTTCCTGGGACGACCTGCTCGCCCCTGAGCTTCAGGGCTTCGTGGCGATGGCGCACCCGGCGACTTCCGGCACCGCCTTCACCGCCTTCTGGACCCTCGTGACGCTGCGCGCCGACGCCCTGGAAGCGGCGGAAGCCGGGACCGGCTACGATGAGAACGGCGCACCGACCGAGGCAGCCGTCGATGCCGCCTTCGAATATTACGCAGCGCTGAACAACAATATCCTCCAGTACACCCGCTCCGGCTCGGCACCGGGGTCGCTGGCAGGGCAGGGCGAGATCGCCGTCGCCATCATCTTCTCGCACGACTGCACCAAGCTTCAGCAGGAAGGCTTTGAAGGTATCCTGACGACGACCTTCCCCGAAGAAGGGACCGGCTATGAGATCGGCGGCATGGCGATCATCGCCGGCGCGCCGGAACCGGATGCGGCGCGCCTGTGGTACGACTGGGCGCTGACGGCAGCCGCTCAGGAGCTGGGACCGACGGTCAATTCGCTCCAGCTTCCGACCAACCCGGACGCCGCCGTCTCGGAACTGGCGGTCGATCTGAGCCAGATCAACGTCATCGCCTACAACTTCCAGGCAGCCGGCGCGAACCGTACCGCTATCGCCGAGCGCTTCGATGCGGAAATCGCGGCAGCGCCGACCGAATAGCGAACAGTCTTGGCTTGCAGCCATCACGGACCAGCAGCCCCATCCGCTTCACGCGGGGGGCTGCTTTTTGTTAGAAGATGACCGGGCGACCAAGGTGTATCTGCAAACCCGGTTTTCACGCAACCTCACCCCCTGCCCCTCTCCAAGTGGAGAGGGGCGGTTGAGCGCAGGGAAACGGGGTGAGGTGAGCAGTTTGCAGACAGACCCTGGTCGCAGCAGCGCGGATGAAATCGAACGATTTAGAGTTGGCGCAATTCGTAGGGACGGCATTCTTGCCGTCCGCCGTGTCGGACGCGATTAATCGCGTCCCTACATCCCGCCAGGTCTAAACCCATTCTCCATTAGTCCTCAGCACTTTAGCCTCAGTCCTGGTTTCAGAGGAGGATGTCTTGCAGAGCCTCATGCAGAGCCAGCAGTCACGAAAACTTCGGGCGATCCTCAAGGACCCCCTGCTGGTCATTACGCTGCTCCTGTCGATCTTTTTCGTCATCATCGCCATCGTGCTGCCCCTGGCGGCGATGGTCCGCGAAAGCGTCTCCGAGGCGGGTCTGCCCCTGTTTCAGCGCTATCTCAGCGATTCCGTCTATCAGACGATCCTCCTGAATACGCTCGTCATGGGCACGGTGGTCGGCGTGGTGGGGACCGCCGTCGGCTTTCTCTTCGCCTTCGTCCAGGTCCGGCTGCGTGTGCCGTTCAAACGGCTGATCCACCTGATCGCGCTGGTCCCGGTCATTTCGCCGCCGTTCGCCGTCGCCACCGCCGTCATCGTCCTGTTCGGGCGCAGCGGCACGATCTCGCGCGGGGTCTTTGGCGTCCGCTACGACATCTACGGGCTGGATGGGCTGACGCTGGTCATGAGTCTGTCCTTCTTCACCGTCGCCTACCTGAACCTGCGCGGCATGATGGAGGCGCTCGACCCGGCGCTGGACGAAGCCGCCACCAACCTCGGCGCGAACAAGTGGCGCATCTTTCGCACCGTGACCCTGCCCATGCTGCTGCCGGGTGTCGCCAGTTCGTTCCTGCTGCTCTTCGTCGAAGCCATCGCCGACCTGGGCAATCCCCTGGTCCTTGGCGGCAACTACGAGGTGCTGGCGACGCGCATCTACGTGACGATCATCGGCTTGTACGAGACGACCGGAGCCGCCGTCCTGTCGATCATCCTGCTGGTCCCCTCGCTGACGGTGTTCATGATCCAGCGCTACTGGATCGGGCGCATCCGCGTGGTTTCGGTCACTGGCAAGCCTTCCGGCACGCCGCAGACCATCGATCACCCGCTGGTGCGCTGGGGGCTGTATGCCGTCGTGCTGGTGGTCTGCGCGCTGATCGTGCTGATCTACGGGACGATCATCACCGGCGCGTTTGTGCAGGTCCCCGGCGTGCGCTGGGATTTCACGCTCGATCACTTCGATTTCGTCATCAACGGCATCGGCTCACAGGCGATGCGCGACACCTCGGCGCTGTCCGCGCTGGCGACGCCCATCGCCGGCTTGATCGGCATGATCATCGCCTATCTGGTGGTGCGCAAGGAGTTCCTGGGGCGCAACCTGCTGGACTTTGGGACGATGCTCGGCATCGCTGTGCCGGGGACGATCATCGGCATTGGCTACATCCTCATGTTCAACGCTCCGCTCGTCGTCGGCGGCGTGACGCTGATCCCCAAGCTGACCGGCGGTCAGGGGATTTTCGGCGGCGCGCTGGCGATCATCCTGGTCTACATCATCCGCAGCGCCCCGGCAGCGCTGCGCACGGGCACGGCGGCGCTCTCGCAGATCGACCCCTCTATCGAGGAGGCGTCGTTCAGCCTGGGGGCAGACAGCGCTCGCACCTTCCGGCGCATCACCCTGCCGCTGATCCGCCCGGCGTTCCTGGCGGGGCTGATCTACGCCTTCGCTCGTTCCATGACCACCATCTCGGCAATTGTCTTCCTGACCACGCCGCAGACCAAGATCATGACGCAGCAGATCCTGAATGAGGTCGAAAATGGGCGTTACGGCAACGCCTTCGCCTACTGCGTCATCCTGATCGTCATCGTGCTGGTCGCTATCTCGGTCCTGTATTTCGTCGTCGGCACGCGCACGGGCGCGGAACGCCGTCTGGAAGGAGGCTTATAGTGGCTGCGCCGCAGGAGATCAGACTGAAGCTCGAACAGATCGTCAAGTCCTTTCGGGATCGCGGCGGCAGCGGCTTTGTGCAGGCGGTGGACACGCTCGATCTGGATATTTACGCCGGGGAATTCCTGACCCTGTTGGGTCCCTCCGGCTGCGGTAAGACGACCACCCTCCGCCTGATCGCCGGCTTCGAGACGCCGACTTCGGGGCGCATCCTGATGGACGGGCAGGACATCAGCGCACAGCCACCCAACAAGCGCGACATGGCGCTGGTCTTCCAGAACTACGCCCTGTTTCCGCACATGAGCGTCTTCGCCAACGTCGCCTATGGGTTGGAATCGCGCCGGATGTCGCGCCGGCAGATTCAGGACAAGGTGGGCGAGGCGCTCAAGCTGATCGGGCTGGAAGGGCTGGACAACCGGCGTCCGCATCAGCTTTCCGGCGGGCAGCAGCAGCGCGTGGCGCTGGCGCGTTCGCTGGTCATGGAGCCGCGCATCCTGCTGTTCGACGAACCGCTCTCTAACCTCGACGCCAAGCTGCGGGTGCAGATGCGCGGCGAGATCCACCGCCTGCAGCGCCGCCTGGGCATCACCAGCATCTACGTCACCCACGATCAGGTCGAGGCGATGGCGCTCTCCGACCGCATCGTGGTGATGAACAAGGGCAAGATCGAGCAGATGGGGACGCCGCAGGAGATCTACCGCTTTCCCGCCTCGCGCTTCGTCGCCGACTTCATCGGGCGCGCCAACTTCGTCGATGGCGTCACCTGCAAGCTGCTCACCGACGGTCAGGCGCAGGTCGAACTGTTCGGCAAGACCGTGACGGTTCCCATCCGCTTTGCCCACCCCGGCGGCACGGTGACGGCGATGCTGCGACCGGAGGCGCTCATCCTCCGGCAGGATGCCGCTCTGCGCCAGGCGCAGGTCGAACAGGCGATGTATCTCGGCTCTGAAGTCGAATACATCGTCGGCATCGACGGGCATTCGCTGGTGGTGGTGCAGCAGGACCCGCGCGTCAGCACGGTCCACCCGGAAGGGGGGTCCGTCGGTCTCGACTTCGACGCCGGGGCGATCCACCTGCTGCCGGCGTAAGTAGGCGCGGTGGCAGGTGTGCCTCGCACACCTGCCACCGGTCCCGCCATTGGCGATCAGCCGATGATGCTGTAGGCGTACTGCCCGCGCACCAGGTCGCCCTCGGCGAAGCGTTCGAAGCGGAAGGGGTGCGGGTCAATCGGACAGCGGCGCTCGCCCGTCGCCAGGTCGGCGATCATCTCGCCGACGACGGGACCCATCTTGAAGCCGCTGCCGCTCCAGCCGAAGACGCAGATGAACCCTTCCAGCCCCGGCATATGCCCCATGACCGGATGCCAGTCGCGCGAGACATCGTACAACCCCGCCCATCCTTTCCCCACCCGCGCCGCGCCCATCAGCGGCAGGCGGTGTTCGGTGCGGTTCGCCATGTCCAGGTTGAAGTCCATATCGACATGCTCGTCGAATGCATCAGGGTCAACCTGGTTCGCCGCTTCCGACGCCTCGATGGACCCTACCAGCGACAGCGCCCCCGTCTCTGGGCGCAGGTAGAAACCCTGCACGAAATCGAGGATGACCGGATGCCCGGTCGGCAGCGCGCCGGCGGGCTGATGAAAGACGCTGATCTGGTGGCGGCTCGGCTCGACCGGCACGTCGAAGCCAACGGTCGCCGCCAACCGTGCGCCCCAGGGACCGGCGGCATTGACCACCACCGGCGCGCTGAAGGACCCCTGATCGGTCTCGACGCCGGTGATCCGCCCGTGCGCTGTCGTCACCGCCGTGACGGTCACCCCTTGCAGCACCGTCGCGCCGAGATCGCGCGCGCGGGCGGCAAAGCTGTTCGCCGCCATCGAGCCGTCGGCGCAGCCCGCTTCCGGCTCATAAGCCGCGCCGCCGACATCTTCGACGTTGAGATAGGGCGCGACCTCACGGACTGCCGCCGCATCCAGGAAGTCCACCTGAACGCCGACCTGGCGCTGAAGGGCGATATTCGCCTTCAAGCCTTCAAGATCGCGCTGGTCTACGGTCACCAGTGCCCCGGTGCGCCTCCAGCCGGCATCGCCGCCCACGACGGCATCAAAATCGCGCCAGACCTTGAGCGAATGCAGCGCCATGCGAATGGTCGTCTCGTTGGAGTAGTGCTGGCGGATGATGCCGCCGGTGCGTCCGGTCCCGCCTGCCGCGATGAAGCGCTTTTCCAGCAGGATCACCTTCTGCCCGCGCCGCGCCAGCTGGTAAGCAGCGCTGGTCCCAGAGATTCCCCCGCCGATGATGATCACATCCGCCGTTTGTTCTGTCATTGCCAACCTTTCCTGTGCGTGTGTACCTCGTAATCGTTCAACAATATGGTGAACAGCGGCGGGCGCATGACGAGTCGCCCAAAAATGACTGCAACTCCTCCTTGCCTTAACAATCCGCCGTCACCCGCCGGGCGGGCAGCAGAAGCCGCCTTCGACCGGGAAACACCAGTGCGCCGACGGCAGGCGAAGCGGGCGGCGCAGGCGGATCTCGATGGTCAGCGTGCGAAACGGCTGTTCGCCGTAGCCCGCCAGCGCGACGCGTCGTTCCGGGTATGCCGCGCCGCAGTGCGGACATGCCGCCAGCGCCCCGCCCGCGACTGCGCTGAAGCGCGTCGGAGTCAGCGCCGGGTCGTTCGCCGCCGCCTGATGTGCCGCCGCCAGGAATTCATCCCGCGCCGCGACGAAGGCCGAGTCCTGGTCGAGCGCCGCGCGGTGACCACAGCGCGCCAGGATCGGCGGCTTGAGCCGCTGTACATGCCCGACCCGCCCACAGGCGTCGCAGCGCAGCGGATAGAATTCGAAGGCGGCTTTCTGCGCCTCGGCGGCGGCTGCCTCCCCACAGAAGCGCACCCGACTGCCGAGCAGCGCCGCCACGAAAACATCGAGCGGCGTCAGCCGCCCACCCAGGCGCACCACAAACGTTCCATCGGCGTTGGCGAACAGATGGAAGAGCGGCAGATCGCGGCGCGCTGCCGGGTCTTCCGCCGCCCTCAGCGCCGACGGCGGCTGTCGAAAGAACCAGCAGCCGCGCACGCCGTCGTCGGCGTAGCGCTCCTGCCGCAGGAGTGTCTCGCGCAGCTTCTGGGGACTCCACTGCACCTCGAAGGCGATGCGTACGCCCCCGCGCGCCGCCAGCACGTCGGCGCGCCAGCCGCCGCCGACCGCCTCAGACTGTGGAGTGTATCCCACCTGGGCACAGCCGTTCAAAATCGCCGCTTTCGCCCGCTGATGAGCGTCGGTTTCTCTAAGAGAATTCATCAGGCGTGACTCGTATGCCAGCGAAAATCATGTTATGATGCACGAGGATCAGTCTTGCCGCTCATGCGCTGTGTGGAAAACCCGGTTATGCGTATTCTCATCATCTCTGACATCCATGCCAACCTGACCGCCCTCGAAACTGTCCTGGAAGATGCCAAAAACCAGTGGGAATATGTCTGGTGTCTGGGTGATGTGGTGGGCTACGGACCGGACCCCAACGAGTGCGTGGAACTGCTGCGCTCCATGCCGCATCTGTGCCTCGCCGGCAATCACGACTGGGCGGCGCTCAGCCGGCTGGATATTCGCACCTTCAACCCCGACGCGCGCAAGGCGGTCGATTGGACGCGCGAAACCCTGAAGCCGGAAAACAGCGCCTATCTGGAAGCCCTGCCGACCCAGTTCGTCATCGGCAGCTACACGCTGGTACACGGCAGCCCGCGCGAACCTGTCTGGGAGTATATCCTTGAACCGGTGATCGCCGCCGACAATTTCGATCATTTTGAGACCCCCTACTGCCTGGTGGGGCACACGCACCAGCCGGTGATCTACGAGAAGAACCAGTCGAACGGCGAAACCGTCGCCCTTCAGCCGGTCTACGGCAGGAAACGCCAGCTGAACGGACGCCGGCAGATCATCAACCCCGGCAGTGTCGGTCAGCCGCGCGACGCCAACCCGGACGCCGCCTATGCCATCCTGGATGTCGAGACCAACCAGTGGGAACACCGGCGCGTCCCTTATAACATCGCCGCCGTCCAGGCGCGTATGCGCACCGTCGGCATGCCGGAACGACTGGTGGTGCGGCTCGAACATGGCTGGTAAGTCCATCACACATGACGACGCTCTGGGCGAGGAGATGACGCGCAGCGGCGACCTCACCCCCAAGATGCGCGACTACCTGGTGCAGGTGTACCGTCTATGTGACCGCGAAGGTGAGCCGGGGGGATATATCAGCACTTCCGCCGTCGCCGATTCCAAGATCGTCAGCGCGCCCGCCGTCAACCGCATGATCGGCAGGCTGCGCGACCTCGGACTGGTCGATCACGAGCCGTACAAGGGTATCCGCCTGACGCCGGCGGGGCAGCAGATCGCCCTCATGCAGCTTCGCCGCCACCGCATCATCGAGTCCTTCCTGGTCAGCGTCATGGGCTTCGGCTGGCATCAGGTGCATGAAGAAGCCGATCGCATGGCTCCGGCGGCGACTGATCCGCTGATCGACCGTATGGCGCAGATGGCGGGGAACCCGACGCACTGCCCGCACGGCGAACCGATCCCCAGCCAGGACGGCATCATCGTCGAGCCGGAAGACGTGCTGCTGGTCGATGCGCCGCAGCACACCCCGCTGATTCTCTCGCGCGTCCGCACCCGCGAACCCGACCGGCTGGAATACCTGAAGGCGCTGGAACTGACCCCCGGCGCGATCCTGGAAGTCCATCATGCCGCGCCCTTTCATGGACCGCTCCAGCTGAAACTGGAGGGCAGCCGCGAAGGCTACCGCATCATCGGACACAATCTCGCCGAGATGGTCCGTGTGCGCCCGGCGTCCTGAGACCCTCAGCACGATCCCATGATGGACGAGAAGAAACCGGATCGTCGGGTGATTCGCACCCGGCGGACGCTGCACCGAGCGCTGCTGGAATTGATCGCCGAGCGGGGCTATGACGCCGTCAGCGTGGCGGACATCGCCGAGCGCGCCGAGCTGCGCCGGGCGACCTTCTATCTCCACTACCACGACAAGGAGGCGCTGCTGATGGCGGCGCTGGAAGGCGTCTTGGACGATCTGTTCGCGCAGCTCGCTGCGGCAGTGAACGAAGCGGAGGCGTGGCGCATCCTGTTTGCGCATCTGGCGGCGCGCCGGAGGCTGTATCGCGACCTGTTCACCGGGCAGAGCGCGGCGGCGGTCGCCCGGCGCTGCTTCGAGCGGCTCGACGCCCGGATGCCGACGGCGATCACGCCGGATGACATGCCTTCCGGGGCGCTGGCGGGGGCGGTGGTCGGGTTGATCGGCTGGTGGCTGGAAAGCGGCTCCTCGGCGACCGTCGAGGACATGGCGGCGCTGGCGCAGCGGATCACCACGCGCTGAAGCAGAGTCGCACCCCGGCACGCGATAGATTGTGGGCGTGACCCGCCGGATCACCCGCCTGGAAATCCCCTTCGAGACCTTGATCTTTGTGGTGTATCCGACAACTGCCGCCTGCTTCCGGCGGCGATCCGCCCCCGGCGGTCTGCGTCAGGCGATCAGCCCCACGCCGCGCGCCAGCAGCGACAGCCCCAACCCGACCAGCACCAGCACCGTCAGCCAGAGCAGCCCGGCGGTGACGCGCGGGTCGATGTGGCGCAGGCGGTCGAAGACCACGATCCAGCCCGCCAGCAGGATGAGAAATGCCCCGTAGAACCCCGCCATGAAGCCGACGCCGTGCCACAGCGAAAGGCGCAGCGCCTCGCTCAGCAGCGGTCCGTTGACCGTGCCCCAGAAGATGTACGGTCCGGGACTCGTCCAGTTGATCAACACGGTGCGCCCCAACAGTGTCGCCAGACTCACGCGGCCGCCGATCTCGCCGGCGTCGTTCCCGCCGATGGTCGCCCCGGCGCGCAGCCCTTTGATCGTCAGCCACGCCAGGTAGAGCATGAAGACGCCGCCGATGATCTGCACGATGCGGATCACTTCCGGCGGGAACTGATTGAGGATGAAGACGGTCAGCAGGATGAACGGGATGTCCGAGATGAGCGGCGAAAGGATGCAGATCAGCGCCCGCCGCCAGCCGTGCGCCAGCGTGGACTGGATGAGAAAGGTTTGCAGCGGACCGGGCGATGTCCCGGCGGTGAATCCCAGCGACGCGCCCTGTGTGAAGAATCCCAACATGCGAGGTGTTTTCCCTGAAAGAACGCTTATCCGCGTTTAAGAATCGTGCAAGGTGAAAGCAGTACCCTCAAATGATACTACTCCCAGTGGGGACCGTGATATGACCAGATTCGCACTTTTATTCCTGATCATCCTCTGCACCCTGGCGCTGCCGGCTGCCGCGCAGGATGAACCGCTGAACAGCCCGTATGCCGGCAGAGCCGATCTGCCCGCGCCGGAGTTTCCCGCCGGATTGGACTGGCTGAACGTCGCCGAGCCGCTCACCATCGAGGCGCTGCGCGGCAAAATCGTCATCCTCGATTTCTGGACCTACGGCTGCATCAACTGCATCCACATGATCCCGACGCTGCGCGCTCTGGAAGAGAAATATGGCGACGCCCTGGTGGTGATCGGCATCCACAGCGCCAAGTTCGACAACGAGGGCGAGACCGGCAATATCCGCCAGATCGTGCAGCGCTACGAGCTGCATCATCCGGTCATCAACGACAGCGATTTCATGGTCTGGCAGCAGTTCGGCGCGCGCGCCTGGCCCACCTTCATGATCATTGACCCGCGCGGCAACTTGCTGGCGGCACAGTCGGGCGAGATTCCCTTTGAGGCGTTCGACGAACTGCTGACCGGCATGGTCGCCTTCTGGGAAGAACAGGGCGAACTCAGCCGCGAACCCCTGGCGCTGGCGCTGGAAGGCGCGGACACGCCGCCGGGGCTGCTGGCATTCCCCGGCAAGGTGCTGGCGGACGCCGACTCGAACCGACTGTTCATCGCCGATACCAACCACCACCGCATCGTCGTCGCCGATCTGACGACCGCCGAGGTGCTGTCGGTGATCGGCAGCGGCGAACGCGGTTTTAACGACGGCGGCTATGGCGAGGCATCGTTCGACAAGCCGCAGGGCATGGCGCTGCGCGGCGACCTGCTGTACGTCGCCGATACCGAGAATCACGCCATTCGTGGCGTCGATCTCGCCGCCGCGACGGTGACGACGCTCGCCGGGACCGGCAGACAGGGTTATGGGCGTCTGGAGGTTGGCGCGCGCGCGCCGGGGCTGGAAACCGATCTTTCCAGCCCCTGGGATGTGACCTTTGGCGAGGATAGCCTGCTGTACATCGCGATGGCGGGTCCGCACCAGCTGTGGGCGCTCTACCCTGACAATACGGTTGGTCCGGTGGTGGGCAGCGGACGCGAGGCGGCGCTCAACGCCACACTGGAATTGAGCCAGCTGGCACAGCCGAGCGGGCTGTTCTACCGCGACGGGCTGCTGTATTTCGCCGACAGCGAGAGCAGCACCGTGCGGGTCGCGGACATCCCGGCGGATCGCGTCGAGACCGTCGCCGGCACGACCGACAACAACCTCTTCGACTTCGGCGACATCGACGGCACGCCGGGAGTCTCGCGCTTGCAGCATCCGCTCGGCGTGACCGGCGGCGCAACCGGACCGGTCTACATCGCCGATACCTACAACAGCCGCATCAAGGCGCTCGACCCGGCGACCAACGCCGTCGCCAGCGCCTTCGGATCGGGCGGATCGGGTGGCTTCCGCGACGGCGTCGGCTTGGAAGCGGCGTTCGACGAGCCGGGCGGCTTGTCCTATGCCGACGGAAAGCTGTATGTGGCGGACACCAACAACCACGCCATCCGGGTGATCGATCTGGCGACGGGGGGGGTCAGCACACTGAGCTTCCCTAACCCGGAGCGATTGCAGATCGCCGAGCGGGTGACGGTGATCGGTGGCAACGCGGCGGCGGGCGAGTCTCTGACGCTGGAGCCGCTCACGCTCGCGCCGGGGACGGGCGAGATCGCCATCCGCATCGTCCTGCCGGAGGGCTACAAGATCAACCCCGATGCGCCGTCGGGGGCGGCGTTCCACAGCGCTGGCGCGGCGGTGACACTGGAGACGAACAGCGTCTCCTTCCGCGAGACGGAGTTCCGTCTGCCGGTGACATTGAACGCCGGCACGGCTTCGCTGGAAGGGACGATCAGCACCTACTACTGCGAGGCGCTGAACGAGACGCTGTGCTTCTTCGACGCGGTGATGGTGACAGCGGCGATCACGGTGGAGGACGGCGCGGCGGGCGGCGTGATCACCATCGAGCGGGCGATCACGCCGCCTGCGGTCGCGGTCGGCGGGCTGACGGGGTAAATGCTGTACGTCTGAGGCGGGGGTGCATTTCAGATTATTGGGGATACGGGCGGACAACGCCCGCGTTGTCCCTACAAAATGTACCTCCGTAGGGGCGAGCCGGTGGCTCGTCCGTTGAGAAGATGCGAGACATGGCTTAGCGGTAAATCTCTGGCAGGACCTCCCCAGAGCGATGCTTCACCCCATGAACTGGCGCATCCAGGTTTCCAGGGTCAGCAGGCGGAAGATGACTTCGACCTGGGGCGCGCGCGCGCTGAAATGATCGCGCAGCAGCCGCTCTAGCGCCGGGCGCTCGAACAGATCGCGCAGGCGCGCGCCGGGGTCGAGCAGGCGCTCGGCGATGCGCGGGCGCAGTTCGTGGGTGAACCAGCCGAGGATCGGCGTCTCAAACGGCTTCTTCGGGCGTTCCAGCGCCTCGGCGGGCAGCAGCGGGCGCATGGCTTCGCGCAGGGCGTACTTGTTGGCGCGCAGGCGCAGCGCCGCCGGGATGCGCGTCGCATAGTCGAGCAGCGCCGGATCGAAGAAGGGGACGCGCGCTTCCAGCGAGTACGCCATCGTCACCTTGTCGGCGACGAGCAGGGCGTTGCCGGTCAGCCAGGTGTTGATGACGAGCGCCTGCGCCGCATCATCGACATCGTAGCGCAGCGACCTGCCGATCAGCGCGGCGTAGGTCCGCTCCTTGTGCTGCGCGGCTTGCCAGGCGGCGCGCAGCGGCGCGCCATACAGCCGGCGGCGCAGCGTGTCGCTCATGACCAGCCCGTCGAACGACGCCGTGCGGCGCAGCGCCTCGTCGCGCGGCAGGAAGCGGCTGCGCCAGCGCGGCAGATAGGTCGGCAGCGCGCCGACGTAGCGGAAGCGCTTCATAGCGGGGTAGTACGGCTCCAGCACCGCCAGGGCGTTCGCCAGCGCCGGAACCCCCTCGCCGCCGCCCCGACGCGCCCGCATGATCTCGGCGAACAGCCGGTGTGATGGGTAGCCGCAGAAGACCTCGTCGCCGCCCAAACCGGTCAGCACCACTTTGACCTGCTGCGCCGTCTCTTCCGCCAGCAGCAGCAGCGACACCGCCGACGCATTGGCGTTCGGCTCGTCGTGATGCCAGACGTAGCGCTCGAAACCGCGCCACCAGTCGTCGGCGGTGATGATGCGCGCCTGATGCTGCGCCCCGAAATGCGCCGCAATGCGCGCCGCGCCGTCCAGCTCGTTATCGCGGGTTGGCATGGCATAGCCGACGGTGAAAGTGCGCACCCGTTCGCCGACGCTCGCCGATGCGCCGATCTCGCGGCTCATCAGCACCAGGATCGACGCTGAATCGACGCCGGCGCTGAGGAACAAGCCCAGCGGCACGTCGCTGCGCAGGTGCAGCCGCACCGAGTCCGTCAGGCGGTCGCGCACTTCGCCCAGGATGGACTCTTCGCTTTCGCCTTCGCGCGCCCCGACCACGCCGACGTGATCGCGCCCGAATTCCCAGAAGGGATGCAGCCGCGCCTGACCGCCCTCGACGATCAGCGCGTGACCGGGGGGCAGGCGGCGCACCCCGGCGAACAGCGTCTCTTCGCCGATCATGTAGCCGAAAGAGAGGAAGGTGTCCAGCACGTCGCGGTCCAGGGCGCGCGGGACGGTGGCATCGGTCAGCAGGGCTTTGACTTCGCTGGCGAAGCGCAGCATGCCGTCATGCTGGCACAGGTAGAGCGGCTTCATGCCGATGTGATCGACCGCCAGCAGCAGCCGCCCCTGCCGCGAATCCCAGAGGGCGAAGGCATACATGCCGCGCAGGTGGTCGAACATGCCCAGGGCGTACTGCTCGTAGAGGTGGATCAGCGTCTCGCCGTCGCCGTCGGTGCGCAGGGCGTGTCCCTGGGCGATGAGCGTCCGCCGCAGCTCTTTGTAGTTGTAGATTTCGCCGTTGAAGACCAGGGCAATCGAGCGGTCCTCGTTGTAGAGCGGCTGGCTGCTGCCGTCCACGTCGATGATGCTCAGGCGGCGCATGCCCAGGGCGACATCCGGCTGCTCGGCAGGGGCATAGAAACCGTCACCGTCCGGTCCGCGATGGCGGATGGCGTCGGACATGGCGCGGACGGCGCTCAGACTGGCGCGCCCGCGCCCCTGCTGGTCGAACAATCCACAAATTCCGCACATAGCGCCCCTCGCGATGCCCATCGAAGCGGCGATTCTAAGCGATCCGCCGGGGCGCGGCAACGGAGCGTGAAACCGGTTCGCCCGCGGATCTCGGCTGGTCGGCTGCCCTAACATCGTAGGACACGGATAGGTGATATTGGCGGCACGGATCACGAGTCCATGTGGCGGGCGAATTGGCTGCCCCTCACCCTCAGCCCCTCTCCCACGCAAGCGCGGGGAGAGGGGAGAAAAGCTGAACCCCGCTGTGACGAGGGGCTATGGCGCGAACCCTGCCCAATCCCCGGCGCAGCGGGCGGGGTTCCCCTTCTCGGCGATTTTCACCGTGCGGGTCTGATTCGCCGTGCGGGGACGAAGCGAGGTTGGCGTGACGACGACACACTCCCGCTGCGCATTCTCCATCGCAGCGTAAGGCACATCGTCGATGACGGTGAACGCCCGCAGCGGACCGTTGTTCCCCGCGCCGTTGCTGCGTCCGATCGTCGTCCAGCCGTCGACAGGGTCAGAGTCGAACGGGTCGATGCCGGCGGCCATATCGCGCTCGATGTAGACGCGCGGGTCGCCGACGGTCTGGGTGGCGCGGTAGATGCCGTCGATCAGGATGAGGGTGGGCGATGGTGTAGGGGTGGGATCGATATCCATCGTAACTTCGTCGCGCACAACCCCTTCGTTTCCCCTATTGCTAAACAGGAATTTTCCATCTGGTGACCATTGTAGCGAATCTGCTGCAGCTTGGAACTCCTCTACAACCTCCCATGTGGACGTATCCCAGATGCGAATTCTCGTTCCTCCTGTGGCAAGGCGTGTGCCATCTGGACTCCATGTTACAGATGTGGTCGAGTCGTCAAACGGTACTACTTCAAGCTCGCCCGTGCCTACGCTGAGAATCACTAGTCCGCCTGGCTCATATGCGGCTAGGCGCTCTCCGTCAGGACTCCAGGTTATCACGCCACCACCGTGCCCATCAAATCGTACCATTGGTATCGTTATTGGTTCAGCGAGTCCGAACAGATTATCCCAAATCTGAATCGTTGCGGCGAAAGCGCTTGGATCAAAGGCGCTTCGCCTCAAGTGGCTCGTCGCGATACGCTGTCCATCAGGGCTGAAGGCGAACGCTCCGATTGGGTATGGATCGGTGGCAATGAATCCACTATTTAGTCCAAAAGTAGTTGCGTCACCGAAGCTTAGTCCTGCGCCTTGCGAATAGCCAAATACACTCGTGGATGGACTCCACGCTATGGCGCCTAAGGCGGCAACCTGGCTAGGCAGCATGAGAATCGTGTTATTGTTGGTTTCTCTATCGTAGATACCTAGAGTCCCTCCTCCATCCGTCCATAGTAGGCGATTACCACTTGGGCTGAGTGCCATCATCTGCGGAACGTAGGGTAGCAAATCCACGTTATCAAGCAAGTCACCCGTTTCTGCGTCAAAGAAATCCACGCGTCCGTAGTTTGCGAAGTAGGAAACAGCCAAGACCCGCCGATCCCCGCTCTGAACGATTTCATACACCCTTTGACTCTGTAGCAAAGCTGGTTGCGTTCTTGCAAATGTAGTGTCGAGTAGAGGCAAGACGATTACAACAATCCCAAACAGGAGTGCTAGATTGGACTTCACGATCACGATCGTTATCTCCTAACTGGATATTATCGAGTTACACTCGGCTCACCAAGTAGCATGAATCGTGTCCAAGCGTTGTCATTTATCATGGTCTCTCAGCGTATTTGCGAGAGCTATGACACCCGTGATCCATCTTTGTTGCAACCATTCCACCCCGTTGTCGCCTGATCCATCTTGTGGTACATCTTGATGTCCAGTCGTAACGCAGTTTTGCGCAGATGAATACCGGAAAAGAAACTGTAGGTCCGTTCGTCCCCAGAAAACCGTGCATACTTCCTGAGCAAGGTCTCGTCTATCTCCGAAAATGCTGAAGGGGTGGTTATCTTGAATCTCGATGCCTAAGTCCAAATCCTCATCAGTGCCGGATCTTCCAGGCGGTATTCCGAAATTGCCGTTATTGAACGCAACAACGTCTATCGGTTGCACAAGAACCACGACAGGATCGATTCGGTCAACAGGTGCCCACTCGAAGCGGCTTTCATTGCCTTGTACTGTGCTAGTATCTGGATAGTACGCATCCATGAGCGCAGTGATGTAGTCAGCCGCATGTTCTTCGAACAGAAGTAGCGGATTAACCCGAACTGCATTGTCGATATTTCCATCCAGATCGAGAAGCACTTCCAAGTGCAAGTGGGGAGTGTCGTTTCCTGCGTATTGATATGTATTAAGCCCAATCTCTGTGCCATTGAGAACTAGTGCACCTTGCCGCTGATCGCCAACATCCTCTAAATGATTGTAGCTGAGGTAGGTGTTGGACATGCTTCCTTCACTTGAAAAACAGCGGATAACCAGACCCTGTCCGGTATTTGGTCCTGTTGTTGGAGTTTCTCGCCAGACGATTCCATCACAAATCGGGACAACACGAATACAGCGATTCCGGGCACCGAAGGCGTCGGGACTACACGTTGCCGGTGACTGCTCATCTCTACCCAAGAAGTCCAGCCCTGAGTGGAGATGGTTCGATCCCTCATAGTAGTGTGGATGACGGTAGGCGAATGAGTTTGCCCCATACCCCTGACTACTTGTGAACACCGCCCCATCCGCAACCGGTACGCGCACGAAAGGTGCAGGTAAACGATACTCTACCGACTTCGCTGTCGCATAAAATGAGACGGCAGCAGGATTAGGGGATGGAGTAAGCGGATAAACGAATGAAGAACCAATATCCACCATCTGGTCGTGTTCCGAGTCGTAGATGAACGTATTTATTGCACAGCGAGCATCAAGATACGATGGCTGTAGAGTCGTGTACTGGGCGGCTGCCCAACCCGTCATAACCTCACCAGAGCTACGATCAGTATAGGAAACCCTGTACCAGTCATCCCATGTTCTATCGGTGCCTGAGTTGAAACGACCAATGACCTGAACATCGTAGCTCGACAGTCCGAACGAACCAAACGAACCGATTTCCACACCTCTCGTTGTAATTGAGACGCCTCCGGTCAAATCGGGTCTAGGGAAATCGCGGATGTTCGTCCAATCTGTCTCGGTTGAGCGTCCCACACAGAGGTCGGGGTCTGGTTCTGGTGTTGGCGTGGGGGGCATTGGGGTCGGCGTGGGAGGGAGCACATTTCCATCATCATCCAGCAGCGGCATGCCCGACGCACAGTCTGTCAAGTTGAGCACCGCCCCAGCAACCCATCCAGTCACCTGATAGGCGTCAATTGTCACGAGATACCAGTCGCTGTGATACGACTTGCCATGCGCTTTCGCCGCCAAACCCGGTGGAATAGAGGCATACACACTGGCGTCAGGATACGGACGGCTTCTGATATTCACGTAAACGCCGTCACTGCTGGCAATGGTCACCATGCAATGAGCCGTGCGGACAGGATCATAAGGTGTTTGCACGATGATTGTGAGCGCCGCTTCCCACGCGGACGGCACGCCCGCCTGTGGGCTGAACTGTGCCATTGGAGTAGCAAGTGATCCGGGAGTATCCGTCAGCAGCGCTTCGCCGGTGAGGGTGAACACACCCACCTGATCGGCGCGCACCACCAGGTCGAGATCGACCGAGGCGCTGCTCCCCGGCGGGATTGGCGCGCCGTTGTAGGTGAAAGTGAGCGTCGTTTGCTGGGTGTCGGCGGCGGCGGCGAAGAGGCTGCCGTCGCTGAATGCCGGAAGCTCAAAGCCCAACAGGTCCGCCAGCAGCTGCAAAATAGAATTCAGGATGGCGCGAGCGTCTTCCTGAAACCTGACCTCCGCTGTGGTCAGCCCGCGTGGGACGGTGACGCGCAGGGTGATCGGACCGGCGGCATCGGCGTCGCCGGTGTTGGTGATACGCGCTCGAATGGGGATGCTTTGTCCAATGTGCAGAGCGTTGGGGTCCAGCGCGGCGTCGTTAAGCGTCAGCGACAGGCTCAGTTCCGGCGCAGGCAGGCGGAAGCGCCCCCAGTCGAACGACGGTGGGTAGAGGGGCAGCGATGCCGAGTTCAGACGGTAGGTCTGTGCCTGCCCCGGTTGGGCATGATGGTTTGAGGCGAACAGATCGCACGTCCCAGTGAAGCAGTCGGAAGGTTCGTCGTCATAAGCCACCCATATCCCGTCGTCGGACATCGCCCAGAAGTGGATCGACGGCGCATCTGGTGAGGCGGTGTAGGCGACCCCGTCGGCGGCGGCGGGCGTTTCTCCCGTCGTGTCCAGGCGCGCCACGATGTTGAAGTTGGGCAGCCCATACGAGGTGTAGTTGAGGCGTTCAAACGCCATATACGGACCCCCTGCGTCGATCAGGCGAACACCCCGACTGTCCGCCGCGTAGGGGTTCTGGACGGCGGCGCTGGTCCCCGAAAGTGGCTCGACCAACCCCACGCCGTCATAGCCGTTCTGGTAGGTGAAGGAGCCAAGAGTATAGTTTCGAACGCGAGTACATAAGATGATCGGCGCGCCGCCGAAATGGTTGGCGAGATCGGGGACCACGCGCGGGCTGCGGCAGGTGGCTGCCGTTGAACGCGGAGAAGGTAGGGGCAGCACTGTTGTGAAAATAGCCGGGTCGAAAGTCACTGTGCGCAGTTCGTATTGTGCGCCGGGCGTCGACTCGATGGTGGCGTACACGACCTCCAGCCCGGTTGAGGAGGCATACCAGGACGGCTCGCCTTTCCAGGCGGTGCCGCTGGTCAGCGTCCGCACCCGCCCACGCTCATCCATCACACAGATCTGTGCGCCGGCGCTGCTGCACGGCGCGAGCAGATATTTTCCGTCAGGCGACAGCTGAACCAACGAGTTGTAGAGCAGCGAACCCTCCCGATCCGCCGATTGGGTTGCCCAGATGAAAAACCCCTCCAGCGTGACAGCGCGTATCTCTACAGTGGGTCCCAGAAGATAATAGATGGCATCACGGGAAGTCGATTCGGCATGGAAGATCGCCGCGCGAATGGCCGGGTCACTCGGAAAGAAAGGGTCGCTGCTGTAGGTAGGGCGCAGGGCGGCGAAAGCGGGCGATCCTGTGGTTGGGATGCTGATGGCTAGATCATCCAGGATGCCGCCCGTCGGCAGGCGCGCGGCAGCCCTGCCCGGTGGCAGAGGGTCAGCGTCGAGGACTGTCAGCACTTCGTTCCCGTCGATGCCGAAGCGCAGCATTCCACCGAGAATCGATGCCTGAAGCAGCCGTCCTGTCGAGGCGGATGGATTGGCGCTCCCTTCTCCAAGCAGGGTTTCGCCGCGCATCACGACGGCGCGTCCATCCGCCGCCAGGATGAAACGGTAGCTGCCAGCGTCGCTCCTCCGCAGGGTGAGGACGGCGTCTCCTTCGGTGCGCGCGCTCACCTGGAAAACCAGGTCGGCATACGTTTCGGCGGTGACGATCAAGTCCGGCGCGCCGGGTCCGACGTACAGCCCATAGCCGCCGTCGATGAAGTAGGGATAGCCGATGTCGGCAGGGAGATGCTGAAAAGGGTCGGCTTCGAAAGTGAAGGATTCAAGATAGTGCAGTGTCATCTGGAGTTCAGGCGGCGCATCCTCCATGCTGATCGGTTCGACTGTCTCCAGATGCCCGATTTCGCCAACCGGCGCGGTGGAGGAGGCGGCAGCGACCGTCGGGAATGGCGTCGGGGTGTCAGGCGGTTCTGTTAACGGGGGGGGGGATATTCGTAATATCAATCGGGGTGAAATCCTGCGCCAGCGTCGTTAGCGCCAGCAGCAGCGTTAGCCATAGAACAGCGAGGAGTGGAAGCCAGAAGCCGCGATGTGTCCAATGCATAGGAGCCTCCAAGGGTGTGAAGGAGAGGTAGCAGTTACTCCTTTTTGGAAGTTATCCCTGCTGGGCGGTTGAGTCAAGTTAAGATTTACCTCGATCCGAAGTGTGGAGCATGAAGGCGCACCTCAGTTTGGGGCAGATTTTCTGATGGTGACTCAACAGTCCATGTCTTCGCAGTGGAAAGCTCCTATTGGCTTGCCTTGGAAAAGAAAACCACTCCAGAAGTGAAATACGCCCTTCGGCGTGGATGTTGGCAGCGCTGCGTCAGATCAGGTATTCTCGGAAGAGAGTGAAGGTTGAGTTGAGAGCGCTGCTTGGGTAAGTCGGTCGCAATCCTGCATTATGCCGCTCCTCCAACGGTCGGCGGCGTCGAGTCCACGATCTATCATCACGCGCGTGGGCTGGCGGCGCGCGGCTGGCGTGTTCGGGTGGTCAGCGGGCGCGGCGACGTCTTCGATCCCGCCGTCGAGTCGCTGGCGCATCCGCTGTTTGGCTCCACCGCGCCGGAGGTGCTGCGCGTCAAGCGCGAGCTTGATCAGGGCGAAGTCAGCGCGCAGTTCGATCTGCTGACCGATCATATCCTGCGCGAACTGCGCCCGGCGCTGGCGGGTTTCGAAGTGGTGATCGCCCACAACCTGCCCACCTTCAACAAGAATCTGGCGCTGACGGCGGCGCTGGCGCGGCTGCACGCCGAAGGCGGCTTCCGCCTGCTGGCGTGGGCGCACGATCTGGCGTGGACCAACCCGCAGTATCTTCCCGAACTGTACGAGGGACCTCCCTGGGACCTGCTCCGGCGCGCCTGGAAGGATGCCATTTACGTCACGGTCAGCGAGGCGCGCCGCCCGGAAGTGGCGGACCTGATCGGAATCGAGCGGAGCGCCGTGCGGGTGATCACGCCGGGGGTCGATGTCGCCGAGTTCTTCGATCTGACCGAGATCACCCTGCGGCTGGCGCGCGATCTGAACTGGTTCGACGCCGACGCGCTGCTGCTGCTGCCGGCGCGCATCACCCGGCGCAAGAACATCGCGCTGGCGCTGCGCATCCTGGCGGAAGCGCGCCGCGCCGGTAGAGATTACCGACTGATCGTCAGCGGACCACCGGGACCGCACAACCCGCTGAATCCGGGCTATCTGGGCGAACTGCTGGAACTGCGCCGCGCCCTGAACCTGGAAGAGGCGGCGCATTTTCTCTATGAGTACGGCATGACCGATGACAGCCCGCTGATCCCGGACGATGCCATGATGGCGAACCTGTACCATCTGGCGGACGGGCTGCTCTTTCCGCCCCTGAGCGAGGGATTCGGCATCCCCATGCTGGAAGCCGGGCTGGCGCGGCTGCCGATCTTCTGCGCCGATATTCCGCCGCTGCGTGGGACAGCCGGCGCGGATGCCCAGTATTTCGACCCCTTGACGAGCGACCCGGCGGAAGTCGCCGGAAACATCGTGCACACGCTGGAGGGCAGCGCGCCCTACCGCCTGCGTCTGCGGACGCGCCGCGAATTTCGCTGGGAAGCGATCATCGACCGGCAGATCATCCCCTTATTGACGACTGAAACCCCCCTGGAGGTTTGATGGACGATAGCGCCCATGATCTTGACGCCGTCGCCTATTCCTTTGACGCGATTGAATCCGAGGAAGCACAAGAAGAGGAAGCGCCCGCGCTGGAGACCTGGCGCGTGGTCCTCGCCCTGAGCGATGCGACCGACCTGGATGCCTGGATCGACCTGGCGCTGCGGCTGACCCCTTCGCCGGGGCATCTGTGCCTGCGCGGCATGGTGCAGATCGACGCCGACGAGTCGCTGAGCGAGGGTGCGCTGGATGCGCGCGCCTGGCGCGACGCCTTCGCCCCCTATGCCGACGCGATTGAGGCGATTCACGACGATGTGCGCGCCTACGTCGATTATCAGCCGATGGCGCGCGTCCTGGATGAGCTGCTGCGCGAGCCGGCGAATCTGTTGATCGTGCAGTGGGCGGGTCCGGCGAAGCTGACCGGCGGCGTGACCACCGACGGCGTCTTGCAGACTGCGCCGTGCGACGCGGCGCTGATCACCCGACCGCACAAGCCGGGCAGCGGGGCGGCGCTGCTGGCGGTGCGCGGCGGGACCAATCTGTCGCTGGGCGTCACCGTCGCGCGGGCGTTCGCGGCGGATGCGCCGGTCACGCTCTTCCACGCCGCCGACGCCGACAAGATCGCGCCCGATCTGGAATCGCTCATCCAGGTAGACACGGAGATCGTGCGCACCGTCACCGCCGTCGGCGATACCGCAGAAGGAATCATCCGCGAGGCGCGCGGGCACGGCGCGGTGGTGCTGGGGGCGCGTTTCCAGGAACCGGAAGCGCGCAGCAGCAGCGCGCCGCCGGTCATCACGTCGATCTTCGACCGCCTGCCGCTGCCGCTGGCGCTGGTCCGCGCCTTCGAGCCGGAGAGCGTCGATTTTCACCCGCCGGTCCTGCTGCGCGTCGGGGCGCGTTCCCGCGAAGACCTGTCCATGCGGGTAGACCGCTGGTTTGCCGAAAACACCTTCCACAGCAGTGAGTTTGAGGATGTCGCGGCGCTGATCGCTCTGAAGCAGAAGCAGGGCGTGACGATCAGCGTGGGGCTGCCGGCGCTCAACGAAGAGAAGACCATCGGCGCGCTGATCGACGTACTCAAGGGCGCACTGATGGACGCCGCGCCGCTGATCGATGAAATCGTGCTGATCGACAGCAGTTCGACCGACCGCACCGTCGCGATTGCGCGGGAGAAAGGCATTCCGGTCTACCGCCATGCGGAGATTCTGCCGGAAGTGGGCAGCCTGGTCGGCAAGGGCGAGGCGCTGTGGAAGAGCCTGCACGTCCTGAAGGGCGACATCGTCGTCTGGGTCGATACCGACATCTCGAACATGCATCCGCGCTTCATCTACGGCTTGATCGGTCCGCTGCTGCGCAATCCGCGCATTCAGTACGTCAAGGGCTTCTACCAGCGCCCAATCCAGGTCGGCGGCAAGCTTCAGGTCTATGGGGGCGGGCGCGTCACCGAACTGGTCGCCCGCCCGCTGCTCAATCTGTTCTATCCCGAACTCTCTGGCGTGGTTCAGCCGCTCAGCGGCGAATATGCCGGACGGCGCACCGCGCTGCAAAGCGTGCCGTTCTTCAGCGGCTACGGCGTGGAAACCGGGCTGCTGATCGACCTGTGGGAGCGCTACGGGCTGGACGCCATCGCCCAGACCGATCTGGAGGTGCGGGTGCATCATAACCAACCGCTCGTCGGGCTGAGCAAGATGGCGTTCGCCATCCTGCAGATCTTCATCGCCCGCTTGGAGGCGCACTATGGGGTGCAGCTCCTCGACCGCGCCAACCGCAGCATGAAGCTGATCATCCAGGAGCCGGAGCGGCTGGGGCTGGAGATCGCCGAGATCGGCGACCAGGAGCGCCCGCCGATCGTCAGCCTGGCGGCGTACCGTGACGAACACGACATGTGAGGCAGCGCGGTCTGCGGGCTAGAGCTGCGCGGCGCTTTCCGGCGGATCGAAGTTCACACGACGGTAGACCTCGGCGAGAGACAGCCGGCAGTCGATGGACTCCAGCCGAAGGGCTGCGTCCAGTCCTTCGGCGCGATGGTACAGCCAGCCTGCGTCGGGCTGCCGGCGGAAGATCTCGATCACCGGTTGATCCTGGGCGATCAGCACATATTCCTGCAAAGAATCGAGAGTCTGGTAGCGCCAGAACTTGCCGGTGCGGTCGTACTGTCTTGACCGGCGAGTCGCACTCCAGCCCAAGATATTCTTCCAGGGTGCAGCGCCGCCTGGGTAAGGCTGTCACGGCGTCCGCTCCACAGCACACTAATGGCTTCAGTGTACCGCAGATTTTTGGCACACGGTGGGCGGGCGCTCAGGGTGACGAGCGCCCGCCCGATGCGGATCAGGCGAGGGTGAAGGGCATTTCACGCAGACGCTCGCCGGTCAGCGCGAAGACGGCGCTGCTCACCGCCGCCGGGACCAGCCCGCCGACCGGCTCGCCCAGCCCGCCGACCGGCTCGTCGCTGCTGTTGATGGCGATCACCTCGATAGTTGGCGCTTCGGCGAGGGTGAGCAGAGGATAGGCGTTGAAGTTCTGCGCCGCCGCCATGCCGTTTTCGACCGTGAAGCGCTCTTTCAGCGTCGAACTCAGCCCCATGATGATGCTGCCCTGGACCTGGTTCGCCGCCCCGTCGGGGTTGATGACCAGACCGGGATCGACGGCGCACCAGGCGCGGTGGACGCGAATCTGTCGATTTTCGGCGGACGCTTCCACCACCAGGGCGCACACTGTCCCCCGGTCATAGACCGCCGCCAAGCCGCGCGCCCGCCCTTCGGGCGCTGCGCCCCGCCAGCCCGAAGCCTCGGCGACGGCATTCAGCACCCGCTCGAAGCGATCACCGAGCGCGCCTTCCGGCTTGTAGCGCAGGCGGAAATCGAGCGGGTCGGTCTCTGCCGCCGCCGCCAGTTCGTCCATGAAGGTCTCGATGGCGAAGGTGTTGGGAAAGGAACCCAATCCCCGCCAGTAGGCGGTCGGAACCGGGATCGGCGTGTGGTGATAGACGACTCGGCGGTTGGGGAAGGCGTAGAGGATGAGCGATCCCCCTGCCGCCAGCGGATCGGTCCCCAGGATTCTGCCCAGGATCGGCGCGCCGATGTCCGGGTTGAGCAGGATATCGGCGCTGGCGAGTTCGTGGTGAACGGCGGTGACGCCGCCTTCGGCGTCGAGCGACGCCCACAGGCTGTTGACCGCCGGCGGGCGCTTGTAGCCGTACATCATGTCTTCTTCGCGCGTCCAGCCGACGTGTACCGGCACGCCTGCCCCCTTCGCCAGGATCGCCGCCTCTGCGCCCACGTCGACGCCGGTCTTGCGCCCGAACGCGCCGCCGATATACGCCGGGACGACGCGCACCTTCGCCGCGTCGACTCCGAGCGCCGCCGCCACGCTGTCCCGCGTGATCTCCGGTGACTGCGTGCTGGTGGTGATGGTCACGCTGTCGCCGTCCACTTCCGCCAGCGCCGCCTGCGGTTCAAGCTGGGCGTGCGACGCCATCGGCACGCGGTAGGTCGCCTCGACGCGGGTCCCGCCGCCGTTCGCCTCGACATCGCCGACACGTTGAATGAGCGTTCCGCCCTGTGCCGGGATGCTGACCAATGCCTCGATCTCCGCCTGCGAGATGTTCGTGCCGCCTTCCCATTCCAGATCGAGCGCCGCCAGCGCGGCGTGGGCTTTGGCGCGCGTCTCGGCAACCACGCCGGCGAATCCGTCGCGGATGACGACGGCGATCACCCCCGGCATGGAGCCGGCGGTCCCGGTTCCTGCCCGCTTGAGCGTCGCGCCGTAACGCGGCGGGCGCGCCACCGCGCCGTATTTCATCCCCTCGACGCGGGCGTCGAAGCCGTAGATGGCGCGACCGGTCACCTTATCGCGCAGATCGACGCGCTCGATGGATTTGCCGATGTAGCGGAACTCCGCGCCGGTCTTGAGTCGGGGCGTCGTCTCTGGCGTCTTCCATTCGCCCTGCTTGGCGGCGACGATCTGCCCGTAGGTGATCGGCGGTTCAAGCAGGTTGTCGCCGCCTTCTTCCCGGACCATGAAGGCGCTGCCGACGGGGACAAGACGCTCCGCCGCGACGTTCAGCTGCGCCGCCGCCTCGCTGCGCAGCATCTCGCGCAGGGCTGCCGCCACTTCGCGGATCGGCTGGTAGAGGGCGGTGACGGACGTGCTGCCAAAGGTGAAGATCAGCGCCGGGTCGAAGCCGCGCTCGGCGTCCCCCTGATGGACGCGCACCGTCTCCCAGGCGATATCCAGCTCGTCGGCGGCGACCTGCGCCAGCGCCGTGTGGATGCCCTGTCCCATTTCGATCTTCGGGATGTAGAGGTGGGCGGTGTTGTCGGCGTCGATCTGAAACCAGACGAAAGGCGCTTTGGGGGGCGCTGTCCCCGGCGCGTCGCCGGTCAGGAAGAGGGTGTTCATCGCCAACCGTCCTTCGCGGACGAGGGTTGGACCGGCGGCGACCGCGCCGACCGCCAGCGCGCCGACTCCGCCGCCCAGGATGAGCAGGAAGCGCCGGCGGCTGACGCCTTTGCGGGCAGTCTTGTTCGCGTTCTGTGCGGAGTCGGTCATGCTGCCCCCTCCTGTGCGATCTCCGCCGCCCGCGCGACGGCAGCCCGGATGCGGGCGTAACAGCCGCAGCGGCAGATGTTGTTGTTCATCGCCGCCTCGATTTCGGCGTCGGTCGGCTGAGGATTGTTCTCCAGGAATGCCGCCGCTGTCATCATCTGCCCGCTCATGCACCAGCTGCACTGCGGCGTCTGCGTCTCGATGAACGCCTGCTGGACCGGGTGGAGGACTTCTTCGCCGTCATCGCTCAGCATCGCCAGCCCCTCGATGGTGGTGATCGCCTTCCCTTCGGCGGCGCTCGCCGGGGTGATGCAAGACCGTAGTGCTGCGCCATCCAGATGGATAGTGCAGGAGCCGCAGATGCCCGCGCCGCAGCCGTACTTGGTCCCCGTCAAGCCGAGCGTGTCGCGGATCACCCACAGCAGCATGTCGTCGGGGTCGGCGGCGACCTCGTAAACCTGGTTGTTGATCGTCAGTTGCATAGACCAGCCTCTCGAACGCAATACCGCGTCTATTCTGCCTCGTGGGCAGTATAGACCTGGAGTGGGTGCGCCGGCTGATGAAGAGATAGGGAAGCGCTTAGAAGATGGTGAGTCGTGCTATGATTCAGGCGTGGTGAGTCAAGGGAGTACAACATGCACGGGGTTTTGACTGTCGATCCACCCAAGCCGCTGACGCTGGAAGAGGTGCCGTTCTGGCGGCTGAGCGTTGACGAGTACCTGGAATGGGTGCGCACCGGGCGGTTCACCGCCGAAGATCACGTTGAGCTGCTGCATGGATGGGTGGTGAACAAAGTGACCAAGAATCAACCGCATGTGACAACCTCTGCGCTGCTGGCAGGGACCTTCTCGCGACTGCTTCCAGCGTGCCTGAACCCGACATGACTATCGTTCGGGGAAAACCGCGCGACTACATCAGTGCGCCGCCATCCGCGGAGAAGATCGGGCTGGTGATCGAGATCGCCGATTCGACGCTGGCGACCGACCGCCGCATCAGGCTTCAGGTCTATGCCGCCGCCAAAATCGCCCCATACTGGATCATCAACCTGAACGAGCGGCAGATCGAAGTCTATATCGAGCCATTCGACCGCGACGGCATGTCATCCTACCGCGCCTATCGCGTCTATACCGATGCCGACGCCATCCCGTTCGTCCTCGACGGCGGAGAGATCGCACAGATTCCGGTCGCCGATCTGCTGCCGTGAGCCGGCGTTCGCCCGGCGTCGGCGCAGCGGGCAAAAGTCGTTCGGCGAAAAGCGCGCCATCGCGAATATCCGTAAGCGCCCGGTCAGTTACACCCGCTGATCCTCTCGTCGTCATCTTCATCCCTCCACGAAGCCCGTCCGACAGGTATAATGTGGGGGTGTTGAACGTTCAAACGCCCTCGATCTAAGGAAAAGTCATGGACCATCAGCAAAGCCTGAGCGAACTGCGCGCTCAGGTGGATGACATCAATATGCAGATTCTGGAGCTGCTTTCGCAGCGGGCGCGCATCGTCAGCGAGATCGGCAAGGTTCACACGGCGATGGGCAACGCGCACTATGACCCGGCGCGCGAAGCCGAGATGCTGACCCGCCTGCAGCAGGCGAACAGGGGACCCTTCAGCAATCAGACGATCCAGGCGCTTTTCCGCGAGATCTTCCGGGCGTCGCTGGAAATGGAAGAGCAGCAGGCGCGCGCCAAGATCAAGGTGCAGCGTAAATCGGCGGACGAGCGGACGATCATTCGGCTGCCGAACGGCGCGGTCATCGGCGACGGTGGTTTCCAGCTGGTCGCCGGACCCTGCGCCGTCGAAAGCGACGAGCAAATGGAAGAGGCGGCGGCGGCGCTGGCGGCGCGCGGCGTGAAGATCATCCGGGGCATGGCGTTCAAGCCGCGCACCTCGCCGTATGAATTCCAGGGACTGGGCGAACCCGGCTTGCAGATCGCCCGGCGCGTCGCCGACAAGTACAACATGGCGATCACCAGTGAGATCATGGACGCCAGCCAGATTCCCATGATGATGGATTATGTCGATATCTTCTGGGTTGGCGCGCGCAACATGCAGAACAGCTTCCTGCTCAAGGCGCTGGGCAAAATCGACCGACCAGTCATCCTCAAGCGCGGTTTGGCGGCGACGCTGGAAGAATTCCTGTACTCGGCGGAATACATCGTCGCCAGCGGCAACCCGAACGTGATCCTGATCGAGCGCGGCATCCGCACCTTCGAGAAGTGGACGCGCAACACGCTGGACATCGGCGGCGTGACGGTCCTCAAGCTGGAATCGCACCTGCCGATCATCGTGGACATCAGCCACAGCGCCGGGCGGCGCGACATCGCCAAGCCGCTGGCGCGGGTGGCAAAGGCGAGCGGCGCGGACGGCTTGATGGTCGAAGTTCACCCTAACCCGCCGGTGGCGATGAGCGACGCCAAACAGCAGTTGAGCATCCCCGAATTCAACGCGCTGATGGACGAACTGGTCGAACTGGCGTAATCGAGCGACTCAAGTCTACCCCCGCTTCACACCCGGCGGGGGTAGGAAGCTACAGTGCCGGCGCGAACAACTCCTGCAACGGCAGGCTGAAACCCGGCAGCACATCGCCCCCTGTAAGCGCATCTTTTAGCGTCAGCCGTTGGCGTTTTCCCGTCGAAAGCACTTCAACAGTTTGCAGGCTGGGGTAGATCAACCACACCATGCGAGAACCATGCGCAAGGTAGTAGGCGGCTTTTTCCGCCATTACGCGAGGGTTGTCATCGGGCGACTGCACTTCTACCGCCAGATCAGGCATGTATGGCGCAGGACCTTTTTCGACCAGCGGACCACGCTCCTTGCGCACGAACGACAGATCTGGAATCAGGTCATGGGCATCATCTTCTGGCAGCCCGTAACGCGCCTCGACCAACACCCAACCGATCGGGCGGAGACGCAGGAAGTTGAAGAGCGCTGCACTCAGGATCGCCATGATCCAACCATGAAGCTGCGTTGGCATAGTCTCGCTGATCTCCCCGTCGATGAGTTCTATGCGGTACTCGCCGCGCTCCCGCTTTGACAGCAGTACCTCGAAAACGGCACGATTGATTTTTTCGCGTGTGGTCATCGTTCACCCTCAAACCCCTCTCCGTCCATTATAACCCCGCTTTAATCCAGCCCTGAGCCGCCGATCAGGAAACGCCGGTAAGCTCTTCAGCGTATAGCGTTGTTGTAAGGGGGCGGAATCATGGGCATCGAACTGTACTGGGACAACGACGACCGCAGCGTCATGCTGGTCGAAGTACGCGGCGCTTTCACCTGGGATGAGATGTACGAGACCCTGGGGAAGATCAAGAAGGTCACGGAGCGGTCGCCGGTCGAGATCGGCGCGATCCTGGACATGGGCGCGGATGTGCGTTTCCCTGGCGGATCGGTGTTCAATGCGGCGGGCTTGCAGCATGCCAGGAACATGCTGGCGATGAGCAAGGATGGGACCGGTCCGATGGTGGTGGTCGGCGTCAGCGGGATCATCCGCAAGGTCTACGACTGGTTCACCGCGATGGATGCGCGCGCCTTCGCCAACGTCAAATTCGCCGACACTCTGCCGCAGGCGCAGCACATCATGGCGGGGCGAGGCTTCACCTATGCGCCGCGCGCCGCCGCCGGCGACTGAGCGAGAGCGATCCCTCGCAAGAAACCCATCTGCAGGCGGGAGACCCGCCGGGTCTCCCGCCTGCAGCGCGCTCCTTACGGCGTCACACCGCCCGCCCCGGTTTGCCCGAAGTTCGCCGCCAGCAGCGAGAAGTCGCTGATGGTGACGGCGCTGTCGCTGTTGAAATCCGCCCGCGCGTCGTAGGTTCCGCCGCCCAGCACCGAGCCAAACGCCCCCGCCAGGATCGAAAAATCAGAGATGTTGACGATGTTCGTGTTGTTGGCGTCGCCTTCGAGCAGGAGTCCCGTTTCAAGACTGACACTCCCTGTCGCGGGGATGGTCAACTCGGACTGCCACGCCAGCGTATGCGTTCCCTTGAAGCGGAACAGGTACGTCCCCGCCGGCAGGTTGGGGATGGTGAGACTGCCGTTCTGGCTGGTCATGTAGTTTTGGTCGTAGAACGCCGCGCCGCCGCCCGATGGCATGATCATCACGCGGATGGTCGCCACGTAGCTGGGATGCGGCTTGGGGTTCGACCGACCCTGCATCGACACGGTGACATCAAGCGAATTCGTGCTTGATTCGAATGCGCCGATGTCCACCGTCGTATTGTTGATGCGTGGGAAGCCCGTCCCCCGTTGATCAGTCGTCAGCGCTGCGCCGAGGTGATCGACCGCCAGCGCATTGCTGCCCGCGTTGATCGCCGGACTGCCGGGGAGCAGGGCGTGGGTGAAGGTGAAACCGCCGTTGTTCGCCAGTGCGGCGAGCTGCGGGTTGGTATTCGGGAAGCTGCCCGCCCCGAAGCCGCAGCTCGTCCCGTTGTCGATGTTGTTACCGTTATCGACCAGCGTCCCGCCTGTGATGTTGCAGTTGTTTGCGCCGTTGTTCCCCGCCACGATGCTGTTCTGGATGGTCAGCGTGCCGTTTTCCAGCCAGATGCCGCTGCGCGCTGCCTGCACAGACGCGTTATCGGTGATCGTGCTGTTGATGATCGTGACGGTCGGTGAGTTGTAGAGGTCCATCGCCCCGCCGCCGTAACCAGCGTCGATGCCCGTCACCGCGTTGCCGCTGATCGTGCTGTTGATGATGAACATCGTACCGGAGGACATATCGAAAGCGCCGCCGTAGCGCTCAGCCTGATTGCTGGCGATCAGGCTGTTCATCAGGATGGTGGTCGCGCCGCCGGTCTGGCTGATCGCGCCACCTGCCAAAGCCCAGCTATCCCTGATCGTGCTGTTGGTGATCGTCAGCGTGCCGTCGCTGAAGATGGCGCCGCCGACTTGCGCTCTGCCGTTCGTCAGCGTCACCCGGTTGAGCGTCAGGTTCGCCCCGGTGGTGACTTCGAAGAATTTGAAGTCCGGCGTGCCGCCGGCGCTGCTGCGGGTGATGGTCGCGCCATCCCCGTTGATCGTCAGCGTTCCAGCCGTCGCCGCCGTCACGATGGGGGGCAGACCGATCTCGAAGGCAGACGATGCTGTCAGCGTATAGGTGCTGTTCGTCAGGTTGATCACGTCGTTGGCTGGGCTGAGGTTAGCGCAGGTGACGGCGTTGATCAAACCCGTGACATCCGACGCCGCGATGGTGACGGGGAAGGCAAACGAGCAGGAACTTTCATATGCGCCCAGATCGACCGTGCCGTCGAGGATGCGCGGGAAGCCGCTGCCGCGCTGGTCAAAAGCCAGCGGCGCACCGAACTGATCGTCGCTGGAGTCGTTATAGCCCTTGTTGATCGCTGGACTCCCTGGCAGCAGCGTGTGGGTCAGGGTCGGACCGCCGTTGTTTGCCAGCGGACCGAGCAGCGGGTTGGCATTGTTGTTGAACCCGCAGGTCGTGCCATCTTCGATGCTGTCGAAGGGAGACCATCCCGCGCCATCAATTTTGCAGTTGTTGCCCCCGCTGTTGCCGGAAATGATGTTGTTGTCGATATACGCGCCGCCGTCCTCGTACCAGACTCCGCTGCGCGCGGCGTTGGGTGCGACGGCGGTGTTATTGGTGATCGTGCTGTTTCGGATCGAGAGATCCGCCGACGCGCCGAAGCTGTCAATCGCGCCGCCGCCGCCGCTGCTGCCTGTTCCGGTGGCGCTGTTGCCAGAAATCGTGCTGTTGATGACATGCAGCGTCGCGCTGGAATTGACGACCCCGCCGCCGTAGTTCGTCGCCACGTTGTTCGACACGGTGCTGCTGAGGAGGATCGTTGTGCTGCCGCCGGCGTTGAAGATGCCCGCGCCGTTACTGGCGGTGTTGGCGTCAACGGTACTCTCCGTCAGCGTCAGCGCGCCGCCGTCGTTGTAAATGCCCCCGCCGCTCGATCCCGGACTCCGCCCGTTGGTCAGCCTGACCCGATTGAGCGCCAGGTTCGACCCGCCGTTGAGATAGAAAATGCGAAAATCGGGTGTGCCACCGGCGAAGCTCCGCTCGATGGTCGCCCCATTCCCGTTGATGGTCAGCGCCCCGCTGCCCGACGTAATGGCGGGCAGCCCGGCGAAGCTGGCGTTTCCCGTCGTCAGCGTATAGGTGCTGGCTGGCGCTAAGTTGATCACGTCGTCCGCCGCCGTAGCATTGGCACAGTGAATGGCTTCGATCAGCGCCGTCGTATCGCTCGCTCCGATGTTATACGGCGACCCGACGCAAAATGACTCGTATGCGCCGATATCTACCGTACTCCCGATGATGCGCGGGAAGCCAGCGCCGCGCTGGTCGGTGGTCAGCGGGGTCGTGTCATCCTCTTCGACAGCGTAACCGTTCTCGCCATGGTTGATCGCCGGGCTGCCGGGGAGCAGGGCGTGGGTTTGTGTCGGACCGCCGTTGTACGCCAGCGGAGCCAGCAGCGGGTTGGTATTGTTGTAAGTTCCGACTGTGAATCCGCAGCTCGTCCCGCTGTCGATATTGGCGACGTAGCCCCAGGTCGTCCCAAATTCAAAGAAGCAGTTGTTCGCGCCGTTGTTGTCCGCGAGGATCGTGTTGAAGTAGCCGGCAGTCGTGCCCGACTCCATCCAGATGCCGCTCTTGTGGGTGTTCGGCGCGACAGCAGTGTTGTTGGTGATCGTGCTGTTGTAGAAGCTCAGCACCGACGTGCCGAAGCTGTCGATCGCGCCGCCGCCGTGAGTTGCACTTGTGCCGGTCGCGCTGTTCCCCGAAATGGTGCTGTTGATGACATGCAGCGTCGCGCTGGAATTGGCGACGCCGCCGCCGTAGCTGGTCGCCACGTTGTTCGCCAACAGACTTTCGTGCAGGATCACCGTTCCACTGCTGTTCATGATGCCCGCGCCAAAGCTGGCAGAGTTGGCATCTACCGAGACGCCCGTTAGCCTGAGCGTGCCGCCAGCATTGTAGATCGCGCCGCCGCCGCCGACGGATGTAACCGCACCGTTGGTCAGCCGCACCTGGTTGAGCGTCAGGTTTGCGCCGCTGTTGAAGAAGAGACGGAACTGCGGTGTGCCGCCGGCGCTGCTGCGGGCGATGGTCGCCCCATTCCCGTTGATGGTCAGCGCCCCGCCGCCTGACAAAATGGTTGGCAGCCCGGCGCTGCTGGAATGGACGGCGCTGAGGGTATAGGTGCTGTTGGTCAGGTTGATGACATCGTTCGTGCCAGCGCCGTTGGTGTTGGCGCAGCCGATCACTTCGATCAACCGCGCCGTGTCGCCCGCTGGAACAGTGACCGGGAAGCTGGCAGGGCAAGCGGCGCTGACCGAAGCGGGCGCTGTGATGGCGAAGATCAGGAGGAGGAGGACGCTGAGTCTGCGCACAAAACCGCGCGGCGTATGGAAACGAGGCGACATTGGTGCAGCCTTTCCTGCGAATGCAGCTTATGACGATTCTGGGCAGTGCTGATCTGTGGTTCCAGTATAGTGGAAAACACAAATTTCGCAGATCAGGCTATCTGGTAAAAGAGGAACAGCCGCTCAGGCGAGTTTGACGGCGCTGGCGTAGATGAAGTAGTTGGGGGTGACGGCGACGGTAGGCAGCAAACCGGCGCGGGCGCGGTAGTAACGCTGTTGCTCTTCCAGCAGCGGATCGTTCATCGTCATGCCTCTTTCGGAGCCTTAAGGCGAGCGTCCTGCCAGCCAATGCTCCAGAAAAGTGTACACCCGCCCCGCATATGCGTCAGGGTGGGTGAGGATGCCGGCGATGTGCCCGGTGTTCGGGATCACCCAGGCTTCCGCCGAGTCGCCCGCGCTGAGGACGTACCGGGCGGCAAGCTCCGGCTCCCACATCGATTCTGCCCCGGCGATGAAGAGGATCGGACGCGGCGCGATGCGTTTGACCTGTTCGCGCAGCGGCGGCGCAAGCGTTTCTCCGCTGAACAGCGCCGTGAAACGATAGCTCATCCAGTAGTCCGGCACGAGCAGCCAGGCGATGGCTGGATGCGGAAGGAGAGGATCGAATACATCCTCTATCGCTCCCACGCCGGTTCCGTCGGCGATGAAGGCTTCGATGGCATCGTTCGCCGCGCCCCCGCGCAGGATCGCAACGGCTCCCGCAGACAAGCCGAGCGCGCCGATATGCTCGACCTCTGGTCGCGTCTGAAGGTATGCCGCCAGCGCGCCGACATCCCCGGCGGTGTTCCAGCCGTCGGCATAGATCTCGCCGCCGCTTGAGCCGTGCGCGCGCATATCCATCATCAGGACGCCGTAACCCCGCGCAGTCAGCATCCGCGCGTGAGGCAGCACGCCGAGACGGTTGTCGCCGAATCCGTGCAGCGCGATCAGGACCGCCCCATTCTGAGGCGGGATGTACCAGCCGGAAAGGGAGACGCCGTCGCGCGTCGTCACCGAGACGACTTCGGCGCGGTCCGCCAACTCGGCAGGAATCGCCGTGACCGGGAAGCGCGCCGGACGCAGGTTGAGATAAGCGATGAAGCCGGGCAGCAGCACGTAGAGGAGCAGCAGCGCTTCGGTCAGGACCAGCGCCAGCAGACGGCGGCGGTACAGCCATCTTCCCCGCCAGCGCCAGAAGATCGCCTCGACCAGCAGCCCGACCACGATGCCGAACCCCAGCCCGGCGGCAAGCCCGATCTCAGGTCGTCCGAGGGGCAGAGCAAACAGACCCCCGAAGATGGCGCAGAAGATGCCGTTGAGTCCCACGAGCCGGGTGAAGTATCGCCGCATGATGTCGATCTCCTGAATGATCGTAATACATCGGCAGCATCATCCCGGTTCTATCCACTTTCGTACGACTTCACGCGCCGTACAGACCTGCGAGATATTCGATCAGGGCGTCCAGGGCGAAGCGGTACATCGCCGCCTCGCGTTCGGCGAGCAGGGCGCGCGGCACGTGCCGCCACAGCGACGCCTCGATCTCCGCCTGATCATCGACCAGCGTGCGCAGCTCGGCGGGCGTCCTGCCGACGCGCGGAGCCATCACGTCCAAGGTCTCGCTGGTCCCGCCGGGGCGAATCTGGCGGTCGATGACCTCCTGCCAGCCGCGAACGGCGTGCAGCGGCAGAAACGGCAGCCAGTCGCCGGGCGCGGCTTCGCCCACCGCACACGCCAGCGCCGGATCGAGCGCCGCCAGATCGCGTTCGTCCATGCCGACAAGCAGGACGTGCAGCATCAGAAAACGGGCGCTGCGCGACGCCCATTCCTCCCGTCCGAAGTGCGGACCGGTCATATGCAGGGTCCAGTAGGCGTCCATCGCCAGATGGAAGACGTAGGCGGCGAGGAAGGCGTACTCTGCCGGCGCTGACGGGCGGCGCAGCGCGGGATGCCGGTCGAACATGACTACCCAGGGCAGGGGGTCCAGCGGGCGGTCATAGCTGTAGAAGTGGGTGACTTCGCGGCGCAAGCCCGCCAACCCCTGACCGTCGGCGACCACGCTGCCCAGCAGATATTCCGGCAGATGCCGGGTCAGCGCCGCGCGCATCGCGGCGGGCAGGACGGGGTCGGTCAGCGCCCGCTGGGCATAGCGCAGATGGGTGAACGGAGTTGGCATCGGTCGCCCTCGCCGCTCACGAACTCGGTTCCAGGCAGGACGGCAGGGCGCTGAGGTCGCGCGTCCACCCTTCAGAGTAGAAGCTGAGGTATTCATCGACCTGGGCGGACCAATAACGTTCGTCGTGCGCCTCGCCCGGCGTGATGACGTAGGTGTGGGCGATCCCGCGCGCGCTCAGGCGGCTGGAGAACGTGCCCAGCCCCGCCCCGAAGGGATCATCCGCGCCGTTGTCGATGAACATGCGCAGGTTCGCCTGCTGAAGGAAAGGCGCATCGAGCGCCAGTTCCAGCGGGTTGTTGGCGGGCGGGATATTCGAGGAGTCGAAATCTGCCGAATGCCCGCCGACGACGCTGAAGGTGTCGGGGTGGCGCAGGGCGAGGCTGTACGCCCAGAACCCACCGCGCCCGATTCCGCCGATGGCGCGCTGCGCCCGCGTGGTGATGGTGCAGAAGTCGCGTTCCACCGCCGGGCGAAGTTCGTCCATCAGGTAGGTCTCGTAGGAGTCGTTGGGCGGGAAGGAATCGCGCGCGCCGATGTTCCCCAGCGCCGGCATAACGATGATCAGCGGCGGCAGCGCGCCCAGGCGCACACCCTGATCGACCGCCGCATCGACTTCCAGCGCGTCCCACTGACTTTCGTTCTCGCCCTCGCCAGGCAGCAGATAGATCACCGGGAAGCGCCGCTGCGATTCCAGATAGCAGGGCGGGATGTAAACCCGATAGCGCAGGTTTTCGCCCGCCGATGGGCTGCGAAACTCGTCGAAGGGGATGATCTGCCCGCCGGCGCTCAGGCAGGCGGGCGCGGTCGCCGTCGGCGTTGGCGCGGGCGTATCCGTCGGGCGCGGCGTGACGGTCGGGGGCTGCGTCGAAGTCGGGACGGGCGTGTCGCTCGCCGAAGGGGTGACGATGATGGTCAGCGCGGTCGGGGTGACGACCGGCGCGAACGGATCGCACGCCGCCAGCAGGACGATCAGAAGCAACAGGGAGGGAAACGAGAACCTTGGGTGCATATGCTGCATTATATCGCCGCGCCCGGTGATGCGAAAGTGCGCCGCCAGGATGACGCACCGGTACGCAATTTCGACGAATTCCTGACGCTTCCCTGCTGTGCGTTGAACTGTGGAGAGGGGTCGTGTACAGTTAGAGTCAAATGTCCGATGGATGGGCGTTTCGCCCGTCATCCTGCATGTACAGGACACTCGCATGACCAGAAATGCTTCAACACGCGCCATGCTCCTGCTGATCGGCGGACTCCTGTTCGCCGCCTTCAGCCTGTCCATCCCGATGGTCTTCGCCCAGGATGGCAACCTGCTGCAAGACCCCGGCTTTGAAGGGACCTATGTCGGGCGGGGACGCGCCGATCTCAACACCGCCGCGCCCTGGCTGCTGTTCAACGCCGAGACCCCCCGTAACTACGACTGGCAGAACCGGGCGGACAAGGTCTACGCCTTCCCGCACCGCAGCCAGCCCGAAATACACGGCGGTGTGCTGTCGCAGAACATCAACGGCGGCTACGTCACCTTCACCGTCGCCCTCTACCAGACGGTCAACGTGCCGGCGAACACCAGCCTGAACGCCAACGTCTGGGCGCGTATCAAGACCTGCAACATCGGGAGCGGGGCGGATAACTGCGGCTCGGCGGTCGAATCTGGCGCGTACGTCAAGGTCGGCGTGGACCCGACCGGCGGCACGAACCCGTTCGCCCCGTCGGTGGTCTGGTCGAACAATATCGCCCCGCATGACCGCTGGGAGCAGGTGGGCGTGACCATCACGACTTCGGGACCGACGGCGACCTTCTTCACCTTCTTCACCCAGGCATCGCCCAGCCAGCTGAATAACGTCTGGTTTGACGACGCCTACCTGGGGACGGGCAGTATGGGCGGTTCGGTAGCCCCCGGACAGCCTGGCGTGGCGACGGCAGTGCCGACTCAGCGCCCCGCGCCGACGGCGTTCGTCGCTTTCCGGCAGCCGCTGCGCCCCGACGGTTCGCAGCATCACATCATCATCACCGGCGACACCCTAACCGGCATTTCGACGGCGTACGGCGTCACCATCGAGCGCATCCTGGAATTGAACAACCTGCGCAGCGCGCGCTTCATCTTCCCTGGTCAGGACCTGCTGATCATCCCGGCGGGCGAGGTCGCCGGGACCGGCACGGTCACTGCCGCGCCGACGCGCCGCCCGACTCTGCCGCCGCTGCCCACGCTGAGCGCGGCGGACATGACCTGGCTGGCGGGCGGCTCTGGCGTTGGACCGACGCCGGTCGGCATGGGCGGCTGAGATGGCAGCCAAGCTGCGTATTGTCCTGTGTACGGGGCAGTACTGCAATCTGGGGCGGCGGGCGGAGAAGCTGCATCGCAGGCTGGCTCCGCTCGTCAGCGCCTACAATGCCGGGGAACGCCCGCCGCCTGCAAGCTGGAGACGGCGAACTGCCTGAGCATGTGCGCGGTGGGTCCGAACCTGGTGGTGTATCCCGGTGAGAAGGTTTACAACGGGGTGACGGAAGCGCAGATCGAGACGATCTTCCAGCGGGCGACTACGAAGTAGGCGTCTGACGTATTGAAGGGCGGCGCGGAGACATTTCCCCCACGCCGCCCCTTGTTTTTTTGCCCGGTTGGAACGCGCTCTAGAACTTTTCCGGGAAGACCTGACGCGCCAGCGCCTCTTCCTGATCGACCATCGCGCTCAACGTCTGCAAACCCTCGTTCCAGAACGCCGGATCGCGCAGATCGACGCCGACCTTCGCCAGGATGTTCTCTGGATAGTCGGTGTTGCCTGCTTCCAGCACCTCGACGTAGCGCCCGGCGAACTCTGCCCCGCGCTTCTTGTACAGGTTGAACAGCGCCAGCACCAGCAGTTCGCCGAAGGAATAGGCGTACACGTAGCCCGGCGTGTGCAGGAAGTGGGGGACGTAGCTCCACCACTGGCTGTACTCGTCGCGCAGGATCACGCTGTCGCCGAACTGCGCCCGCTGCGTTTCTATCCACAGATGGCTCAGCCGGTCGGTGGTCAGCTCGCCTTCCTGGCGGCGGGCGGTGTGCATGGCTTCCTCGAAGCGGTTCATGGCGATCTGCCGGAAGATGGTGGCGAAGCTGTCTTCGACCTTGCCGAGCAGCAGTTCCAGCTGGGTTGCTGGACGGGTCTCTTTCGCCATCAGGTCGTCGAAGACCAGCATTTCCCCGAAGGTGGATGCCATCTCGGCGGTGGTCAGGGGCGTGTACAAGCCGGATGCGCCGTTGGCGCGCCCGCCCAGGAACATGTGCAGCCCGTGACCCAGCTCGTGCGCCAGGGTCATCACGTCGCGCGCCTTGCCCAGGAAGTTGACGAAGACGAACGGGTGCGCCGAAGGCACGGTCGGCGAGGCATAGGCACCGCCCTGCTTGTTGGGCGTGACGGCGGCGTGAATCCAGCTTTGGTCAAAGAAGCTGCGGACGACTTCGCCCACCCGCGCGTTGAAACGGCTGTATGCCGACTCGGTGATGGCGCGGGCGTCGCTCCAGGAATAGAACTCGCCCTGGGCGTCGAGGCGAATCGGCGCGTAGCGGTCATAGTCGTACAGGGCATCATAGCCGAGGATGCGGCGCTTGAGGCGGTAGTGGCGGGCGCAGATTTCGTAGTTGGAGGTGACCGCCTGAATCAGCGCCTCGACCGTCTCGTTCGGCGCTTTGTTCGCCAGGTTGCGCGCGCTGATCCAGGTGGGATAGCCGCGCATCCGGTCGTCCGACGCTTTATCCGCCGCCAGCACGTTGAAGATGTAGGTCAGCTCCATGCTGCGGCTCTTCAGCGTCGCCGTCACGGCGTCGGCGGCGCGCTGGCGCAGGCTGCGATCCGGTTCGTAGAGCTTGCTGAGGGTCTGGGTCTGGGTGAGCTTCGCGCCGTCCAGGTCGAAGCGCAGGCTGCTGATCATCTGGGTGAAGAAGCGCGCCCAGGCGCTCGATCCGGTCACCTCTTTTTCGACGAGCGCCTGTTCGACCGGTTCGCTCAGCGTATAGGGCTTGAAACGGCGATCGGCTTCCAGGGCGTGGCGGTACTTCGGCGTGGTCACCTGGTCAAGGATCGCCTGCGCCTGGGCATCGTCGAGGTCTTTCCATTCCAGGCTGAAGAACATCATCTTCTGCGCCAGCAGCGCGCCGTTCTCCTGGATTTTCTGTACCAGGGCGCCGCGTTGAGGGTCTGCCGTATCCGTGGAGAACATCAGGTAAGCGAACGAGGCGGGGCGTCCGCCCAGGTCGTAGATCGCCTCTTCGTCTTCGATGGCGGTGACGATTTCGGCTGCGCTCATGGTGGCGACGCGCCCGCGATATTTGGCGGCGAACTCGTCTGCCATCGCCAGGCAGCGGTCAATGTCCTGCTGAAGCTTTGGATCATCGATCCCGCTGTAGAGGATGGAGAGATCCCAGACGACGGACTCGGCTCCGGTCAGCCGTTTTTCAAGCACCGCTTCAGTCATTTCCAAAACCCTTTAACATTTGAATTCATTAGAATAATACTAGTGGGTTTTGGCGAAAGTTCAAGGTGAAAAGCGGGTGCTGACAGCCGCTAGGAAGCGGCGGGTTCTTCGCGGACGAAACGCAGGGCAGACCGCGCCATCCGCTGAAGGTCGGCGGTGATGTCGGCGCGGCGGTTCGGGTCCTGGGTGCTGATCGCCGCCAGGATGGCTGCGCCGGCGCGGTCATTCAGGTTGATGAAATACAGCTGCACCCCATAGGTCGTGTTTTCCAGCAGCTCGACGCGCGTGCCGCGCTGCGTCGTCGCCCCCTCGATGATCACGCTGTCGGGCGGGAAGACCGGCTGAGCCGCATCAACCCCGGCGATCTGCGTGCGCGCCAGGCGCAGGATTTGCTCACGCCAACCAGCAATTTGCAGGAACTTCGACGGGTCGCTGGTGTAGATCATGACCTGCACATCCGGGGCGGGGTCGCCGCTTTGCAGCAGCGCGGTGTCATAGATATCGCTGCCGGGGCTGACGAACGACCAGCCGTCGGGCAGGGTCATCTGAATGTCGGTGTTGAAGACGATCACCCCCTCCGGCATCTCCGCCGGGGTCAGGGCTTCGGCGGGCAGTTCCAGCGTCGGCAGCGCGATCTCTTCGGGAAGCTGCGGCGGCTCGACATCGAAGGCGATGGATTCCAACATGCGCACCAGCGGTTCCTTGAGCGCGTCGATGTCATGCTGGCGCGCCGTTGGGCTGAGCGCATGGATCAGGACCAAGCGCCGGTCTGCCCCTTCGCCGGTCTCGAAGGCGACGAAAAAGCTGCGTCCGCCCAGTGTTTGCGCCGGCTGGAAGATGCCGAAGCCGTTGAAAAGGGCAATAGATTCGCGGCGCGCCGGGTCATACTGGGCGAACAGCGACGCCAGGTGATCGGTCAGCGCCTGATCGAGGTTGGGGGCGCTGCCCAGGATGGCGCGGGCGCTTTCGCCGCTGGTGACGGTGATGATCACGCCGCTGCCGGAAGCGAACGAGGCGAGGGTGAATTCGTCATGGCTAACGATGCTGGCGTCGTAGAGCGCCGGGAAGCTGAAGCGCATCCCGCCGGGGGTGACGAGCGTCTCGGTCGCGTCCTCCGACTGCGCCAGGATGCCGGTCGCGGTCAGGCACAGGATCAGGAGCAGAAGGGTCAGGCGTCGCATGGGCAGTCATCCTCAACACTTGCGGCGTGTCACAATCCTCCGTCCATTCTACACGGGTTTCGCCATCGAGTGGGTTTGGACGGCGATGAGGATGCGATGAAGCGCGGGCAGGGGACAAAAAAATAGGCTCCACCGGGGGGGAAGGGTGGAGCCTCAAAGCCATTATTTTCAAAAGAAACGCAATAGTTGTTCGTTTCCCTCATTCGCCTTTAATATAACATCGCGAATCGGGCAGGGAAAAGTGACATTTGTCACTTCTTAGCCGCTTGGACGAATTGATGATCAGCATTAACTGCGCTAAAGTGAATGAACGAAAGCGCTGTGATGAGCGATGAAAGGACAGCAGGCTGCCATGCAGATGACAGATTCCGGTCCGGTGGGGCTGTATTTTGAGGACATCAATGTCGGCGACAGGATGGTGACGCGCGGGCGGACGATCACCGAGGCGGACATCGTGCAGTTCGCCGGGCTGACCGGCGATTACAACCCGATGCACACCAATGCCGAATACATGAAGACGCACCCGATGGGGCAGCGCGTGGCGCACGGTATGCTGACGCTCAGCTATGCCGTCGGGCAGGCGTATCAGCTGGGCTTCATGGAACGGACGGTGCTGGCGTTTCGCGGGCTGGAGATGAAGTTCAGCCTGCCCGTCGTCATCGGCGATACCGTCCATGTCGAACTGAGCGTGCGCGAGAAGAAAGAGGCGCGGCGCATCGGCGGCGGGCTGATCACGCTCGATGTCAAGATCGTCAACCAGGATGGCAAGACGGTGCAGTCTGGCGAATGGACGGTGATGATGGCGCTCAAGGAAGGCGCGGGCTGAACCGGCGACTTCCCGCTCGCCCCCTGAACCAGGCGGGGGCGCACGGCGCTTTCAGAGGCGCTTTGTAGATTTGCACGAACCGCTTGACAGACGGTAAAACGCGCGGTATGTTATCCATAACATATGCGGACGCGGTGTTGTGATTCGGCGCGCCGCTGTGGATGAATGAATTTTCGTTTACTGTGGTTACGACGGACTGACGATTCGATGAGCGATTTCCTCGTGCGTATGGAAGGAATCGAGAAATCCTTCCCAGGTGTCCATGCCCTTTCCGGATGCCACTTCGATCTGCTGCGCGGCGAAGTTCACGCTTTGGTCGGGGAAAACGGCGCGGGCAAGTCGACCCTGATGAAGATTCTGGCAGGCGTCTATCGTAAGGATGCCGGACGCATCTACCTGCGGGATCGCGAGGTCGATCTGCACAATCCGCGCGAAGCGCTGCATCAGGGTATCAGCATGATCCATCAGGAACTCAACCTGATGCCGCACCTCACCGTCGCCCAGAACATCTTCATCGGGCGTGAGCCGCGCCAGGCGGTGCGCTTCGTCCTGGATGACAAGGCGATCAACGCGCAGGCGCAGGCGCTGCTGGACTCGCTACATCTGGATATCGCCCCGCGCACCCGCGTGGGCGATCTTACCGTCGCCCGTCAGCAGATGATCGAGATCGCCAAGGCGCTGTCCTACAATGCCGAAGTGCTGATCATGGACGAACCGACGGCGGCGCTGACCGAATCGGAGATCGACGAGCTGTTCCGGGTCATTCGAGACCTGCGCGCCAAGGGTGTGGGCATCGTCTACATCAGCCACCGCCTGGAAGAACTCAAGCGCATTTCCGACCGCATCACGGTCATGCGCGACGGGCACTATATCGACACGATCCCGATAGCCGACGCCATGATCGACCAGATCATCAGCATGATGGTCGGACGCGAGATTTACGAGAGCGCGCCGGAAGTGCCGGAAGATCGCGGTCAGCCGACGGTGCTGGAAGTGCATGGGTTGAATCGCGGGCGCGTCCTGAAAGACATCAATTTCTCGCTCAAACAGGGCGAAATTCTGGGCTTTGCCGGGCTGATGGGGGCGGGACGCACCGAGGTGGCGCGCGCCATCTTCGGCGCTGACCCGATCGACTCTGGCGAGATCCATATCAACGGCAGGCGTGTACACATCGCCTCGCCCAACGACGCGGTTAAACACGGCATCGGCTACCTGTCGGAAGATCGCAAGCGCTACGGGCTGACGCTGAAGATGGATGTCGAGACGAACGTCGTGTTGGCGTCGATGAGCCGCTTTTTGACGGCGCTGGGGGTGGTGCGGCGCGGCAAGACGGCGGAAGCAGCCCAGCATTACGTGAAGGCACTGTCCATTCGCACGCCGGGCATTCAGCAGCGGGTCAAGAACCTCTCTGGCGGCAATCAGCAGAAGGTGGTCATCGCCAAATGGCTGACCGCCGACACCGACATCCTCATCTTCGACGAACCGACGCGCGGCATCGACGTGGGCGCGAAGAGCGAAATTTACCGTCTGCTCAATGAACTGGCGGCGCAGGGCAAATCGATCATCATGATCTCCTCTGAACTGCCGGAAATTCTGCGCATGAGCCACCGCATTGTGGTCATGTGCGAAGGGCGCATCACCGGAGAACTCAGCGCAGCGGAGGCGACCCAGGAACAGATCATGCGATTCGCCACGCAGCGCACCGCCGCCGTCCATAATAAACCAGTCCTCACTCAGTAAATACTGCACTCAGGAACGTCGATTATGGGTCTCCAAGCCGCCCCACCCTCCACAGAAACCGCCCAGCGCCGCCCGCTCGTCTCGGCGGACGCCACGCAAAAGGTGCTGGCATTCGCCGCGCTGGTCCTGCTGTTCATCATCTTCTCCATCGCCTCGCCGAACTTTTTGCAGTTCAACAACATGGTCGGCATCCTGCTGGCGACGGCGGTCAACGGCATCCTGGCGTTGGGCGTCACCTATGTCATCGTCACCGGCGGAATCGACCTGTCCATCGGCACGGTGATGACCGTCTCGGCGGTCATGACGGCGCAGTTCATCACCGTCTGGCGAATGCCCATCCCGATCGGCATCGTGGGCGGCATTGCTACGGGCGCGTTCGCCGGATTTCTCAATGGGACCATCATCGCTAAGATGAAGATTCCGCCTTTTATTGCCACCCTGGGCATGATGTACGTCGCCAAGGGGCTGTCGCTGATCATCTCTGGCTTGCGCCCGATCTACTTCAACGAAACGCCGGAATTTCGCGACGTGGCGATGGGTTCGGTGATCGGTTCGTTCATCCCGGAATTCGAGATCCCCAACGCGGTGCTGATCATGTTCCTGGCGGCAATCGTCGCCGCGCTGATCCTGGCGCGTACCATCCTGGGGCGCTACACCTTCGCCCTGGGCAGCAACGAAGAGGCGACCCGCCTTTCCGGCGTCAACACTGATCGCTGGAAGATCGCCGTCTACACCGTCAGCGGTTTCTTCGCCGGTCTCGCCGGGGTGGTCATCGCCTCGCGGCTGAATTCGGCGCAGCCGGCGCTCGGACAGGGTTACGAGCTGGATGCCATCGCGGCGGTGGTGATCGGCGGCACATCGCTGAGCGGCGGCGAAGGGACGATCCTGGGGACCATCATCGGCGCTTTCGTCCTCAGCGTGCTGACCAACGGCTTGCGCATCCTGTCGGTGCCGCAGGAATGGCAGCAGGTGGTCACTGGAGCCATCGTCATCCTGGCGGTCTATCTGGACATCGTGCGCCGCCGCCGGAGCTAATGTGGGATGAGCGTGTTCGGCACAGCCGGGCGCGTTAGTTCGAGAATACGACGCGATTCATATGTTAGGAGCTTACCCATGAAGTTCACGAGATTGTTCAGTTTGATCCTGGTGATCGCGCTGCTGTCTGTCGGCTACGCGGTTGCACAGGAAGCCGAAGAAGTCGTCATGCCCCCGCGCGGTGAATACTGCACGGAAGAGGTTCGCGCAGAAGTTGAGGCGATGGGCTGGACCATCCCGGTCATCTCCAAGGGCTTCCAGCACCAGTTCTGGCAGGCGGTTCGTCTCGGTGCCGAACAGGCGGCGGAAGACTGCGGCGTCACCATCACCTTCGAAGGTCCTGAGACCGAGGCGATGGTCGATAAGCAGCTTGAGATGCTTCAGACGGCGCTGGATCGTGGTCCGTCGGCGCTCGCTTTTGCCGCGCTCGACAGCCAGGCTGCTATCCCCCTGCTGGAACGCGCTCAGGAAGAGGGCATCCCGGTCGTCGGCTTCGACTCTGGCGTGGACAGCGACATCCCCCTGGCGACCGCTGCGACCGACAACGTCGCCGCCGCCGCGATGGCTGCGGACATGATGGTTGAGCTGATCGGTGGTTCGGGCGAGGTTGCGGTCATCGCGCATGATCAGACCAGCCGCACCGGCATCGACCGCGTTGACGGCTTCCGCAACCGTATCGAAGAAGCGTATCCCGATGTGACGATTGTCGACATCCAGTACGGCGCCGGCGATCAGCTGCGCTCGACCGACCTGGCGAAAGCGATCATCCTGGCGCACCCGGAAATCAAGGGTTTCTTCGGCGCCAACGAAGGCTCGATCATCGGCGTGCTGAACGCAGTTACCGAGCTGGGCATGGAAGGCGAGATCGTGGTCATCGGCTACGACAGCGGCGCGCAGCAGATTCAGGCGATCCGCGACGGCGTCGAAGCCGGCGCGATCACCCAGGACCCGATCGGCATCGGCTATCGTGCGGTCGAGTCGCTGGTCATGGCGCTGCGCGGTGAAGCGCTGCCGACCACCATCGATACCGGCTTCTACTGGTATGATGCCAGCAACATCGACGAAGAACACATCACTGCGGTGCTGTACCAGTAAGCTGAACCCGTCCCCAAATCGCTCCGGCGGCGACGTGCCGCCGCCGGATGCATGAAGTTTGCTCACCCTCATCTTCGCCCGCGTCTGCGGATCAGAAGCTGGGGGTGAGTCGTTTTAGGCGGGGAATTCCGGGATCGCGTAGGTTGTGAAGCGCCACCCCGGCGCGGGGCGATAATCGCCGCCTTCGGGGTCAACCAGGCGCGGCTCGACGGTGTTGATAGCGTTGTCGGCGCGCAGTTGGGCGGCGCTGCACGCCGGGTTGTCCGGCGGGCAGCCCGCCGGGAAATCTGGCGATGTCTCGACGCCGAGCGGCATGTCCGCCCCGCCGTTCCAGATCACATTGCCGCGAATTCGCAGGTCTTCATCGGCGCGCGTTGGCACGGGGACGCCGGCGTTCATCTGCGCTTCGCCTGTCCTGGGCGCGAAGATGGTGAAATGGCTGTACGCGCTCTGGTAGCCCGGCGGGTTGTAGAGGATGTTGTTGTAGAAGTAGACGCTTCGGTTCGGGATGCGAATGGCGTTATCACCGTCAGCGATGGCGCTGTCGCCCCATCCGCCCGCCGCCGCGTAGGCGTCGCAGCGTTCGCGTCCCTCGTCGCCCGGCTGCCCATCGCAGCTGCGCAGACCGAACACGAATTCGACCATATGGCTGCGCTCGCCTGCGCGGTAGAGGATGTTGCCGGCGATCAGGATGCGGGTCCCGCCCTGCACGCCGATGCCCGCGCCGGCGGTATCGTGGATAACGTTATCGAGGATGCGCAGGTCATAGGCTTCGTATTGCAGCCAGGGTTCGACCATGTACTGAAAACCCGTCCCTTCGCCGGCGCTGACGCCCCCGGTCCCGCAGTCGTAGACGGTGTTCCCGGCGATCAGCAGGTCCGCCGATCCCCCTTTGGCGTACATGCACCAGTCGCCAGCGTTGTGAATCCGGCTGGTGATGACGTGTCCATGCTGAACGGCGACGAAATCGACGGCGTTGTTCCAGGCTCCTGAGATGTCGCTGTCCTCGATGAAAACGTGCTGCGACTGGTTGACCTTGACCGTCTCCTGCGCGTCGTAGCTCTCCGGGTCTGCGCCGACGAAGCGGCTCCCGCGCAGCAGCAGGTGATCGCAGCGCTCGCAGTGGAAGGCATCGGTCCCCGGCGCAAAAGTGAGGTCGATGAAGTAGAGATAGCGGGAATCGAAGACGTTGACATGGGGCAGGATGACCGTGTCTCTGCCATTCATCGCCTGGATGAGGATCGGGTGTTCGGGCGTGCCGTAGCGCGACTCCCAGTAGTTGGGCGCTTCTTCGGCGGTATACGTCCCCGGCATCAGCCTTATGCGATAGCCGGTCTGCTCGAGCGGCTGCTCCCTGGGGATGCGCTCCCAGGCGGCGGTGAGCGTGCGAAACGGGGCGGCGGCGCTGCCATCGCCGGCGGCGTCATCGCCAGTGGGCGAGACGTAAAGATCGACCAGCGTTGGGGAACCGATGTCGTAAGGGGTATAGGCGGGCTGCTGCGCCTGTACGTCGAACGTCAGCAGCAGGCAGAGCGCGGCGGCGACCAGCGCGACGATGGGGGCAAGGGAGCGATAAAGGGCTGTCATGAGCGTCTAAGCGGAATCTTGAAAGAAAACCACGAGCGGGAGACCCGGCGGGTTTCCCCTACGACCGCCAACCTGTAGGGGCGAGCCAGCGGCGCGTCCGTTGAGAAGATGCGAGACATGGCTTAGGGCATCCTGAACGCCGCGAAATCCTGCGGGAAGACGCTGGTATACTTCACCCCCTGGCGCGGTTCCGCCATCATCTCGGCGACGGTATCGCGCCAGACCTGATAATGCGCGGTCGCCTTGTGCAGATCGGCGTCCGCCGCCGACTGGTAGACCTCCACCAGGGTGAAGCGGTCCGGGTCCTCCTGAGCCTGCAGGACATCGAAGCGAGCGATGCCCGCTTCCTGAACGCTGCTGCGAGCGTTGTTCAGCGTTGCTGCGATGAAGGCGTCGCGAAAAGCTGGCTTAACGTGAATATGAACGAGGACGATGAGCATGGTCGCGTTCTCTTTCTGTAACATGATGTGAGCAAGACAAACGCAAAATCTCCCCAGATTTTACGATTTTGTGATCAAAATCCGCCATAATTAGCATGTATATCGGTGAAAGCAGCGAGACCGCGTGCGATGAGAGCCAGCAATGTCGTCCTTTCCGTTTGACAATGCTCATCTGCTCTTTCGTGCGCTTTTCGACCGGACGCACGATGCCGTCTTCATCCTGAACCTGGAAGGGGCGCATGTCGCGGCAAATGCGCGTGCTGCCGAGATGCTGGGTTACACGCCGGATGAGCTTCTGGGATTGTCATATCGGCACATCGTTGTGGCGGAAGAACAGGCGGACAGCGAATCGATCCGGCGGCGTATGCTCGCTGGAGAGGTGATCCCGGTCTATGAGCGGCGCTTTCGCCGCAAAGACGGGACGCTGTGCGCCGTCGAACTGAACGTGCAGATGGTGCGCGACCTGGACGGCACGCCGCTGTACATCCAGAGCATCGCGCGCGACATCAGCGGGCGGAAGCTCGCCGAAGAACAGGCGCTCCGTCTGGCGGTGGAGGAAGAACGCAGCCGCATCCTCTCCGAATTCATCATCGCCTCCTCACATGAGTTTCGCACGCCGCTGTCTAACATCAACACCAGCCTGCACATCATGCGACAGGTCGAAGATGCCGGCGAACACGCCAAGCGCCAGCAGGTGATTCAGGAGCAGGTGGATCGCATTGCCGGGCTGGTGAGCAAGATGCTGCTGATGACCCAGCTCGACCAGATGGAAGCCTTCAACTGGACGTCGTGCGATGTCGGAGACATCCTCTACGACGCCGAAGTCACCCTGGGTCGGTCGATTGAGCGGAAGGACATCCGCATCGAACACGACATCGACCCGCATCTTCCGCGCATCTCCGCAGACTCCCGCTACCTGCACATCGCCTTCGTTGAACTGATCGACAATGCCATCAAGTTTTCGCGGGCTTCGGGGAAGGTGCGCATCGAAGCGCGGGCAATCGACTCCTGCGTGGAGGCGATCATCACCGATTTCGGCGTGGGTATCCCAGAAGGGGATCACGCGCGGGTCTTCAGCCGCTTCTACCGCAGCGATCCCTCTCACACTCAGAAAGGCTTCGGTCTGGGGCTGGCAATCGTCCAGCGCATCGTCGAGCGGCATGGCGGCGGGGTGGAGTTTGAAAGCACCTTTGGACAGGGGACGACTTTCCGCGTGAGGCTGCCGCGCGAGCCGCTCGCCCCCTGACTTCCCAATAGCCCCTACACGACGATATTCACCTTCGGTTCAACATTCTGATCGCCGCGTCCTGGGATGAAGACGACGCGCCTGGGCGCGCCCCCGCCCAGGGCGCGCTGGGCACCGGCGCTCGCCAGCGCCGCCGCCTTAGCATCTTCCTCGCCGATGCCGACCGCCACCTCCACGCGGTCGATCGGCTTACCGTTCTTCATGACCACCAGCGTGGTCGTCTCTTCAGCGGCTTTCGCCGGATCAACCGTCGGATACGCCTGCTGGTGGATGCTGTAGGCTTCGCCGATGTACACCCACAGTTCCTCGGCGATATGCGGCGTGAAGGGCGCCATCATCAGCAGCATGTTCTTCGCCGCCTCGTGGAACACGCCGTGACTGATCTTGGCGGCGCGCACGGCGGCGCGCAGATCGTTCTTCAGCGTCATCAGCTCGGCAATCGCCTTGTTGAAGTTGAACGCTTCCAGCTTGTCGCCAACGCTCTTGATCGTCTGGTGTACGCGCCGCTCGATCTGCCGCTCGACTGCCGGGTCGCCCGCGCCGGTCACTTCAACGTTCACGATCATCTCCCACACGTCATCCAGCCAGCGGACGACGCCCTGGATATTCTGGCTGTTCCAGGGACCCCCCTTTTCCCAGTCGAAACCGAACATCAGGTACGCGCGGACCGTGTCCGCCCCGTACAGATCGACCAGCTCGTCGGGGTTGACGACGTTGCCCTTGCTCTTGGACATCCGCTGGATTTCCAGGTGATGCTTCAGCTGGTTGACGGTGTTCTCGCCGGGGATGTCCGGGATGATCACGCGCGCTCCGGCGATCACTTCGATGGTCTTCAGATCGCCGCTCGGCGAGGCGACGGTCAGCAGATTCTCGGTGCGCTTCATGATTTCGCCGGTCACCACGCCCGACGAGGCATCCTCGGCGGTGGGGAAACCGCTGGTGACGACCGCCATCGGGTCGCCGTTGGCGACTTCCGCCGGGTCGATCACCTCGACCTCAGTGGCGAACAGTTTGTTCGCGCCATCCCAGCGCCCGCGCGCCCGAACGAAGTGCCCGCTGCGCTCCTCACCCAGGATTTGCCCCTGGTTGCGCAGCATCAGCATCGGCTCGCCAGTCGTCAGAACCTCCGGGTCGCGCTTGTGCGCCTGCATTGCCGCCATCGTGGCATCGAAAGCGCCAATGTCGCGCATCGCCTTGGCGAAGAAGCGGGCGTACAGCAGATGCATGGTGGCGTGTTCCGCTCCGCCCGTGTAGACATCGACCGGCAGCCAGTAGGCGGCTTCTTCCGGGCTGAAGGGCTGTGCCGTCTCCTGTGGACTCAGATAGCGATACCAGTACCACGATGAACACATGAAGGTGTCCATCGTGTCGGTCTCGCGCAGCGCCGGGCGTCCATCCGGCGCAGTTGTGTTGACGAATCCCTCGTGCTGGCGCAGCGGGTTGCCGACGCCGGTCATCTGGACGTCTTCCGGCAGCACCACCGGCAGGTCGGAATCGGCGACGGGCAGGACCTTGCCCTCCTCGGTGTAGATCATCGGGATCGGCGAACCCCAGTAGCGCTGCCGGCTGATCAGCCAGTCGCGCAGGCGGTAGTTGATCGCCTCTTTGCCGATGCGCTGTTCGCCCAGCCAGTCGATGACCGCGCTGATCGCCGGGTTCCTGCGCCCTTTTTCCCCGTTGCTGACGGCGCCGTCGAAGCGCCCGCTGTTGACCATCCTGCCGGCTCCGCTGTAAGCTTCCGTCTCGCAGAAGCCCTCCGGCGCGTCGTCCGGCTGAATGACCGGGCGGATCTCCAGCCCGTAAGCGCGGGCGAACGCGAAGTCGCGTTCGTCGTGCGCCGGTACTGCCATGATCGCCCCGGTTCCGTAGCTGATCAGGACGTAGTCGGCGATCCAGATCGGAATGCGCTCCTGATTGACCGGGTTGATGGCATAGCCGCCGGTGAAGACGCCGGTCTTCTCCTGCTCCTCGCTGGTGCGGTCCAGCTCGCTCTTGCGCGCCGCCGTCTTTACATAGTCCTCGACCTCTTCGCGCTGTGCCTCGCCGGTGATCCTGGCGACCAGCGGGTGTTCCGGCGACAGCACCATAAAGGTCGCGCCCCACAGCGTGTCGGGGCGGGTGGTGAAGATCTCGATGGGGTCGCCCTCTTCTGTGTGGAAGATGACGCGCGCGCCCTCGCTGCGCCCGATCCAGTTGGTCTGCATGGTGCGGATCGGTTCGGGCCAGTCCAGCCCGGTGAAGCTCAGTAGCTCGTCGGCGTAGCGGGTGATCCTGAAGAACCACTGGGTCATCATCTTCTGGATGACCGGCTGACCGGTGCGCTCGTCTTTGCCGTCGATGACCTGCTCGTTCGCCAGCACGGTTTGCAGCGTCGGCGACCAGTTGACCATCGCCTCGCCGCGATACGCCAGCCCGGCTTCATAGAACTTCTTGAAGAACCATTCGGTCCACTTATAGTAGCCGGGTTCACAGGAGACCGCCTCGCGCTCCCAGTCGAACATCGCGCCCATCGAACGCAGCTGCCCGCGCATACGCTCGATGTTGCCGAAAGTCCAGCGGGCGGGGTGAATGCCGCGCTGCACGGCGGCATTTTCGGCGGGCAGCCCGAAGGCGTCGAAACCCATCGGGAAGAGGACATTGAAGCCCTTCATGCGCATGTAGCGGGCGCGCGTGTCGGAGGGAGTCATGGCGAACCAGTGTCCCATATGCAGGTCGCCGCTGGGGTAGGGCAGCATGGTCAGGGCGTAGTGTTTGGGACGGTTCCAGTCTACGGTGGAGCGGTACAGACGGTCGGTCTCCCAACGAGTCTGCCATTTCTGCTCCATCGCTCGTTTCGGGCGCGCCGTGCGTTCTTGAGTGGTCATCTTTCACCTTTGTCGAGCGGTCTGGCAAGAGGGCTGCGGTTTCCCTCGCGCTCTTTCCATGATCATCATGCGAGAAACTATAACAGAATCCAGGCAAACAAAAAGACACAAGCGAGCGCACCGTCTGGGGCGCGGCGCTTGTGTCTTCGGGCGGACTGATCCCGGAGGCGCGAGAGGGAGTTTTGCCTCTAGCGGTACGGGGCGTTCAGTCGCGGACGGCGCTGCGGCTGCACCGGAACCGGGACCGGTACCGGCACGCGGACGGGCTTCTGCTGCGGCTGGGGGTTGATAAGTCGCTCAAGCTCCCCAAGCAGATTGCGAAGTCGCTCAGCCACATCGTCCAGCAGCTTGCGTCGTTGTTTCGCCACGACTGTTCACCTTTCCAAGGCAGAGAACAAAAAAGTCCCCTTCGGTCGCTGCACGATGGAGGGGACTTTTCGAACCGGCTGTGGACCTAAGGGGACTTGAACCCCTGACCTCTTCAATGCCATTGAAGCGCTCTTCCAGCTGAGCTATAGGCCCACGTGTTCTCTTGCGAAACCGAATTCTAGTCCGGCGCTCCTACCGTGTCAATATGTAGCATAAACCCGTTTCGCGATTCTGTACAACAAGTTTAACCGCATTCTAACGGTTGCCGCGCCCGCCGGGTGGGAACATAGTCCTGTGCAGATTCGTGAAAATCGTGATAGACTGTGAAAGTCGTAAATGGATGGAAGATAGGCGATGCGTTTTCCTACCCTCAGCGTCTCTGGCATCGATGGTCGCAGCCTGACGCTGCCACGCGATTTCAGCGGACGGCACAATATCGTCATCGTCGCTTTCGCCCGCGAACAAGGGGCGCAGATGGCGAGCTGGCATCTGGCGCTCGACGAAATGCGCGACAGCCTGGGTGGCGTGGCGCTGTATCAGCTCTTCGTCGTGCCGCTGCTGCCCTACTGGTTTCAGGTCGCGCAGGATGTCCTGCTGCGGCGGATGGTCTCGGCGCAGCCCGGCATTGCCACCTTCGCCGTGCGCACCGACCTGAATGATTTTAACCGCGCGCTGGATATTCCGACGGTCGCGTCGATGTATACGCTGCTGGTGAACGCCGAAGGCGAGGTGCTGTGGCGGTCTCAGGGACCGTGCGACACGACGCGCTCTGTCAGTCTGAAACGCTCGATTCGCCAAGTGAAATCCTCCTCGGTGACAGCAGTCCGTTAGCCTGCTGTGCATGTCCTCCCCTTTCACTGTGGGCGCGGCTTCGGGAAACTGAAGCTGCGTCCAAACCCTGATAAAGGCGCCGCCAAGGCGCCTTTTTTTTGTCCTCAATGATGGCGGCGGCGCGTTATACTTACGGGCAGCGGAGTCGGAACGACCCCTTTCTTTCAACTTAATAGGAGAGCCACCGTGAGCCAAACCTCTTCGGTAGAGCAGCACGTCACCCCGTACTCGCATCCATCAGAGCTGCGCATCACGGACCTGGTGGCGCTGCGGCTGTGCCGCCTGCCGATGGACTGCATCATCATCCGCATCGACACCAACCAGGGCATCTCCGGTTACGGCGAGGTGCGCGACTGGGGCAGCGAGACCTATGCGCTGATGCTCAAGAGCCGCATCCTGGGCGAAAACCCCCGCAACATCGACCAGATCTTCCGCAAGATCAAGCAGTTCGGGCATCACGCGCGCCAGGGCGGCGGCGTGTCCGCCATCGAAATGGCGCTGTTCGACCTGGCGGGTAAGGCGTATGGCGTGCCGGCGTACCAACTGCTGGGCGGTAAATTCCGCGACAGCATCCTGTGCTACTCCGATACCCCGTCGGAAAAAGACCCGGCGGCGATGGTGGCGCAGCTCAAGCGGCGCATGGGACAGGGCTACCGCTTCCTCAAGATGGACATCGGCATCGACCTGGTCGCCGATCTGCCCGGCGCGCTCAACGCGCCTCCTGGTATGATCGGGACGCGCGACATCATGCACCCGTTCACCGGCATTCAGATCACCACCAAAGGCATCGACACGCTGGTCGAATATGTCGGCGCGATCCGCGATCAGATCGGCTACGAATTCCCGCTGGCGGCAGATCACTTCGGACATCTCAACCTGGAGTCGTGCATCCGACTGGGGCGGGCGCTTGACCCGTTCACGCTGGCATGGTACGAGGACATGATCCCCTGGCAGTTCGCCGACCAGTACGTCCGCCTGGCGGAATCGGTCACGACGCCGATCTGCACCGGCGAAGACATCTACCTGAAAGAGAATTTCCGCCCACTGCTGGAAAGACGGGGCATCGCCGTCGTCCACCCGGACGTGATGACCGTCGGCGGCATGATGGAGCTGAAGAAGGTCGGCGACGAAGCGCAGGATCACGGGGTAGCGATGGCGCTGCACATGGCGGGGTCGCCGGTCGCCGCGCTCGCTAGCGTCCACGCCGCCGCCGCGACCGAGAACTTCCTGGCGCTGGAGAATCACTCGGCGGATATCCCCGCCTGGAATCACCTGGTCAACGGGTTGCCTGATCCGCTTGTGCAGGATGGCGTGATCCGCGTGCCGGAGACGCCGGGGCTGGGCTTCACCGATCTCAACCTGGACGCCTGCCGCGAATTCCTGCACCCCGACGACCCGGGCATCTTCGAATCGACCGATTTCTGGAACAACGAGCGGTCGCACGACCGGCTGTGGAGTTAGGGCGATCATGCGCGTACTGGTCACCGGCGGTACTGGACTGATCGGCAAGACGACCTGCGAACACATGCTGATGAAGGGCTGGCAGGTGCGCACCCTTGATCTGACGCTGCTCAAAGAACCCGACGACATCGAACACGTGCAGGGCGACATCCTGCATTTTGACGCGCTGCTGAAGGCGATGGAAGGCTGCGACGCGGTCATCCATCTGGCGGCGCTGCGGTCGCCCACCATGGCGCAGGCGAGCAGCGTCTTTCAGGTGAACGCGGCGGGGACGTTCAACGTCTTTGAGGCGGCGGCAAAGACGGGCATCCGCCGGGTGGTACAGGCGAGTTCGATCAACGCCTACGGCTTCTACTATGGGACGGTCGAGCATGCGCCGCGCTATCTGCCGGTCGATGAAGATCATCCGACGCTCACCACCGATCCGTATTCGTTCTCCAAGCAGATCGACGAGTCCATCGGCGCGTATTTCTGGCGGCGCGATGGCATTTCCAGCACGGCGCTGCGCTTTCCGGCGGTGCTGTCGCCGGGCTACGGCGAGCGCGAGGATGTGCAGGCGCGGCGGAGCGAAGCGCGCCAGGCGGTCGATGATCTGGCGGCACTGCCGGTTGGGAAGCGCCGGGCGCAAATGGCGCGGCTGCGGAAGATGGATCGCGCGTGGCGCGCCGGAAGACCGTTCGACTACCGACCGAACGAGTCGCCGCTGACCGCTCTTTTCGAGTCGGCGGAAACGCTTTTCCGCATCTTCGAGTTCGACCGTCCCAATTTCTGGGCGGCGCTGGACGTGCGTGATGCGGCGCAGTCCATCGAGAAGAGCCTGACCGCCGCTTACGAAGGCGCACACGCGCTGTTCATCAATGATCGGCGCAATTATCTGGGATACGACGGGCGCGCCCTCGCCCGGCTCTTCTTCCCGAACGTTCGGCGCTACACCGCCGATCTCTCCGGTCCTGCCGCGCTGGTGAGCATCGCGCGGGCGCGGGCGCTGATCGGCTTCGAGCCGGAATACGCGGTGGCGTCTGGAGGGTAGGGAAGGCGCTGCTTCCCAAACCCTGAAGATCATGCCGGAATGCGGCAGAGAGTTCGCCGGCGCATTGTGAAGGATGCAGATGCACCGTGAGAGGACTGCGAGACGATCAGGGCGCGATGTGCCGCGCCCTGGTTTGGTCGGGGAAGCAGGCTGACCTTACAGCACCGGCGCGTCGTAGTCCACGTAGGGTACGTCCAGACTGAAGGCGGCGTAGTCCGGGTCGGGCAGGGGCAAGCCGAGCGCATAGGCGGCGGCAAGCTCACCGGCGGCGGGCGAGGTCATGACGCCGTGCCCCACATGCGCCACCGACAGGATCAGCCCTGGCACGTCGGGATGCGGGCAGATGATCGCCCGTTCGCTCTCGTAGGGGAGCCGCGTCCCATCCGGCTGAACGGTATAGGCGGCGGTCTCGTCGCGGTAGACGTAGTAGCCGATATTGTGGTACAGCCCGCGCAGATAACGCGGATCGTTGAAGCCTTCGCCTTCGCCGTGTCTGAACTGCCGCGCCATCAGCGCCAGCGTCAGCGAGGGGAAGCGCGGGTCTTTCAGCCGATTGAGGGCGTCGCTCGGTTCGCGGACGGCGTCGTGTTCCGGGTTTGGCTCCAGCTCCGGCGCCCATTTGCTGTGCCAGTGATACTCCCAACCGAAGATCGCGCCTTCCCCCGCCTCCGGGCGGACGTGCGGCGCGGGCGGCTCGCCGATCAGCATGGGCCAGTCGGACCCAAACGAGGTGTGCCGGTAGCCGGTGGTGAAGCTCTGCCGGGGGCGCAGGATGATCGGCAGGGCGATCCCGGACTCTCTGGCGATCAACGGCGCCCAGGCTCCGGCGGCGAGGATGACGACGGGCGCGTCGATGTCCCCCAGCGGCGTGCGCACGCCGACGACGCGCCCGCCCTGGGTGCGAATCTGCGTCGAGGTGACGCCGAGCAGCACCCGCGCGTTCGGGGCGGCGCGCACGAAGGCGTGAATCAGCGCGTTGGAGTCCATCCAGCCGGCGGTCGGGTCCCATTTGGCGGCGACGACCACATCACGCAGCGCCGGGTAGCGGCTGCCCACCTCGCCGGCATCCAGGTATTCGATATGGCGCAGCCCGATGGCGTGCAGGCGGGCGACATCTTTCTTCAGCGCCTCGGCGTGTGATTCGCCCATCGCCAGGAAGAGATAGCCCTGCTCCTTGAGGTGAATCGACTGCGCCGCCCCTTCGCCCAGATAAGCGTCGGCATTATGCAGGACCGCGACGCTGCGCTGCATCTGCTTCATGATCGGGATGTTGGGCCAGCAGGTGCGGTAGTTCTCCAGCGAGGCGAGCGAGCTGCCCGCGCCGAGCCGCTCCTCGCGTTCGATCAGGAGCGTCCTGAGGCCGGGGCGCGCTCGTTCCATCGCCCAGACCGCCGCCGCGCCGGTCGGTCCTCCGCCGATGACCACCACGTCAGCGGTCTTCGGCATGGCGTCCTGGGTCGGATGGAGCAGGTATTTGTCGCCGGAAGGTGAGGACATCGCCGCTAGCCTTTCTGACCGACTTCAATGCCCGCCAGGTTTTCCAGCGCCTTGACCAGGGCGTGATTGCCCTCGCTCCCCAGTCCGCGCTGCTGAAGCGTACGGTAGAGGTTGCTGACCAGGCTGGTCGCCAGCATCGGCACGCCGAGTTCCTGCGCCGCTTCCAGCACCAGCCGCACATCCTTCTGCTGCAGGTCGATGGTGAAACCGGGACGCCAGTCGCGCCGGGCGATCTGCGGTCCGCGCATACTCAGCATCCAGCTGCCCGCCGCGCCGCCCGCCACCGCGTCGATGGTCGTTTGCAGGTCCAAGCCGCCCGCCTGTGCCAGCAGCAGCGCCTCGCAGACCGCCAAGCCGTTGACCACCACCAACACCTGATTGACCAGTTTGACCATCTGCCCCGCGCCGATGTCGCCGACACGGGTGATCGTCTTGCCCATCGCCTTGAAGATCGGCTGCGCCCGTTCGTAGGCGTCGCTGTCGCCGCCGACCATGATGCTCAGCGTCCCTTTCGCCGCGCCCTCGCTACCGCCGCTGACCGGCGCATCGAGCATGGCGACGCCCTTTTCCGCCAGCGCCGCCGCCATCTCGCGGGTTGCGCCGGGGCTGATGGTACTCATGTCGATGACCAGCGCGCCCGGCTTTGCGCCGTAAATGACGCCGTTTTCGCCGAGCAGCACCGCCTGCACGTCGGGCGTATCGCTGACGCAGGTGATGATGATGTCGCTTCTTGCAGCCACGTCGGCAGGCGACGTGCCCGCCGCTGCGCCTGCCGCGAGCGCCTGCTCCATTTTGGCGGCGGTGCGGTTCCACACCGTGACGGGGAAACCCGCCTTAAGCAGGTTGAGGGTCATCCCCTGACCCATGATGCCCAACCCGATGAATCCGACGCGCTCCGTCATGTGATCGCTCCTGTGAGGGGAAAGCGCCCTGAGATTAATTTGTCGAGAACATACATCAAGGATACCGCAGAAGTGCGCGGGCGGCAGGAATAGCGTTGGGGGGGTAGATGACGAATTGCGCGTTCTGTGATAGTCTCGTGATGAACCATTCGACGATCTTCAATCGATTCGCTGCCATGCCGCCGATCACCGATTCTGCCAGGGCGATTTTTATCAGCTACAGCCGAAAGGATGTCGCGGCGATGGCGCGCGTCCGCGATTCGCTGCGCGCCGAAGGGCTGTCCGTCTGGACGGACGAGCGGCTTGTTCCGGGGACGCCGGAATGGGAGCGGGAGATCGAAAGCGCCATCAAGAGCAGCGGCGGGGTGATCGTGCTGCTTTCGGCAAGCGCCAACGAGTCCACCTGGGTGCGGCGGGAGATCGCCTTTGCCGAGGCGTTCAGCAAGCGCATCTTTCCGGTGCTGGTCGGCGGCGACGAACAGAGCGCCGTGCCCGCCCGGCTGATCAACCATCAGCGGGTGGATATCCGCCGCGCGGGGGACTATGAGGCGCAGATCAGCCGGCTGATCGACGCGCTGTGCGCCCATGTCGGCATCGAGCGCGAGTCCGCCCGTCGGGCACGGCAGGCGCAGGAGAACCGCCGGCGGCGAGAGTCCGCCGAGCGCGTCTCGCAAATCCCCGCGCCGCCGCTCGCCCCACAGACCGACAACCCGGCGCGCGAGTCCGTCTCCGGCGCGACCAGCATCTTCCTGACGCTGGCTACCTGGCTGCCGCTGGCGCTGCCGCTGATCGGGGCGGTGACCGGCGCATTTCCGTACAGCTCGATCCTTATCCCCACGCTGCCGGCGGCGGCGTGGCTGGCAGCGCTGATCGCCTGTCTGGTCCTGCTCTTTGCGCTGGACCGCCTGCTGCCGAATACCGACCACTGGAGTGACCGCGCCGCCTTCGGCTTCCTGGGCGTTTCCGGGCTGGTGGCGCTCCTCTTCGGCGCTGTGATCGCCTACTCGCTTTTCGGGCGTCTGTCGGGCGTCGGCGTGCTGCTCAGCATGGCGGTCGCCAGCATGACCGCCTGCCTGACGGTGGCGCGGCGCTTCGCCACCAGCGGCGCGACGGTTCCACCGCGCAACGTGGCGGATGTGGCTGTAGGCAATGCGATGGTCGGCGGGCTGGTCGGCATTTTCGTGAGCTTCCTCCTTGAAGACAGCGTACCCGATATGATGCTTCTCAAGGGGATCGGCTTCGCGCTCAGCGCCGTCGCCGGGGTGATCGCCTTCGTCGTCCTGAGCTTCGCGATGGAACAGCTGACGAAGGCGGATCGCCGCCTGCCGCGCGCCTTGTGGGCGCTGTACGCGCTCGCCCTGGCGGCGGAAGTCGTCCTCGTCTTCGGGGAGGGTTGGAAAACTCTGTGAAGTAGAATCTCGAATGGAATCCACGAGTGGGAGACCCGCCGTGCCTCCCCTGCCAGGCATCGTGTGCAGGGGCGAGCCGCCGGCTCGCCCGTTGAAAACCTGCGACCTTGGCTTTTCATCTGCCCTGCGCAGAGACTCAGTGAAGGGCACAGCGGAGCGACTCCTCGCGCTGTGCCCCCTGTGAGCGGCGCTATCCTTCGAGTTCGGCGATAGTTCCCATGATCAGCCCGACCGCCTCGCCGAGCGTCTCGCCGGTGAATTCGAAACGCGCCCCGGCGGCGGCGTAAAGTTCGGGCAGGGTCGCCGTCCCGCCTAACGCCAGCGCCCGCTTGTACGCCGCCAGCGCGCCGGCGTGATCCTGCCGCATCCGCGCCCAGACCTGCAGCGCCCCCAGCTGCGCCATGCCGTAATCGACATAGTAGAACGGATAGAGGTAGATGTGTAGTTTGCGCTGCCAGCCATTGGCTTTGTCGGCTTCCAGCCCCCTGTAATCGACATAGGGTTCAAAGCGATCCCACAGGCGCGTCCAGGCGGCGTCGCACTCCGCCGGGTCGGCGGCAGCATCGGCATGGGTGTACGCCCAGTGCTGGAAGCCGTCCACCACCGCCATGTAGGGCCAGAAGTGGATGATCTTCTCCAGGTGTTCGATGCGGGCGCGGTCGGCGTCGCCGACGCTGTAGTAGCCGCCCTCGTCGCGCGACCAGTAGGGGAAGGTGAGCAGTTCCATCGCCATCGACGCCACCTCGTTGAATTCCGCCGTGACGGCGCGCTGGAAGGCGTAGGGCAGCTTGAACTTCTCGTAGGCGTGGAAGGCATGACCGGCTTCGTGGATGAGCGTGCGGATGTCGCCGTGCAGCCCGACGGCATTCATGAAGATGAACGGACGCCGGCTGACCGGGAAGCTGGTGCAGTAGCCGCCGGGTCCTTTGTTGGCGCGGTTGCCCAGGTCGAGCAGGCTGTCGTCGCGCATCATGCCGTAGTAGGACGCCAGTTCCGGGTCCAGCCGTTCGAAGATGGCGGCGGCGCGGTCTTCCAGTTCGTCCACATCGGCGAAGGGGCGGAGCGGCTGGCGACCGAGCGGATCGACCGACAGGTCCCAGGGACGCAGCGATTCAACCCCCAACTGCGCGCGGCGTTTCTGATAGAGCGCCGCCGCCGCCGGCACGACCACCTCGGCGATGGCGTCCAGAAAGCGCTGATTGTCTTCCGGGGTGTAGTCGAAGCGCAGGCGCTCCTTCCACATGAAGGAACGGAAGTCGGGATGCCCGGCATTCTTGGCGATCTGCACGCGCCGGCGCAGGAATTCGCCCCACAACCCGTTGAGCGTTTCCCGATCTTCGAGCTGACGCGCGGAGATGGCGCGCCATGCCGCCTCGCGCTCGCTCCGATCCTCACTTTGCAGCACCGGCTCCAGCTGGCGCAGCGTGCGCGTCTCGCCCTGCCACTGGACGGACTGCGCGCCGATGACCTTGTTGTAATCGATGCGGAGCGCCTGCACCTCCGTCTCGATGGGCAGGTTCTCCTCGCGGAAGTTCTCGATGGCGGCGCGCATGTTGCGAACCGGGATCGCCATGCCGTCCGGCAGTATTCCGCCGGCGACGAACTTGCGCTGAAGGACGTTGTCGGCGGCATCGGCGTTCGGCAGGATGTCGGCGATGAAGCGCTTTAACAGGGCTTCCGAGTCGGCATCGGCGGTGTTCTGGGTGGTGGCGACGTGCAGCCGGGCGTAAGTCTCTGCCAGGGCGTCGGTCAGGCGCGACCAGTCCGCCAGCCATCGCCCGATGCCGGCATTGTCCAGCGGGCGGGCGGCGAGTTCATCGAAGTAGGGCTGAAACTCCGCCCAGGTCATGGCGCGCAGTATTTCGTAGCGCGCCGGAAGGCTGTCGAACATACCCACTCCTTCAGAATATTTAGAATGACTAAATAATACTGAAGGATGGGCGTAAACGCCAAGGGTGAAGACGGGCGGCGTCAGCCGTCTTCGAGCCGGTAGAGGATGTCGATCTGCGCGCGGTTCTCGACAGTGAGGTCGTATTCCAGCATTTGCCGGACCAGATCATGCACCGCCGAGGCTTCCGGCGCAGCGGAGATCACCGTGTAACCCGGCGGGAGGGTGATGGTGATGTGGTAGCGGTCGGCGTCTGCGCCCAGCTGTTTTTCGAGGGTCAGGCGGTAGCGGCGGTACGCGCCGACCGGCTCGACCACACCTGGGAGGATGTAGCGCAGCGCGGCACGACTGCCGCCGCCCATCGGGACGGTGGTGATGCCGATGAAACGGGCGACGTTGTCGGCGCGCTCCAGCCGGAGTCCGGGGTCAGATGGCGCATCGGCGGCGATCTGCGCGGCGGGCGGCGTGAATGCCTGCCACAGCGTGGTGTAATCACGGTTTCGTCCGTAATGTTCCGGGCGGACGGCAGGGTCGCCTTCGGCGGCGGCTGTCGAGAAGGTGTAGAAGACGGTCAGCGCAGCGCTCCCGCCCCTGGCGGCGTCGAGGCTGACATCATAGGCGAAGAGCCGTTCGACGGCGCTGGACGATTTGTTCGCCGCGATGTTGGCGTCGGCAAAGAGCAGGTAATCGCCCGAACCGACCTCCGGCGTCCCCGTCCAGTTCAAGCGCTGCGCCGCCGCCTGGGCGTTGACATCGCGGAAGTAGACCGCCAGATGGCGTTCGGAGAGGGCGCGCAGGACGGCGTTCAGGAGTCGCCTCTGGGTGTCGGCGTCGGCGGACTGCCACGCCCCGATCATCTGCGCGTAGAGATCGATCAGATACTGCTTGTGCGCCAGCGCCGCTTCGCCCTGGGCGCGGATGTCGTAGACGATGCTCCGGAAGTTCTGCGAGGTGACGCGCACGCCGTCATCGAGCGCGCAGCCGCCCAGGGCGTCGAGCAGATACTCGACGGCGGTCAGGTCGATGCCGATCACGCCGTTGACCGGCAGGTGCGGGTTGTCGCCGTTGTCGTAGTACCACACCGCGAGCTGCGCCGTCTCGGAGAAATCGGCGTGCCAGCTTCCATCCCACGCCGCGTAGATCGGCTCGTCGAAGCGCACCCACCAGTCGGGGATGCTCAGCGACGACGCCAGCACGGCGGGCGGCGGCGCGGGGCTTTCGGTGGTGGTCGGCGCGAAGGCGCTTTCCACCGCTCTGCCATCGGCGACGCGCATCCACCCCCAGACGCTGACATAGCCGCCGCTCGGTCGAATTTCGTCGTTGTTGGCGGCGAGGATGAGGTAGGTCTGCGGCGCGGCAAGACCGAAGATGCGCGTCAGGCTCTCCGGCGCTCCCTGAACGATCCGCAGGGCGGCGTCGGCGTCGTCGATCAGGCGGCGCAGCTGTGAGACCTCGGCGAGCAGCGATTCGGAAAGGGGCGTGAGGGCGTTCGCTTCCAGCAGGGCGCGGGCAGCGTCCAGTTCGAGGCGGGCTTCGGCGAAGGTCGGCTGGCTCAGACGCAGCAGATCGACGAAGCGCGCCAGGTGTGCCCCTTCTGCGCCGCCGATGTCGTCTGCCGCGCGTTCCTCGCTCAGGCGCTGCAGGGCGGGCGCTGCGCCTTCGAAGAGCAGCCTGACGGCTTCCGTCAGATGTTCCGCCGAATCCAGCGCGATCAGGCGGGTGGACAGCGCCGGATGGAGCGGCGCAAGCGGTCGGACGACGGCGGACAGGGTGTGCAGGTGTTTGAGATCGCCGCCCAGTTGTTCGGCGGCGTCCTCCATCGCCGTGAGATCGTTCACCGCCAGACCGCCGGAAAACTCCTGCGCCGCCGTGCGCAGCAGACGGTCCAGCAGCAGCCGGTCCCGGTCGATGCGCATCAGGCTGTAGAAGACCAGCACGACGTAGAGTGTGACGACCGCGACCCCCAGCATAAGGACGAACTTCCAGCCGCGCCAGGCGAGCAGGTTGAACAGAAGACGGACCGGCGCGGCTCGTCGCGGGGCAGGATGGCGGTGACGCCGGGACTGGCGGACTGTGGATGTGGATTGGAGGGCGGATTGCGGACTGACGTCCATGTCGTGCCTCCCGTTGGGCTAAAAAAGCAATCTATGCGCCGGTGCGCCGTTGGACCGATTGAAGCACCGATGAAATTATTGTACGATTGATTCATAACGGACGAAATGAAGTGATTATTGACCTTACTTAGGGTTTACAGGAGTCGCTCAATGGCGAAGTTTCTTCGGACCATCCGACCTGTTCACCGATCTCTCGTCCTCCTCGCTGCGCTTCTCGTGCCCCTCAGCGCCATCACGGCGCTGCACGCCGCACGCGCACAGACCGCCGAAATCCTCACCGGGCAAGCCGCCGACGCCCTGACCAGCGCCCCCCTCGCCGGGGTTGCGATCACCCTGACGGGCGCAGATGGCGGGCTGCACACCACTTTCACTGAAGCCGATGGGAGTTATCGCGTCGAGGCGATCCCCTCTGGAACCTACGTCCTGACCGCCGCGCTGCGGGGCTACACCTCGCCTGAACCGGTCGATCTGATCCTGGCAGGCGCGGCGACTCACCGGATGGACGTGACGCTGACCGGCATGACGACCATCGCCGGGCGGGTGTTCGACGGCGACGGCGTCACGCCGCTGGTGGGGATTCCCCTGCTGGCGCGCGGCACGGACAGCGCCAACGTCTACGCCGCCGTCACCGACGCCGACGGGAGCTACAGCTTTGTCGAGATGAAACCGGACCTCTATATCGTCGAGCCGCTGTCTGTGGACAGGGTCTTCGCGGCGCGTGATGCCGGCGCGATCAGCCGGGGGCAGCCGCTCACGCGTTTCGACTTCGCTGCCGTCGTCCCCAACACCATCCAGGGGCGGGCGACCGGCAGTGATGGCACAACCCCGGTGGCTCATGTCGCCGTCATGGTGACTGCGCCGGATGGAGGCGTCTTCGCCGGGATCACCGCCGCCGACGGGCGCTACACCGTCAGCGGCGTGACCGGGACGGGGACGTTCACCGCCGCCGCCTACGCCGAAACGCTGATCTTCGATGAGGTCGTCGTGAATATCGACCAACCCGGTACGCTGATCGACGGCGTTGATTTTCTTGGCGCGCCTGATCCGCTCGCCCTGCCGGAGGATGCTTTCAGCGGCGACGCCTCGATACAAATCACGATCATCGAGACGCCGAACGCCGTGCCGCTGGCGGGGGTTTCCGTGCAGATCGCCGCGCTGATCGACGACGAGACGCTGGTCGCCCTCTTCCTTGGTCAGCCGACGCTGACCGACGCCGACGGGATGGCGCTGTTCGACGGTCTCGCCGCCGGGCGCTACGCCATCACCGCCGAGCGAACCGACCGGATGGATGCGCTGCTGGCGTCGGCGGATGCCGAGACGCCGCAGTACGCCGACGAGGCGGCGCTCGATGCCGCGCTGAACCGGGCGATTCAGGAAGTGGTCATCACCCTTGAAGCTGCACAGCACGAGACCGTCGAAATCGCCTTTGCTCCTTGATCCCGCGCTGCGTGGGATCGGGAAAGGAGTGGCTAGCAATGCCAGGAAGCAGACTCTATCGGTTTGAGGTGGCGCTGCTCATCTTCGCAGCGCTGATGGTGACGCCAGTGCCGGACCTCATCCGGGCAGATCAGGCGGCGCGGGATGCCGCCAGGGCGGCGACCTACCGCTGCCAGGTCTACGACTGCGCCGAACTCGAAAACTGGATCACGACGCTGGAAGGATTCGAGAAAGACTACATCGACTGGATCAACTGGGCGACGACGGCGGGGGGGATGTGGAAGCAGATCGCCATCGGTATCGGCGCCATCCATGCCGCGCTTGGCGCTTTCTTCGGCGCGCTTGGCACGACCGAGAGCGCGCTCGAACTGATCCTCGACCTGCTGGCGAGCCGAGGTGTCGGTCGATCCTCGCTCATCGTGCGGGCGCTGCAGGCGGTCAAGAGCTTTGCCGCGCGGGTGAGCGGAGGAGCCTGGAACTTCATCAAGGCGCTCGCGCGCCGGGCGCTCGCCGCCCTGATCAGCCTGTGGGCGGAAATCCTTGCGGGGATCGTCGTGGCGTTCGAGGGCTTTGTCGCCGGGATGGCGCTGGGGTTGTACGCCGTACAGGCGGAACTGCTGTTGGCGCGGGCGGCGCTGAAAAAGTGCAAAGAGGAGCAGGCGAAGCAGATTCAGGAATGCTATCGGCAGGCGTCGGCGGTCGGCGTGGGGCAGCGCGATGTGCGCATCGAGCGGACCCTGCCCTATCCGTACTCTCGCGCCGACATCGTGGCGGAGCAGCTTCAGCGGTTGGTCGATGATCTGTACGAGAAACTGGTGCTGCCCACTTATTTCAACACCATCGGACCGCTGATCAACGAGCTGCGCGCCGTCTATCAGGCGGCGGTCGCCGGCATCGCCCGGCTGAACCAGTTGATCGGTTGGGCGAACAGTGTGCTGCGCTGGTTGGTCGATTGGACGCTGCCGTCGATCCCGCTGCCGGGTGGCTTCAGCCTGCCGCCGCTGCCCGCGCCGGGTCCGCTGCGGCGGTGAGGCGATAGGGGGAAGAGCAGCGGTCCGCTGTGTCGGGCACATCACGATGCATGCGCCCGACACGGATCGTCAAGCATCAGCCCGGCGCGCTGAGCGCCTCATACAGCGCCGACAGCAGCGCGGAGTCGGCGCTGTCGTGGCTCAGTTCCCAGAACATGACGCCGCCGAGGTGATGCTGGCGCACGTACTCCGCTTTGATCGCCAGCGATTCCGGGTCGTCGTAGCTGATCATGATCCCCTCGTCGGCGTTGTAGAGCCAGGGGACCTGCGCTGTTTCGTTCCAGAAGCGCTGATACGCCGCCGATCCGACATAGTTCGCCGCCAGATCGCCATATTCGAACGCGCCCGGCTCCCAGGTCCCATCGGGCAGGCGGGTATAAGGCTGGTGCAGTCCGTCGTTCGCCGCCGGCACGCCCGCCCATCCCCGCCCGTAGAAGGGGACGCCCATGACCAGCTTCTCCGGCGGGACGCCCAGCGTCAGGTAGCCCTGCAGGGCGGCATCGGTGCTGGTCCCTTCCGGCGGAGTCCTGCCGCCGCCGGTGGACAGATAGAGCGGGGCGTTGAAGCCGGTGCGGCTGCTCCAGCCGCCGCTCATGTCGTAGGTCATGACGTTGATCCAGTCGAGCAGGGGGTGAATGCGCGACCAGTCGAGGGGTTCGTAGCCGCGCCGGCTGGCGCTCGCCGCGATGGTCAGCAGATAGGCGCGCCCATCCTGTTCGCCCATCGCGTCGAGCTGGGCGCGCAGTTCCGCCAGCAGCAGGATGAAATTCTCTCGGTCTGCCGGGCGTTCGACGTTGCCGGTGTTTCCGCCGCCGGTCGGGTATTCCCAGTCGATGTCGATGCCGTCGAAGCCGTAGCGCTTCATGAAATCGACGCAGGAGGCGGCGAACGTCCGGCGCGACTCTCCGGTGAGGGCGGCGTCGGAGAAGCGCGCCGACCACGACCACCCGCCGACGGAGATCAGCGTTTGCAGGTGGGGATGCGCGGCTTTGAGGCGGTTGAGCTGGTTGAAACTGCCGAGCAGCGGTGAATCGGCGGCGTCGCCTTCGAAGGCGATCTGCGTATCCGCCCACGCATCGCCGAGCAGACATTCGCCTTCCTCTGAGACGTTGGCGAAGGCGTAGTTGATGTGGGTCAGCTTGTCGGCGGGGATGTCGCTGACGAAATACTGCCGCCCATAGATCGCCCAGGCGGTGAAATAACCGACGATTCGGGTTGAGGATGGGTTTTGTGCTGTCAATGGAGTCCCCGCCGCGCTGAACAGGAGCAGGATAAGGACCGCGAGTCGAAAACGCATGGCGTGACCCTTTCGTGGAAAGTGGCGCAGCAGCTGCCGGAGCGATTGCCAAGCGCCTTCCGCCTGGCGAACAATACGGTCCAGCGTATTCACTGTTCTTGATCCAGAACTAAAGCCGTGAACTGCTCCGGCGGGACCGGGACGCGCGGCGCGAAGTCGTAGTAGACGTGGTACATGCCGACCGGCGCATAGGCATACGTCACGCCCTGGGAGTCGAACCAGCCCTCCAGCCAGCCGCGCACCTCGACGACGTTCGCCGTCACGTACGCCAGCCGTTCGCCGTTCGCCTGGGCGGCGCTGACCGCCGCGACATAGGGCGGGTAGCGGTCATCGCGCGGGGTGTAGGAGAGATCGGCTTTGTAGGGCAGCGCCGCGCGGTACTGAAGCGTTTCGCCGCTCAGGAAAGCGAGTCGATAGGCGACCCAGTAGTTGGTGTAGCCGCGAGTCAGCCCGTTCGCCTGCAAGAAGTCGATCAGCAGGCGGTCGTCGTCGTTCGGCAGATGCGTTTCCAGGTTGAACTGCGTCGTCACCCCTGGCGGAGTCTGGCGCACCGCGCCGATCAGCCCGGCGGACTGATAGATCAGCAGGATGGCGATCACCCCGGCGCGCATCCAGGGCGCGGGCAGCGAGACGGCGAACGCCGAGATCAGGATCACCAGGGTGATCGTCAGGGGCAGGAAATAGCGCCCGGTCGGATCGGTGCTGAAGCGCGACAGGATGAAGAGCAGGGCGAAGAAGCCCAGGGCGATCAGCAGCAGGGCGCGCGCGTCCGCCGGCAGCGCGCCGCGCCGCCGGGGGTTCCACGCGCCGCCGCGCCGAATGAGCATGAAGACCGCCGCCAGCGTGATCGCCAGCGTCAGACATGCCAGCGCCAGGGTGAGGAGATCGGGCGTGAAATAGGCGGGCGACCAGGGATAGCGCAGCCCCAGGACGGCGGGCAGTCCCAGCAGGAACAACCCGACCAGCCGCCCTGTGAGGTCGAGCGACGGCACATCGCCGCCGGCGAATTGATCGGGCGTGCCGCCGGGCAGGTAGAAGCGCAGGGCGGCGAAATCGTGGGCGAAGTTGAACGCCCACCAGGGCGCGCTGCCGGCGAAGAACGCCGCCCCCGCCGCCAGTATCGGGACGATCAGGCTGCGCAGCGGCGGGCGCGTCCGCGCGATGCCGGCGAGGAGCAGGATGCCGATCGACAGGACGTAGGCGACGATCAAGCCGTTGGTCCACCAACCGACGCCCGCCAGCGCGCCCAACGCCGCCCAGCGCCAGACCTCGCGCGGCGAC
>JABWBO010000154.1 GCA_013360465.1 Anaerolineae bacterium | reverse complement strand
CGAGTAGATTTGCAGCGGTTCTTGGCAGCTTTGGAGCAGCCACTTTGAGATATGGAGCACTCACTTTGAGACAGTGAGCAGCCACTTTGAGACACTACAACTGGTTTGGACTCGACAATGCGCTGATGTACGCTGCCCACAAGGCAGCGGGCGGGATGACCAGTATTTATCGCCAGATCGGGATAGGATGTGAAGCGCTGCTGCGCCGCATCCTTCAGGACGCGCTCGGTCTGACAGCTTCCGACGCGCGCTGGTCGTACACGGTTCCGACGATGAACGGCAGAGCGCGAACGCTGACGCTTGACGGGCGCATCCCATTGGATCGAGTGACAGACGCGGGGCGCATACGCGAATTCATAGCTGGATGGCAGAGGCGGCACGATCCATCGAGATCGATTCACGCATCACCCGGAGTCTGACCGGCATCGTCTTCGAAGTTCGCCAGGGCTACAAAAGTAAGGACTCCAAGCGCCAGAACGCCGACATCGCCAATGCTGTATCTGCCTATACCAGCACCTACTTGCCGTGTGTCCTGGTGTTCTCTACGCAGATCGATGCCGACATCCTGCTACGGTATCGCGCCGAAAAATGGATCATGCTGATCGGCATCATCGGCGCAGATGATCCGATGATCTCGACCTACGACTTCCTGCGGGAGATCATCGGCTACGATCTTGGCGCGTTTTTCAGCCGTGTCAGCCCGCTGCTCAGAACGGAAATCGATACAATCCTGAAAGCGCTGTTATCTCCGGGAAACCAATGACCGACCAGTCCACGAGACAGCTCAAGCAGCGAGCCGATTACACCCATCAGTTCAACCGGCGCGCCGGTCGTCATGGTTGGCTGCGCTTGACGCCCGCCTATTCCGTCAAAATCGTCGAAGAGATCGTCCAGACCTGGGACAGACCCGTGCGCGTCTATGATCCCTTTTGCGGCACAGGGACCACCGCGCTGAGTGCGGCGTATCATGGGCACACTGCCGTCACGACGGACATCAATCCGTTTCTCGTCTGGTTTGGGCGGGCGAAGACGGCGCGCTATTCGGATCATCGCATCACCGAGACGCTGCATGCCGCACTGGCTGCTCGAAAACGGGTCGAACGTGGACAGATCGCGCCGGTCGCGCCGCCGCCGATCCATCAGATTGAGCGCTGGTGGTCCGTCGATACGCTGAACTTCCTATGCGGACTCCGCGCGGCGCTTGATGTGGTGGCGGAAGTGGGGTCGCCTGTATGGGATTTGCTGCGCGTCGCCTTTTGCCGAACGCTCATCGCGCATTCCAACGCCGCTTTCAATCATCAATCCATGTCCTTCAAGAATGCCGAGCAGCTGTCGCTGGGGCTGTCGCACGACCTGGGGGAGATGTTCGTTCAGGACGTGCGTTTTGTGCTGGAAGGCGCGGCGGACAACCCATCAGGCGACGCAACAGTCCTCCTCACCGACGCCAGGGACCCGGAAATGCCGCAGGATGCCAGGTTTGAGCAGATCGTCACGTCTCCGCCCTATGCCAACCGGATGTCATACATTCGCGAACTCCGTCCATACATGTATTGGTTGGGATTTCTCGAATCGGGGCGGGAAGCAGGGGAACTTGACTGGAACAGTATCGGCGGGACCTGGGGAATCGCCACCAGCCGATTGAACGAATGGCGGCGTCGTAGCGACGCCTTTACTCATCCTCTTTTGGACGACGCGCTGGAGAAGATCGCCCAGGGGGATAACAAGAACGGCGCGCTGCTGGCGAACTACGTCGCGCGCTATCATGACGACATGTGGAGGCATTTCCAGCATATGCGCCGCCTGCTTGAACCGTCCGCCGCCCTGCATTACGTCGTCGGCAATTCGACGTTCTACGGGGTGCTGCTGCCGGTCGAGCAAATCTACGCGGCAATGCTCGAAGCCCTGGGCTTTGAGTCGGTGATTTGCACACCGATCCGAAGACGGAACTCGAACAAGTCCCTGGTTGAGTTCATCGTCTCGGCGAAGTGGGGCGGGTAGCCGCTGCTGACGCGGACATCGGCATGTCCGAGCGAGTTCGAAGTGGAACGCATGTTCATAAAAACTTATCATTTTGTGTAGAATAAAGAAACACGTAGAAGCAAGGAAACATCCATGACCAAGCATCGCATCTTCACGATGAGCGTCGCACGGGTCTATCCCGAATATGTCGCCAAAGCGGAGAGAAAAGGGCGCACGAAGGCGGAGGTCGATGAAATCATCCGCTGGCTGACCGGCTACAGCCAGGCAGAGCTGGAGGCGCTGTTGGAAAAGGGAACGGATTTTGAAACCTTCTTTGCCGAATCGCCCCAACTGAACCCTTCGCGCGCGCTGATCAAAGGCGTGATTTGCGGCATCCGGGTGGAAGAGATCGAAGAACCCTTGATGCGGGAAATCCGCTACCTGGACAAATTGATCGATGAGCTGGCTAAGGGCAGGGCGATGGAGAAGATTCTGCGAACGTGATCGCTATCATGGGCGGCGGTGTACCCGTCAAAGACGAGACGCACCGGATCGGGTTCGTGGAAGGCGTCATCCCTTGCTTCGCGTATCTTGCCTGCCATGAACCAGGTTCGTGACGATTTCGACCGCATCGCCCGGCTCACCGGCTGCGATGCGGGCTGGAATCACAACAATCACTACCACGAGCTGCTGCTGCGCCATCTGCCGCCGCACCTGGAGTCCGCGCTGGATGTCGGCTGCGGGACGGGGCAGTTCGCCCGCCTGCTGGCTCACCGCGCTGACCGGGTGCTGGCGCTCGACCTCTCGACGGAAATGCTGCGCGTCGCCCGCGCCTGCGCGACCGGTTTCCCCAACATCACCTGTCAGGAGGGCGACGTCATGACGCTCGACCTGCCGGCGGCGCGCTTCGACTGCATCGCCTCTATCGCCACGCTGCACCACCTGCCTTACGAATCAGTCCTGGTCCGCCTGCGCGGGGCGCTGAAGCCGGGCGGGACTCTGGTCATACTCGACCTCTACCAGAACGAGGGTATGCGCGGTCTGCTGCGCGACGGCATCGCCGTGCCGGTCCACCTGGCGCAGCGCTGGCTGCATCGCGCGGAGATCGCCGAGCAGACGCCGGAACAGCGCGAAGCCTGGCGTCTGCATGGCGATACCGATCACTACCTGCCGCTGAGCGTCATGCGCCGCATTGCCGAGCGCGTGCTGCCCGGCGCGCAAATTCGTCCCCTGCTGATGTGGCGCTATATGCTGGTCTGGCGCAGCGCCTGATCCAGATCGTCCATGATGTCGGCGGGATGTTCCGCGCCGATGCTCAGCCGGATCAGGTTGACCGGGATGCCCGCCAGCGCCCGCCCGGCGTCCCCCTGCTGCTGATGAGTCGAAATCATCGGGATGGTGGCGACGCTCTTGATGCGCCCCAGGTCAGTCGCCCGCCAGATCATCTCCAGCCGGTCGAAGACCCGCCGCGCGGCAGCGTGGTCGCCCCGCACCTGGAAGCTCATCAGGTGTCCGTAGCGGTTGACCGGCGCGCCGTAGTCGTCTTCGCCATCCGCCAGCCACATGACGCGCTGCGCAGCGGCATAGAAGGGCGAGCTCGGCAGTCCGGGGTAGTTCACGGCTTCTATCTGCGGATGCGCTTCCAGGAATTCCGCGACGCGCAGGGTGTTCCGGCTCAGCAGGTCCATCCGCGAGCGCAGCGTGCGCAGATCGTTCATCGCCATCAGCGCGTTGAACGGGCTGATCGCCGGTCCGTGATCGCGGAAGGGCAGCAGCTTCACGTAGAGGGCGAAATTCTCGCGCAGGGCGTCGGGTCCGACGCGGCTGGGGATGCCGTGCCGGGCGATCAGCGCGCCGGCGATGGCGAAGCCGCTGGACGCCATGCTCTTGCTCACCGAATGCACCACGATGTCCGCGCCGTGCTGCAAGGGGCGCATCAGGGCGGCGGTGGCGACCGTCGAATCGACGATCAGCGGCGTCTGCACGGCGTGCGCCAGCTCGGCGACGGCGGCGATGTCGAAAGCCGCGAGACCGGGGTTGCTGGGCATTTCGCCGAAGACGAAGCGGGTATTGGCGTCGATCTGCCGCGCCCACTCTTCTGCGTTCAGCGGGTCCTGCACCCAGCGTACTTCGACCCCGCGCTCGACGGCATAGCGCTGGCTGAAGAGCATGAAGGTCCCGCCATAGCATTTGGCGCTCGCCACGATGTTCATCGGCGCGCCGGTCTGCTCCAGGAAGGGCTGCGTCGCCATGAAGATCGCCGCCATGCCGGACCCGGTGGCGCAGGCGGTCACCTCGTTGGGCGTGCCATACCCTTCCAGCAGGGCGATGGTCTCTTCGAGATAGTGCAGCGTCGGGTTGGCGATACGGCTGTACGCCCAGGCGGGCATCTGATACGCCAGCGCGACTTCCATATGATCGCTGTTCTCGAAGTGCTGCGCCGGGCTGAAATACGCCGGCTCGATGATCGATCCCTGGTTCGCCAGCGCGGCTTCCATGTTGTAGATACCGTGTACGGCGATGGTATCGAAGCGCTTCTGACGCATCCGCTGGCGCTGGCGGGCTTCGGCGGCGGCGATCTGCGCGCCGCGCTCGATGTATTCCTGGGTACGGCTTTCGAGGACGGCGGGTTCGGGAATCATGACTCATTCATCCTTCTGCAAGTAGAAAGTACTCTATGAGGGTCACTCCAACGGCAGTTCAGTGCTGTACTTCACCTCGGCGAAGACCAGGCTGGTGAGGATGTGGGCGACGCCGGGGATGGGGGTCAGATGGTTGACGACGAGATCTTCCAGGTCGTGGCGATTGCGGACGACGACCTTGAGCAGATAATCGTATTCTCCGGTGACGTGATAGCACTCCAACACCTGCGGGATGGTCTTGATGAGTTCGCGAAAGACCTCGATCTGATCGAACTGGTGAACCTGCATCCGCACATGGATGAAGCAGAGCAGATCATAGCCCGCCATGTCGCGGTCGAGCAGCGTGACGTAGCGGCGGATGAAGCCCCGCGCTTCCAGGCGGCGCACCCGGTTGTGGACCGCTGGCTGCGACAGGTTGATGCGCCGCGCCAGTTCGGCATTGCTCAGCCGCGCGTCCGCCTGAAGTTCCCGTAAAATCGCCTGATCCATGTCATCGAGTTCGTCGTACTGGGAAGAATATTTCATCAACCATCCCTACTCGTTATTGTAAGAAACTCCCGCTGTTGATCGAAAAATCGGAAGAAATACAGGCGCAGCGGACGCAAGAAGAATGAAGCTTCTATTTTGCACAGGGGAGGATGCGGACGCCACAAAAGGTTCTTTCGGGGGTGCATTTCAGATTATTGGGGATACAGGCGGACAACGCGGGTGTTGTCCAGGGACGATGCCTGCATCGTCCGTTGAAGTACCCCAAATATTGAAATGCACCCTTCTTTCGGCGTCTGCCGCCATCCGGAGGAGGTCCGCGCGCCGATCTGGCTTCGACGACGGGCAGTCACCCCGAATCGACGTGGCGGTTTGACGCGGAAATCGGACGGCGGAGGACCCGGCGGGTCGCCCTATGATCAATTGGATGCAGGGGCGGACCGGCGGCGCGTCCAGCTGCGGCGCGCCCGGTTTGACCGGGTGGTTTCAAGCCGCCGCCAGCGCCTTCTGTGACAGGGGGACCGTCACCATCAGACGGGTCCCCGCCGCCGGCGTGCTGAACAGTTGAAGCTGCCCGCCGAGGTGCTGGATGCGCTCGCGGATTCCGAGCAGCCCGTAATGCCCGCGCACCGCGAACTCCTGCAAATGGTGGGGGATGGCAAAGCCGATCCCATCGTCGCACACTTCCAGGCTGACCGCCGAGTCGGTATAGATCAGTCGGGCGCTGATCTGCCGCGCCTGTGCGTGGTGTTCGGCGTTGTAGATCGCTTCCTGCGCCGCCCGGAAGAGCGCCAGTTCCTGCGCCGGTGCGATGTCGCAGACAGCGCCCTGCACCGCAAAGCACAGCTTGGGATGACGGTCGCACAGCGCTTCCAGCGCATCCGCCAGCCCCAACTCTTCCAGCATCGAGGGACGCAGGTCGCCGATGATCTGCCGCAGCCCTTCGATGGTCTGGACGACCTGCGTCCGCGCATTGTCAAGATGGTCCGCGCCGGGCTGATTGGCGGCTTTCGCCGCCCGCGCCGCCAGTTCCAGGTGATGCGAGACCAGCACCAGCGACTGAATCGTGTCGTCGTGGATGTCGCGGGCGACGCGCCGCCGCTCGTTTTCCTGGCTTTCGGTCAGGGCATTACGATAGGTCAGTTCGCGCGCCTGGGCGGCTTGAACCTGCCCCATCATGTGATTGAGCGAGCGGCGCATCTGCTCGATCTCACCGATGCCGCTGATGCGCCGATCAAAGCGAGGGAGTTCGCCCTGCATGATGCCGGATGCCTGCCGCGCCAGATGCCGCAGCGGGATCAGGATGCGTACGACGACCCAAGCCCCCCCGACGACGAAGCCGAACAGGGCGATCAGGAAGCACCAGTGCAGGGCGCTGTCGAAGTGCAGCAGGTGACCGGCGTGATTGATTGCCTCGTTCATTCTGTCGCTCCATCCAGAGGGGAAATCATGCCCAACGTGATCGCCCGCAGCACCGCTTCGGTGCGGTTCGTCACGTCCAGTTTATGATAGATCGTCTGCAAGTGTACCTGCACGGTGCGATCAGAGATGCTGAGATGCCCGCCGATCTGTTTGTTCGTCCAGCCGCGCGCCGTGCAGATCAGGACTTCCGTCTCGCGCTCGGTCAGCGGCGACCCGGCAGCGCCGCCGGCGGTCGGTTGGACAGCCGGTGAGGTCGATCCCCCGCTGCTCAGCACGCTGCGAATCACGTCCAGCAGTTCGGAAAGTTCGGCGGTCTTGAGTACGAAGGCATCCGCGCCGGCGTCGATCAGCGCCCGCTGATAGGCTCTTTCGTTGTACGCCGTCAGGGCGATCACGCGCACCGTCGGCTGCTGGCGGCGGATGCGCCGGGTCGCCTCGATGCCGTTCATCTCTGGCAGGTGGATGTCCATCACCACCAGGTCCGGCTTCAGGTCACGCGCCAGCTGCACCGCTTCTTCACCGGTGGTGGCTTCGCCGACCACTTCGAGTCCCGCCCCGGTGAGGAAGGCGCGAATGCTCTGCCGGACCAGGACATGATCTTCGACAAGCAGTAATCGTGTCATCAAATCGTGCTTCGCGCTGTGTACTGGTTCGTGAGTTTTATCCGCTCTGCACCTGATGCGCCATACGCTATATGACGTATACCCAAATAAGAAGCAAGTCGCTATAGTGATCGCTATAAGCGTGGGTGCGCAGGAGTTCAGCATCAGCCCACCAGTTCTCGATTTTACGACTCCAGCGCCCGTCCGATCAACACCTAGTGACGGGCACGACGGTTGAAGGAGGCGGTTAAACCTTTTCTCGCGCCGGATGACGTTGTAGGAGTGTTCAGGGCACTCCCCACTAAAAGCCTCCCTTCAGTCGATGAAGAGGGGCGATGTTTCAAGATGCTGGTCTTCAGAATCATGGGTTCCGTATGACCAAAATGCTTCGCTTATCCCCCGCCCTGGCACTCCTCGTCACCGGTTTCGTGCATCTGATCCGCGCGCCGGAGTTTGGCGTCAAATCCCGGCGAACAGGCTGCCTTTAAGTGCGCAACTCCACACCCCCCTGCTGCGTAACAATGTTAAGCCAACATTACAGCAGGAGCAGTCATTATGCGGGAGCGCGCTGTTGCAACCATGATCCTGTGGATCTCCACCGTCGTCGGCATCGACCGTTTGCTCGCCAGCATCCGCTTTTCAGAATGGGTGCAAAACCCCGACTACGTTATCTCAGAAGGTATGGCGTCACCCCAGATGCTATCCTCGCAGGTCCCCGGTTGGTATCAGACGGTCATGGCGTCCGGCGAATGGCAACTGGCGGTGGTGGTGCTGATCGCCCTGATCGTCGTGTGCGTCGGCGTGGCGACCATCGCCATGTGGGCGAACGCGCCCGACGCGCAGCGTCGTTCGTCACAGGCGGCGGACGAAGCCTCTGAACGAATCAAGACCAAGCGGCGCGACCCGGTGCGCGAGGCGCGGCTGCGTCGGCTGCTGGATACCCTGGGCGACGACGACATCGAGGCGCTGGAGCAGTTCGAAGTGGGCGACGACGGCGAGCGGGTCTCGGTGGAGGCGCTGCTGCGCCGGCGGTAGAGCAGGGGACCAGGATTGAGGGGAGAAGACTGAGGGGACAGGACTGAGGCAAGGGACTGAGGACTGAGAGAACAGAGGACCTGTAATTACTCAGTCCTCAGCACTCAGTCCTTCTTCCGCTTCTCTCCTCATTCCCCAACCCCTTCTCCCACGCAAGCGGGGAGGAGGGGTGATTTGCGCGGGAGTTTTGTTCCTCTCCCTGTTTACGGGGGAGAGGGACGGCTTGCGCAGCAAGCAGGGTGAGGGGAAATGAAAGATAAAGTGCATCCCTCTAGTTCCACACCATCTGTTCGAGCCGGGTCCCGGCGTCCGCCAGATAGACGACTGAGCCGGTCGCCAGATCGAGCGCGCTGAGCGTCCCACCCTGAGCGATCACCACATAGCGCCCATTCGACGAGACTGCGCCGGCGGTCGCGCCGCCCGCCAGGACGAGCGGCTGGCAGACACCGCCCAGGCAGCCCAGATCGACCGCGCTAACCGCGCCGCCCGTTGAGGTATAGACCAGGAGTCCACCGCCGACCGCCACGCCGCCGGCTCCGGCGTCCGCCGCCGCC
>JABWBO010000032.1 GCA_013360465.1 Anaerolineae bacterium | reverse complement strand
CTGCGCTCAACCGCCCCTCTCCAATTGGAGAGGGGCAGGAAACCGTCAGGTTTCCGGGGTGAGGTTGTGTGAAAACCGGCTTTTCAAACAGTCTCTGAGCGGCAGTGTGAGCCAAGGCTCTGCCATTATCTTAAGGTAGATGACCGAGAATAGAGTGCGATACAGGAGGTGGCGGCATGACCGATCCGGCTGCTTTCTATGGTGAAAATGGTTACTATGTGGCGCGTGGGTTGTACAGCAAAGAAGAAGTGACCACGTTTCGGGCGCACTTCATGGCGCTGCGAGAGGAAGGTCGGAAGCCCGGCGACTTCGCCGGCGTGCCGATCAAACGGACGGCAGACCCGACTGTGCGGGCTGCAATCCCTGACGAAAAGCCGGATCCGCTCCAGCAGTATCCTCGCATGCTGCAAATGCACCGCTGGGACAAGACATCGTTTGACTGGCTGGTGGACGAGCGGCTGAATGAAATTCTCACCCTGCTGCTGGGCAGGGAGCCTTATGCTGCGCAGACCATGCTGTATTTCAAGCCGCCGGGCGCGCGCGGACAGGCGCTGCACCAGGATCAGCTCTACCTCAGGGTGCAGCCAGGAACCTGCATGGCGGCATGGCTGGCATTGGATGACTGCGACGAAGCCAACGGCTGTATGCAGGTAGTGCCCGGCAGCCAGAACTGGGAAATTCTATGCACAGTGCCTGCCGATACCACCCAGAGCTTCACTGATGTCACAGTGCCTCTGCCGGAGGGCGTTACACCCACGCCGGTGCTGATGAGCGCCGGTGACGTGCTGTTTTTCAACGGCTCGCTGGTACACGGCAGCTTTGCCAACACGACGACCGACCGCTTCCGCCGGTCGCTCATCGGACACTACATTGTGGGTGACGCGCAGAAGGTCGGTGAATTCTATCATCCGGTGCTGCGCATGGATGGCAGTGTCGTGGATCTGGGCATCAGCGAGGGCGCGACGCAATGCGGCGTGTGGGTTGACCAGGAAGGCGAACCGGTGATTGAACTGGTGGTGAAAGAGAATATGATCACCCGCGCCCACGAATAGATATTATGACCCTCTATTCCAATGCCCAACTGCGTACCATCGCGTTCCCGATTGGCGGCATCGGCACCGGCTGTTTTTCGCTCTCTGGGCGCGGCGCGCTGGTCGATTGGGAGATCTTCCACCGTCCTAATAAGTCCTGCCTGCTGCCCAATACCTTTTTCTCGATCTGGACCCGTACCGCGCGCGGCGCAGTAGACGCGCGTGTGCTGGAGAGCTGGCCCGATGTGCCGCTGATTGGCGATGTGATCGGCAGCAACTACTACGGCTTCGGCTTTGGCGCGCGGCGCGAGACTGGCGCTGGTCTGCGCCACATGCAGGGCAACACGTTTCGCGGCGAGTATCCGTTTGCCTGGGTTGATTTCGCAGACCCGGCGCTGCCGGTCCAGGTATCGCTGATGGCTTACAATCCCTTCATCCCATTGAACGTTGAAGACTCCGGGCTGCCGGTCGGTATCTTTGCGTTTACGCTGACGAATCCTGGCAGCGAGGACGTTGAGGTGTCGCTGGCGGCTAACCTGTTTAACGCGGTCGGCTACCGGGGCTATGGCGCTTTCAGCTATGTCGAACACGGCGAATTCAAGGGAACGGGCAAACAGAACGTCAACCGTTTCATCCAGGAGCCGGGTTTGTCAGCCATCGTGATGAGCAGCGAACACTTCACGCCCGACAAACCCTATGGCGGCACGATGGCGCTGGCGACCCCCTGGCAGGATATCAGCCACCAGACGGCATGGCTGCGGGGCGCATGGTTCGACAGTTTGCAGGTGTTCTGGGACGAGTTTTCCAGCACCGGGCGGCTGGCTGATCGGGTCTATGCCGATCCATCGCCCGAAAATGTCAGCGACACCGGGTCGCTGGCGCTGCATGTCGTGCTGAAGCCGGGCGAGAGCCAGACTCTGCCGCTGCTGATGGCTTGGCATTTCCCGCACTTCATCAAGTACTGGGCGGACAGCTACCGCCCCGCCGGACCGGATTCAGCCACATGGCGAGTACCCTACGCGCGGCGATTTGGCGATGCGCTCGAGGTGGCGCGCTACGCTGCCCAGCATGAAGCCCGTCTGCGCCGCGAGACGCAGGCATTTCACGATGCGCTGTTCGACTCGACACTGCCTGTGGAGGTGGTGGATGCGGTCACCAGCCAGATGTCCATCCTCAAGTCGCCGACGGTGACTCTTCTGGAAGACGGCTCGTTCTATGGGTTTGAAGGCGTCCATTCAACCGCCGGCTGCTGCGAGGGATCGTGCCAGCATGTCTGGAACTACGCGCTGACCCACGCCTATCTCTTTCCACAGCTCGAGCGCTCCATGCGCCATAACGACTACGTCTACAACCAGTTTGAGGATGGGCGCATGATTTTCCGCCTGTCGCTGCCGCTGGGATCGCCCCCGCTGGACTTCCACCCGGCGGCAGATGGTCAGATGGGCGGGGTGATGCAGGTTTACCGAGACTGGAAGCTGAGCGGGGATACCGAATGGCTGCGGGGGCTGTGGCACGGTGTTAAACGGTCGCTGGAATATGCCTGGCGCTACTGGGATTACAACCAGGACGGCGTGATGGAGGGTTTGCAGCACAACACCTACGACATCGAGTTCTTTGGTCCCAACAGCATGATGCAGAGCTGGTATCTGGGGGCGCTGCGCTGCGGCGCGGAGATGGCGCGGGCGGTGGGTGAGGACTCGTCCGCCCAGCGTTATGCCGCGCTGGCTGAAGTCGGGGCGCGCTGGACCGATCAGAACCTGTTCAATGGCAGCTACTATGAGCAGCGAATTGACCCAGAGGCAGCCCGCTACACGCCGTTCGAGACTGATCGCAGCCTGGGTGGGCAGCGCGCCGGCGTTCCGAAGTACCAGTATGGCAGCGGCTGCCTGTCTGACCAGGTGATCGGCGCGTGGATGGCGCGGGTGTGTGGTATTGGCTCCATACTTGACCGCGATCATGTGCTTGAGACCCTGCGCGCGATTTATCGGCACAATTTCCGGGCTTCGCTTGCCGATCATCACAATGCGCAGCGGGTGTTCGCGCTGGGTAACGAGGCGGGGCTGCTCCTGTGTACCTGGCCGAACGGCAGTCGTCCGGATCTGCCGTTTGTCTACAGCGACGAGGTATGGACGGGGATCGAGTATCAGGTCGCCAGCCATATGATGTATGAGGGATTGATCGAAGAAGGTCTGGCAATCGTAGCCGGGGCGCGGGCGCGCTATGACGGACAGCGGCGCAACCCCTGGAACGAGATCGAGTGCGGCAGCCATTACGCCCGTGCGTTGGCTTCGTGGGGGCTGCTGCTGGCGCTGTCCGGTTTCGAGTGCGATCTCACGGTGGATCATGTCGGATTCAAACCGGCGTGGTCGCCGGCGGCATTCCGCTGTTTCTGGTCAACCGGCTCCGGTTGGGGGACGTACAGCCAAGATGAGACCCGCGCGCAGATGCGCTGCGACTATGGGCGGCAGACGGTGCGTTCCTGGCGTGTCGGCTTGCCGGGCGTGACGGCGGTGCAGCTCGATGGCGCAGATCTGCCGGCTCAGTACGCAGCGGTTGAGGGGGGTACGCTCATCACGCTGCCGGCGGCGGCGCAGCTCAAACCGGGCGTGGTGATGACTACGATTCGAAAGGGATAAGACATCATGACCCGAAAGCCGGTGTCGCGCTTGATGGTCGATTTTCAGCAGATGAAGGATTTCTCTGAAAATCCGTTTGTCGTCGATCACGCCGAGGGCATCTATCTGTGGGATGACCAGGGACGCCAGTACATTGATGGTCTTGCAGGCGTGTTTGTCGTCAGCGTGGGGCATAACAACATGACGGTGATCGAAGCCATCATGGAACAGCTCCACCGGCTGACGTTCGCGCCGCCGCTTGCCAGCACCAACCCGCCGGCGATTCAACTGGCGGAGCGCATCAGCCAGCTTACGCCGCCGCAGTTCAATGTCGTCAAGTTCGCCAGCGGCGGTTCGGAAGCGGTCGAGGCGGCAATCAAGATGGCGCGGCAGTATCAGAAGCAGACCGGACACCCGGAGAAGTTCAAAGTCATCGCCACCTACGGCTCATATCATGGCGGCACACTGGGCGCGCTGAGCGCGTCGGGGGTGGAGGCGCGGCGCACCACGTTTGAGCCGATGATGGGCGGCATGGTGCATGTGCATCCGCCCAATTTCGCGCACTGCCCGCTGCGGTTGGATGCCGGGCAGTGCGCGATTTCCTGTGTGTTGCAGTTCGAAGAGGCGATCCGCCGCGAGGGTCCAGAGACGGTGGCGGCGGTGGTGATCGAACCGGTGATGAACGTTGAGGGGCTGGTCTGGCCCCCGGCGAGCTATTTCCAGTCCCTCCGCGAAATCTGCGATCGACACAACGTTGTGCTGGTTTACGATGAGGTCATCACCGGTTTCGGGCGCACCGGTACGTTGTTTTATGCCGAACAGGCTGGCGTCTGGCCCGATATTTTGTGTACCGGCAAGGGGATGAGCGGCGGATATGCGCCGCTGGCGGCGACCATCGTATCCGACAAAGTGGCGGATGCCTTCTGGGGTGAAACTCAGGCGCGGGTGCAGTTCAACGCCGGGCACACTTTTGCCGGCAATCCGCTGGCGTGCGCGGCGGGGCTGGCGGTGCTGGACTATTTTGAGAGCCGTCATCTGCTGGCGCATGTGGCTGAAGTTGGACCTTACCTGGGGCAAAGGCTGGAGTCGCTGAAGCTGCATTTCCCGGCGATCACCGATGTGCGCGGGCTGGGGCTGTGGTGGGGCGTGGAGTTCAAACAGGACAATACCAGCGGCGTCGCTCGCAGCGACATCGGTCGGCGCATCGAACGAGCGGCGCGTGAGCGCGGTCTGGTGGTGCGCGGCGCGCCGGACATGGTGTCGTTCGGTCCCCCGCTGATCATCACCCGCGAGCAGATTGATGAGATGGTCGAGCGGCTGGCGCTGGCGATCAGCGACGTGCTGTGAACAACCTGTTCTCGCTGGAAGGCAAAAAGGCGCTGGTGAGCGGCGCCGGGCGGGGTATTGGGCAGGGCATCGCCGCTGCGCTTGCCCGGCAGGGTGCGGATGTGGCGCTTGCCAGCCGCAGTGAAGCGGAACTCGAACAGACGGCGTCGCTGGTGCGCGCAGCCGGAACGCGAGCCGTCGTGCTGCCGGTGGATCTGCGCCAGCCGGATGCGCCGGCGCAGCTGGTTGAAGCGGCAGTCAGCGCGCTGGGCGGATTGGACATCCTGGTCACGTCATCGGGCACGATCGTGCGCAAGCCGGCGCTGGAAATGACGGATGCCGATTGGGAAACCGTCATCGGGCTGAACCTGAAAGCGCGCTTCTTTCTGGCGAAGGCGGCTGCCGAGTCTATGCTGCGGCAGGGCGGCAGCATCATCCACATCGCATCGCTCTCGAATTTCTTCGGCGTGCCGAACCAGGCGTCTTATGTGACCGGCAACGGGGGAATCGGCGCCATGACGCGCGCTCAAGCGATTGAATGGGCGCCGTATGGCATCCGGGTCAACGCCATCGCGCCGGGAACCATCGTGACTGGTCAGACGCTGGGACTGCTGTCCAACCCGGAGGTGCGCGCCAGCCGCTTAGCTAAGATTCCGCTCAATCGGTTGGGCGAGCCGGAAGACTGTGCCGGGGCGGCGGTGTTTCTGGCTTCGCAGGCAGCGTCCTATGTGACCGGGCATATTCTGGTGGTGGATGGCGGTTGGCTGGCGGCTGGCGGCGGACTGAAAGGGTGATGAACTCTCTGTACACTCAGACGAAATGGAGCAAATGATGAGGCTGAAGGATCGCGTGGCGCTTATCACCGGCGCAGCGTCGGGGATCGGACGGGCGACGGCGGTGCGGCTGGCGCAGGAAGGCGCGCGTATCGCGGTGGCGGACATCAACCCGACGATGGGCGCCGAGACCGTGCAGACGATCACCGAGCAGGGGGGCACGGCGGTATTCATTCCGGCGGATGTATCGCGCGTGGAAGACTGTGAGCGGGCGGTGGCGGACAGCGTGAGCCACTTCGGACAGCTGAACATCCTGGTCAACAACGCAGCGATCATGCTGGAAAAAAACGCGGTGGATACCACCGAAGCCGAATTTGACCGGCTGATCGGCGTCAATCTCAAGGGCACATTTTTCTGCGCCAAATACGCCGTGATTCAGTTCCGCAAGCAGGGACAGGGAGGTGTCATTGTCAATATGGCATCGGTCAACAGCTTTTTCGCCGAAGGGGGTATCGCAGCCTACTGCGCCAGCAAAGGCGGTATTGCCCAGCTCACGCGCGCCCTGGCGATGGATCACAGCATCGAGGGCATTCGCGTCAATGGAATCTGCCCGGGCTGGATCGAGACGCCGATGAACGCAAAATTCTTTGCGCTGGGACCGCACATTCGGGAGCAGGCGTCCCGTCTGCACGCGCTGGGGCGCATCGGCGCGGCGGAGGAAGTTGCCAGCGGCGTGGTCTACCTGGCGTCAGACGACGCTGCGTTTGTCACCGGCAGCATGTTAACGATTGACGGTGGATTTTCGGCGGGGTTAGCGCCGGCGATGGGGATTGTGGTCTAGATGAGCAGCCGTTTGGACAGCCGCTGGCAGTACAACGGGCTGCGTGCGGTGGTGCTGGACAACCCGCAGCTTCAGGTGGTGGTGCTGCCGGAAACCGGCGCCCGGGTCTACAGCATCACGCATAAACCGAGCGACACGCAGCTCCTGTGGCATCACCCGCGTAATCTACCCCGCTCGATCCCATACGGTTCCAGCTTTGATGATACCTGGCCCGGCGGCTGGGACGAAATTCTGCCGTCCACCGAGCCGTGTGAGTATCGCGGCGAGCGCCTGCCAGGCATGGGCGAGCTGTGGGCGCTGCCCTGGGAATGGCGCGACGATGGACCCGACGGTCTGTACACCGGCGTAGGGACGGCGGTGCTGCCGCTGCGTTTCGAGCGCTGGCTGCGGCTTGACCCGGAACAGGCGGTCATTCACCTGCGCTACAGGCTGACCAATCTAGGACTGGACGCGCTCGATCTGATCTGGGGCATTCATCCGGTGTTTGCCATCACACCCAACCACCGGATTGATCTGCCCGCCTGTACCGGATGGGTCGGGCAGTCGTCAGGTCCAGCATTGGGCGAAGCGGGGCAGGTGTACTCCTGGTCCCGGCTGCCCAACGGCGTGGATGCCAGCCGGGTGCAGCCGTTCGAAGCAAACGTGTTTGGCGGGCACTACGCCACCGAACTGAGCGAGAACTGGTTTGCGCTGACCGACACGGTGCGCCACATCGGCATTGGCATGGTGTACCCGGCAGATATCTTTCGCGCGCTGTGGATCTGGCAGGTGTATGGCGGCTGGCGCGGACTGTATCAACTGGCAATTGAACCCTGGGTTGGCTATCCGGTGCGGCTGGAACAAGCCATCGAAGCGGGACGGCAGCGGGTGATTCAACCCGGTGAAGTGATCGAATATGAAGCGGCGATGGTGGTCTACACCGGGCTGAGCCGCGTGAGTCGGATTCAACAGCAAGGGCAGCGGATCGTGGTATCAAGGTAAGGCACTCATGAGCATTCAGGAACGACTGCACGCCTTTTGGGCTGGCGAACGCCCGGACATCATCCCCTACACGATTTACGAGTGGCTGTGGCGTGACCTGCCGGACGACCCCGGCTGGCAGCCGCTCTTCGATCTTGGACTGGGCGTCACCTGGCATCTGCCGACCGTCAAGACGACCTATCCCGATGTCGAATATCGGACGAAGGTCTGGACCGAGCAGGGGGTGGAGATCGAGCAGCGCACCCTCCATACCCCGGTCGGCGACCTCAAAGAGACATTTGTCGATGGCTGGCACAAGAAGTATCTGCTGGAAACGTCCGCCGATTACGCCATCATGACGCACATCGTCCGCAGCGCGGTCATCGAGCCGGATTACGAGCGTTTTCTAGAGCAGGAGCGCGCTCTGCCGCCTTTCGGCGTGGCGCTGGCTCACGTCGGGCGCACACCGATCCAGGTCATCCTGGTCGATTACGCCGGCGTGGAAAATCTCGGCTATCATCTGTTCGATCTCGAAGCGGAAGTGATGGCGCTGTACGAAGCGATGCTCGCCAATTTCCGCCGAACCATCGAGATAGCGGCGGCAGGACCCGGCAGGCTGATCTATCTGCTAGAGAATTTCTCCGCCGATATGATCGGTCCGGCGCGTTATCAAAAACTGATCCTGCCGGTTTACGACGAGTTATTCCCTATACTGCACAGCGCGGGTAAGTTTGTCAGCACCCACTACGACGGCAAACTGTCTTCGTGCAAGGATTTAATCGCCCGGGCGCCGATGGACGTCCTCGAATCGCTGACGGCTCCGCCGGAAGGCGATCTGACGCTGGCGCAGGCGCGCGCCGTCTGGCCCGATAAGCGCTTCTGGTCGAATCTCAATATTGGCAGCTACCTCCTGCCGGCGGACGAACTGAGCCAGCTTGTGCGCGAGCGCGTGCGGCAAGCCGCGCCTGACGGTCGAGGGCTTGCCTTCGGTGTCTCTGAGCATCTTCCCGTCAACTGGCAGCAGTCGATGGCGACGGTGCTGCGCACCCTCCGCGATCTCTAGCGGACGAACCGAATCAGCTTGATCGACGCCAGGCGCGCCGGCTTCATGGCTTTCGCGCCCGGCGGTTCCAGACCACCACCTGATAAGGTCGCCATAGATAGGTTATGGGGAACGTCATCAGATGCACCAGGCGGGTGAAGGGGAACAGGGCTATCACCAGGAAACCGCCCAGCAGGTGCAGTTGAACCACCACAGGCAGGACCGTGACATACTGAATCTGAGGGTTGAGCGTCACCAGAGAGAGAATCCAGGGTACGGCGGTATGAAGATACCAGTCCGCTCCCCAGCGGTAGAACAGGGCGACCCATAATCCCAGCACGACCTGTGCCAGCAGTACCGCCAGCAGCACCCAGTCCATGCGCGAGGTCACAACGCGGGCGCGTATCGCCGTCAGCCGCCGCACGATGAGCATCGTCATGCCCAGAATCGCAATTGCAGCCAGGATGTATCCCGTCACCTCCAGGATGTACAGACGGATCGGCACGCCAATGAGTATGCCCCATTCGGCAGGGAAGAGCAGCGCCAGGACATGCGCCGTGAGGACCAGGATCACGCCGTAGTGCCAGGGGACCGAGCCGTAGAACAGCTTCCGATTCTCCAGGAACTGCGACGATTGGGAGGAATACGTGAAACGATCAAAGAAGTAGCGGTAGCTCCCTACCACAACAGCCAGGATAACGGAGACGTAAGGAAATACAATAAACAGGACTATGTTTAGCATCGTCTGTACCCCCTGTGTACCCCCTGTGCCCGTAGTGGGTCGGGTTCCTAATCAAGGTAAAGCCTCAACGGATTGCGGTTGAACTTGCAGCACGAGCTGGAGCGCCCGCAAGACTTGCTTATAGACCCTCAAGCCGCCGAGGTTGATCTCCGGTTGTTCCTGTCCTTCCTCAGTCAATGCATCTGGATCAACATCACCGGTCATCTTTTCAAGACAGGTGCGCAGTCCCAGGTCGATCAATTCGCGGGACAGCTCCTCATCATCGCACACTGCCAGAAAACGCAGCACCACCGCCAGATGATCGGGCAGCTCGTTGGCTGGTGCTGCGAAGTTATGCGCCCGATAGCGCTCCTTAAGCCCCACCAGAAAGGGGCTTCGCTTGTAGGTCTCGCCAAACATGTGGTAGCCCACATAGGGATGGCAGGCAGCATCCAGGTCGAATGTTCCCGTGTAGATTTCCTGCAAACTACCCAGCGGGGTTTCTTCTACAAAGGCGCGGAACTCGCTGACAAACTGCCCGGCTTGAGCGTTGGCAGCGCCTGCCAGCGCCTCGGCTTCCTGAACTCTGTCCCGCAGATTCGCCTGTGGATAGTCCAGCATGTCGGCGAACAGGCTCATCAGATGTCGCGCAGCAACTTGCTTACTCATGATTACCCTCCCCGCTTCGGCGCTCTGCGGAAGCCGAAGCCCGTCTCAGGCTTATGGGTGAACGGATCGAGGGTCGCCTCGACAGCCATTTCACGCGCCAATGGTGGGATGACAAAACGTTCTTCAAAGGTCGGTTTCGAGGTCAACTGGAAGATGGCTTCGATCTCCTCCGGGTTTGTATTTCCGACGGTCATGGCTTGCTGCACCTCGTCCGGTGTCGCCTCGCTGACGTGTTGGGCGCGTTTGGCGATGCGCACGGCGATGAGCTTTCGGTAGACTGCCGCGACTATTTCCTCGTTGCCGCCCGAAAATAAGTGCGCCATGTAACGGAGTGGCATTCGCGCCCGCTCAAGCGAGCTGAGCATGGGAGCTAATCCCTGATCGCCCACTCCGCTGATTTCGTAATGCCCCTCCCGCAGCTTTGCCAGCACGGGCAGCATGGGTGGCACGTAGAAGAGCATCGGCAGCGTGCGAAACTCCGGGTGGAGGGGGAGAGCCAGCTTCCACTTCTTGACGAATTTGTAGACAGGCGAGTGCTGCGCCGCGTTGATCATCGCATCGGAGATGCCATTGGCTTTAGCTGCGGCGATTACCTGGGGATCAAATGGGTCCTGGATGATCGCCCGATGCGCTTCGACAAGCTGATCATCGGGAGCCAGGGTCGTCTCATGAATACGGTCCGCGTCGTAAAGCAGGAGACCCAGATAACGAATACGTCCGACGCAGGAATGGAAGCAGGCTGGGGCATGTCCGCTTTCCAGGCGCGGATAGCAGAGGATGCATTTCTCCGACTTGCCCGTAGACCAGTTGTAGTAAACCTTCTTATAGGGGCAGCCGGAGATGCACATACGCCAGGCGCGGCATTTTTCCTGACTGATCAGCACGATGCCGTCCTCGCCGCGCTTATAGATAGCGCCAGCGGGGCAGGCGGCAACGCAGCCGGGATTCAGGCAGTGATTGCAGATGCGGGGTAGATAGAAAAAGACCATCCGTTCCAGCTCGTTAAGCTGGCTTCGCTCTTCTTCGGTAAGCTCGCCCAAATTCGGATCGTTGGCAGCGTACACGGGCGAACCACCCAGGTCATCATCCCAGTTTGGCCCGGCTTCGATATCCATGTGCTTACCCGTGATCATGGAGATAGGGCGCGCGGTAGGCTGATCGTCGCCCTCTGGGGCGTTGAAAAGCTCATCGTACTGGTATGTCCACGGCTCGTAGTAGTCGTCTACGGTCGGCAGGAAGGGGTTGAAAAAGATGTTCGCCAGCCCGCCCAGCCTGCCGTGCAGCCGAAGATTCAGGCTGCCGCTTTTTCGTTCCCAGCCGCCGTGATACTTCTCCTGATCTTCCCATAGGGTGGGATAGCCGGTGCCCGGCTTGGTTTCCACGTTATTCCACCACATATATTCGGTGCCCTTGCGATCAGTCCAGATGTTCTTGCAGGCAACACTGCATGTGTGGCAGCCTATGCACTTATCGAGGTGGAAAACCATCGAGACCTGGGCGCGGATATCCATCACTTTACTCCTTGTCTGCTTGAAGTCACGGCGTCCGGCTGCTATCCTCGCGGGCAGCCAAGTCAGGTAGCGGGATCGGGTCTCTTTACCACTCCAACTTTTCCAGCTTGCGCACGATGGCGTAGGTGTCGCGGGTCATAATCCCAATGGGACCCCAGTAGTTGAATCCGTAGGTCCACTGCCCGTAGCCGCCTGCCAGCTGCACCGGATTGATGCGCGTTCGCGTCAGGCTGTTATGCCCGCCGCCGCGTCGTCCGCCGCGTATCTGCGATTTGGGAATAGAGATAGTGCGCTCCGGCGAGTGGTAGATCATGCAGGTCCCCTGCTGGACGCGAGCGCTGACGGCTGCCCGCGTGACCATGACCCCGTTGTCGTTGTAGACCTCCACCCAATCGTTGTCTTGAATGCCGACACTTTCGGCGTCCTTATCGTTGATCCAGCATGGCTCGATTCCGCGCGACAGGGTGAGCATCCGATGATTGTCGTAGTAGGTGGAGTGGATATGCCATTTGCCGTGCGGCGTGATGTAGTTGAGGACGATGCTCTGGTCATCCTGGAAGCTCTCAACGATGTCGCCGGTCCTGATCGGGTTGAGCTTGGGCTTGAAGGTCGGCAGATGTTCGCCGAAGTCAATATAGTAGGGATGGTCAAGGTAGAGATGCTGGCGTCCGGTCAGCGTGCGCCAGGGGACTAACCGCTCAACGTCCATGCACCAGGCAGAGTAAGCCCGTCCATCGTTGACTATGCCTGTCCAGCACGGGCTGATCAACGTGCGCCGGGGCTGACGACTGATGTCATGGAAAGTCATCCGCACACTGCGCACCTTCTCGGCAAGGTCAGCCAGAGGCAGCCCCACCCGTTTTTCTTCGGCTTTGAAGGCGGTATAGGCGACTTCGCCGTTGGTCTCCGGAGCCAGATAGAGCAACAGGTTGGCTGCATCCAGCGCATCTTCCAGGCTGGGATACTTCTGTCCGTCCCATTCCACGCAGCGCATGTGACGGGGATCAGGCGTCCCTCCGACAGGGTTTTGCAGCAGTTCATCGTAGAATTGGACAATCGGGATGTGAACGCCATGTCCTTCGATGCCATCTTTGCGCGCCTGCGGACCAAACGCCGTAAATCGTTTGTACAGGTTGGCGTAATCGCGCTCCACGACGTGCAGGTGCGGCATGGTTACGCCGGGAATGGCTTCAGCTTCGCCCGTCTTCCAGTCAGCAATGTGCGTCTGAGCCATTTCGTCGGGCGTGTCATGCCGCAGCGGGGTGGCGACCAGGTCCTTCACCGGATTCGGGAACACGGAAGGGGCCATCTCGCTGACCTTCCGGGCAAGGGACTTGAAGATGTCCCAGTCGCTTTTTGCCTCCCACACCGGCGGTATCGCGGCTCCCAGGGGATGGATGAAAGAGTGCAGGTCGGTGGTGTTCAGATCGTTCTTCTCGTACCACATGGCGGTTGGCAAGACAATGTCGGAGTACAACGCCGATGTATCCATGCGGAAGTTGATGTCTACCACCAGGTCCATCTTGCCACGCGGCGCGGGTTCGCGCCAGACAGCCTGTTTGACCCGCCCCTCGGCGTGTTCCTGCGCTACGATATTGTCATGCGTACCCAGATAATGGCGCAGAAAGAACTCGTGCCCCTTGGCGCTGGACATAATGGCATTGCCGCGCCAGATAAACCAGACACGGGGCCAGTTTTCCGGCGCGTCGGGGTCTTCGACGGCGAAATTCACTTTGCCTGCCTTTAGCTGGTCCACCAGCCACCTGGTGATTTCCTCGTGAGTTCGGGACCCCTCGTTCTCCGCCTGAGTCACCAGCTGCATCGGGTTGTGGCTAAACTGGGGATAATAGGGCATCCAGCCTCGATGTACCGCCTGTATCTCCATGTCCATAGCATGTCCCTTCGCCCAGCGCGTCTCCGGCGGGATCGGGGCATACTCTGTGAAATCACCCTCATATCGCCACTGGTCGCTGTTGACATAGTGCCAGGTTGGTGACTGCTGGAGACGAGGCGGCTTAGTCCAATCCAGCGCGAAAGCCAGGCTTGTCCAGGGGGCGACCAGGCTGAGCTTTTCCTGACCAACATAGTGATTCATGCCGCCGCCGTTGCGCCCGCAGCAGCCACACAGAATCAGCGACGTAATGGGTGCGCGATACGCCAGATTGTTGTTATACCAGTGATTAATGCTGGCGCCGATGATGATCATTGAGCGCCCTTCGGTCGCTTCGGCATTGCTGGCGAACTCGCGCGCCAGGCGGGTGACAGTTTCTCGCCCAATGCCTGTGTACTGCTCCTGCCAAGCCGGTGTGTAAGGCGTGTCCGCCTCGTCATAGCTGGTGGCATAGTCGCCCCCCAGCCCGCGATCCACACCGAATTGAGCCATCAGCAGATCAAAGACAGTCGTCACCGGCACACGTCCTTCACCGGTCTCGATGTACTTGATGGGCACCCCACGCAAAGAAACCTTGCCCTTGGCAAACTCATAGAAGGCGGTCTGAGCGATTTCGTCGTGTTCGTCTCTAAAGGTTAGCGTGGGGTCAATCGGACTGTCGTCCAGCCCATCCTCCATCTTGAGGTTCCACTGCCCCTCTTTCTGCTGCCAGCGGAAGCCCAGCGTACCTTTGGGCATACGAGGCTGTCCGCGCGTGTTGTCGAAAACCAGCAGTTTCCAGTCGCCGTTCTCGACCTCCTGGTAGGGAGCCACGCGATTGGCGCGCAGGAGTTGCCCAGCCTGATAACCGTCTTGTCCCGGCACAAGCTCCACCAGGAAAGGCGAATCTGTGTACTGCTTGAGGTAGTTGAGAAAATAGGGGACCTGGCGCTCGACGTAAAACTCTTTGAGGATGACATGGTTAACAGCCATCCACAGGGCGGTATCCTGCCCAGCCTGGATCGGAATCCACCAATCGGAATATTTGGCGACCTGGCTGAAGTCTGGAGCGATGACCACAAACTTGGCTCCCTCATGGCGCGCCTCGGAGATGAAGTGGACATCGGGCGTGCGCGTCATGTTCAGGTTGGAACCCATTGAGATGATGTACTTGGCGTTGTACCAGTCGGCGCTTTCGCTGACATCGGTCTGGTCGCCCCACGTCTCAGGGAAGGCATTGGGCAGGTCAGCATACCAGTCGTAGAAGCTCATATTGACGCCGCCGAAGAGCTGCAGGAAGCGCGAACCAGCGGCATAGGACAGGAAGGACATGGCGGGAATGGGCGAGAAGCCAAACACGCGATCCGGTCCCCACTGCTTGGCGGTATACAGACAGGCAGCGGTGATAATCTCCAACACTTCATCCCAACTCGTGCGGCGGAAGCCGCCCTTGCCGCGTGCGCGATGGTAGCGGGCACGTTTCGTGTCGTCCTCCACAATCGATGCCCAGGCATCGATTGGGTCCGTGTGCTGCTGTTTTGCCTCCCGCCACAGATCGATCAGCGAACCGCGTATGTAAGGATACTTAACGCGAATCGGGCTGTATACATACCATGACGCGGAAATGCCCCGCTGACAGCCGCGCGGCTCGTAGGGCGGCAGGTTGCTTTCAAGCAGCGGATAATCGGTCTGCTGCATTTCCCAGGTGATGATCCCATCCTTGACAAACACTGCCCATGAGCAGCCCCCGGTGCAGTTCACACCATGAGTGCTGCGGATGACATTGTCATGCTGCCAGCGATTGCGATAGAACTCCTCCCACTCGCGCGCCTGGGGATTGACCAGATCTTGAATCCAACCCATCGTGACTGCCTCCGTAGTAGGGCGAATGGTTAGCTTATCGTTGCGCCGTCAAAGCACGCGAGCGCTGTCCAACCAGAGGACGGCGCACCCCGGCAAGACGATATCTCCATATCAGATGGGTCAGGGCGAGTACGGCGGCTGTTCCGATGATCGTCAGCGCGCTCAACTGGAGGATGGCTTCAGGAGATCGTTCTGACACGGCAACCTGCCCCAAAAAAGCCATGAGATCAGCCTGCTCTTGCGACGCCAATGGGCGCTGACCCCAAACCGTATTCATGGTTGGCAGTGGCATGGTACTCAGAAACGTACCGAGTCCTGTCTCGCCGCCGTATTTGCTGAAAACCTGAGTCAGATCCGGACCAAGCACGCCGCCGCCCAGTACGCCGATTCCACTCACACTATGACACGCCATGCAGGGCGGACCGCCGCTCTGGAAACGGCGGTTGCCTGTGAACAACTCTTTACCTGCTGCCGGGTCGCCCTGCGGCAGGGCAGGCGCTGCCACAACCGGGGGAAGGGACTGTCCCTGGTCCGTCGATTGGAGATAGGCAATCACGGCGGCGACCTGGCTTTGTGTCAAGCTCAGATTAGGCATCGGGATGTTGTTGTACTGTTGCAACAGCTGTGTCGCAATGGGGTCGTTTTCAGCTAGCATCTGGTCCGGAGTGGTAATCCAGCGCGTCAGCCAGTCTTCATCCCGCCGGGCGACTACCCCTTCGAGGTCCGGTCCCACCAGGTCACCACTGCCGATTGTGTGGCAGGCAGTGCATTTCTGCTGGAAGATCGTCTGACCTTCCCCGCCTGCCTGCGGCACAACTGCGCTGACGGACTGAACAACGGGGGTGGGAGAGGCTGCACTCTCTACGGACCCTGAGCCACTCTGCCCAGTCCGCGTTATAGCGAACACCAAGCCCAGGAGAGCGCCGCAGGCGAATATCAACAGCCCGGACGTAACAGCGCAAGAACAAGGGAGCCAGGGCTGCTCTTTTAGTTCGTCCATCTAATCCCCTCCAGTCGCACCCGGCACAAGTGCAAGCAGGTTATCCGCGTTATGAACGAATCTGAACGGTCACGCCGGCAGTTTCCACCGCATTGTTCCTTTACAGCGCTGCCTGGTGCATCGACCGCCTATTCTCTCAACATCCATGTTGACGGCTGGGTAGGCTGTGGATCGTGTCAATCAAATCGGCGCTGCGCGCCGGCAGGGTGTGTGATGTGTAAACCCGGATAACACTCGAATTCAAACCGACCTGGATAACGGGCAGGTTAGGGTAATATTCCAGGATTCGAGCCACGAAACGAGTCTCTTCCTCACGCTCATCTTCCTGTTCAGCGATCAGCACCATATCCGGCTTCTCATCAGCCAGCTGGGTTAGCGTGTAGTCCTTCAACACATATGGGCCGATCAGATCAACAGCCTCTACTCTGCCAAGAACCTGGGCAAGGCTCTCACTCAGCAGAGGTTGGACACTCAGAAGTAAAACGCGCCGGCTTTCCAAGCTACTTTCTCCACCTTCATACTCACGATACGGCAAGAGCCAAGGGCGCGCATCCCTCGTAAGTATTTGTCCAGGGGTGAGAAAAGGATGATCTTGCGGAGGGGTAACTCAAAAAGAACTAGTTCTTATACTGCGGAACATCATCGGCGAAATCGAGTCCTGCCGGGATCGTTGATCCTGCCCACTTGCAGGGCGTGACCGCTCAAGGACTAATGCGCCGTGTCGGTCAGCCCAGGTCCGCCCTTGTGCCGGATGTACCTGGCAGCTTCGCGCCGGCTGTTGACGTGCAGTTTCGCCAGGATGTTGCGCATGTGGCTCTTGACGGTGTGCCGGCTGATGAACAGCGCGTCCGCAATCTTCTTGTCGCTGGCTCCCGCCGCCACCAGACCCAGCACCTCTTGCTCGCGCGAGGTGAGCGCCACGACGTCCTCGCCGCTGTCCAGCGGAGCCATCCGGCTTAACCGCCGGAATTCCTCCAACATGTGACCTGCCAGGATCGGTGTAATGGCAGCTTCGCCGTGTACCGCCCCCCACACCAGTTCCAGCATGGTATGAGAGCGAATATTCTTCAGCAGGTAGCCTTGTGCGCCGTTCTTGATAGCCTCGAAGAGCTTCTCTTCTTCGTCATGCACGGTGAGAATCACGATGACCACGGCGGGGAGTTCGCGCTTGATGTACCGCGTAGCCTCCAGCCCATCGCAGCCCGGCATGCCAATATCCATCAGGATTAGGTCCGGCGCCAGCTCGCGCGCTTTCACCAGTGCCTCCAGTCCATCACTGGCTTCACCGACGACCTCCATGCCCGGTTGGGCGGATATGATTCCCACCAAACCCTCTCGAAAGAGCGCATGGTCATCGGCTAACAATACCCGGATTCGTTCGATGCTGTTCATCGCGTTTGACCCCCTGGCTTGCTTCCATTCGCGCCATTCTGGGCAGACCAGGCAAGCGTCATCTGTGTGCCTTTATGAGGTTGCGAGCGGAGCGTGATCTGACCACCGATCCGCGCTGCCCTTGCCCGCATGATGCTGATTCCAAAATGGTCGTTACCATCCAGTGACGGCGCTTCGGGGTCGAAACCAACTCCGTCATCTTCCACCCTGATCGCGAACTGGGTCTCACGACTTTCAAGGCGAATAGTAACAAGTCGTGCCTGGGCATGGCGGCGGACGTTTTGTAATGCTTCCTGAACAACGCGAAACGCCTGTTCCGCTTCGTCGGGCGGTATCGCCAGGGAGGAATCAAGCTCAATGCGCAAATCGATAGGCGTCTCGCCTGCCTTGACGAATTCATCAGCCGCGCTGGTCAGCCGGTCCTGCAAGGATTGGCGCAGCAGGGATCCCTCCCGCAGGCTGGTGATCGACTGACGAACCTCATGCCCGGACTGGTGCAGAGCGCTGCGTATCCGTTGGAGTTCGGCTGTCGCCTCCGCATCACGCCCGGTCTCTAGATAATCGGACAGTTGTTCCGTTTTGAGTTCCAGATAGCTGAGACTCTGTGCAAGCCCATCGTGCATTTCGGCGGCGATGCGCTGGCGCTCTTCCAGCATCGCCACGCGCTCGGCTTGCTGGTAAAGGCGCGCGTTCTCCAGTGCGATGGCAGCTGAATTGGCTAGCTTGGTGAGCAGTTGTGCTTCCTGTCCCGAAAAGGTCGCTGCTTTTGAACTGCCCACGCACAGCGCACCGATGGTACATGTCCCCACTCTCAAAGGCGATGCCAGGTGGCTGGCGCGGAAACGCGGCGCTATGATGCCGCAGGACCCTTCGCATCCGACCGTGTTACACGACAGCGCTGCTTCACGCATCAGTACCTGACGCGCGAACGGTTGCTGAGAAGAGACACTTGCCCCTATCACGGTCTCATGGGGTCCGCTGATCGCCTCCAGCCTCAAGGTCTCGCTCGTCTCGTCCAGCAAACATATGAACGCGACCTCGCCATCAAGCAGCTGTCGGGCTTTGTCCGTCACCGAACGCAACACGTAATCAGGTTCCAGGCGGGAAGAAATCTCTTGTATCACTTCGTAGAGCGCGGCTAATTCCCGCGTTCTGCGCTCTACCCGTGTTTCCAATCCCTCTTTTGATGCCTTGAGTTGCACTCTCATTTCATCAAAACTGTGGGCAAGTGCCATCAGTTCGTGTGGACCGGCGAGTGTGACGGACTCATTCAGTTTCCCGCTGCCGATTCGCTCAGCGGCACGTTCCAATGCGCCCAGCGGATCAACAACCATCCTGATTGTTGCCAGAGACCCTGTGGTTAGAAGGACCAGCGCGCAGATGAAAAAGACGATCTGAATCCACTGCAAGCGCACCACTTTCTGCGTGGATACAGTTTCATACATACGTACCACAGCATCGGCTTGCTGCTCCAGAACGGGAGACCCGCGTTGGACAAGCTGCACAGCAGCCGAGAAGCTGACGCTCCCCGGCGCTTCTGTTGCAATCGTATCCAGATGCGCGCGGAAAGTGATCCAGTTGCTCTGCACCTCGCGCAGCTTAGCCAAAACGTCCGGAGACCGTGTGGCAGGCAGGCTGAATACCTGACCCGGAAGATAGGGGGCTTCACCGCCGCCGATCAGTGCCCGTAAGGTCTGATCAAAGATGTCAATTGATCTTTTCAGACCTTGACGATCGGTCTGGCTTCCACGATGCTGAATTTGCAGCACATCCTGAGTGATCTGCTGCAGGAGCATCCGCTGTCTGCCGGCGAGGTTGATGACTGACGCATCATGGCTCTGGGTATTCATAATCCATGAGGTAACCCCAAATGAGGCTGAAATCAGGAGGAAGACGGCGAGAAATAGAAAGCCCAATCCTACCCGCAGGCTCATTATTCTCTTTCCTTCCAACTGCGTTCGAGTTTCATACCCTGTACTGCAACCTTGAGATTGGACAGGATAGGCGATCTGCTTAACCGACCGCCGCCAACTGCTCGACTTCACCCTCCTTATGATAAAGTGAGTTATGGATCAATCGCTGTGCCAAAATCATGTGACCGTGTTTCTTCGACCGGGTGAAGGATGAGTTGATAGCTTTTGACAGATCGAAAACGAAATCCTGAACGGCGCAGTCCCAGGTGTGGTCGCACCAGGTCAAGATCGCCGTTTCTCATTCAGATGTGCTAAAGGACCCCCACAGGGTTGAGGGTAGTTCAGTGAGATTATCTCCACACAGGAGGGACAGGCGAGACAGAATGAATGTGTGCGAAACGCCCCACCCGACCCTCCCTGGACGCTTCAGCGTGTGTGAACGCAGAGAGCGCAAGGACTATGCACAGCCAGGGCTGTACAGGATGCGCACCCATAGCGCGCTGCGGTTTTGCCTGTCCCCTGCTGAGGGTAAAAAAGCATCCTCAGCGCACCCCTACAGGCATCACATCATGACGACCCCACCGTTGGCGTCGAGCGTCGCGCCGGTGACCCAGGTCATGTCCGGCAGACACAGCGGCAGGATGCTGTGCGCGATCTCAATCGGTTGCGCCAACCGCTTAAGCGGTACCGTCGCCACATAGTCCGCCACCCCATCTGCCGGAATCGACTCGAACATCCGGGTATCGACCGCGCCAGGGGCGACGGCGTTGATCAGGATGTTGAACGGCGCATAGTGGCGTGCCAGCGATTTGGTCATCGACAGCACGCCCGCTTTAGTCGCGCTGTAGACCGTGGCATTATGCACGCCGCCCACGCGCCCCCCGGTCGAGCTGACATTGACCACCCGGCCAAACCTGTTCAACTTCATCGCTTCGGCGGCGGCGCGGGTGAGAAAGAATACCGACTTCATATTGACGCCGGTGATGCGGTCGAACCACTCCTCGGTCATCTCCTCTACCGGGATGCGCGGACAGATGCCCGCGTTGTTCACCAGAATGTCGAGCTTGCCCCAGCGCGCGATCACCTGCGCCACCAGCGTCTCAACCTGGTCTGGACGGGAGACATCACACGGGAAATTGGCGGCGCTATGCCCCTGCGCCATGATCTGGCTGACCACCCCGTCGGCAATATCAGCATCAATATCCGATACAGCCACATGCGCGCCGTGCTGCGCTAGCAGCGCCGCCGTCGCTGCGCCGATCCCCCGCGCCGCGCCGGTGACGATTGCTACCCGATCACTGAGCTGCATAAGTTCACCTCAAAAGTAGGGAGCGAGCTGCTCCAGCGCGACGGCACTTTCATACAGCGTGTCATTCCGGTTGACCTCGAACCAGTCAGCGCATACATACTCGACCGTGAACGCGCCGCCATAGCCGTCCGCCTTCAGCCGCGCGATCACGTCCGGGAAGTCGATCACCCCTTCGGCGTGGGCCACCTGGAGTTTGCCCGGTCTGGCCTGCCGCACATGCACATGCCCGGTCACGGGCAGCAGGGGATACACGCGCTCCATCGGGATGTATTGAAGCATGAAGTGGGCGATGTCGAGCGTCACGCGCAGGCCCGGCACCTGCTCGACAAGGTACAGAGCCAGCTCTGGCGTGTCGGCCACAGACCCCATGTGCGGCTCAAAGCGCACCTCAACGCCGTATTCGCCAGCGATGTCCACCGCTTGGCGCAGATAGTCCACCGAGACGATGAGATTGTCCGCCAGCGCACGCGACAAGTGGTCAACGCCGGGTAGAATCGTCATACCGGGTGCGCCGATCAGCTTGCAGAACTGCGCCGCACCGCGCACGTAACGCAAATTCTCCTCGCGCACGGCTGAATCGGGGTCGTTGAGCGAGTGCAGCGACGGCGCAGCGCCAAACTGCGGGAAAAAGTCGCTGACACCCAGCCCATACTTGGCGAGCAGGGGGGTGAGGATGTCTGCCTGCCCCTGCGGATCGGCGGCGACTGACTCCGGTTGAAAACTGCATTTGCCGCGCTGATAAAAGCCGGCGATATCCACTGTATGAAAGCCAAGCGAATGGCAGACCATCAGCGTGGCTTCGAGGGGCAGGACTTCGAACGAGTAATTGGCGACACTCAGGCGCATAAGATCATCCCTTCAGTTATAGAGATCGCGGACGAATACGCGTTGCCCATCCTGTGCCGCCGACCGAGCCGCCGCTTCGAGCAGCTCTACCGTGTACAACCCGTCCACCGCGCCGGGGAAGAGCGGTTCCGCCCCGTCGAGCAGGATCTCGACGAATTTCGACACCGGCACATCACCGGGGTACGCCGGATGGTGGCGCGGGATGTGTTCCTGTCGCCCGTCGTGCAGGTGCATGAAGAACTCACCTGTGAAGCCATCGACCATGATCCGCCCCTTGCTGCCGTGCAGGTGAACTTCAACGGAGCCGGGATCGCCAGGGCGCAGATTCCCACTGCTGCCCACGGTCGCCAGCGCGCCGGTATTCATACGCACGGCCATCGCGTCGATCACATCGACTTTGGCGTGCAGGTTGTTCATGAAAGCCGTGACCACCTCAGCGCGCATCCCTGGGGAAAGGTGGAACATCATCGCCGCCAGATGGGTGATTTGCAGCACGCCTTGCCCGCCCCCGGACACAGTCGGCTCGCTGTAGGTCTGCGGAGTTGGGCCGGTCACGGCGAAACCGCTGGCTGGTTCGAAGCGCTCCGGGTGGCCGAGCAGCAGATCATAGGTCACCGACGACATGCTGCACGCAACGTATTCGATGTCGCCGATTAGTCCCTCATCGATGTAGCGTTTAGCCTGCATCACCGGGGGCAGGCAGGGGAAGGTGTAGCCCATCAGGATCGTGAGGTTGGCGGCGGCGGACTGATCGACCAGGGCTTTGGCATCGCGCGCGTAGATGGTCATCGGCTTTTCGAGCAGCAGGTGCATGCCCTGATCGAGGCAGTCTTTCGCGGCGGCATAATGGGCGTGGTGGGTAGTGGCGACGATCGCTCCCTGAAGATCAGGATGCGCGGCTTTGGCTTCGGCGGCGCTGGTGAAGCAGTGCGCCAGCGGAATGCCATATTTCGCGGCGGCGGCGCGCGCTGCTTCGGGCTTGTGATCCACCAGGATGATCTTGCCGATGCGATCATGCGCCGTCATCGCCGGGAGATGGGCGGTCGTCGCCCACCATCCCGTCCCAACGATGGCGATTGCGGCTTTCTCAGGCATTCGATTCCACCTTTCGGGTATGTACGGCAAAGATGAACATCACCTCCGCGCTGGTATTCTCGATCTGATGGGGCACGCCAGCAGGGATGAACAGGGCGCAACCCTCCGTGAGCGCACGTACCAGCTCGTCGCCTGGCTCTCCTTCACGCATCTGTCCGGACGCGCTCAGCACGTAGGCGATCTCGCACGTCTCCGGGTGGCTGTGACGGAGCAGGATGCCGCCGGGCGCGACCTGCGCAACCAGCGTATCGACCACGGGATGACCGGGAAGCGCCAGTGCGGCAAATCGGGTGGCGACGCCCGTCAGGATGGGGTGGGGCTGCCAGTCCATATCGCTAAAGTTCTGTAACAAAATCTGATCCATTTTGTTGGTTTCTGTTGAAAATTATCTATACTTGTCGAAATCCTAGCGTCATTCCACAGTTTTGTCAAAGTGGAAGCTTAATTCAGAAGGCAAACTCCTATGTCATGGCAGCAACCGGGATCGCTCACCATACAGGCTATCGAGACGGAAGCGATACGAGTTCCCCTCAACAAGGTGTACCGGGGCAGCAAGTATTCGATGCAGAACCGCTGCACGATCATCACCCGCATCCTGACGCACCAGGGGGTGATCGGGGAGGTCTATACGGGGGATACTGATGAGGAGCAGCCGGTCATCCTCAAAATCATCCATGACGAACTCGCCCCCGCGCTGATCGGGATGGATGTGTTCAACACCGAAGGCTGCTGGGAGACGATGAAACCCGCGACCTACGACATCCTGCGCGATCGCGGCGTGGTGATGCAGGCGATCTCCGCCGTCGATACCGCCATCTGGGATACAGTGGGCAAGGCGCTCAATCTGCCCCTTTACCGTGTTTGGGGCGGATATACCCAGCGCCTCCCGATGACCGCCATTGGCGGCTACTATGGGCAGACCCATGACGAACTAGCCCGCGAAGTGCAGGATTATGTCGATTACGGCGTAATCGGCATGAAGTTCAAGGTCGGCGGGGCGACCCCTGAAACAGACCTCGAACGGCTCCGGATCGCCGTCGCGGTCGGCGGTCCGACTTTCCGGCTGATGGTGGATGCCAATCAGGGGTACGACTTGCAGCAGACGATCCGCTTTGTGCGACTGGCGCACGAGGCCGGCATCACGCTGGAGTGGTTTGAGGAACCGGTGCGCTGGTATAACGACAAGCGCTGGCTGCGCGATGTGCGCGCGATGGCTGGCATCCCAGTGACGGCGGGGCAAAGCGAATACCGCATCGATGGCGTGCGCGACCTGATCGACGGCGGATCGATCGATTTCTGCAACTTCGACTCGTCGTGGGGCGGCGGTCCGACCGTCTGGCGGCGGGTGGCCGCGATGTGCAGCCTGTATGGGGTGCAGATGGCCCATCACGAGGAGGCGCAGATCTCGGCGCATCTGCTCGGCAGCGTGGCGCACGGCACCTATGTCGAGTGCTTCCACAAAGATCGCGACCCCATCTTCTGGGATATCCAGAGCGCGCCGCGCCCGCTCCAGGACGGATACTATACCCTGTCCGACCTGCCGGGGTTTGGGATCACTCTCGACCGGGATTACATCGCCCGCTACAAAGTAAGCTGACCGCGATGATCATCCGCAAGCTGGAGATATTCCCGATCGAATTTCTCGAAGCCGTCGATAACTTCTCGACGCGCTACATCGTGATCGTGCGTGTGGAAGCGGAGGATGGTACGGTGGGATGGGGGGAATGCTTCACCCTTTTCCGCGAGGCAACCGCCGCCACCGATGCGCTCATCCGGCACGGACTGGCAGACCTGATCGTCGGCAAGGAGGCTTACGACATCGAGACCCACTGGCAGGCTATGCGCGAGCGCGTCTGGTGGTATGGCGATGTCGGCGGCATTGCCGCCTTCGCTATCAGCGCGATCGATATGGCGCTGTGGGATTTGAAAGGCAAACTCCTCAGGCTCACCCTCTCGCAGATGCTCGGCGGCGCGCTCACCGATCGCCTGCCGGTGTGCGCCAGCTCGCACCCGAAAGCGTCGTCTATCGAGGCGATGGCCGACGAGCTGGCGGGGCATATCAAAGCAGGCTACCAGTTCGTGAAGGTCGGTTTCGGCAAGAAAGGCGAGTCCAACCTGGGCGTTAACCCGGAACGTGATATCTATTTCGTCAAAACGGTGCGCGAGGCGATCGGTCCGCATGCCGGGTTCATCGTGGATGTGGGCGCGCGCTGCCGCTGGGATATTCCGCGCGCCGTATATACCGCGCAGAAGATGAGCGAATACACCCTCACCTGGATGGAAGACCCATTCCATCCCGACAATTTCAACGCCTACCGTCATTTACGCGCCGCTGTGCCGCACATGCGCATCGCCTTTGGCGAGCGCTTCTTCAACGCGTACGATTACCAGCGGCTGCTCGACGCCGACGTGACCGATGTGATCCTGATCGACGCCGGGCGCGCGGAAGGGGTGACCGGCATGTGGAAGGTGATCCAGATGGCGGCGCGGCACAATATCGCCATCGACGCGCACAGCTTCAGCAGCGCGATCAACACAGCGGCCAGCATTCACCTCTCGCTGTGCGCCCCGCTGCGCACGATGTTTGAACTGAAGCCGGTCGTCAACGCCATGCACCATGAACTGGTCAGGCAGCCGGCGGCCCATGTTGACGGGTGGATCTATGCGCCGCCGGGATACGGACTGGGCGTTGATGTGATCGAGGATGCCGTGCAGCGCTTCACGATTCGCTTCTGATCAATAGCGCCCGTTGTCGTCAGGATAATAGAGATCGACATTGCGGGCGGAGATGAACGTGTGATCGATATACACGGCGGGCGGCACAGGCTCGCCGTGCAGGATTGCCAGGGCGATCTCGATCAGCCGTTCGCCGTACCGTTCCGGGTGAAAGGCCGTTGAGCCGATGATGCGCGATGAACCGCCCCGCCGCAGTTCATCGCGCAGCCGTCGGTCGGCTCCTTGCCCGACGATCAGCACGTCGGAGAGGCGAAAGGTTTTGCTCGCGGCTTCCAGCGTTCCGATGGCAGCGTCATCGTTGAAACAGATGACCGCGATGCGGCTGCCGCGCGCAATGGTATCGAGGGTGCGCGCCATCTGATGCTCGCTCACCTCGCTGGTGTTGCCGCAGTCCAGGGTGATCACTTTATCCGGCGCGACCGTCCCGATCACCGACTCCAGCCCGTCACGCTGTCCCTGTATGCGCGTCGCGGTCAGCGCCCCGGCGCGCGGGTGTTCCATGATGACGAGGGCATCGATGGGTCCGCTCCACTCCTGCTGCACCGCCTTGCCCAGTTCGATCCCAGCCAGGAATCCAGTCTTGTAATTATCAACGCCGAAAAATGTAGCGCCGACGATCGGGATGTCGATGGCGATCAACGGGATATTGCTCTGCGAGAATTTGTAATTCAACTGGCTGCCGACCGTTTCGTCGATCTGATACTCGATCATCAGATCGACATGCTGGGCGATGAAGTTATCCGCCAGCATCAGCGCCAGCTCGCTGCTCAGTTGGTTATCGGCGACGATCAGCTCAAGTTCCTGATGCCGCCGTGCGGCCAGCTCCAGCCCGCGCCGCACATCCCGCCCGAAGGGCATTTCCTCGCTCAGATTGGCGAAGCCGATGCGGTAGCGTGTCTGCTGATCCGGGGTATAGGTCGTCGTGGTCTGGTCGCCGCACACCGTGACCGGGATGCCCCCCAGACGCACCTGATCCAGGATATGCGCTGGGGCAGTGGTATCGGTGAAGACGTGATCGATCTCCGACAGGCGGGCGAAACAGCTCAGCGCCACCCGGTCGAATTTACTGCTGTCAACCAGCGCCACCACCCGCTGCGCCGTCTTCAGCATCGCTGCTTTCAACTCGGACTGCCCGACATCGGTCTCGGTCAGCCCGTCCGTCGGCGAGAAGCCCGCGCACGAGACGAAGGCGGTGCGTACATGCAGTCCGTCCAGCATGGCTGCGCTGAGCAGGCTGGACAGGGTGATCCCGTCGCGCCGCAGGATGCCGCCCAGCACGATCACCGTGCTGTCGCGCAGCGCGCTCAGGCGGCGCGCTGTCTCCAAGCCGTTGGTGATGATCGTTAAGTCTCGCCGCGTCTGGAGATAATCGACCATATGCACCACGGTGGTGCTGGCGTCGAGCAGGATGGTATCGCCATCCTCGACCATGTTGGCCGCCCAGCGGGCGATGCGCTCTTTGGCGTCGGCGTTGACCCGCACGCGCTCCTCGTACTGGTGTCCACCGGAGATGCGCTGCATGCGCGGCACCGCGCCGCCCCGCACGCGCATGATCTGGTTTTCTTCCTCCAGCGCAGATAAATCGTTGCGAATCGTCCCTTCAGACACGTTGAGCTGTTCAGCCAGTTCAGTCACCTTAATGCCGGACTGCTCTTCCAGGATACGGACGATCATTTGGCGCCGTTCATACGTCGTCAGACTTTTCAATCGTTGGCTGTCCTTTCGCGGAGTCCAACTTTCAGCAGGGTCATGGGTGTCATTCATTGTCGATATTTAAGTGTTCTGTGCAAGCACGAATTGGGAAATTTGACATTTTCTGATGATCATGCTACCGTTATCGAAGAAATTGAACAAATATCGACAAGCTTCGACAAAGTTCACGGATTTTTTGCTCCGTCGATAGGGTGTTCACCTTTTGCTTGGTACTCGTGACAATATTTCTGAGGAGAATGTCTATGTTCCGTAAGTTGCTTTCGATTATCGTGGTCGTTTCGCTCGTGGCGGGAATGCTGCTGCCGCTGACTGCCTTCGCGCAGGACAACGCGACCTGTGCCACCGCCCAGGACTCCTATACGATCGGTTTCGCCAATCTGACCGAAGATATCGTCTTCACGCAGCTCGTGCGCGACGGCATCCTCTCGGCTGCTGAAGAAGCGGGCAATGTCGAAGTTGTGCTGGCGGATAACCGTCTCGACGGCGCGACCGCGCTGGCTAACGCCGATAACTTCATCGCGCAGGGCGTCGATGGCGTGATCGAATTCCAGACCGACGAAGCCTTCGGCAACGTCATCATGAGCCGCTTCCGCCGTGAAGGGATTCCGGTGATCGCCATCGATATCCCGATGCCCGGCGCGACCTTCTTCGGTGCCGATAACTACAATGCCGGCCGCCTGGCTGGTGAAGCGCTGGCGGCTTGGGTTAACGAAAACTGGGACGGCGATGTCGATGCGCTGCTCGTCCTGGAACTACCGCAGTCTGGACCCATCCCGGCAGCCCGTATGCAGGGTCAGATCGAAGGCCTGCAAGACAACCTCACCGTGCCCGTCGCTGAAGACATGATCTTCCTGCTTGACAGCAAGAATACCCAGGAAGAATCCTTCCAGGTGGTCAGCGACATTCTGCCGACCATCCCCGATGCCGAACACATCGTTGCCGTGACCATCAACGACGGCACCGCGCTCGGCGTGATTGCGGCGGCGGAAGCGGCAGGGCGCGCCGACCAGATCATGGTCGTTGGCCAGGGCGCTGACCCGTCCGGACAGGAAGCGATGCTGGCGGAAAACAGCCGCTATCTGGGTGCGACCGGCTACTTTGCGGAAAACTACGGCTCGTATCTGATCCCGGCGATGCTCGATCTGCTCGAATGCCGCCCCGTTCCTCCGGCGATCTACGTCGATCACGTCTTCATCAACAAAGATAACCTGTGCGAATATTACGGTGAGAGCTGGCCCGACGCCTGCCCGGTGTCGTAACGCCTGCTGACTGACCTGTGTGCAGGGGGGCGGGGCGCTGAGCAACTCAGCGCCCCGCTTATCAGTGCGTGCAAACCAATTATGAAGCCTGCCAGCATGTCATCGCGGTCTGGTGTCGCAGGGGCAAGGCTGGATCCTCGAAGCAGACTGCCCCTTCTGGCGGAATACTGGCAACGCATTTTTAGAGGGATATTACGCTTATGAATACCACAGTGGCCGCCGAACGGTCGCGCTCCCAGCCGCTGCGGTTGGCTGCGCTGCTGAAAGGGGAACGGCTGACGACGCTCAACCTGTTCGCCACTTTCATCCTCATCTGTCTTATATTTGCGTCGCAGTCCGATTTCTTCCTCACCCTGGACAATTTCCTGAATGTCGGACGCACGCTTGGCGTGGTCGGCATCGTCTCGATCGGCATGACGATGGTGTTGATCAGCGGCGGGGTCGATCTCTCGGTTGGTTCGGTCGCGGCGCTCTCCGGCGTGGTGACGAGTATCCTGTGGTTGCAAGCCGATGTCCCGCTGGGGCTGGCGACAGTCATCGGACTGGGAGCATGTGTGCTGGTCGGGTTCATCAACGGGTTCTTCGTCGCGGTTATGCGCATCAACCCGCTGATCACCACGCTGGCTTCGTTCTCAATCGTGCGCGGGCTGGCCTTCGTGTTGAGCAGTGGCCAGACCAATCAGCTTTCGAACCCGGCATTTCAGTTTCTGGGGCGTGGGGACGTGGTGGGTATTCCCGCCTCGCTGCTGCTCATGATTGCGCTGTTCGCCGCTGCATTTGTGGTGATGCACTTCACCCAGTTCGGGCGCAACCTGTACGCCATCGGCGGGAGCGCCGAAGCCAGCCGCCTGGCCGGGATCGCCGTGCGCCGTCACCTGCTCATCGTCTACACCCTCTCCGGGTTACTGTCCGGGCTGGCCGGGATCGTCATCGCCTCCCAGCTTGCCTCCAGCGCGCCGCGCGCCGCTGTCGGACTGGAATTCACGGTGATCGCGGCGGTCGTGCTGGGCGGCACCAGTCTGAGTGGCGGGAAGGGGACGCTGATCGGAACGCTCGTCGGCGTGTTCATCCTGCGTGTGTTGGACAACGGCTTGGTGCAGACGCGGGTATCGTCGTTTTATCAGGATGTGGTCAGCGGGTCGGTGCTGCTGCTGGCGGTCGGCTTTGACCAGATTCGCCAGAAGCTGGCCGCTGCGGTGAAAGATCGATCATGACAGCGCCTCTGTTGACGATGCAGCATATTGTAAAGAGCTTTTACGGCGTCAAGGTGCTGGACGATGTATCGATCGATCTGTTCGCGGGTGAGACGCTGGCGCTGCTCGGCGAGAACGGCGCAGGCAAATCGACGCTGATCAAGATCCTCAACGGCGATTACCGACGTGACGGCGGCGAGATCCTCATCGACGGCCAGCCCGTGAACATTGACGCGCCGCGTGACGCGGAAAATCTCGGCATCCGCATGATCTATCAGGAATTGCATTACGCGCCAGAGCTGTCTGTGGCAGAAAATCTGCTGCTCGGCGCGCTGCCGCGGCGGGGCGGCGCGCTCAACTGGCTGATCGACTGGCAGCAGATGAACCGCCAGGCGCATGAAGCCCTGGCGCTGCTGAACGTGGATATTGCCCCCACCACGAAGATGCGCGATCTGAGCGTGGTCGAGCGTGAGATCATCGAGATCGTCAAGGCGCTCAGCCGTCAAGCCCGCATCATCGTCATGGATGAGCCGACCGCCGCCCTCACCCCGCCGGAGGTGCAGCGCTTATTCGGCATCATCCGGGGCTTGCAGGCGCGCGGCGTCGGGATCATATACATCTCGCACCGTCTGGATGAGGTGTTCGAGATCGCCGGGCGCATCACCGTGCTGCGTGACGGCAAACATGTCGGAACGAATCCGCGCGCCGAGGTGACGCATCAGTCCCTCGTGCAGATGATGGTTGGGCGCAGCATTGAGGATCGCGCCGAGGTGCGGGCGCAGTCCGAGGCGATCACCCCCGGCGCGGTGGCGCTGGAAGTGCGCGGGCTGAGCAAAGCAGGGGCCTTCAACACCATCGATCTGCAGGTGCGGGCGGGGGAGATCGTCGGACTGTTCGGCCTGCTGGGGGCCGGGCATACCCTGCTGACTCAGGCGATCTTCGGCGCGATCAAGTCCGACAGCGGGACGATCCTGGTCGATGGCACGCCCGCGCGCATCGCCTCACCGCAGGACGGTCAGCGCGCCGGGATCGGCTTTGTCCCGCTCGACCGCAAGGTCAACGGTCTGGTGCTGGACATGAGCGTGCGCAAGAATATCACGCTCTCCAACTGGCGTGTCCTCACCCGCTTCGGCGCATTCCAGCGCGGGCTGGAGATGCAGCACAGCCGCAATTGGGTGGATCAGCTCGGTATCCGTATGGCGGGCGGCATTGAGACGCACACGCGCTATCTCAGTGGGGGCAATCAGCAAAAGGTGGTGCTGGCGCGCTGGCTGGAGGCGAATGTGCGGGTGCTGCTGCTCAACGAGCCGACCTGGGGCGTCGATGTGGGGGCACGATCCGACATCTACGATCAACTGGAAGCGCTGGCCGCGCAAGGGCTTGCCATCCTCATGGTCTCATCGGATATCGAGGAAGTGCTTTCGGTCAGCCACCGCATCCTGACCATTTACAAAGGGCGGCTGACCGGAGAATTCTCCCAGTCCGACGCCACTCAGGAAAAGCTGCTGCACGCTGCGGCAGGAGGACAATCATGAGGTCGGTGCAGATGCGCAGCGTGCAGGAGATCGCCAGCCTGGTCGTCATGCTGGTGATCATCGTCGTCGTCATGAGCGCGGCGTCACCCGTATTCTTCACCACACGGAATCTGGAAAATACCCTGCTGGACATCACGACGGTGGGCATCCTGGCCATCTTCACTACCATGCTGATGATCGGTGGTGGGCTGGATCTGTCGATTGGCTCGACGCTGGCGCTGGGTGGGGTGATCGTCGGGGTGTACCAGGAAGCGTGGGGCATCCTGCCGGCGGCGGGGGCGGCAATCCTGGTGTGCGGGTTGGTCGGACTGATCAACGGCTTCCTGGTGACCTATGTCGGCATCAACCCGCTGATCACCACGCTCGGTATGCTGTCGATCGCGCGCGGTGTCGCCTTCGTCCTTGCTGACGGGCTGACCATCCCGGTCTTCGACTTACAGGGCACGCAGACCGACGCCTACACCCTCTTCACCCAGTTCGGTGAGGGACGGGTGCTGGGGTTGGATACGCCGGTCGCCGTCATGCTGGCGCTGTTCGTACTGGCTCTGCTGGTGATGCAGTTCACGCCTTACGGTCGGGCGATGTACGCGATCGGCGGCAACTATCAGGCGAGCAATCTGGCGGGACTGGCGGTGCGCCGTTACCGCATGATCGCCTACATGCTGTCCGGGCTGAGCGCCGGGGTGGCGTGTGTGCTGCTCACCTCCCGGCTGTATGCCGCTGACCCGCGCGCGGCGACGGGCATGGAGCTGACGGTGATCACCGCTGCAGTGCTGGGCGGGATCAGTCTGGCGGGCGGCAAAGGCACGCTGATCGGGACGATGCTCGGCGTACTCATCCTCTCGGCGCTGATGAACGGGATGAAGCTGCTCAGCACCTCGACCGATGCGCAGAATATCGCGCTGGGGCTGGTGCTGCTGCTGGCGGTCGGGCTGGATCAGATCCGGCAGCGCAATTTCAATATCATGCGCTTCCTGCGTTCCAGCCGCCTCGTCCCGGAGGTGGCGCGGGTATCACCAGCGGAGGGAAGCCAGTCATGACGGCGCATCTCTCCGATGCGACGCGCTTGCTGATCGATTTCAACGTCCACGCGGTGGCGTCGGCGCTCGGATTGGCGATTCCTGATGCGGCGGCGGCGCTGATGTACGGCGTCGAGAGCGCCGCGCTGACGGACTATCAGGCAGCTATCGATGCGGAACTGGCGCACACAGTGCAGCCCTTGCACGCCCATGCTGGTGTCACGGCGCTGCGCGCGCTGCTGTCACCGGGACAGCGCGTGCTGTGCATTGGCGACTCAATCACCGCCTACCGCCGCGGTTACGCGCACCTGCTGCGCCACCTGCTCGCACCGCACGGGGTCGAGGTAGTGAATCGCGGCTATTCCGGCTACACCTCAACGCACGGCGTCGAGCTGACCTACACCCAATTCCTTAGCGTCCAGCCCGACCTCGTGCTGATCAAGTACGGCGTGAACGACTGCAAACAGTTCGATGGCGCGCTGGGGCAGACCCTCGTGAGCTTGGGGGAGTATGCGCACAATCTCGCGCGCATCATCGGGGCGTTTCAGCGGCACACCCGCGCGCGGGTGCTGGTGCTGACGCCGACGCCCGTCATCGAACCCCTTGTCAACGCCCACCCCGACATCAGCGCCATGCGCCTGACCTGGAGCAATGCCGTGCTGCGCCAGTACGCCCAAGTCGCGCTGTCCACCGCCGATCGGGCGCAGGTGATCGGCGTGGATGCCTTTCAGCTTTTCGATGCGCAGCCCGATGCAGCCCTCTACTGCCCGGATGGGCTGCACCCGAACGCAGACGGTCATGCGCGCCTTGTCGCTCATCTGCTCGATCGCCTGTCCAGTCATTACTCACAAGGATAGTCCATGACCATCAAAGCGAAAGTTGGCGTATTCGGGATCGGACTGGCGGCGTACTGGTCGCAGTTCGACGGACTGAAGGAACGCCTCGAAGGGTATCAGCGGGACGTCGAAACGCGCCTGACGGCGATGGGCGCAGACGTGATTTCGGCGGGACTGATGGACAGCGCGCCCGGCGCACAGCAGGCCGGCGATCTTTTCGCCAGCCACAATGTCGATCTGATAGTGTGCTATGTCGGCACCTATGCCACCTCGTCGCAGGTGCTGCCTGCCGTCCAGCGGCGCAAGGCCCCGGTGCTGATCCTCAACTTGCAGCCCACGCCCGCCCTGAACTACCTCGATACCGATACGGCGGAGTGGCTGGCAAACTGCTGCGCCTGCTGCGTGCCGGAGATCGCCAACGCATTTGCCCGCAGCCGGGTGCAGTTCAATGTGGTGACCGGACTGCTGCATCCCAGCGAAGGACACGCCATGCACTATCACGAGCGAGCCTGGCGTGAGATCGGCGAATGGGTCGATGCTGCCAGCGTGCTGCGCGAATTGTCGTACAGCCGCATTGGTTTCCTGGGGCACACCTATCCGGGGATGCTGGACATGTATTCCGACTTCACTATGCACCACGCGCAGCTTGGCGCGCACATCGAAGTCCTGGAAATGGACGATTTGCATACCCGCGTCGCCGCCGCCGGCGAGACCGAAATCGACGCTAAGATCGCGGAGATCCAGGGCGTCTTCGATGTGGTCGGGCGGGGACGTGACCGCATCTCGCAGGATGTCACCCCGGAGGCGCTGCGCTGGTCGGCTCGGGTGGCGGTCGGGCTGGACAAGCTGGTCGCCGATTTCCACCTCAACGGCCTGACCTACTACTATCGCGGACTGGACGCCAACGCCAATGAAGAACTCGGCGCGAGCCTGATCGTCGGCAATTCGCTGCTCACGGCACGCGGCATTCCGGCGTCGGGCGAGGGCGATCTGAAGACGTGCGTGGCTATGCTCATCATGGATCGCCTGAATGCCGGCGGATCCTACACCGAATTCTACGCCCTCGACTTCAACGAGGAGTTCATCCTGATGGGGCATGATGGTCCCGGACACATCGCCATCGCCGAAGGGAAACCTGTGCTGCGCGGGCTGGGGCTGTATCACGGCAAGCGCGGCTATGGGTTATCGGTCGAGATGAAGGTCAGGCTGGGTCCGATCACCCTCCTCTGCCTGACGCAGACTGCCGAAGGGAATCTGAAAATGCTGGCGGCGGAGGGCGAGTCGATCCCCGGTGACACCATGCAGATCGGCAATACCAACTCGCGCCTCAAGTTCGACCTAGATCCGGCGACCTTCATGAATCGCTGGTGCGAACATGGCCCGACCCATCATGTCGCGCTCGGCATCGGGCATCAACTGGCGCGGATTCGCAAGCTGGCGCGCCTGCTCAACATTGATTTAGCGGTGGTCAATTGACAGGAGAGAGCAGCCATGCAGCGTGTCGGATTCTTGCTTCAGGTGAAGAAAGACCGAATCGACGAGTACAAGCGGCATCATGAAGCGGTGTGGCCGGAGATGCTGGCGGCGCTGCGGCGGACGGGCTGGCGCAATTACAGCCTGTTCATGCGCGATGACGGACTGCTGTTCGGTTACTTCGAGGCCGAGGAGAGCTTCGTTGCTTCGCTGGATGGCATGGCTCAGGAAGCGATCAACCTCCAGTGGCAGGAGTTCATGGGTCCGTACTTTGAAGCCATCAGCGGTCGCCCAGATCAGAGCATGATCACGCTGGAAGAAGTCTTCCACACCGACTGATGCGGTGGTAGTTCAGTGAGATTATCTCCGCAAGGGGGGGAGATACAAGGGAGTGAGCGGCAGGTCGCGGAGGGAGTAAATGCGGTCGGTCTGACCGACCGCCATCGCCGGAGTGCGCTGAGGACGCTTTTTTTACCCTCAGCAGGGGGCAGACGCAACCGCAGCGCGCTATGGATGCGTACCCAGTTGTAGATGGTCAGCGCCCACCAACCGAGCGCCAGCTTGGTCTCCGGGTGCGCACCATCCGGTTGTTCAGCCCTGGCTGTGCATAGCCCTTGCACTCTGCGTTCACACACGCCAAAGTGTCCAGTGAGGGTCGGGTGGGGTGGGGTGTTTCGCATACTTCATATTCTATCCCGCCTGCCCCTTCTGTGTGGAGATAATCTCACCCAACTACCCCGAAGGGGCGTGCCCGACGCCTGACACGCGGTTAATGGTTCGGAGCAGCCAAGCGAGTTCTGTTTCAATCCCCCGAAGGGGCGTGCCCGACGCCTGACTCAGAAAAAATCAGGATGTGCGGATCCTTTTCCGAGTTTCAATCCCCCGAAGGGGCGTGCCCGACGCCTGACGCAACAGCCAAAAGCTGAAGCCCAATGACCCTTTTTGTTTCAATCCCCCGAAGGGGCGTGCCCGACGCCTGACGAGACGACGGTCTTATTGTGCTGGACAATGGAATCGTTTCAATCCCCCGAAGGGGCGTGCCCGACGCCTGACAAATGAACAAGAAGTTGGTGCTGTTGTTTGCTGTGATTGTGTTTCAATCCCCCGAAGGGGCGTGCCCGACGCCTGACGTATGGTGTGCGGGGAATGCGTCTACCGGCTTCTCGATTGGTTTCAATCCCCCGAAGGGGCGTGCCCGACGCCTGACCTAGGCTGGCGATGCGATGATACCCCCCGTCAAAAAGTTTCAATCCCCCGAAGGGGCGTGCCCGACGCCTGACGTCTTTCTCATCCTGTTACCCAATTGACTATACGGTGTTTCAATCCCCCGAAGGGGCGTGCCCGACGCCTGACGGGCATCACAACAGGACAGCGAACATTCCAATGCCAGTAGGTTTCAATCCCCCGAAGGGGCGTGCCCGACGCCTGACCGGATTATGGGGTGGCTATGAGCGCTGCTGCTCTGCGTTTCAATCCCCCGAAGGGGCGTGCCCGACGCCTGACGGTTCTTTTTCTCTGTCGGAGGTCAAATCCAAGTCGAACGTTTCAATCCCCCGAAGGGGCGTGCCCGACGCCTGACCCGGCGAATCAATTAACGAGTGGTACGGTACATTGAATGTTTCAATCCCCCGAAGGGGCGTGCCCGACGCCTGACTCGGGCTGGATTAGCCAAGTCAGCTAAGTATCTAGTTTCAATCCCCCGAAGGGGCGTGCCCGACGCCTGACACTCGATATCGAAGAAATCGAAGCCTTCATGGAAGGTTTCAATCCCCCGAAGGGGCGTGCCCGACGCCTGACGAGTCAAAGAAGCGAAAGGGAACTTAACGTGTATTTGTTTCAATCCCCCGAAGGGGCGTGCCCGACGCCTGACGAGTCTTATTGCGGGAAACCCCCGCCGGAGGTTTATTGTTTCAATCCCCCGAAGGGGCGTGCCCGACGCCTGACACTTCGTTCGTACTGATGCCGGCGTCCGGGTGGACGGTTTCAATCCCCCGAAGGGGCGTGCCCGACGCCTGACCCCACTGTACATGGTTCTTCATCTGATGTCAAATTCGCATCTCAGGACCTCAAAATCGCCT
>JABWBO010000153.1 GCA_013360465.1 Anaerolineae bacterium | reverse complement strand
TCCTGTTTTTTTGCCAGTTCATCCGCTGTTGTCGTCAACAGGTGGTAGAGTGTTTCACTGAATTCTGAGATGGTTGTCATGAAAAGAGGGCTTTCTGGTTTGGCTGTGAGAAGCTTCCAGAATACCCCCTTTTCCTTAACTTGCTTGCTTGCTTGGTGCATATGGGACGATGCCTGCATCGTCCGTTGAAGTACCCAAAATATTGAAATGCACCCCGTTTTTTGCCTATCGCGCGGGCGTCGCCAGCCGCTGATCCAGTTCCCAGAGCGCGGTCTTGTCGCTGTCCCATTTGAGGAGCGCCTGCCCCTCCTGAAACGTGACCCACCGAACCTCCGCGTGTTCCCACGACAAGCGAATCTCGGCGTCCGGTACTGCGACACCAAAATAGAAGACGGGGATGACAAGCAAGGCGCTGTTCCAATGCTGTCGATTCAGAAAATGAATCACGGGCACACTGGTTCGCGTTTGCAGCTCCAGGTAGGCGCAATGCGCTGGAATTCCGGCTTCCTCAAACGATTCTCGCTGAACCGCCTGCAGCGGAGTCTCTTCATCCTCGCCACCCCCGGCGATACTTTGCCAATACCCTTCATCGCTTCTTCGGAAGATGGCATATTCCACGTTCGAAGTCGCTGAACGTCTTCTGAAAGGGAAAGCTGCAACCTGAAACGGCGCTCTTGCCATGACGATAGAGACTCCGTACACTGCGGCGCATCAAGCGCGTTTCTGCGCGCTGATGATGCTCAACGTATCGGGAAGCATCACCCGCCGGCAGGCTTCAAACCCGGCTTCTTCCAGCCATTGGCAGTGTTCTGCCTCTGTGTACGACATCCCACCGTGATAGGCGTTCATCAGGAACAGATTCGTCATCACCGCTCCCGGCGGCGACAGACGGCTGTCGTCGAGTACCCACCCGATGATGTAGATTATACCCCCCGGTTTGACCGCTCGCCCAACATTGTTCAGCACAAGCCGGGCATCTTCGGCAGATAAAACCTGGATGACGGCGCGCAGCACAGCCGCATCGTACACCCCTTCAGGTGGCGCTCTTAAGATGTCTGCGGAGATGATCTGGATGCGCTGCGCCGCCGCCGACTGCTCCACAAAGCGCCGCGTGATCGGCGTCACCGATGGCAGGTCGGCGACAGCCGCGTTCACCTGGGGCAGCGCTTCAACCAGCGCCATCGCAAGCCCGCCGGAACCGCCCCCGGCATCCAATATGCTGGCGACGGTTGAAAAGTCGTAGCGCTCAATCAGGCTGCGCCCGTGTTCGACCGCCCCATCATGAAGCAGGCGGAAAATCCGCTCCAGCTTTTCGGGTGGGGTACGTCTGTAGTCAAAATCCCGCTGCGCCTGCCCCAAACCGCTGCGTACAGACTCAGCGGTTTGGAACGCTGTCCCCCATAAGAGGGACCAGAATTCGGGAGCGGCGCCGATATGTCCCGGCGACCCCTTCACCAGGTAGTATTGAGCTTCGGGACTGTTGGCGAAGCGCCCCTGATCGACCGTCAGCAGATTAGAGGAGACCAGGACGTAGAGCAGCGCCCGAAGTTTCGGCAGCTCTACGCCCAACGCGGCAGCGACTTGCTCCGCGCGCCGCGCGCCGTCGGCAAGCACTGTGAAGATGTCCAGCTGGCAGCCCGCCAGCAGCGCCAGCGCTGGCGCCACCGCGCCCGTCAATCTGCCGATCACGTCCATTGCAGGAGGGGAATTAGCCTCGTCCATTGTTCACTCCAGTGAAATGCCTTGTCAGATCAGCGCTGGTGTTTCAAACACGTTCCACAATCCTGCCTGAAAGGCGGGAGCAGGAACGCCGCAGTGTCGGCACTGCCCGAATGTCTGGTAGACGAACCGGAAACCGGAATAATTCCGCGCTTCGAGCGTCTGCACAAACGGGCGAATGTGGGGGAGGTGCCACTCGTTCAGTTCGTAGTCTGCGAAGGCAAGGTAGAGATTGACTGGAAGACTCGGATGCAGCGTGGCGTAGTCGCGTTCGCACTGCTCGACAAAACCGTCGCCCATCTCGGCGCTTCACCAGAAACCAAGGCATATACCCAGGTGAGCGCTGCTTCATCGAAGCACAGAGGATTGTTCACCTCTGTGGTGGGTTCATCTGGCAGACAACTCCAGCCGTTCGTGCCCTCACGCAGAACCACGAATTTGCCGTCTGCATCGAAGGACCAATCCAGGATCGTCGCATCCTGAGTGATCGCCGCCGGCGCTGCGCTCAACGCGCTGTCGATTTTTGCCTGCACTGCCGCATCATCCTGCGCCAGCGCCTGGACCGCAGCCAGTCCAAATGTGATGATCAAGAATCCCGCCCGACAAACTTTCATCAAGAACATGTCACCCACCTTTCAAAATACTGGCTTGAACTGTGGACACAACTGCATTTCTCGATTCAGTTTTTGGGGTGCGCACCTCCTTTCGTCCTGTCTGTATTCCCTGCACAGGACAGAACCACCGAATCGCCACACGGATTCAGTACAAGACTGCCCGTCAGAAACATGACGCGGCAGCTGACGCCGAACGGTGTGTCAGCCGCCGCAGACCGATCCCTGAGTCAGAAGGCACTGATGATCCCCTTGAAGGAAGGGGTAGTTTTCGCAGTCCGGCAGACCCGGCTCACCGCACAGCGGACGACTGGCTTCGATATTCCCCTGCACCACGTCGAACTGCTCGTTTTCCATCGCCGGGGTGATGTTGATGTCGCGCGGCAGCAGGCTGAGCGGCAGCGCCGCGTGGATGGCGCTCCGGCAGGTGTATGGGCGGGGCCATCCCGGGGCGCGGGACGCCTGAAGGTCGTCGTCGAGGGCGATGCGCACCCATGTGCCCGCCAGCACCGGCTGAGCGCCCAGGTCGGTGGCGACATGCGCCGCCCCTTCCAGTGTGCTGACGGTCATCCCGCCGCTGATATTCGCCTGAAAGAAGACGGTCGATCCCATCTCGACATCGACGCCGTTGATGTTGAAGACGACCGATCCCACCCCTTCGGGGGTCTGGACGACCATGCCGCTTTGCGGCGCGCCCTCGCAGGGTGCATCGCTCATGCCCGTGCGCAGACGGAACGCCTGCATCGGTTTCAGTCTGGCGTCCGCCTCGCCCTCCTCCGGCACGGCGTTCTGCACTTCCACGTCGCCGAACAGCAGGAAGGTGACATTCTCGCCGGGCAGGGTGTCGGGCAAATTGGCTTGCAGCCGCATCAGAGCGACGCCCCATTCCCCCGCGCTGGCGAGCAGCGGGCTGAGATGAATGGACTCCAGGGAAGCCACATCGACCACATCGCCTGGCTGTTCGAAGCTGATCGCGCCCGGTTCACCGCGCAGATCGGCAGTGAGGGCGATGTGCCCGAAGCACGCCTGATTCCGACCGGTCGCGGCGCAGAACGAGTCCACCGTGCTGAGCGCCTCCTCGACGATTCGCGGGCATTCCGAAGTGTTTTGCAGCCGCGCGAAGGCGGGCGCAACCACGAGACCTGACAGAAGAAGCACAAACCTGACCCGTGTCCAGATTCTTCGCATCATCTTACCTCCAGCAGCCGCCGATGTAATCGTGCCGTGCGAAAGGCAGCACGCGGCAAAGCCAGGGTACTGCCCGGTCCCCCACTCTCTAGGATCAGCTTTCTTACCTCGCAACGTCTGTGAGCTAAGTCACATGGCGTTGGCGCAGCGCGTAAACCCCCGCCCCGATCAGCGTCACGCCGATCACGCCGACGAAGATGCTCAGCGGCGAAATGGCGATCCCCAGCTGCGCCAGCCATGCCAGATAGACCGCCTCGACAGCGACCGACAGCGCCGGAGCCAGGGCGGCGTACGCCAACGGCGGCACATCGGCGTCGAGCAGCGCCAGCGCCAGCGCCAGCCCCGGCGCGACGAACACCGCCAGCGGCGCGAGGATGTAAACCAGCAGCGCGCTGCCCGGTCCGAGCAGGCGCAGCAGGGCGGTCAGCAGCAGGACCCCGCCGAGCGCGACCAGCGTTCCGACGGAGAAATGCGGGGCGGCTTCCGCCGGCGCTTCGTCGCGGGCAGCGCGCAGCAGCCCCGCCCCGGCTTCGACCGCCAGCGCCAGCAGAATCGCCAACAGCACATCGTAAAGCGACAGTCCTTCCTGGTAGCGCGCCAGCAGCACGATCCCCAGCCCGCCGACGACCAGGGCGACCAGCGCCGGCGCGAGGGCGTGATCGGTCTCGCCCTGGTGGGCATCAGGACGCTGGGTGATCAGCGCCAGCAGGACGCTCAGCAGCGCGGCGACCAACAGCAGATTTTCCGCCAGCAGGTAGGGGAAATCGACGTAGCGGATGATCTGCGCTTCCGCCAGCGCCACGATCAGCGCGGCGGCGGCGACCAGGAGGGTCAGCGCCAGGGCGAGCGGGGCGGGCGCGATCAGCAGGCGCAGCCGGGCGATCATGGACGCACCTCGTAGATGAAGACATCGGCATTGCGGAAGACCAGGCGCATACGCGGGTGGGCGTTCATCACCTGCCGCGACCGCCCCGGATCAGGGATGTCGGGAGTGCGCGCCCGCACGACGACGAAGCGCACTTCCCGGCGGTCCAGCACGGCGTCCATCTCGTCCAAGCCCATCATGACGGCGGTGGCGTCCGCCGCCGTCGGCAGCACCTCGACATTGCTGATCAGGTCGGGCGTGAGCGCGGCGAGCTGCGGGCGATCCAGCAGGCGCGGCATCTGAAAGCCGAGGAGCGTGCCCATGACCACCACGTCGTCGGGGTCGCTGAACGACTCCAGCCAGTTCACCGCCTCGATCAGGTCGGGGGTGACGATCTCGAAATACTTCGAGGCTTCGTAGCCGCGCACGGCGGCGCTCATGCCGATGGCGAAGACCAGCGCGGCGAGCGCGGCGATGCGCACGAGATAGGGGCGCATCCGCAGGATGAGCGCCGCGCCGCCGAGGGCGATCGGCATCGACAGGAAGTAGATCGCGCGGGTGTAGTTGAACTTCAGCCCGATCAGCCAGCCGAACATGAACAGCAGCGAGACGGCGAGATAGGAAGCGTAGAGCAGGTGTGCCGGAAACGAGGCGCGCCGGTCGGTGAGGAACGCCGCCGCGCCGCCGACCAGGACCATCAGCCCCATCGGCGTGATGATGCGCGCCCACGACTCCCAGGTGACGCGGGTCATGTCGAAGCGTTCGGCGTCGGAAAGCACGGCAGCGGCGTCCTGCTGAGTGATCAGCCGGAAGGCGCCCAGCGCGACCGGCAAGCCGATCACGGCGCACAGCAGCCCCAGCGGAATCAGCCGCCGCAGCGACTCACGCGGGCGCAGGGCGACGCTGACCAGGGCGAACAGCAGCAGGCTGAGCGCCAACCACAGAGTCGAGACGTGGTGGATGTACGCCGCGCCGCACAGCGCCAGCGCCAGCAGGATCAACCGGGGGACGGTCGGCTTCTCCCAGGTCATCAGCCACAGGGCGAAACACGCCGGAAGAAGGGTGATGGCGATGAAATTAGGATAGCCCGCCCAGGTCATCATATCGACGAACAGCGGCAGGACGGCGCTGAGCAGGGCGGCGACCAGGGCGGCGTCATCGCGCCGGAAGACCTGGCGCGCCAGGAAGAACATCCCCAGGCATTCAATGAGCGCGAAAAATGTGACGATGTGTACGATGTCGAAGACCGGCGCGCCGCTGACGGCGGACATCACCCCGAAGATCAGCGGTCCGCCGGGGAGCAGGGGCCAGGTCGCTCCGCCGAGCTGGTAGTTTTCGGCGAAGGCGGGAATCGTCCCCGTCTCCAACACCTGACGGGCGAAGAGCAGGTGCAGCCCGTAATCAGGACCGGTCGGTTGGGTGTACAGATAGACGGTGACGCCGCGCAGCAGCAGCGCCAGCAGCAAGCCGGGCAGCAGGACGCGCCAGCGCGACCGCCAGAATGCGCCGCCAGACAGGAGCGCCGCGCGGCGGATGGACGATGGGGATAGGATGGGGTCGGCAGTCATGGGACGGTATTATAGCGTATGCTCCGCGCTTCACCGTTGGGTAGGGGCAGCCCTCAGGCGGCAGATCACGGCTTTTCTTCTAAGTGAAACCAGTACTGCATCCTCTCTCGAAAACGGTCAGAAGAGCGTTCGCGTACCTTGAGGCTGACACTGCCAGCCAGCTCGCGAAAAATCTCCGGGCTGAGCGGTTTCCTCGATTTTCTCAACGCGCGTTCTATCGCATCCTTTGGGTCGCGCGGTTTTCCACGTTCGTCCAGATCAACCTGATTCAGGAATGCAGTTAGGTCGGATGCACTCATCCCAAGGGCATTCGACACATTCGGCGACTTCGCCCATACCCAAACCTCAAGTTCCGGTTCAAGCACAATCACCCGTATTTGTTCTCTGTCCCATCCAGCCTGGTTGATTCGATCTTCCAACCCCTCCTCAATTTCCTGGGGCGATTCACGATGTTCTGCGCCCGAACCGTGATAATCCAACAGGACCAGCGCATGCCGGGCTTTCCCCAGGTAGGTGCGGAGAAACTCCGGCGCATCTCTGTAGACGCCGGAATCGCGATTCGGGTGTCGAACGACCTCGAAATGGATAGCCGGGATCGCTATTGATTTGGTCCGCTTTTCCAGCAGCGTCCTCAGTGTCCACTCGGCATCGGCATCTGCTGTCAGGATGATCAGATCGATCTCTCCAGCCATCGTCAGCGGCTTTCCAGTACGCCCGACGCAAACAGCACCGAAAGATCCGCGCCGGCGCGCCAATCCTGCAAATAAGGGTGCTGCTTGCCGGGGATAATACGCGCCTCACCCCCTGCATCTTTGCTGAATACGAGCAAATCCTCAGGCTTTGCCAATCCTATGCGCTCAACCGCCCCTCTCCAATTGGAGAGGGGCAGGAAACCGTCAGGTTTCCGGGGTGAGGTTGTGTGAAAACCGGCTTTTCAAACAGTCTCTAAGAGCAGCGAAGAATGCGTCGCAATGAGTACCTGCCCATCATAGACCGAAGACAAAGATTGATAGAGCATTTCAATGACTCGCGGATGCACGCCATTCTCCGGCTCTTCAATCAGAAACGTCCTCGATTGCGACGGAAGGTACGCCAGCAATGTCAACGCCAGTAATCGCAGGGTGCCATCGGACAGCAGCCACGCTGGAGCCTGTAACCCGTTCCGATATTTCAATACCAAATAGCGCGCGTTGTCCTCGGGTCTCAACTCGATGAGGACATCTTCTATGTCTTCCACAATCGTCTGGACATGACCCAACCACCACCCGAAGCGAGCAGTATCCTGCCGGAGCAATTCAACCATCGCCGGCAGATTCGAGCCATCGGGTTGAAAGGTGCGCGGCGCATCAAAGGGCGTTGGACGGCGCATTGCTGCGCTGTTGAGCTGAAGTGTTTGCAAGTTCTCCAGGAGCGTTTGCCGAAACCATTGGGTCACCGGAAACCTCGACGTATCTGCTGGAGCGCCTGACAAAGAGAGTTTGCGAGGTGCAAGACGGTACTGCATGTTCCAATCGCCATGCTCTGAACGGTAGTAGTCATTGCCTGAAGCGGACTTGCCGAGAATCTTGCGATACCCTTTGGGGACCTGTCTTCCAGGTCTTAGCGCGATGGGAGCTTCACGCCGGTAGCGCTGCGAGTCCACAAAAAACAGGTTCTCAGCCTCAATTCTGAGTCCAACGCTGCCTTCGAATATCACAGCGAGTTCGTATCGAATTCGGTCATATTCTGGCTTGTCGGTCTGTAGATTCTCAGGAATATCCATTTCAACGGCGAGTTCGAAACCTTGTTCGGCTTCCTGTCGCAGCCATACGAGATCAAGCAGGTCACGACCACGTTTACGCACAGCATGTTCCACATCTATCTGCAAGGAATCCTGAAGAAAGGTGAACACGTCAAGAAATGTACTCTTGCCGCTGGCGTTAGGACCAATCAGTATATTAAAGGCGCCGAATGTGACATCGACATCCCACAGCAGCTTGTAGTGACGCGCCTGCACCCGTCGAAACATCAGGTTTCTCCCTCATGAAAATACCTGTCGTCAGGCGACCGCGCTGCTTCTCGCGCCGCCGCCTGACGGTCGATGACCCCCACGCCCAGGCGCAGCGCCAGCGCCGCCGGCACGACCATCAGGAACAGGGCGGTATCCGGCAGGCGTACCAGCGAATCGGCGAGGACGATGATCCCCGCCGTCAGCAGGATGACCAGGTAGAGCAGCAGATAGCGCGCCAAACCGCCCCGGTCGAAGGTCAGCGCCCGCCCGCTGACGAAATTCGCCGCCAGCCCCAGCACCACGCCGATCAGAATGCCGTCCAGCGCCCCTTGAATCGCCCGCTGTTCCGGCAGGAGGGCGGCTTCGGCGGGAGTCAGCGGCGCGACCGTGTGGTAGCCGGCGTAGAGGAGCGCGCCGATCAGCGCGCCGAAGCGGGCGCTCAGCCAGTCGATAGCGATCAGGCGCAGCAGCAGGCTGCCGAAGATCACATAGATCGCGCCGGCGACGCCCACCACCACCATGCTGACCAGCGCGCCGCTGAGGAGCATCGGGGACAGCAGATGTTCCTGCCCCCAAGCGAGCGCCCGCAAACCGAGAAACCCGGCGACGCCGCAGCCGGTGATCGCCAGCGCGGTCAGCGCCTCGACGAGCCGCTGAAACGGGCTGCGCCCGCTCACTTGCGCACCACTTCCCAGGCGAGATGATTGATCTCCGGCAGGATCAGTTTTTCCAGCGCCACCTGCACGGCGTTGGGGCTGCCGGGCACGGAAGCGACGAAGGTCTTCTTGTAGACGCCGGCGGTCGCCCGGCTGAGCATCGCCGCCGCGCCGACTTCCGGGTAGCTGAGCATGCGGAAGAGTTCGCCGAAGCCGGGCAGGGTCTTCTCCAGCATGCGGCTGATCACGTCGAAGGTGGTATCGCGCGGCGAAATGCCCGTGCCGCCGTTGAACAGGATGATCCGCACGTCCGGCATGGCAGCCAGCTCGTCGAGCGCTGCCCGCACCTGATCCGGCTCATCTTTGATCAGCCGGTAGGCGGCGGCGATGTGCCCCAGTTCGGTCAGGCGCTGTTCGATGAACTGCCGGTTGGTATCCGTCTCCGGCGTGCGCGAGTCGCTGACGGTGACGATGGCGACTCGCACCGGCTGTGTGCCGGCAAACTGACGGTGATCATCCGCGCCCTTGCGCTGAGTCATATTCTCTGCTCTTTCGCTGATGAATCTCCTGCACGGGAAGCCGCTCTATGGGAAGACTTCGCTGACGCGCATCTGAAAGCCCGGCAGCACGTCACCGCCCTCGAACACGTCAGCTTCATTGAGGATGCGCACCGCGCCGGGGGTCAGCACCGTGAAACGGCGCTCCGCCGGATCGGCGATGATGACCATGCGGGTCCCATTGGCGAGGTAGTAATCGGCGCGCTCTCGCAGCTCCTGATAGGTATCGGTCGGCGACTTCACTTCAATCGCCAGGTCTGGCATCCGCTCGACCACACCCCTGTCGCTGAGCGGTCGGGTCGTGTCGGCGAAGTACGAGATGTCGGGCTGTCGGGCGTTATGGATGTCGCCCGGTGTGCGCACCCGTATTTCCGGTCCCAAACGAACATCGGGGTTGATCCGTTCCAGGTGAGGATAGAGTCTGACCAGAAACCGCGTGACGACGATCCCGTGTTGTTCGGTCGGCATGGTTTTCTCGACAATCTCCCCGTGAATGAGTTCGTAACGCCGGTCGCGGTTTTCCGGCTGTTCGAGAAAATTCTCGAAAGATTCAAAGGTGATGAGCCGTTCTACGGAATGAAAGACCATCGCCGGTTATCCTCCCGTCGTCTACTGCTTCACGAAGCCGACCTGATAGGGCGGCTGCACATAATTGCCGTCGTTGCCGACCACCACCAGCTGCAAAGTGTAGCTGCCCGGCTGCAAGCCCTCCGCCTGCAGGAATTCGAGCTGCCCGTTGATCACGCTGTTGTAATGCACGTCGCCGAGCGTGAACCAGCTGCCGCCGAACTGCCCACCGCTGATCTCGATCTTATAGTAGAGCGCCTGCGCCGGCGAAAACTGCGCCGTCCCCAGGATCGGCACATTGCCGCTGACCGTCTCGCCGTTGAGGGGCGAGGTGATCAGCGCGGTGATCACCAGCGGACTGCCGACCGCCGAAAGGAGCTGCGAATTGCAGGCGATGGTCGGCAGGAAGGCGATGCCGTTGTTGCGCGCGTACTGTTCGGCGCGGACGGCGTCGTCGGGCACGGTCGGCGGGGCGATGAACAGCTGCTCGCGCGCGCCGGGGGCGCTGCCCGCCAGCTCGTAGGGGACCTGGCAGTAGAGCGGCGGCGGCGGGGTCTGCTGACCGGGCTGGACGGCGAAGGTGATCTGATTGGCGATCTCCGGCGCAACCGGGTTGACCAGCACCCGGTAAATATCCGGCTCGACCTCGCGCAGCCAGGGACCGGACGCCGGCGGCTGATCCGGCGTGGGCGGCGGCGCGGGGCGATACTGAAGCCCGCCGCTGCCATCCGGCACGGCGGCGGGTCCGTCGAGAAACCACTCATTGACCGAGGCGGTGCATTCCTGCGCCGGCTCGCGCAGCGCGCTGATGCTGCACAGACGGCGCAGCGTCATCGCCGAAGGCTGGTCCAGCCGGTCGGGCAGCAGCCCGCCTTCGACCGCGAACTCGCCCAGATAGTCGTTATTGCCGTAGATCGCCGTGATCACGGCGTTCCACAGCGGCGCAGCCCCGGTCAGCCCGGAGGTGCTGCCGGTCATCGGCGTGCCGTCGCTGTTGCCGACCCAGACGCCGACGGCGACATTGCGCGTGTAGCCGATGGTCCAGTTGTCCTTGAAATTGTCGGTCGTGCCGGTCTTGACCGAGGTGAGCAGCGCGCCGGTGTTGAGCGGGCTGTTGGCGCCCATCGCCGGGGTGCGCGCCGCGTTGTCGCCCAGGACATCGGAGATGATGTAGGCGATGCGCGGGTCGAGTACCTGCTGACCGAAGCCGCCGCGATTGACGGTGCGCTCCGTCGGCGTGCCGCGCGGGCAGGCGTTCTCGTACTGGTAGAGGATGCGCCCCTGGCTGTCCAGCACGCACAGGATGGCGGTGGAGGGCACGAGAGTCCCGCCGTTGGCGAAGACGCTGTAGGCGCGGGTCAGTTCCAGCAGGGTGACCTCGCCGCCGCCCAGGGTGAGCGACAGCCCGTACAGGCTGGCATCCGTCCCCAGGCTGTCGACGCCGAAGCGCGAGGCGATCTCCAGCAGGCTCGGCACGCCGACCTGGCGCAGGGTTTGCACCGCCGGAAGGTTGTAGCTGTTGGCGAGCGCCGTGCGCAGCCGCACCGGACCGTGAAACGTCCGGTCATAATTGACCGGCTGGTATCCGGCGATGTCGGTCGGCGTATCCCAGAGGATGTCGCCCGCCGTCATGCCCTGTTCCATGGCGGCGGCATAGGTGAGCGGCTTCATGGTGCTGCCCGGCTGACGCGGCGCGAGCGTGACGTTGACGCGCCCGTCGATGGCGTCGTTGCGATAATCGACGCTGCCCACCATCGCCAGCACTTCGCCGGTCACCGGCTTGAGCACCAGCACCGCGCCGTTGCTGGCGTTGTTGGCGGCGAGCGACGCCACCTGCCCGGCAAGGGCGTTCTGCGCCATGTTCTGGATGTCCAGATCGACCGTCGTGTAGACGCGGAAACCGCCCTGCCCGACTTCGCCGGGGGTGTAGCCCAGTGCGCCCATCAGCTGTTCGAACTGCCGCTGGGCGAAGAGGGTGAAATGCGGCGCCAGCAGCGTCACCTCCGGCTCGTGGAAGATCAAACCCTCCTGCAGGGCGGCGGTCCGTTCGGCGTCGGTGATGAACTTCTCCTCGACCATGCGGTCCAGCACCAGCCGCCAGCGGGCGTTCACCGCCGCCTGCACCTCCGGGTCGGGGTTGAGCGGGTCGAGTTCCGCCGGAGCCTGGGGCAGCCCGGCGAGCATCGCCGCCTCGCCCAGGGTCAGATCGCGCACCGATTTGCCGAAGAGGGTCTGCGCGGCGGCTTCCGCGCCATAGGCATAGTTGCCGTAGAAGATCTCGTTCAGGTAGAGTTCCAGGACCTCTTCCTTGGGCATGCGCTGCGACAGCAGCCACGCCAGCACGATCTCTTCGACCTTGCGGTTGATGCTGCGCTCGGCGCGATACTCGATGTCGAAGAGGACGTTGCGGACGACCTGCTGCGTGATGGTGCTGCCGCCGCTCGACCCTTCCTGCAGCCCGACGTACTGCAAGAAGGCGCGCGCCGTCGCCGGAATCTCGAAGCCGGGGTTGCTGAAGAAGCTGTCGTCTTCGATGGCGACCGTCGCGAAGATGAGCGACTGCGGAAAATCGCCGTAGTTCATCTTGGTGCGCCGTCCCTCGATGAAGCTTTCGGTCAGCAGACGCTCGTCGCGGTCGTAGAAATAGGTGGTCTGGAAGCTTTCGTAGTCCTCCACCTGGGCGATCTGCGCCTGCAGGCGGTTTTCCAGTTCCGCGCCGAGCGTCGCTGTCAGGACCAGGGTGATCAGCAGCAGCCCGCCGCAGAAGGTCAGCATCACGCCGAGCAGCACCATCAGGCAGCCCGGCGAACAGCCCAGGATGCGCCGCCGCCGCTCCGGTCGAACCGGCAGCCCCGCCGCCGGCGCGAACGCCCCCGCTCCCGGACGCGCCCCGGGGTTGGGGTTGTAGACGTTGGGCTGGGTGGTCTGTGCCCAGGCGGGCGGCGCGGGGATCGTCGGCTGATCCGCTGACGCCTGCCAGGTCGTCTGCGGGGGCGCGCCGTGACGCGGTCCCCCTTCCGGCACGTGCACCAGCGTATGCTCGAAGGGGACGATGTGTGGAAGGGTCTGCCCGGCTTCAAAGGCGGGCGGCGTCTCGTCGTCGTCATCCGGCAGGAAGTCCGGGTTGGGGTCCAGCCCGCCGCTGCCGGGGAGCGTCTCCGGCGTGGTGAATTCCCCGCGCGGACGCCCCTTGGAGCGCACCAGCGACTCGACATCGCCCGACTCGTCGCTGAGCGCCAGCGTCGGCAGGTCGTGCAGGTCGGCGGCGGAAGGACGGTCCTCATCGGGGCGCAGCGTGCCGCGCAGCGTCTCCGTCAGGCGGTCGCCCGCGAACGGATCGGTGTCGGCATCCGGCGCGAAGACCGTGCCCTGCTCGGTCGGGGCTTTCGCGCCGGGGACGGCTTCGGTGATGCTGCGCGCTGGCAGGTCGGTCGGCTCGCCGTCACCGAGTTCGCCCTCGGAATCGCCGTCGGGCTGCAGGAGGTCTTTTTCATCGGGCATGGGCTGCTCCGCTTCGTCTTGTTCGGGTCATCGGCGGCGCGCCGGCAAACGCCTGAGCAGCCGCCTCTACCCCTCATTTTAGCAGAGGTGCGCCACAGCGCTTCCGGCGCGATCAGGGCGGGGAACCGACGGTGCAGTCAACGCCATACCGCTGGCACGCCTTCGGCACGGCGGCGCGCCCCCGCCGCGCGGCGTATGCCTGCCCTACGCACTGCTCACCCCTCACCCCCCCAGCCCCCTTCTCCCCGTTTTTGTGGGAGAAGGGGGAGTCCAGTCCCCTCGCCCCGCGCGCCTGGGAGAGGGGAACCAGGGGTGAGGGTCCTCGTGCATAACAGCCTTTGGGAATGGCGTGCGCGGCGGAGTCAGCCCCCGATCTGGCTCATCACCCGGTTGAGCGGGATGACGTCGTGCGCCAGATCGTGCCCCCAAGGCTTCCACCAGATGTTGTCGAGGATGATCTGGCGCAGCTCGTCCTCGCTCGCCCCGGCGCGCAGCGGCGTCAGCAGATCGACCTCGCGGTCGCGCAGCAGGCACAGGCGCAGCACGCCGTCCGCCGTCAGCCGGGCGCGGTTGCACGAGGCGCAGAAGGGCTGCGTCACGCTGCTGATGAAGCCGACCGCGCCCTTCGCGCCGGGAAAGCGGTACAGGCGCGCTTCGCCGTCCAGCCGCCCGTCGTCGAGCAGTTCCAGCGGCAGGTAGGCGTCGGCGATGCGGGCGCGAATCGCCTCGTCGGTGACGATCTGCTCTTTGGCGAACTTAGCGACCTCGCCGAAGGGCATCATCTCGATGAAGCGCACCTGCCAGTCGTGATCCAGCGTCAGCTTCGCCAGATCGGTCACGTCGCCTTCGTTGAAGCCGCGCACCACCACCACGTTCAGCTTGACCGGGGTCAGCCCGGCGCGTTCGGCGGCTTCGATGCCCGCCCAGACCTTATCGAGCGATCCCCAGCGGGTGATGCGGCGGAAGCGGGCGGGGTCGAGCGTATCGACGCTGACGTTGACGCGGGTCAGCCCGGCGCGGGCGAGCGGCTCCGCCAGGTCTTCCAGCAGGACGCCGTTGGTGGTCATGGAGATGTCGCGCACGCCGGGGGTGCTGCTCATGGCACGGATGATTTCGACCACGTTCTGCCGGACGGTCGGCTCGCCGCCGGTCAGCCGGTACTTGTGAAAGCCCAACCCGGCGAAGACTCGCACCAGCGCGATCAGTTCGCCATCCTGCATCAGCTCGCTGCTGGGGCGGAAGATCATGTCTTCCGGCATACAGTAGACGCAGCGCAGGTTGCACTTGTCGGTGAGCGAGATGCGCAGGTAGTTGATGATGCGCCCAAAGCGGTCTTTGGCGAGGGTCGTCACGGCACGGTTTCCTGAACAAACGTTTCGTTTGACAACAGTATACCGTAAAGATGAATGTTTAATGAACGGGGTCGGCGAATTTCAGCGGATAGAGGGATCGTAGGGGAGAGCCGGCGGCTCTCCCGTCACGGATTTCGGCATCCTCACCCCCCAACCCCCTCTCCGCTGCGTGGAGAAGGGGCGCACAACGGGTCAGAAAAGTCCCCTCAGCCATGCAGTGGGGAGGGGATTCAGGGGTGGGGACGCCCTTTCGCCCCCCCTTTTCCAAAAAATCGATTCGCGCTTCGCGCAATCAGGAGTCAAAGATCAGAGACCAGAAGCCAGAGATCAGAAAACAGGGCTATGTTGACCTTCGGTCAACGAGAGCGGGCGCACCGAAAACCGAGGATGTCGCTCACGACGTCGGGGGTGCCCCCGTCGCGATCGGCGGAACGGAGGCTGTACGTAGCATCGTTGAACGAACCGCCACGCAGCACGCGAACATCCGTTCCATTTACATCGTCACTCTCGCTGTTATACTGAGTCAGACACCACTCCCAGACATTCCCCGCCATGTCGTGCGCCCCGCACGGACTGACCCCCTGCGGAAAGATGCCGACGGCGCTGGTCGAGCCGCTGCGCGGTTGAATGACGCTGTTGTTGCAGCGGGTCGGTTCCCAGTCCTCCCCCCAGGGATACTGCCGTCCATCCGTCCCGCGCGCCGCCCGCTCCCACTCCTTTTCGGTTGGCAGGCGGATGATAAGCCCCTCACCCCCTGCCCCCTCTCCCAAAAAGGGCGTGGGGAAAGCGGCGGCGGCCGGTCCTCCTGCTGTGGAAGAGGGATTGAGGGTGAGGGCGCGCGTTTTCGCCGTCAGCCAGTTGCAGAAGGCGACCGCCTCGTACCAGGTTACGTTGACGCGCGGATGGTTGGGCAGCCGGAAGGTCGGGTCGCCAACCTCGTCAGGCGCGTTCCGCTCGCCTTTCCACTCCCAACCGGACTCCGTCCACCAATCACGCAGATTGTAGCCGGTCGCCGTGTCGTCCAGGAACGCCTGGAACTGGGCGTTGGTGACCGGATAGCGGCTGATCTGGTAGGCGTGGTCGATGGTTTCCGTCCGCTGATCCTCGCCGTACAGGAACGGTCCCGGCAAAATCGGATCGCACCAGTCGATATCCGGGACAGAGGTTTCACGGTGTAGGGGCGACCCGCCGGGTCGCCCGCCGAGGCGCACACCAACCCCGGGGCGCGGGTCGCCGAGCAGCGCGAG
>JABWBO010000152.1 GCA_013360465.1 Anaerolineae bacterium | reverse complement strand
GACCCGCTTTCGTTCGTCTTCGCTCAATTCGATCATGGCTATACTCCTTCTGCTCACGAGTACAACCATTTTCCTAAAATCTATCCGATCTGACCACTACTATGGGGTTCGGTTGGTGGTGTCGTCCCCTATGCGTCTCTAGCCTCTATCAATCTGATCTCTGTAACTCTCCGCGTCAGCGGAGTCGAGTTTTCGGCTTTTGCGCGGTAACGGGTAAATCTGCCGGCGTGCCGCGATGGTGGGCGGTTCAGGATGCATACGAACAGGATGATGATCGAACAGATAACCGCACAGTCCCCATAAATCGGCATAGCGTACATGGTTGGACAACCCGGCGTCGGTTGACATGCACTTGTCTTCGCCAACTATGGCCCTCGCCTCCATCGTCATAGAAGGCCGTCAAACATGCCGTCCTCGAGATCAGCGAGCGCCCCATCGTCATCGCTCAATTCCGCGAGCATCTCGAAGAGCGCGCCTTCCCTGGACTGCTGATGGCCTGCGGCATCCACCTGGATACCTGCGCGGCGTTCTTCGATGGTCCACAGCACCTGCTCCTTGTTCAGGCGCTGGTCCTGTTTCCAGCCATCCGCACTTGAATACCAGGACCATTCATCAACAAACCAGCGGTCGCGTGGCTCGTGCAGCCCCAGTCCAAAGAAGGTCAGCGTTTCGCGTCTCTCCTGGTTCGGGCGGCTGGTCGTGACAAAAAGGAATTCGCCATACGCGTTGGTGGAAACCTGAGCATTATGTATCGCTGTCCGTCGGTCACGCAGGAAAGCGAGAAAGCGCTCGTGACCAATGCGGCTGAAGAGCTGCTCATTCCTGGTGAATACGAAGTCGGTTCCTGAGGCACGCTCGTCGATCAGAGGCTGTAATAGGGCGATTCCTTCCGAGCCTAGGACGTGAGCGGCGAACTCCAGCAGAACGCTTACCTGCTCCTCTTCGGAGAGGCGATGGAACATCCAGGTTATCCCCTCTTTAGGAGTGATGGGTTCCTTTTCGGGTGGTCGTTCCGGCGTGCTCATGGTTTCAGGTGGCGCGCACTATCGTCGATGCCTTGCCTCAATGGCGTGCAAGGGTTCGGGGTGATAGTGCAGGTCGCGCTCGACGGGCAGGGCTAAGCCGCCCTGGATGCCCTCCAGCTCTCGCAGTGAGAAGTATCCATACTCCAGTTCAAAGCCGGAGACCAGCCCGAAGAACAGATCGTCGCCGTCGAACTCTGTAGCGTACCAGGTCCAGTTGGCGTCGGGGGTGAAGAACTTGGCGCGGGCCAGGGCGTTTCTCCCCAGACGTTCTGTGCTGCGCAGGGGTGGCAGCGCTGCTCTCGTCTCGCCGTCGAGCAAATCCATGGCGTGTTCGGGAAAACGCACCACGTTGGCCAGATGGTTCTCGCGTCTATCATAGTCAAGCCGGGTGGCGCGTCGCGTTTCAGGATCCAGGATGACCAGCGTATGGTCATCTTCCAGATAGGCGAGCAATCCACGCTCGCCCGTTGTCTCGCGGACCGCTTCCAGGGCAGCCGCAGCTCCCCCGCTATAGGCTACGGTCAGCCCACCGGCAACCAAGATATTCGCCGAGTCGTTGTCAACAGTCAGCTCGCGGGTGATGCCTGATGGAAAACGGATGAGCGGATATGTGAGGCTGCGCAGGTCTTCGCGCTGGTAAGCGCTCGCCATGACATCGCCGTGCAGGGCGTAAAGCCCGGAGACGGGCTGCGAGTCGAGCGGGGTCAGTTGTTCTTTGCTCAGCCAGGGCATATGGTCGGAGCATAGCATAGGCGGGGACACGGCTTCAAGAAGCGCGAAGTTCCCGCGCAGGTTCGTCCCACTCAGGAAGCGGCGAACCTGCCAGCCGCTGATTCCCCTGGCGTCTTCCTCGGCAGGAGGTAGGGAGAGATGGCCCGGCACTGTGCCTTGGTTGCCGGCGCCAGAACGAGGTCTGCGCGGGTCATTCCAGCATAGCAGATGCCTGTCCATCAAAAAAGCGCGACCGGCACATCCGCTCCCCCTCGCTGCCAGACTGGCTGTGTGAGCAGTGAACCGGGCGTGACTCGGTCCAGGGTCGTGAAGTAGAAGAGGCGGGCGTTTGCCTCCGCGACAAGCTCCGCAGATCGCTTCATGTTCTGAAGTCGGCGTTCACCGGTGGTGACGATCAGCCACTTGCCCGAGTTGTACCCAAACCGTCGCTTGTAGATCTCGCTGCGGACGTAGGCGATGCCGGGCAGGATCTTCTCGGCTGCGAACCGAGGGTTATGTTCGGTGGCGCGGTCGAGTTCCAGAAGCAGACGGCAGACATACGCCCCTTTTCGGACAATCGCATAACCGTCAGGGCGGATGAAACGCCGTGCCTGCGTCCCGTTGGGCAGCGTGTAGTCGACCCGGTCCGGGTGCGCCCAGAACTCGCTCTGCGGGATCCACGCCTCCAGTTCAAAACCTGGTTCACGCTTACAGGCTTCGCTCAGAGTGATGCGCACCTCGTTGACCGCGACATCATGCGCGACCTGCATCCAGCGCGGCTCCCGGCGGAAGGTGAAGTCGGCTGCGGGCGTCCCGGACAATCCCGCCACAAACTCTGCCCCTTTGGGCGCGAGCCAGAAGACGGGTTCATCGAGGCTGGCGCGCTGACGGCGGTCCGGCCGGGCGAGGTAGCCGTGGCGGTACAGGAGTCTCAGGCGAAGCTGCATCTGCGAGTCGCCGGTGAAGAACAGGCGTTTGATCTGGCCAGCGGAGAGCATCCCATCATAGGCGTGAATGGCTTCGAGGATGCGTCTATCGCGCTCTGTGAGACGCATGGGCGGGCACAACGGAATGGATCGCGGCTCCGGTGCGGTTTTGCGCCGAGGGATGGCATCCACGGGCATCTGAACGGACGAAAACAGAGTTTGGGGGAGCAGGGAGGAGAGCGACATAGGTTTCAGGCAGCGTAGCAGATTGCCTTGCACTGTGCAACCCAACCTGTAATTTGAGGGGTGAAAAATGGCGGTACATTGAAGCTGGGGGTGACCGCTGCACCTATCGGTTTCCTGTGGTGAGCCGGAAGGGAGGTGAACTACAGATGCAACCTGAACACGTCGCAGGGGCGTTTTTCGCCGTCCTCACCGTTGTCGACTTATTGCTCGGCAACTGGCTGTTGAAGAAGACGAAGCGAAAGTAGCGCGAACTGCTTCGGGGAAGGAGACGTCTCCGGGACGTTCTCCTTCCGTCCCGCCGCAGGACCTCAGAGCAGCGGTCACCTTTGCACTCCAGGCGCAGCATAGCATATCGACTGTCGGCTGTCATCCACCGCCAATGAGCGGCTGAAGTCGGTTCTCCCCCAGCTGACGCCAGATCGGGGCGGTCAGGACCGTCTGCGAATTCACCTGATCCAGGGTGGCGAACCAGTACTTCCCGTCCCCGCCCATTCTGGCGACCACACGCTGCAGACTGGCCGATCGCTTCTCGCTGGAGGCCACGACCAGGATGCGCAGGCTTTTCGTCTGAAAGCGCGCCTGATACTGCCCGCTGGCCACATACGCCTCGTACACAGCAATCTGCGGGCTGAACCGGCTCAGTTCCTCGGTGCCCCGGTCGACCTCGAGGAAGAAGCGCGCAGTGCCGCGGGGCGTGGACAGCACGAAGTAGCCGTCAGGGAAGACCGGCTTCTTCCGGAGTCGACCGCTCCTGTCCTGGATCTGGACGTAGTCGGGTTTGGCGCGGAAGACCGTCTCATCCAACCAGCTGCTCAACTGGAATCCCGGGGCGCGAGCCGCCAGCGTGATGGCGACGCGAAAGCTGTTGATCGCCAGGAGATGCTCCAGCAGATGCCAGCCGAGCGTCCCGCCTTTGGGCAGACGCAGGTCGCCCCGTTCGTAGCCGAAGCGGCTGACCAGGACCTGCGCTCCCCGCTTCCCCAGCGTATAGATCGCCGGACTGCGCGCCGGAGCATCGGACACCACCGACAGAAAGTGCCGGTTCAGGTATTCGTGGTGGAACAGCTTCGCCAGACGGAACTGGGCGGTGGAGCGCGACCCGAAGAACAGCGCTTCAAGCTGGTCGGTGCGCAGGGCGCGACAGGCGTTGACCATGCGCAGCAGTTCGCAGTCGCGCTCCGTCAGGACCATCGGCGGACGCTCTGACTCAGCGACACGCCGGTGCCTTGGCAGCCGCCCTCGCTTCTCGTCGTCCGTCATTCGTAAGCCTGAACCTGTCCGGACTCGGGCTCATCGGGTTTCGCGTCCGGCTTCTCGCTGCGCTTCTCCCGTCGGGTCTTCAGCCATTCACGAACTTCCACGCCGGTCATCCCCTGTGCTGCCGTCTCCGCATACGGTGTGCCGCGCGTCTCCGGCGCACGACGCGCAGCGGCGATGAAGGCCGGCACCGAAGCGCCGTGAGCACGGGTTTTGACCGCCATCCGGTACAGCCCAAGCTGAGCCAGCGCCTCCTGCGTGACGTCCGGCTCCAGCAGCCGGGTGAACTTGGCGGCATCTTCCAGCCCCATCTCGAAAAGCGTCAGCGTGCCAACGGTTCCGGCGATCGCCCGGTAGGTTTCCGGCGAGAGCTGGTCGAGATACTGGTTCGCCAGGGTCAGCGGCAGCCCGAACTTGCGCGCCTGGGCGAGCATGTCAGGGAGCGGCGTGGTGACGAACCGCTCGACTTCATCGATGTACACGAACATACGCGGATCGGCTTCCGACGGGGTGTAAGCCATCGCCTCGGCGGCCAGGAACAGCCCGGAGATCAGCATCGCTCCGAGGCTGCCAACCTCCTGAGCGATGGCGCGACCATTCAGGCGCGCCAGCACGATCTTCTTCTCCGCGATGAAACGGCTGTAGTCCAGTCCATGTTTGTGACAGGTCATCAGTTCGAGGGTGCGGTTGCCCAGGAAGGCGCGGGTGCGGGTGATAACCGGGTCGGCGATGTCGCGTTTGTCGCCTTTCGAGCGCTCGGCGAACTCCTCCCAATAGTCGAGCGTGTCCATCGAAACGGACGGGTGATCTTGCATCAATTCCACGAGTTTCTGGCGATACTCGTCGCTGGTGAACAGCCGGCGGATGTCCAGCGGCGTGGCTTCGGGATCGCAGAGCAGGGCTTCGACCACATTGCGCATGACCATGTCGGTACGGCCGTCGAGCCAGATGTCCGAGTAGATGCGGCGCAGCACCCAGTAGACATGGTTGAAGGCCGAGTCGTAATCCACCCCTTCGGGGATGCGGAAGGGGTTGAGAGGCACAGGGTAGGCGTCGCTTGAGCAGTCCAGCAGCACCACATCCTGGTGCCGCTCCAGAGGGATGCTGTTGGCGAGGATATCATCGACGAGCTTGCCGTGCGGGTCAATCACCGCCACGCCACGCCCAGCGGCGATGTCCTGGTGGATCAGGTTGTGCAGCAGCGTGGACTTGCCCGTGCCCGTCTTGCCGGCGACGTAATGGTGGTAGGCTCGGTCGGCGGCGGCAAGAGAGACGGGGCGAGAAAAACCGCCGCGCAGGATCTCGCCGATGACGACGCGGTCCCCTCCTTCCTTGAGCAGCGCATCCGGAGCATTCGACACTGCCCAGGCGATTTTCTCTCCGGCGTAAGTCTCGTCGGGCAGGTGCCAGAGCGTCGCGATTTCCTGTGGCGACAGCACCGATAACAGAAGGCGCCATTCTCGCTTGCGCGTCTGGACCATGAGGGCCAGCATGCTCTCGAACCAGGCGATGCTGGCGTGATCGGCATCCTCGATCGCCCGTTTCAGATTGCGCGGACCGACGACCTGCATGGCGTTGTAACGCGGCAGTCGGATGCTGAGGATATCCTGAGCCACCTGGGCGATCTCCGCCAGACGGTTCTCGTCTTGGCTTTCGACGGTGAGGGCGACGAAGGTGTGATACAGGCGGCTGTCGATCTTGGCATTGAGCAGTTTGAGGTCGAAACCGGAGAGCGGGTCATTGCGGTCCTCGATGATCCCCGAGGTGGGGCGAACGGCTCCGCGCATCAGCCGCTTGATCCCCCGGTTGCTGGCTTCGATGGAATGGGCGAAGGTGAACAGTTGATACTGTACCCGCTCCTCCAGGTCGGTGTTCAGGAAGTCCATGCGGCGTGACAGCGGAGCCAGCGGATCGCTGTTCTTTTCGTCACGGAAATCAGGCAGAGGTGCAGCGTATTCGTTGGTCAGCCCGAAGACGAGCAGCTGGCGGTAGAAGGGGTACTGGCGAGCCGGAACGGTGCTCGGATCGACCTTTTCCACCACCGCGCCAGGGTGATAGGTGCGGATGTGGTCGATGAGAATCTGAGGTGGGTAGCGTCCTTCGTAGTCGGCAATGCGCCAGACCGTCTCGCGGCCGTCCGCCAGGATCTCGTAGACCAGACGCGGGCACGTGGCACTCATCTTGTCGACCAGGTGGACACTGGCATCAGGATTGCCGGCTTCCCTGGCGGCATGAATGCGGAAGGCCTGCGGCTGGCCAACGATCTCCGGATAGACGAACGGAAACTTCTCTTCCTTGCGTTCGACGATGGCGCGATTGTCATCCGGTGGACGAACACGCACATCCTTGATCTTGCTGAAGGCATTCTTCCAGCCCTGAACATCGCGCAGGTTTTCGGGAGGCTTGAGTTCTCCCAGATCTACCTTCGGCGCGTTGAGCTGCAGCTGCTGCAGCTGTTCCATGGCGGGGTTCACATGCTCCGGATTGTCAGGCGCGACGGGGTTGTAGGCGTTGGGAAGCGGGATGAGACTCTTGATCAGGGCGGCCATCCCCATGGTGGTCATCAGGACGGCCCAGGCGGCAAAATCGGCGGCAGCGGCATCGTCATCACGATAGTAGCGGCGCGGCATGGAGCTGCTCCTCGAGGTGAATGCGAACCTGCGATCAACTATGTTCGAAACGCGTTGGGAATGCAAGCAGACTTGAATCGGGCGCCAATTGGATACGGTAACAGACTCAGGCTGCTGAAACCGTACCCGGAACCGGAGCGTGTCGTCGCTGTGACTGAGCGAAGCTGTCGCTGATGAAATGCCTGGTGATTTGGGCGGTCGGAAGCCGGTCCGGGACACATAAATGGGCGCATCGCAGACGCCGAGATTCGCCGCCGCGCGTTGGGCGTAAGCCCGACTGCCAAAAATCAGAAGGCGCAGCATTCGTCCGCCAACAGAGGCTGGGAGCCGAGGTTGGGCACCGCATTGCGAACCGCCGTCGGACAGTCCAACAGGACTGAACGCATGAGCAGATTCTGTCCGCATTCTGGACAGAGATGATTCATGAGAGGGTGAGCGCGGCGGCGGGATTTTTGGCAGTCGGGCTTGAGGAACCCCGCTTCACCGGTGACGAAATGCCCGACGCGCGGGTGACGTGACGAATGGGAGGGGTGCAGGAAGAGGCGAGGATGGCCCGTCCGGACGGGCAGAACCGAGCGTCGAGCCAATCTCCTCTCTGAGGAGCGGCACATCGGACGTCAGCTTGCTGACGCTCCCACTCCCCCATTCTCAGAAAATGGGGGATGTGGTGGGGTTTGCAGTGGGGTTGACAACAGGCGGGAGAAAGTTCAACACTTAATTCGCTGGCGCGAATTCGCTTTTTTCAAAAATCCGCACAAGTTGCAGCTTGTCGCTTCATTTCCAGACGAACCAAGTGAACCCGGAAACGACGCTCTGGAGCTTTCCAGGGCGTTTTTTCATGCCTGGACCTCCCCGCTATTCTTTTTTCTCTAGCGAACGCCGGCTCCTGAGCTTTCGGTTCGGGCTTCCCCTAGGTGGTAGCACCTGCCACGATGCCGTCCACATCTCCTACTCACTCAGAAGGCTTGTAATCGCAGTATGGAACAACGAGGAATGGCGCGTCAAGAGGCGCTGAAGTTGTGCATGTGAACACCTGAGCGGCTGTTCATTCGTGCGCTTGTGCGGCTGTTCGGATGTTCATCTGAACGGCTTGAGGGCGGCATCCAGGAGTTCGCGGACGACTTCCCCTTTGGTGATGTGTCTCCCCCGCTCTTTGCGCCAGCGCAGGGCCAGCGCGTCAATCGCTTCCGCCTGATCATCATGGATGTTGTAGCTCTGCCGGTGAATGGGACGCGCAGGCTGGTCTGGTCTGAAGCCGTTCACCTGTTCATGTGTTCCGACGTTCTTGTGTTCATCGGTTCGGTTGTTCGTTTGTTCATCCGTGCGGGCGTTCATCGGTTCACTGGTTCGGATGAGCGTTTGTTCAGGCGTTCGGACGTTCATCTGAACGGAGGAATGCTCGTAAACCGGCTGGATACCATGCGATGTGTTCTGATCTCCTGTGTTCTGGTTTGACAGGGGAGAGGGAAAGAATGGGCTGTCGGCAAGACCGGACTTCTTCATCGTTTGATGACCTCCTGCACCAGGGCTTTGTAGGCCAGCGCGCTGCCGCTCCGGGGAGCACGGGCGAAGATATGGGTATGACGAGAATGGGCTTCTTCCAGCGATACATTGCGTGGGATGACGGTTTTGAAGACCAGATCTCCAAAAAAGGATCGAAGCTGGCTTTCGACATCCTTCGAGACATTGGTGTGATCCGCGAAGGTGCACAGGACTCCCAGAATGCGCAATGTCGGGTTCAGAGTAGTCTGCCGCACCATGGCGATCGTCTCCTGAAGCTGGACCAGACCGGTTAGGGCGAAGAACGCTGTCGAGACCGGGATGATCAGGCTGTTGCTGGCGACGAGCGAGTTGATCGTCAGCAGACCGAGTGATGGGGGATTGTCGATGATGACGTAGTCGTAGCGATCCTGGACGGCGTCGACGGCCCGCTTTAGACGTGCGCTGCGATTGTCGAGTGCCTGCGCGAGTTCCAGGTCGGCGCTCGACAGACGGATGTGGGATGGGACGAAGGCGAGATTGGGGGATGATGTGGCGTGGATGACGGCGGAGAGCGGCGCGAACTGCATGATCACGCTGTAAAGCGTCCGATCCAGTTCGATTTCGTTCTCCGGGTGGATGAAAACCTGGGTGGTGTTCGATTGCGGATCGGCGTCGATGAGCAGGACCTGATAACCGGCCTGAGCCAGTCCTGCAGCAAGATTGATGGCGGTGGTTGTTTTGTAGGGTAGGAACCCAGCGCCCTTGCCTGTCGCCAGACCGGGTTTCTGTGAACCCCCCTCCGAACCGGACTTACACGTTTCCGCGTATCCGGCTCT
>JABWBO010000255.1 GCA_013360465.1 Anaerolineae bacterium | reverse complement strand
CGCGGTGACGGCGGCGATCACGGCGGCGATCCACCTGGCGGAGCCGGACGCCGACCAGAACTTGATCAACGCGCTGGCGCTGGCAATCGTCGAAGAGTACGCGGACGACACGGAGATCAACGCGGCGTTCACGACGACGGTGTACGGCGATTTGCAATGCAGCCTGTACTGCGGGAATTCGAGCGGGGATGGGCGGTTCTATGCGAGCGACATCCCGATATTGATCGCGTACCTGGCGGCATATGCCGGCGTGCCGTATGACCTGCTGGAAGACATCGTGACGATCCTCGGCGCGGACGGGCTGACGCGGGCGGTGGGGTTGTCGATGCTGACGGCATCGACGGCGGACTGCTCAGGGGACTGCGCGTGTTCGGTGAGCTTCGAGTGGGCGAGCGCGAGCGCGTCGATTCAGAAGGGCTGCACGACGACGATCAACGTGGTGCTGACGATCAAGGGGAGCGGGACGCTGCCGAGCGACATCGACGTGGACATCACGACGGCGGGCACAGGGACGGGCGGCGGGACGGATTACACGCGGCGGGATCGGATGATGGCGACACGCAGCCGGTGGAGGTGGTGATCGCGACCGGGGCGACGACGAACGACACGGTGATATTGGGGCTGGACCCGGACAGCGGCGAAGTCGGCGACGTGGATGAACACACGATCACGATCATCGCGGCGACGGGCGGGGACATCACCTACGACTTCACCGCCGAGGAGTACAACGCGTACACCGACACGACGGGCACGGCGTGGGTGGACGGCGAGGGATGGAAGAAGGCGGCGGGGAGCGATGCCGGGGCGGCGGGCAACCGGGTGATCCTGCCGATCTCGGTCATCGGGGCGAGTACGCTGTCGATCTGGGTGCAGGTCAGTGTGAGCAGCAACGCCTCGCTGAACTTCGGCTTCGAGGGGGCGGTGGCGCGGCGGGTGGACAACACCGGGGCGAACACGAACACGTGGCACGGACCGTATACGTCGTCCAGTCCGGGGGATGTGTCTAACCTGACCTGCTGGCTTCAGCACAACAACAGCAACACGACGATCATCGAGAAGATGCGGGTGAGTACGGACGGGGCGATATGCGGTCCGTGATGCTGGCGGCGGCGGCGGGGGCGCTGGCGGCGCTGCTGATCGTCTCGGACGGGGTGGCGGTGTCGTGGGACGGGGAGGCGTATTTGGCGGCGGCGCGGGCGATTCGCGAGATGGGGGGGATACCGCGCGACTGGGCGTCGTATCCCCCGCTTCATCCGCTCCTGCTGGCGGCTGTCCCGCCGGCGTCGATGCTGACGTGGGCGTCGGCGCTGAACGTGCTGGCGCTGGCAATTACGGCGGGGTTGGCGGCGGCGTTGATGCCGGCGGGGCGGCGAGGGATGATCGTTGCGCTGGTGATCGTCGGCGGGGCGGTGCGACACGTGCAGGGGTATGTGCTGGCGGAATCGGTGTTCGGCGCGCTGGTGCTGGCGTTCGCGGTCGGCGTGCAGCGGCGATCCTGGGCGATGATGATGGTTGCGGCGGCGCTGGCGAGCTTGCAGCGGTACGTGGGCGTGGCGCTAGTTCCGGCGGGGATGGCGGCGCTGTGGATGATGCATCATCGGCGGGCGATCCCGGCGTTCGCGGTCGGAGCGGCGGCTCCGGCGGCGCTGTGGATGGCGCGCAACCTGGCGACGGTCGGCGCGCCGATGGGCGTCCGCGTGGCGGGGGAAATGTCGCTGGATATGAGCGTCCAGGCAGCGCTGGACACGCTGATCGGCTGGCTGCCGATGCTGATCGTGGCGTGGCAAGGCGCTCCGCGCGCGAGGCTGACGCGGGAGGCGCGTCTGGCGCTGGCGATATACTGCGCGGGGCACGTGGCGCTTGTGATCGTCGGCGGGGCGACGACGAATCTGGACGTGCCGGGGGATCGGCTGCTGGCGCCCATATTCGTGCCTGCTGCTTGTTGCCGGGCAGCAGACCTCACCCCCTGCCCCCCTCTCCGGGGGAGAGGGGGAAAAGAAGTTGTATTCTGCCAAGTCTGGGGAGGGGTGACATGCAAAAGGTTGAACTTAAAGAAGGCGACAGAGTGCCCGATCCGCTGGTCGATGCCGAGGTCTACGCACCCACGCTGGAGCGCGCCTCGCGCATACCGGGCAGCCTGACCATCGACATTGACGGCGTCCCGGTCGATCTGGGTGCGGACGTGCGCCACAGCGTCATCCACGACGTGCACAACGTCGGCTGGTGGGCGGGTAATCTGGAACACCCCCGCCTGGGGTCGCTTTACGACCTGACGGTCTACAACGTCGGCTGGCAGTCCACCGACCGGGGGCACGGGCACGGCTTGTACACTCAGAATTACGGCACTGCCGGCGTGAAAAGCATCGACCGCTGCGCCTTCATCGCCGGGTTCAGCCTGGCGTGGAAGATTTACGGCGAATCGCCGGCGAGCGAACCGAACAAGATCAGCGGCTACACCGTGCGCAGCACCCTCTCGGTCGGGGATGTCATCGTCGGCGGACGCTACCAGGGCGCGGAGGATGTGGTCATCGAAGACTGCGTGTTCGTGGGCACGGTGATGCTCGGCTATCTGGGGCGGAACAAGCGGGTGACGTTCCGGCGCAATCTGGTGATCGGCAACCTGCTTCTGGCATCGGGCGATGACCTGATCGTCGAAGACAACACCATCGTGGTCCTGCCGCCCTACCGCCGCGCGGGCGACACCACCGGACCCGGCAACTTTGGCTGGAAGGCGGAGGCGCTGGACAGCTATGTCAACCCGGTGGTGCGCGGCAACCGGGTGTATACCGATGCGCCGAGCGTCGCCTTCAACGGCTGGACGCTGCTGCACGCGACGCTGAACAAGGGGCTGGCGGCGTGGGA
>JABWBO010000151.1 GCA_013360465.1 Anaerolineae bacterium | reverse complement strand
GGGAGGGTCTCTCTGTGCGGTTTCGGTTGGTTTGACGACTTAACCTTACCGCACCGAGAGACTTTTCGTTACTTCAATCGATCTAGCATAACGCCCTAGTCAGAAACGGCGGTTCATCGTTCTGCAATCGGCTTATGTCGTCTCACCTTCCAGACATGTCCACAAACGCGAACTGAAAGCCCGAATCTTGCGACTGCATCACGACGGTTTCAGTTTGCGCGAAATCGCGCAGCAGGTCGGGCTACATTGGACGCGTATCTGGCAGATTTTGCAATAAGCTAGCATAAGCATTGAAACCAGTCTTCCGGCATTGTTGGCAATAGCGGTAAAATAGGGATGTGGTTTGAGACAGAGATTACAATAAACGGAAGTGGATGAAGGGATGCGAGCCATGTTTACACTCACTGTACATGATGAGCGTGTGTACCGAAGGTTGATAGAGCGGGTTGAACAGGGCGGCGAAACGCTTGACGCGGTTCTGCTTGAACTACTCGAACAGGAACACGACAGCGAGACATCCCAAGAAGATACACCTGCCTTGAAGCTGCTCAAGCTGATTGATGCCGCCGAGCTGCCATTCGAGCAACCATTTGATGCACGGGATGCCGACGATATTCTTCGCCGCGAAACTGGCGACAGCAGTTGGCGCACCCTAAAGGACGATGATGGCTCTGCCTAAGGTGCTTGTGGACAGCAGTTTTCTCTATGCGCTCTTTCGCAAAGCTGATCCCGATCATCAAGCAGTTCGCGCCATTTTCGAGACCGTCAAAGCTGAGTTCATTATCCCACAAGTCGTATTGACCGAGGTAGCGTGGCTGTTCAATCGTGCTGGAGGAATGCCGCTTGTTTCTGCTTTTCTTGAGCTGCTGGCAGCCGCAGAACTTCCGCTGGAACAAGTCACATACAATGATTTGCACCGAGTCAGCGAATTGATGCGACAGTATCCCGGCACAAAACTCGACTTGGTTGATTGTTGTATTGTTGCCCTAGCTGAGAGGTTGGAAATAAACCGTGTGGCGACGCTGGATCGCCGCGACTTCAGCATCATCCGCACACAGAACGGCAGCTTCTTGGCTATCGTTCCATAGCCAGAATGAATCTGCAAACGAGGGATGTACCTGACGGTACTTCAATCGAACATCATTTTGCCTCAACCACGAATGCGCAATTCCCCCATCGCATCGCATTTCCACAACTAAAGCGCCTGCATCACCTCTCAACAGAAGACATCCATCGAATGGCATCGATGGGGAATGGGAAAGCAGCACTCTCTCCCATCCCCCTGAAGGCTCGCTGACCCAACCAGCAAGACTTCTCCGGACAGTCTAGCACGCTTCCTCAGAAGTCATGGTTTGCCAGCGAAATCGGCCCGGTTGTTTGCGCTGAGAGGAAGCAGTGATGACCCGTGTTTTCGTATTCACCAACCATAAGGGTGGGGTGGCGAAGTCGACTTCTGCCACCAACATCGTCATCGGTCTGGTCGGCATGCTCCGCCGAGCCGGAGCCGCCAATCCCCGCGTTCTACTCATCGACACCGACTCACAGGCACATGCCTCGCTGGTCACCACCGGCCGCAAGGACTATGGCGCGGAGGACAGCCTGTACACCGTCCTTGCCGCTGACCGTCAGGATGCGCCGCAGACGCTGCTGGACTGCATCGTCCGGAGCAACTGGGATAAGGACCTGCACGTCCTGCCTGCCTCCCCAATGCTCGAAGGCGCCGAGCGCGAGCTGATGGCGGTGGCCGGAGCGCCGTACCGTCTGTCCGATCCACTTAAAGCCGTCGCGCCGCACTACGCGGCGGTGGTCATCGACACACGCCCCTCTTTTTCACTGCTCACGGAGATGTCCCTTCTGGCAGCGACGGACGCCATCGTACCCATCGAGCCTCGTTATCTGGAGACGGTTGGGCTGACCAGCGTGATCGAGAAGATCAACGCCGTCCGCGAGGGCTGGCGTCATCCCGACCTGCGCATCAGCGGCATCCTGGTGACGAAGATGGATGGCCGGGTCCGGGGACATCAGCACCTGCTGAGCGAACTCAAGAGCCACACGCTGCTTGGACGGCTGCTGCTGGGTGTCATCCCCAGAAACGAGGCGGTGTCGTATGCGCATCAGGCGCATCAGAGCCTCTTCGCCTACAGCCCGCGCGCCTCGGCCAGTCGCGCCTACGCTCAGGTGGTCACCTCGCTGGTGCGCTACCTGAAGACGAAGGAGAAGGCATGATGGCGGGCAAAACCCACAACACCAGCCGCATCGACGACCTGCTCGCCTCCGTCAGCGGCGATCTGCTCGGCGAACTGCAGCATTCCACGCCGGACACCCGGCTGCGGGTGGAGCGCATCCTGCTGGAGCTGATCCGACCGGACCCGGTGCAGCCGCGCCGCGTGTTGCCGGAGAGCATCCACACCTCTTTTCACAACAGTCGTCTGACGCCGACTCAATCGCTGCGCGAGCTGGTGCAGCTCGTGCAGGTGGCGGCGCGGCAGCGGGGACGGCCATTCAGCAGCGTCCTCGAACTCCTGCCCAACCCCGACGATGAGCGCGAGGACGAGACTGACGTCAAGCTGTCGCCTGAGGAAGAACTCCTTCGGGATCTAGTGAACCTGGCAGTGACGATCCGCGATGACGGGCAGGTCAATCCACTGACGGTCGTGGATGTGTCGCAGGGCGTGACGCCGCTGTTCCGCATCGAGACCGGCGAGCGGCGGTACTGGGCGACGTGGCTGTTAAGGGATTTCATCCCGCAGTACAGCGGTGATGGCATGATCCCCTGCATCATCATCCCGGCGAACCAGTCCTCGATCTTCCGGCAGGCGAAGGAGAACACCGCAAGAGCGGGGCTGACGGCGGTGGCGATGGCGCGGCAGGCGGCGCTCCTGCTGCTCACGGTGCATGGCTACGAAATCCCCGCCTACGCCGTCGGCCATGACTTCTACCGGCAGGCGCTGGAACTCGACCTGAGGAGCCGGCGCGAATACACGGACGTCATCCTGAGCGCCATGGGCGGGATTGATCGCATCCAGTTCAGCCGACTAAAGGCACTTCTGAGATTATCCGATGAAGCCTTCGAACTGGCAGATCGCTATCACATTGAAGAAGGGAAACTACGCTATGTACTTGCAGTTTCTCCGGATTATCACGCCGAGATTGTCCGGCAGATCATTGACTTCAATCTCACGGTCAAGCAGATCAAGGAGCTTTGTGAGGGCGACGGGTTGGATACTGATACGACAGATCCGCTGGAGAAACTGCCTGCTGCCGCTGTGAAGATGGCTCGCGCAGCCCAGGCAACGAACTCCACCTCACCGCAGGACATCGCCCGCGCACTCATGCGCCAGGAAGGCGACGTAAACATCGCACGGGCAAGACTTCAAGCGTTTCATCGGCTGCTGTCAGAAGCAGAACGATATCTGGTTGGAGAATAAGTGTTGCCACGTGGCAACACTTTATGAGGATGACAAGATGAATACGTGGATCAGACCACCACCACCGGCAAAGAAAAAGCCCACTGCATGACACGCAGATGGGCGGGGGACTGTGGTACTGATGTGAACCGGACACTCACACTGATCGGCGGCGACGAGCCGGCGCGCGGCAAGACGCCCGCCGCTGCTTGGTCACGCTACCGCGAGCGACTGCCGAGTACAGAGGAGCTGCATCACTGGTTCGAGAGCGGCAAACACAGCGCGTACGGTGTCATCTGCGGACAACTCTCGCAACTTGTCGTGCTGGACTTTGACGACGAGAGCGTTGCCGAGCAATTCCGACGGCGCTTTCCGGACCTCGCGGAGACGTTCACCGTCCGCTCCGGCAATCGCGGCACACCACACCTGTACTTCCGAGCGGACTTCCCGGTCGCGTCGCGCAAATTCCGGGGCAGCGACCTGAAGAGCGAAGGCGGTTACGTCGTTGGACCCGGATCGGTCATCGCGGGGCGCTGCTGGACAGTCGTGCAGGATGCGCCGGTTCTGGCCATCACACCCGACCTGCTGGCAGCGGTCCTCGACTTCCAGGGCGCGCGTGATGATGTTCAACTGTCTGCTGATGAAAGCGACCTCGCGCCCGCACACGAGATCAAGGAAGTGGTGGTCGTTCAGATGTACCGACGTGAAGCCGCGCGCACCGGGCAGCGGAACAACACGCTCTTCCGGATGGACTGTCAACTGCGCGACAAGGGGGTCAGCCGGGACTGGACACTGCGCTGCCTGGCGCAAATCCACGCCGAGCAGCCCTCCAGATCCGCTTCTACTTGTGAACGGCTCGACCGGCGACTGCGAGAAGCCGCGCGCACTATCGCCAGTGCCTACCGTCGCCCACCGCGGCGAGAGCGACCCAAGCAACCAGACGACATCAGCCAACCGCTCGACAACAGCATCCGTGAAGCGCTGCTCCAACGGCCTGACGGAGCAGCGTTCCTGCGGGTCTACGAAGGGCTAAGGATGCTCGGCGTCGTGCCCGGAAGCACCTTCACCCGATCGGAAGCGCTGGAACTGCTGAAGGGAGTCGTCGGCGACTACTCGCTGCGCAAGGCGCTGCACCTGAGCCTTGATGGCAGCGCGCCGGCCTTTTCAGCACACCCGTCTGATTCTCAACCGATTCAAAGGCCCGAAAACAAAGCAAAAAGATGCTTTGTTCCTCAGCAGGAACCAACACGAAGTCCGAATCCCGCTCATCGACCGGCCCTGCGCTACCGCATGCCATCCATCAACAAGCTGCGGAACTGGCTGGGTGTACAGCCGACAGCAGGCGATCCTGTCGACCTGGACGAACTGCGCAGCCCAAAGACATACCGCCAGGCGCTGGAACGGGAGTTCATCCGCCGCCGACCAGGGCAGTACCCTCAAGCATGGCTGGCGCAGCGTCTGGGTGTGTCCACCCGGTCGATCTACAATTACCACCGCGCGGAAGAGATCATCGCTGAGCCGTGTTTCATCACCACGCCGCTCAACTGGAACAACTACGAACGATTGCTCCCTCCGCCTGGGATGGCAAAGCGGATCGGGCTGAACACACGCGACAGGTTCATCGAGGACGAGGCTGGCAAGCGCTACCCGGCGCTGATCGGTGTGGCGCAACGGCTGATGGGGCAGGGGAGGCACATCGTGCTGTGTGAAAGGTCTATCAGCCACTACAGGTTCCAGGAAATGCCCGCTTCCATCTCACCATCCACCGGTGAAGCATCACATCTTACGTGGGCGTTAAAGGCTCAGAATGGTTCATCGGACCGATCACGTCCGGTCTCGCTCTGGATGATATAGAAGCCGCACTTCCGTTCCATGACAGCCTTTCCAAGCAGCCGGACGCGTTGCATGTCCGCTTCATTGAGGGGGTAGAAGCGGACATCATCTTCATCCTTGTCGATAACCTGTATCAGGCGCATTTCCAGCTTAATCCGTTTGGCGTCGTCGATATCACACTCAAACACACTGTACTGAGAGCGCCGGCCATAGCCTTCGAGAATGTCGCTGACCTTGCGCCGGCGCTTGTCATTGGGAATGTCATAGCTGACGACCCAGAACATGCTTCAGGCTTCCCGTTCGTGCTGACGGCTCCCGAGGGGAATGCGGCTCTGCCACAGACGACCGGCAGCGGCTTCCACCGCAAGTGCGTCAGCCAGGCTGTTCCGCTCGCGTGGGACGTGTCGATAGGCAATGCGCGGGAGCAACCGTGCGCGTTCACAGGCCTCCTGGTGCAGCGGCTTGAGCTTGGCGCTGTTGACCGCCCAGCGGCCATCCATCTGCCCGACCACGACCTCGCTGTCCAGGCAGATCTCGACCTCGGCCGCCGCGAGCGACTGCGCGGTTTCCAAAGCGAGGAGCAGCCCGGCGTATTCCGCCTCGTTGTTGGTCATCATCGGCAGGCGGCGGTTGGCGAGGCGGATGATCTGCTGGCGTTCCAGCACGATGATCCCGGCGCCGGCGCCTTTGAGCGAAACCGCCCCGTCGGCATAGATGACAAGGCGTCGTTCACCACCAGGGCGGTGCGGGTTCATCGTTCCCTCCCGGTTGATGCAGAGCGCCGACCACTTCTCCCGGCGTGCGGCTGACCAGCGCCAGACAGCCGTTGTCGAAGAGGATAACTGCTTCACGGGGGTAGCCATAGGTCAGATCGAAGATGCGATCCGGATCTGTCGCCTGAAGCAGGCGCTTGATAGGCGTCGATTTGGCGGAGGCGACGAGTACCACCCTTGCCGGGTTGATCGCTCCGCCTTGTCCGAGTAACAGCATGTTGGTCATTCCCGTCCTCCTAGCGCATGACCAGCGGCTCGTAGCGGGACGCTTCCCCGCGCACCAGCCGGGCGATCTGATAGGCTTGCAGTTCGATGATTCTCCGATAGGCGCTCTGCCCGGACTGGCCGGTCGCCGCAGGCGCCTGCACGCGGGTTTCCAGCCGCTCCTCGTAGGCGGCGACGAGCTTCTCGACAGCGGCGCTGCTCATCCGGACTGGGAAAGTCGGATCGTTGGTGGTTTCAAAGTCGGCGAGCGTGACTGCGCCATCGCGCACCAGGTTCAGCACCACCAGGTCGGCGACGGACGGGCGGAACTCCTCCATCAGGTCGAGCGCCAGCGCCGGGCGGTCATAGCCGAGCGTGTGAAAGAAGCCGAGATAGGGATCGAGACCAACCAGTTGAAGCTGAGCCTCGACATCCTTGCGGAGCAGGGTATAGGCCAGACTCAGCAGCGCGTTGACCGGATCGGGCGGAGGATAGTACTGGCGACCCTCGAAGCCCCAGTCGGGCTGGAGCAGCGCGCGGATGCCCTGGAAGTAGTAGGCCGCGGCTTTGCCCTCGAAGCCCCGCAGTTGATCAAGATCGCCAGCGCTCACGGCGCGTTTGAGCATGGTCATCATGCCGTCGACAGCGGTCTGAATGGGCTGAGGCGCATCGTCGGCGCGTCGCAGCAGGATGACCCGCTGGTTGGCAATCTTCCCCTGGACGATATCGGCGGCCAGCGCACGGGCGCGGTCTGCATCATCGCAGAGACGGAGCTGCTGATGCCGCAGCTCGGCGAACTTTGAGGTGGTGGGGTTCAGCCTACCGTAGAAAGCGCCGTGATAGCTCATGAAGACGACGTCGATCTCCATCCTGAGCATCAGGATGGCCGACGGAGTTGTGAGCTGCACATTGCCCATCAGCACCAACTGAGTCAGTTCGGCCAGCGGGATCTTGAGGGCGATCTGCTTTCCTTTGGTGACCAGAAGCTGCTCGCCCTGTTTGCGAATGACCGCGCCATATTCGCGGACGTAAACGGTGGTCATGAAAGCTCCTCGGACTCGGAAACGGATGTGTCGGATCGGCTGTGCTGACGACCCTTGAAGCGTGTTCCCAGGAAGCTGAAGCCCTCCTCGAAGGTGAGAAGCCGGGTCTTGCGCGCGTTCAGGCGGAGATGCAGGTTCTCCAGCGAGCGGCGTGCGACATCCAGGCTCCAGCCGGCTTCATCTTCAGTGGCGCACAGGATCACGAAGTCGTCGGCAAAGCGGACCAGGCGGGCGCGGGGGAGGGCGGCCGCGATCATCTCGTCGAAGCGATGCAGATACAGGTTCGCCAACTGCGGCGAAATCACGCCGCCCTGCGAGACGCCGGCCAGTTCTCCCCGCTGCCCGGCCACCGGCGTATGCAGCCACAACCCGATCAGGTGGTTCAGCAGCGGTGACGCCACCACCCTGGCGATCTGGCCCCGCAGAAGATCGAGCCGAATGCTGCCAAAGCAGTCGGCGATATCGGCATCAACCACCCATTCCAGGCCGGCATCGCGAGCGGACAGTACGGCGCGAACAGCATCTTCCTGAGAGCGCCCAGGACGAAAACCGTAGCTGCACGGCAGGAAGATCGCCTCCAGAGTCGGAGTCAGCGCGTCATGGACCACGCGCTGGACGATGCGGTCACGCACCGTCCAGACGGAGATCGGCCGCTGCTTGCCCGACGCCTTTTTGATGAAGAAGCGGCGCACCGGCCCCGGACGGTACGAGCCATCGAGCAGCGCAGCTTGCAGCCGCGCCAGCTCCCGGTCGATCTGCACCCCGAACTGCGCCGGCGTGACGCCGTCCGTCCCTGGCATGCCGCCGCTGCGCCGGACCAACTGCCAGGCACGGCGCAGGGCAGGCAGGGAAAAGACCGCTTCCGGCGCGGCGTCCATTGACTCGGCGCCGGACGGGCTAAAGCCAGCGCAGCCAGCCCGGCAGCGGAGCGCTGTAGTAGAACACTGCCAGCCGGCCGATCAGCAGGGTGGTTCCAGCCGCCACCGTCCCATAGACCATCCAGACCCGCACATGTCGGATGCGCAACGCGATGACCGGTACAAAGCTGAAGACGAAGGTGATCAGCACGCCAAGCGCGAGCTGTCGTCCCCGCCCGCCGCTGGGCTTGAAGCCGTAGAGCATGCCGATGCGCCGCATCAGCCGCATCTGAAGGGTGACGAGGGATGCCGTATCGTATTCCGTGTCACCCTCCGTGGCGATCATGGCGCTGGTCAGAGCCGCCCGCATCGCCAGGCTCCAGGCGACCTGCTGGCGCAGCCCGCCGATCTCGGTGGCGAGCGTCTCGGCGACCTCCGGACAGGCGCTCAGGACCGCAGGCAGGAACACCCGATGCACCTGCACCAGATCGGTGGCGACCGCCGGTAGAACAGGACACCCCAACCGATCGCGCAGACCCTTGAGCAGCGGCTTGAGCGCGCCAGGCGCCAGCAGATCGGCCTTGTTGGCGACCACGACCAGTGCGGAGTTCAGCGCGCGGAGGCGAGCGATCCACGCAGAGTCGGCGTCGGTGACGCCCTGCGCCGCATCGACCACGTAAAGCACCATCTTCGCCCCGGAAAAATGGAAAGTGAAGTCTTCCCCCGACACTGGCTCTTCCGGCAGGTGGACCAGCATCATGCGTCCGTAGCGCTGCACATCCTGGTCAGCCTGTGCGCCGACGTTCCAGCCCCACAGGCTGCGGCAGAGCGTCCGCTTGCCGACTCCCTGCCGCCCGGCCACAGCGACCTGGCTGGAGGTCCCGGTCGAGATCAGTTCCGGTGCAGGGGCGTCAGGCGGCAGCGACCAGCCGAGCGCCTCCGCCAGGTTGGGCAGATCGCCCCGAAACAGCCGCGCAATGGTCTCTCGTTGAATCATCATGTCTCTCCCTTCAAGAGAATTCGTGTTCGATGACGCTCGCCATCCGCCT
>JABWBO010000254.1 GCA_013360465.1 Anaerolineae bacterium | reverse complement strand
ACGCGCGCCGACGCCGTGCTGTGGGCTGCGCCGCTGCTCGGCTGGCAGCTCATCGAACGGCTGGCGGCGCGGCGGGGGAGGCTCACCCTGTCGGACCTGCCGGCGGCGCTGCCCTGGCGGACGTGGATCGCCTGCGCCGTCCTTCTGCTGCCCTGGGCGGTCTATGCGGCGGCGGCGTTCGGCAGCCCGATCCCCAACTCGGTGACGGCGAAGCGCTATGCCTACCTGATCCCGGACGGCGCGGCGCTGATCCGCATGATCCAGACCTACGCCACCCCTTTCTTCGAGTTCGACACCTTCGGCAGCCTGGGCGCGATGATCGCCAGCGCCGCCTATCTGCTGCTCAGCCTGCTGGCGATCAGCTTCACGGCGCGGCGCGCCCCCCGGATGCTGCCCTGGCTGGTCTATCCCTGGCTGTATCTGATCGTCTTCGCCGTCCTCAACCCGCTGATCTTCCGCTGGTATATGGCTCCGCCCCTGCCGGCGCTGATGATGGGTATCGTGGTCGGCGCGTGGGCGCTGACCGGCGTGTTTCGACGGGCGGCGCTTCGCTGGGCGCTCGTGGGGGCGGCGGGGGCGCTGTGGCTGTTCATGTCGATCAACGGCTGGACGCTCCACCCCGATCACGGACCGGATCGCCCCGCGCCGCGCATGGCGTTTCACGCTCTGGAACTGGAGTATCAGCGGATGGCGGAATTCCTGCGCGATGACCTGGGCGTGACCGAGACGACGCGCGTCGCTTCCGGCGACATCGGCGCGGTCGGTTACTTCAGCCGGGCGATGATCGTCGATACCGTCGGGCTGGTCACGCCGGAGCTGACCCGCTACTACCCGGTCGATCCGGCGCTGGTCGCCGCCGACCAGAACTACGCCATCCCGCCGGCGCTGGTCTACGACACGCAGCCGGAGTTTCTGGTGACGATGGAAGGATTCGTGCGCGAAGGACTGGCGCGCGAGGCGCGTTTTCTCGCCGACTACCGGCTGATCCGCGAGCAGCCTTTTCCGTTTTACGGCACAGCGATGCAGCTTTATCAGTGGCAGGGGGCGTCATCAACAGATTGAGGTGCGCCAAGGGCGATTCACAGACATCGCGCCGGGTGGGATAAAGTGCCGGCGCGATGGTCAAACAGGGACTTGAAACGCCTTCATGGAAGGCATTTGGCGTTCCGCCCATAAAGTGCGGCGGAAAGCCGGGTTCAGGGTATGTGGTTGTGTTTCGGCACTTACTTCCATAGAGGAAGACCGACTCCTTTCACTCAACCTGACTTACCCTATCTACACTGTATTCCTGTTTTTTTGGGGTGTCAACCATGATTCGATACGTAGCTTTCGGCGTCGTCATTGATGATATTATCCTCGCCGACGGGACGACGATGCGGGATAGGCTGGGCGGCGGCGGACCGCAGACCGCCTGGGGGATGGCTGCCGCTTTGGGCGAGGGCGGCGAGGTCGGCATTGCGGCGGCGGTCGGGGCAGACTGCACCGACGCTCTGCTCGCGCCGCTGCTGCGGGCGGG
>JABWBO010000253.1 GCA_013360465.1 Anaerolineae bacterium | reverse complement strand
CCGTTTCGCTGCGCTCAACCGCCCCTCTCCAATTGGAGAGGGGCAGGAAACCGTCAGGTTTCCGGGGTGAGGTTGTGTGAAAACCGGCTTTGCAGACACCCTCTGAGACGTGCGGGCTGGCGCAGTAGGGAGCAGGATGAGCCAGAGTCCCAGTTTGCGACAGTTCATCGCGCAGGAGGCGGAGGCACTCCAGAACACGCTGCGCTGGTATCTGCGGCGCGCCGGGCTGGATGACGCGGCGGAAGACCTGCTGCACGATGTGGTCGTCGAAGCGCTCCGCCACGAAGGGCGCTTTCGGGAACACCGCGCCCCGCGCGCCTGGCTGCTGGGGATCGCCGCCAACCTGATCCGTCGGCGGCGCGCCGAGCGGGCGAAGCGCGAGCGGCGTGAACCCCTGCTGCGCGATCTCTACCCGGATGACCCGGCGGACGACGAAGCGCTCTTCGACCGGGTGGCGGCGCTGGCGCAGGCTTATGGCGACACGCCCGACGCGCAGATGGAAGTGGATGCCCTGCTCAGCCGCGTCTCGCCGGAAGACGCCGAAATCCTGCGGCTGGCGATTCTCCACGAGATGGACGGCGCGGCGGTCGCCAGGATCCTGGGGATCACGCCGGGCGCGGCGCGGGTTCGCCTGCACCGGGCGGTGCTGCGGCTGCGCGGGGCATACTGGCAGGATCAGGCGGAGTCGTCAGAGGCAGGTGGGGGACGACATGGATAGGCGAAATCTGGGGCGCGAACGGCTGCTCTTCCGCTACAGCGCGGCGCTGGAACGCGGTGACTTCGCGGCGGTGGGCGAGGTGCTGCGCGCTGCCGAACGCGATCCCCTGCTGGAAGCGATGATCCTGGAATTGAATGACGACATCCACAGCGCGGGCAGCGTCGGTTCAGGCGTGCCCGGCACAGATACGGCAAAGGAGAGACGTGAGATGATGGCGACAGCACTGCCGGCGCGTCCGGCGGCAGCACGCAGCGCGGTGAACTGGTTCTCGCTGGCGGCAGTCTTCCTGGTGGTGATCTTCGGGGCGCTGGTCATCAGCCGCGCGCCGTTCGGCGGTGGAGGAACCTCCTCCGGGACTTTTCTTGGCGGCGCGGCGAATGGTCTTCAGCAGGCGGGAAGCGCCCCCGACTGCCCGGCGGTGGTGACTTCCCCGGGCGGCGCGGCGCTGCTTTCGCGCCCCGCGCAAGATGCGCCGGTCGTTGGCGCGCTGGCGGACGGCGCGCCGGTGCAGGTCATCGAGGTGGTCGATTCCGTCAATCCGACGGGCAATATCCGCTGGGTATACATCACGTCGGATGAGGAGGCTGTTGGCGGTCAGGGGTGGGTGAACGCCGCGCTGCTGCAATCTTCGACCGAGGCGTGCGCCCTGCTGTATGCGCCGATCTCGGTCATCACCGCCGCGCCCGCCGATCGCCCAGAATCGACGCCGCCGGCGAATTCGCAGCCCCCTCCCGGTCAGACGGGCGATTCCCCGCCGCCGACTGTCCCGCCGGGTGCTGTCCCGCCGCCGACTGTCCCGCCG
>JABWBO010000150.1 GCA_013360465.1 Anaerolineae bacterium | reverse complement strand
GGCGCTGGGCGACGACGCACCGCTGGCGCGCTGGCAGATCGCCGGAGAGACGGAAGTCGCGCTGACTTTCGCCATCGCGGCGGGCTATCATACGCTGACGCTGGCGCTCGACCCGCCCTGCACCCGCATCCTTGCGCCGGCGCTGACCTGCCGCGCCCTGCGCGCCGCCTGGACGACCCTGGAGCCGCTGCCATGAACCGAGGACCCTCCGGCTGATGACGAAACGCACCGAACGCGCGGTGATCGCCGCCATCGTGATCGTCTACCTGCTGCTCGCCGCCGGCTACGCGCTGCGCGTCCCCGCCTGGCTCGCCCCGGACGAACCCGCCCACTATCACTACATCGCTCAGGTGGCAGATTCCGGCTGCTGCCCGGTGATCGAAGCCGGCGACTGGGATCAGGCGTATCTGAGCGCCCTCACCGCCGCCGATTTCGCGCCGGCGCTGCTCGACCGCTTCGACGCCATCCAGTACGAAGATCACCAGCCGCCCCTCTACTATCTGCTGGCGTCGCCCGTCTTCCGCCTGACCGGCGGATCGCTCGCCGCGCTGCGCCTGTTCACCGCCCTGATTGGCGCGGGCGTGGTGATCGCCGCCTATGCCGTCGGGCGCGCCCTGCTGCCCGATCAGCCGCAGATCGCCCTGGGCGCGGCGGCGCTGGTTGCCTTCGTGCCGCAGCACGTACACATCCTGGCGTCGGTCAACAACGACGCGCTGGCGGAACTGGTGATCGGGTGGGCGCTGTGGGCGGGGGTGCGCCATCTCAAGAGCGGGTCGCCATCGCCCTGGCTGCTCGGCGTGCTGGTCGGCATCGGGCTGCTGACCAAGGTCAGCACGCTCTTCCTGGTCGGGCTGATCCCGCTGGCGATCCTGTTCCGGCAGGGGCGCGGCGGCGGGCGGCGGCGCATCTTCACCGCGCTGGCGCTGTTCGCCGTGCCGGCGCTGCTGCTCGGCGGGGTGTGGTGGATGCGCAACTTCGGCGTCTACGGCTTCCCCGACCTGTTCGGACTGCGGGCGCACGATGCGGTGGTGATCGGTCAGCCGCGCACCGCCGAGCTGATCGCCCAGGTCGGCATCGGCGAAACTCTGCGGCAGATCGCCACCACGACGTTCCAAAGCTTCTGGGGGCAGTTCGGCTGGATGGAGCTGGCGCTGCCCGCCTGGACGTATGGGCTGATCGGGGCGTTCCTGGCGCTGGCGCTGATCGGGCTGCTGGCGCTGGTCCCCCGGCGCGGGCGGGCATGGGCGCAGACGCCGCGCGAGACGGCGCTCGCCTGGGCGGGGATGGGCGCGGCGCTGCTGCTGGCGCTGGCGCAGTTCGCCTACTACAACCTGACCTTTCAGCAGTTCCAGGGGCGCTACCTGTACCCCGGCTTGATCCCGCTGGCGCTGTTCGCCGCCGCCGGCATCGATGCGCTGCGTGGGCGGTTGACGGCGCGCGCGCCCATCTGGCTGACCCCGGCGCTGATCGGCTGGCTGGCGGCGCTCACCCTGTTCCTGCTGTGGCGCGTCGTGCCGGGGCTGGCTGGGTAATTCGCCGTCCCCTGCCCACTCCATCGCTTGACCCGGTTCTCGCGAACCCCCTATAATGTCCATATCGCACGCCGGGTTCACCACCCGCAAGTCGACAGGATTTCCCTCATGGACAAGCGCATGGTCAATTTCATCCGCGCCCTACGCGCCGCCGGCGTGCGCATTTCGCTGGCGGAAAGCCTGGATGCGCTGAACGGCGTCCAGCAGGTCGGGATCGGCGAACGCGACTTCTTCCGCGCGGCGATGAAGACCACGCTGGTCAAAGAGGCGCGCGACCAGGGCAAATTCGAGCAGTACTTCCCGCTCTTCTTCGGCGCGAACCGCCCGCCGATGGAAGACATCCTGGACAACCTCACGCCGGAACAGCAGCAGCAGCTTCAGCAGGCGCTCCAGGCGCTCCAGGGCAGCCCGCAGGCGCTGCGCGATCTGCTGCGCCAGCTTCTCGAAGGCAGACCCTTCGACCAGGATCAGCTTGATCAGGCGGGACAGCAGGCGGGACTGAGCAGCGCCGACGACATGAATCAGCGCCGCTGGTTCGAGCGCCGCGTGGAACGACAGATGAACATACAGCAGCTTCAGCAGGCGATTGAAGAACTGCTGGAGATGCTGGCGCAGATGGGCATGAGCCGCGAGGATTTGCAGCAGCTGCGTCAGATGCTGGAGCAGAACGCCCAGGGGCTTACCGATCAGGTGTCGAACTTCGTCGGCGCGAACATCGCTGAGCGCATGGCAGAGAAAGAGCCGGAACCGAAACCCGACCTGATGGATGTACCGTTCAATCGGCTGAGCGACGACGATGTAGAGGCGATCCGCGACGAGATTCGCCGGTTGGCTGCCAGGCTGCGCAGCCGCGCCGCGCTGCGTCAGCGGCGCGACAGGACCGGCACGCTCGACCCGCGCAAGACCATGCGCGCCAATATGCGTTATGGCGGCGTGCCGCTGGAGCTGAAATTCCAGACGCACCACATCAAACCATGCCTGGTGCTGATCTGCGATGTCAGCACGTCGATGCGCCACTGTGCCGAATTCCTGCTGACGCTGATCTACGAACTACAGGATCAGGTCGCCAAGACCGACAGCTTCATCTTCATCAGCGATCTGACCGACATCAGTATGACTTTCAGCGAGCTGGAGCCGATGGCGGCGGTGGAAAAGGTCCTGAACGACAACCGCCCCGGCTACTACAACACCGACCTGGGCAACAGCCTGAACACTTTCCAGCGCGACCACATCGGCAAGGTGACGAGCCGGACGACGGTGGTCATCCTGGGCGACGGACGGAACAACTACAACAACCCCCGGTTGGATGTCATCTCGGACATGATGCGCAAGAGCCGGCGTCTGCTGTGGTTTAACCCAGAGCCGTCGTCACAGTGGGGGACGGGCGACAGCGACATGCTGCACTATGCGCCGCTGTCACATGGAGTCTACAAGGTGAGCAATCTACGCGAACTGGCGGCGGCGGTGGACAAGATTCTGGCGGACGGATGAGCTGGTGATCACCCCAGGGCGAGCGCGACCAGCCCGCTGAGCATGACCGCCGCCGCGATCAGCCGCCGCCGCGAGGCATCTTCTGAAAGCAGGCGCACCCCCATGAACGTCCCGATCAGGATGCTCGTCTGCCGCAGCGGCGCCAGCAGGCTGACGCTGCCCACGCTGAGCGCGATCAGGAACAGGATGTAGGACAGCGAATCCAGGATGCTGACGCCCAGGACGGCGCGGCGGTGGTCGCGCCAGGCGGCGCGCAGCGCTGACCGCTCGCGGTAGGCGGCTGGGGCGAGCATGACCGCCTGCGCCAGGTTGCCCGCCCAGGTCAGGAACAGCGGCGGGATGAGCAGCGCGCTCACCGCCTGTTTATCCCACAGCGTATAGGCAGCAATGGACAGCCCGCACAGCAGCCCATAGGCGATGGCGGTGCGGTTGTCGCCCCGGCGCAGCGCCGCCGGGCTGCCCAGCAGGATGAACACGCCGGCGCTGACCAGCCCCGCCCCGCCGAGCGCCCCCAGCGACGGCGTTTCGTTCAGCAGCAGGATCGCCCCGACCACCGAGAGCATCGGGCCTGTGCCGCGCGCCAGCGGGTAAACCAGCGACAGATCGCCCTCCTTGTAGCCCCGCTGAAGCAGGAAGTAGTAGGCGATGTGCAGCAGGATTGAACCACCCAGGAAGATCAACTCGCGCAGTCCCAGCGTCGTCTGCTGGGTGATCAGGATGGCGGCGGCGAACGGCAGATAAATCACGGTCGCCAGCGTGCTGTACAGCCAGATCGCCGCCATGCCGCCGCCGACCCGCTTCGCCAGCAGGTTCCAGGTCGCGTGCATCACAGCGGATGTGCCCACCAGGGCGAACGCCAGTCCGGTCATGGTCCGATGACTTTCAGACCCTTTCAGAAAAAGACTGCGCCGTCCCGACCTGAAGACGGCGCAGACCCTATACAACTATCCTGTGAGACAGGCTTACGCTCCCGCGAAAGCCTCCCGCGCCAGCGCCGTATCGATGAACGGACCGGCTTCGCCTTCGGTGGCGAACTTGTACAGCGACGCCTGGAAGACGCCGTTGATCGCCCCGTTGATCAGGCTGAGGATGGCAAACGCCAGCACGACCAGCAGCACGGCGGCGACGATCACGATGATGCTGCCGGTGCTGACCGCCAGGAAGATGATCGCCCCGCCCACCACGAGAATCGCCAACCAGACCAGGCAGGAGGCGATGCCGATGGCGGTGCTGCCGATGAAGCTTTCGCCCCAGGTGCGCTTGAACATCTCCAGACTGCGCTTCATGCTGTCCATCACGCTGACATCCTCCGCCACGATGATGGGGATGGCGAAGAAGACCAGCAGGTTCCAGGTTCCCTGAAGGATCGCGCCGAGGATCGCCGCCAGGATCATCAGCACGACGTTCTTCGAGTCCCGCCCGCTCTCGCGGATCATGCGAGCGAGGACGCCGACGGTAGCGCTGATCAGGGCGTAGATCAGGATTTTGCCCAGGCGCGCCGAGGCGATGTTCAATCCATCGCGCACGGTCGCCGGCTCGCCCCGCATCAGCTTGAAGACTGCGCCGACCAGCGCCACGTTGGAGAAGATGATCACGGTGTAGGTGGCGAAATAGTATAGAAACAGCACCACCACCGTGCCGAAATTGACCGAGCCGTTCTCGCCGATCAGGTTTTCCGGGTTGGAACCGCCGATGGATGCCAGCGGCACGAAAAAGAGGATCGAGACGATGATCAAACCGATGGTTGAGATGACCGGGAACATCAGGAGCTGCGGATTTTGACGCAGCGCCTGCCAGCTTTGGCTGGCAAGCTGCGTCCCGTTGGCGATCTTTTTCCTCACAGCCGACTCTCCTTTCCAGGGAACTGCCACCGCGCACCGACGAAGAGTGTATCTGAGTCGTCCGCGCCGTGCCAACTCTGTCCATACCCCTCACAGGGGTGTCACAAAGTCGTGTGGACTTACGGTTCTCTGGCGTGGGTCAGCGCAGTGGACTCACTCCCAGCGGCGCTCGTCGAGGATCGCCCGCTGCGCCGGATCGATCACACCCACCTCGACCACTTCGACGGCATCGACGCGCAGCCGCGCCACGCCGTTCAGCACCGCTTTGATCGGCTCGGCAACCTCCGCCCCCGCATGATCGGGATGCAGCTCCACCTGCACGGTCACCACGTCGTGGTTATCCTGCCGGGTGATGCGTGCGCGCAGATTTTTGACCTGGGGCACGCGCGCCTTGACCGCCAGGAGCTGGTTCGGGTGCAGGAACATACCGCGCACCTTGATGGCGTCGCCGCTGCGCCCGAACAAGCCGAGGAGCTGCTGTTCACCCAGACAGTTGGCGTCCGGCTGTGGGGCGAGCGCCCCCAGGTCGCCGGTCCCGAAGCGGAGCAGCGGGTAGTTCCGGTTGAAGGTGGTGACGACGATTTCGCCTGCCGTGCCCGGTTCGACCGGCTGTCCGGTCTCTGGATCGACGATCTCGACGTAGACCGAAGCCGTGACACAGAAGCCGGTCACTCCCGGCGCGGTGTAGCCGAACAAGCCCAGGTCCGCCGTGCCATAGGCGGAGACGGTGGTCATGCCGTAGTCGCCCTCGAAGCGCGCCCGCTGCGACGGCGTGTACGGCTCGGCGGAGAACAGCGCCTTCTTGATGCTCACCACCTCTTTGGGAATGCCCATTTCGCCGGCTTTGTCGAGCAGGATCGCCAGGAAGCTCGGCGTGCCGACATAGCCCGTCACCTTCAGGCTGTTCATCATCATGACCTGAAGCTCGGTGTTGCCCGGTCCGGTCGGGATGACCGTCGCGCCGAGCGCCCGCAGCGCCTCGTCCAGCAGCAGCCCCGCCGGCGTCAGATGGTACATGAAAGTGTTCAGGACTCGGTCGCCCTTGCCGAAACCGGCGATCTGGAAAGGAGCCAGCAGCGCTGCCGGGTCATCGCTCGGCGGCTGCGGATCGTAGATCGGACCGGGCGAGATGTAGATGCGCGGCAGATCGGCGGGGTCGCAGGTCAGCAGCCCGCCGAACGGGGGGTGCTGCTGCTGAAGCTCGACCAGGCGATCTTTAGGCATGACCGGCAGCCTGGGCAGGTCGGCGGCGCTTTGAATATCCGCCGGCGTCAGCCCGCGTTCGTCCATTATCTGCCGGATGGTCGGCGCGTTGGCGTAGGCGTGCGCGATCAGGTCACGAATTCGAACATCGACGCTCATTTTTGTCCCCAATCAGTTTCCATAAGTCAGGTGTGCAGCGCCCTGGCAGGTCACGACGCGACGGCGGCGATGGCGTCGATCCAGGGCAGGTGTTCCTCGTAATGGGCATAGGTGTTGTGAACCAGCGCGTTGACCAGAGGATCGGTGCGCTGCGAGTCGGGCTGGTAGTAGCGGTAGGGACGCTGCAAATCTTCCTCGCTGAGCGTCTCGACGCGGGCGATCAGCCGGCGGTGATTCGCTTCGAAGGCGCGCAGCACATCGGCGAGCGGCAGATCGCGGTGCTGCTGCTGAATCGCCCCGTTGATGGCGTCGATGCCGTCCGCCCAGGTCACGCTTTCGACTCCCATCCCCTTCAGGCGCGGCGCGTGATCCAGCAGCGCGGTTACGCCGCCTTCCCAGACCGCCAGATGCATGACATGGTCTTTGATCGTCCAACCGGCGGCGTCCGTCGGCTGAGTCAGCACAGCGTCGCTCATCGCGCGAAGGTGCGCCATGAAGCGCTGCCAGCCGGTCTCCATATTTCCCAAGAGTTCCGCCCGGTTCGCGGGCAGCGCATCGCTCATTGCTCCGTCCTCATCCCTGTAGGTCGTCGGCGTCAGAATCGCGCCCGCCAAAGATCGCGCTGCACCCAGTGTCTGTTACGCCTTGCCCCTCAAAACAGCGCCTCGCGGCATCCCGGCACATCCGCTGGAGAGGGAGGACAAGAGGTGAAGCGCGGATGATCGTACCCCATTCACGGCGACATTGCGCGGGCAGATTCGGACAGGAGCGCCGGCGAATCGCATAATGCGCAAACGGACATATAATCGAAGCAGTGTGTGGCATCCTCGCCCTATTCCTGCACCCTGCGACCCCGATGATCCGCGCACCCAGCGATTTTTTGCGCCGACACAGGTTAACGCTTCTATGTTCAGCCTTATGTTGAGCATTCTCTTGCTCCTGCTGTCCGTCACCGCGCTGGCAGGAATCGCCCTGGCGATGCACTACGCCAATCCCCGCTACGGCATCTCGCCGCTGTTGATGTACACCGCTGCCATCGTCGGCTTGCTCACCTATTCCAACACCGGCATCGTCTACAGCGAACCGATCCCCGGCATCGTCTTCACTATCCCGGCGGATGTACTCGTCCCCGTCATCCTGATGATCATCCTCATCCTCTACGCGGTGGATGGCACGGCGGTGGCGCGGATCATCATTTTCGGAATCGCCCTGATCCAGCTGCTGATCATGGCGAGCGCCGCCATCACCCGCCTGCATGCAGCGCTTCCGACGACGGTGATCACCCTGGAAGCCGAGGCATTCGCCAACGCGCTGAAGCTCGACCCACAGATGATGGTCGCCGGCGTGATCGCCTTCCTCGCCGACATGTTCGTGGCGACAATCGTCTACCAGGGCATCCACAACACGCTGCGCAAGCCGCATACCCTGGTCATGGTGGGCGCGGCGCTGCTGGGATCGCTGTGGACCGATGCCATCGTGTTCAATCTGATTTCGTCAGTCGGGCGCGGCGGGTTCGTGGAACTGATTCCGGGCGATATCGTCGCCAAGAGCATCACGGCGCTGATGATCACGCCGCTGGCGGCGATCTATCTGGATCATTTTGTGCCGCGCCTGCCGACGCGGGGCGTGAACATGCGCCGCCCCACTTTCGACATCGTGCACAACGTCTTCGGCAGGTGGTATGGGACCATCGCCCGGCTGGAAGCGGAGCTGCGCGAAAATGAAATGAACACCCGCGAGGTGGTCAGGAACCTGCCGGAGATGCTGTGGATCGCGGCGCGCGGCGACGATCACGCCTATTTCGTCAGCCCAGCCTTCGAGAACATACTGGGGCTGTCGCGCCGGCAGTACTACCTGGACCCACAGCACATCGACGCGCTGATCCATCCGGAAGACCGTCCGGCTGTGACCGACTGGCTGACCTTCACCGAACGCCGCCGCGAAATCGAATTTCGCCTGTTGAGAGAGAATGGCGAAATTCGCTGGATGCGCGACCGTACCTATCCCATCGATGAACCCGGCGATCAGTTCGACCGGGTCATCGGCATCACCGAGGATGTGACGGCGCAGAAGCAGCGCCAGGAGCTGATCCTGGCTATCGAGCGGGAGCGCGACAAGATTCGCCTGCTGCACGACATGGCGCGCGAGATTTCGCACGACATCCAGTCGCCGATCAGCGCCATCACCCTGAAGGTCGATCTGCTGGAGCGGGTTCAGGATCGCCCGGAGCGGCAGAAAAAATACCTGGACGATCTCAAGCGCCAGACCGAGCAGCTCGGTCAGATGCTCGATCAGTTCTTCGCGCTCCTCCGCGAAGGCAGCCACCCCGGCGCGCTGCCCGATGTCGTCATGCTCAACGACGCCTGCCGGGACGTATGCCGCGAGGTGGAGGCGCTGGCGGCGAGCAAGCATATCGCGCTGGAAGTCAGTCTGTGCGACCGCCCGACGCCGGTGCGCGGCATGCCGACGGATGTGCGCCGCGTGGCGGCGAATCTGATCAACAACGCCATTCGCTACACGCCGCCACACGGCAGGGTCAGCGTGCGCACCCAGGTCGATGACGACCGGGTCAGTCTGATCGTGCAGGACACGGGCATCGGCATCGCCGCCGCCGACCTGCCGCGCATCTTCGACCGCTTCTTCCGGGGAGGGAATGTTCAGCAGTTCGAAGGGACGGGCTTGGGCTTGGCGATCACCCGGCAGATCGTCGAACGCTGTCGCGGCGCGGTCGAGGTTGAGAGTGTGCTCGGCGCAGGCAGCCAGTTTTCCGTGACCCTGCCGCTCGCCGAAGTGGAGACCTGAAGGGGGTTCTCGGAAGATCTCCGCGAGCGGAAGACCCGGCGGGTCACCCCTACGCCCGCCACCTCGTAGGGGCGAGCCGGCGGCTCGCCGATCAACCTGACGAACGACCCCGGCGACGATCTGTTCCCGCTCTGGCTACCCGCGCGCTGATCGGCTTGAGCCACTTCTCGAAAC
>JABWBO010000149.1 GCA_013360465.1 Anaerolineae bacterium | reverse complement strand
GGGCGGTCTTCGGGCACGCCCGGGGGGCTGCGGCGGGAGCGGCCGAACTGCGGGCGGCGGCGGACGCAGTGGCCGGGCAGGCCTGCGCCTTCTGAAAAGTAAAACACCGCCCCCCTCCCGGTCAGTACAATCCGGCGCCGTTCCGGGGAGCCAGCCATCACCATGAGCGCCGAGTACGACCTGCTGTTCGCACTCCAGGCCATTCACCTGCGGTTCATCACGCTCGTGACGGCACTGGAGGCCGCCGCGGCGTGTCGCGGCATGGGGATCGGGCAGGAACTCCTCCGGAGAAAGGCTCTCTCCGAGGGTGAAGTCGCGGCGGTCCGGGCGGTCACGGACGCCGCGCTCGCGCGGGCCGGCGGGAATCTCGGCCTTGCGCTGGCGGGATGCGATGCCGGCGCGCGGATGCACCCGCACGTCGTCGAAGCCCTCGACCCCTGCCTCCGCGATGATGACCGTCTGCACGCCCGGATGATGCCGGCGGAAGCTCTCCGCGCTCGCGCTCGCCAGGGTGCGCCATCGGTCGCCATAGGCGATCCACACCGCGCACCAGTCGCTCATACCTTCGCGCCGCTCCACGTTGCCGGCAGCGGGCACAGCCGCACCGTCGAGCGCCAGTATGCCCGCAGGAACGCCAGCCGCCGATCCCCGCCGCTCACCATCTCCTCGCTCAGCAGATCGATCAGCTCCCGCCCCTCCCGCCAGCGCAGGAAGAGCAGCCCCGGCGCATACACCGGACACCGCAGGTCGATGCCGAGTTCCGCTGTCGCCTGGCGGTCCTCTTCGCTCCCGACATCCGCCGCCAGCACGCGGTAGTCGTCCAGGGGCGCAGCAGCGTCCCACGTGAAGATCACTTCCAGTCCGCTCGCCAGCCGCGCCACGTCGAGCGGCGTGGTCCCATCGAACCACACCACTCGCTCGCTGTCGATCACGTCCGCCTGCGCCAGCGCCGGCAGTTCGTCGCGCACATCCACGCGCGCCACCGCCGACACGAACTGCCGCAGACGCTCCGCCGCTGCCTCGTTCCCGGCGAAGAACCGCACGTTGGCGGTCTCTTCTGCCGTCAGCGCGATGGCGCGCCAGGGGCGTGCAATGCCCTCCGCCTCCCATTGCAGCGCGATGGCGCGCGACACCTCCACGCTGTCGCCAGGGTAGATGGTGCGCGTCTGCCCGCGCTGAGTGATCCGCGTTGACCGCAATATCTGCACATGCACGCCCATGATGATCCCCTTAGACCGACTGGTCCCACTCCGTGCCCGGCGTGCCCTTGTAGCGCGGCACACCCAGCACCACCACGCCGACGGTCGCCGCGCCGCTCGGCGTCACCTCGACGTTGAGGTACGCATACCCGTCGTCCGCCGCCCCGCCCGACGGGTTGTTCAGTTCGTCCGGGCGCAGGTCGATGACGATCAGGTCGCCGTCGTCTGCCGCGACCAACTGTGTGATGCTCTTCGCCGTGTAGGCGTTCGCCCCGGCGTCCGACGTGGCGATCTCGACATCCACGTCCAGCGTGGTGGTCACCACCAGCGCATGGATCAGGATCGCGATGCGCAGATAGTTCTGCAGCGACACGTAGCCGGTGTTCTGCTCGGTCGTGACGCCGACCAGCGCCGCCTTGTCGATGGGGACGAAATTCTCTGCAAAATCCGCGTGAAGCAGGCTCATGGGGTCCTCCCATACAAAAACCGCCTCTCGGCGGCTGCAACTGTCAATGGTTTACAGTAGGACGACGCCGCACCGGTTGCCGGCGTCGTCCAGAAAATCAGCGCTGCTCGGCTAGCTGACCGTCGAGTCCAGCACGACGAACGGAGACACCTCAGTCAAAGTGTCCGCCAGCGTCATCGGCGCATTCATCCAGGGCGACCCATCATGACGGTGGATCAGCCGGAACGCCGTGCGATTGCGGCGGAAGCTCGCCTCCGCCGACACGTCCAGCGTCGCCGCCTGACGGTCGCCAAAGAGGTAGTAGCTCCAGTCCGCCAGGACGATGTCGCCCTTGCTGCCAATGCGGGGCAGCTTGTCTGTGAAGTAGATCGGGTAGCCGAGCAGAGTCGCCGGCAGTCCTGCCGCCGCTTCAGCCCAGATGTTGTTGTTCGCGTCGTCCTTCAGCATGCGAAGCTGCGACTTCAGCGAGATCGACGCCCACCACGCCAGCCCCGAAGAGGGCAGCGCGTTTTCGTCCATGCGCGCCAGGTCGAGGTATTCGACCAAATTCGCCGCCTCGCGCGCCACCGCGATGGTGCACGGCGCGTTCACGATGCCGAGCGGCTGCCCGACCCCCGTCCCCCGGAAGAGCTTGTACTCGATCTTCCAGGTCAGCGCCCCGCCCATGCCCATGCTGCTGTTCAGGAATGCTTCCAGCGAAACCCCGGCGTCCGCCAGCAGCGAATTGTTCGCCTCGGTGTAGATCGCCAGCTCGTGCGCCGTCAGCGTGTGCTCCCGGAATTTCGGCTCAGAGTCTTCCGACTCGTCGCCTTCGTTCTGGTAGAACGCCTGCACCCCGCCGAACTGGCGCGGTTCGCCTTCCGGCAGCGTCTGCGTGTAATCCACCACCGGCAGATTCACCGTGCGCGCCGCCATCGGGATGCGCGTCACGCGCGGCATCACCGTGCTCTGCGTCAGCATCGCCTGCTGCATCGCCGGCAGGAACTGCTCCGGCATCAGGAAGCCGCCGGTCGCCCCGGTCGCCCCGCTCAGCGCCTTCCGCGCCCGCGACTGCTGCTGGTCCATCTTGATGTCCTCGCTGTCGCGGGGCACCCAGAACAGGCGCGGGTCGCGCTGTCCGCCCGCCTTGGCTTCGAGGATCGCCCCGACGTAATCGCCGAAGTCTCCCCACTGCCCAGCCGGCTTCTCTGCGTTTTTCTCTTCCGTCTCCGCGACGACCAGGTTCTTCGTCGCGCTCTCGATGCTGTGCAGCAGGTCCGCGTCGCTGCGCATCTTCATCGCCCGCTCGCGCAGCGCTGTCGCCTCGGCGCGCTGCTCGTCGGTCACGGTCTCCTGGCTGAGGAGGTCGCGCGCCTGCTCCAGCAAACGCTTCGCCTCAACCAACTGCTTCTCCGCCGTCTTGATGTTCATGAAACCCTCCCGGCTACGACCAGCCGACCATCTCGATCTCGATCAGATCGCGCTCAATGTCGCTCGACGTGAGTGGGGCTTCCCCCGGCTCGGCGTGGCGTTCCGGCGCTTTCTCGCGGAGTGCGGTCTTTTCCGCCTCCGCATCGTCTTCAGCAGACGCCATGCCGGCGCTGCTCATCACCTGACTCAGCGCCTCGTGTGCGCCGCGAATCAGCCCGTAATTCTTCGCCGACAGCACCCTGCCGGCTTTTGCCTCCGCCGCCCCCGCCGCGCCCATGTAGGCGTCGTAGCGGGGCAGCGCCCGGTCACGCAGTCCCTCCGGCAGCCCGTCATAGACCATCCGCGCCGCCTCGACCATGATCGCGTTGATGATCGCGTATTCGTCCAGGCTGATGATTTCGTTGGCGAGCCATCCCTCGGTCAGCCACGACATCGCGGTCGCCACTCGCGTTTGCAGGCTGACGCCCACCGTCGCGCTCGACTTCCGCTCCGTCTTCAGCGGCTGCGTGTCCTCCGGGTCGCTCCCCTCGTCTGCCGGAAGCGTCTCATCGTCCGCCGCCGGGTCTGGCGCTTTCACGCCTACCGTCGCCGTCGCCGGGTTCATCCCCCAGATCACCGGGCTGTATTCCCACAGCCGAATCTCTTTGAGTAGACGCACATTGACTGTCCGCCCGTCCGGCGTGTCCATCTTCTCCCAGCCGACCTTCAGCGCCTCGTAGCCGATGCTGTATTCCCCCGCTGCGCCGGCGGCGATCCGCTTGAACACCCCCATGCCCTCCGGCGTATCCAGCAGATATTGCGTCTTCGTCCACAAGCCGCCCGTTGCCTCAGGGAAGCGCGTCAGCACCTCCGCCGGCAGTTCTTCGCGTCCGATCTCCCGCATCGCCAGCGGGATGCCGACCACCCGCAGCACCGAGTCGGCGGCGTGATTGTCCAGCACGCGCACCTTCATCCCGCGCTCGTTGATAGTCTTCGCGAACGCCCCCGGCGTCACCATGTCGTTGCCGGCGTCGATCACGCCGAACACGCTGACGATGGCTTCGACGATGCCCTGCGCGGCGTCGATAGCGGTGACGAAGACCTGCTGCTCTTTGGTCTCTCGCTTGGTCGGGCGCGTCTTCGTCTCAAGAGGCAGCCGGCGGCTCATCTCTCTCGGCGCGGTCATCTCCAGCTTGCACAATTCGCACATCGTCCTACTCCTCATTCAAGACCGGCAGCACCGAACACCGGCAATTTCCAATTTCCGACACCGGCGCGCCCAGACTTCCATCCCCTGGATGCATCATCTTGTGCCCGCCGACCTCGAAAGGTTCGTCGATTTTCCGCACCTGCCGGTTCGCAGTGACGTGCGTCGGGCGTGTCCGCGCGTCCGAGGTGCTGATCCATTCCTTCTCAGCGACCCCCGCCCCTCGGTACGTCTGCCATGCTCCCCAACTCGTAGCCTTGGTGCTTTCTGTTCGGGCGATGAGTTCCGTTCGCCAGGGCTGAAGCCGTCCCGAAGCGAAGCGCTGTAGCGCCGCATCGCCGTCCCCACCGATCCACTGCTGGAACACCGAGTCGAGACCGCTCTGCATCTCCGAGATGCTCCACCCTTCGCGGATGCCCCGCTGGATCACCCCGCCGATTTCGCTCCGGCTCGTCTCGCTGATCTGATCCCAGAAATCCATCGAGTAATCGGTGAAAAACGCCTGGTCCTCAAGTCGAGTCACGTCGAAGCTCAGCCCCGCCTCCACATTCCAGAAGCTGGAGACGTCTGTCACGACGCCCCGCACCACCGGGATGAATGCCGAGCGCCACCGCTCCCCCGCCCCCTGGATGACTTGCAGCGCATCGTCCGCCACCGGCTGCCAGTCGATGGTCGCCTTCTGCCGCAGCGCTTTCTCTTGCGCCCCGGCGATCAGCACCATCATCTCGCGCCGGTCCAGTTCGAACTGCGTCGCCGCGTAGTTTCTGAACGCTCCCTCGTTGTGCAGGGCGATGTCGTCCATCGCCTTCCACAGCAGCGCCTTCTGCTCACCCGTCCACCGCTCCCGGCGGGGCGCTTCGTCAGCGCCGGGAGCCGCCCCTTTTGGGACATCCTCCGCCGCGCCCTCCTCGACCGGGGTGGCATCGTCCTCCTGGGGCATACCCGCCGGTGGGGCAGTCGCGCTGCCGACCGCCTGCACATTCTTCGAGACGTAGCCGACATCTCCGCCGGCGATCTCTTCGATGGGCAGCCCGACGCTCGCCAGCGCTTGATTTGCCGGAACGCCCATCTGCCACAGCTTGTGCGCCGCGTCGATGAGCGGAGCGGTGTCTCGTTGCAGCGCCGGCACGACCGACAGGTCGTACATCAAGAAGCTGCCATCCCCCATTTCCAGCAGCCGGCGGTCGTCATCCTCAAACATGCGCAGTTCCGGCACCAGCACATCCTGCCAGAACTGCGTGCGCGCCTCGCTGTAGTTCGAGTACGTCCCATGCTCGATCCCGTACCGTGTTCCCAGCAGGATCGGTGGCACGCCGAACGCCGAAAGGATGCGCGCCTCATTGCGCGCGTCCAGCACGTCGAAGCCGAGTTCGTCGAAGGTCATGCCGATCTTCTCGTAGCTGCCACCTTTATCGACGACCATCGGTTGCACCCAGCTCTCGTAAGAGCCGTACACCTCCGTGAAGCGCCGGCGCGCCAGCGCTGCATCCTCGTCTGTCAGGCTGGTCTCGAAGCGCAGCATGCCCATCGGCATCGCCCCGCGCTCAAACACCAGCTTGATGAATTCCGTAACGTTGTTGTCCGTGTCGGCGTCCCGTGCAGCCGCCAGCAGCGGCGGCATGCCATATCCCTGCCCCTCCAGTTCGTCGTTCGGGTTGGGGTACTTGCTGTGCGCCACGTCGGTCACCAGCAGCGGCAGCGGATCGTTTTTCCCCGGCGGCAGATAGCCGTACCCGACCACCCCCTCTGTTTTGGCAATGATGTACATCCTGTCCGGGCGTAGATTGTGCAGTGCCTTGATCTTGCCTCCGGCGTCGCGCTCGGCATAGACGTAGGCGTTTCCCGCCAGTTCCAGGTAGGTCTTCCGCTGTTCGTTGAACGCCCGCCACGTCTGCCACCGGTTCGGCTGACGCACCAACTGGCTCAACGGGTGGTCGCTCGGCAGCCACTCCGGGCTGTCAGGATCGCCCGTCGCCGCCACCGCCGGCACGGAGGCAACCGCCCGCGCTTTGTAGCGGATCGGCGCGTATACCAGACTGTTCAGTCGGTATCCCTCACGCACGTAATCCGCGTATTTGTCATCCGTGCGCCACCGCGCACTGCCCACCAGCCAGTCCGGGAAGTGGAAGATCGACGCCTTGCGCGCCGGCGGAGGACCCGGCTGCTGCACCCCACGCAGCGCAGCAATCGCCGCGCCTATTCTCTCCTGAATGCCCACACGCCCCCCTTACCACACCCCCTGCCGCTCCTGCTTTAGCATCAGTTCCGTCAGCGCCCAGACCAGCGCGTCCAGCCGGTCCGGCGACGTGTTGTCGGTGGGCGTCCACTGGCACATCTGATCTTCGAGCTTGTCGAAGTTCCCGACGTGATGCACCCGCCCCTGCTCGTAGAGCGCTGCTACCGGCTCCGCGCGCAGCGCCTTGCCGCGCTTCGCCGTCACCGAAACCACCCTCACATTGCGGTCGATGGTGCGCAGGGTGTTCGTCGCCATCTCCCCGCCCTGGTTCGTCTCGACGACGATGGCGTCTGCCTTATATTTGCGATACAGCCCTATCGCCGCCCGCGCCCAGGCGTCCGGGCTTCCCCGCAGACTTCCGTCCGCCAGGATGTACCCCTCGCTCACCCGGTCCTTGTACGCCATGCCGGCGACAACGATGCCTGTCTCATCGCTCCCGGAGGAAGAGGTCGCCGCCGGGTCCACCGCGACGACGATGCGCCGCAGGTCTTTTGCCTGCTTCACGCGCGCATCGTCGATCCATCCTGCCTTGAATAGCGCCCCCTCACGTGATTTCGGCGCTTGCTGATACAGCGCCGTGAAGGCGTAAAAGCCGACATCCCCGCGAATCTCTTCCAGCCGCGCCGCCGGATACCGCGCCGCCCACAGCGCTGTGCCGGCAGGGCGCTTCAGCAGATCGCCCGCCTCCGCCAGCGCCGGCAGCCGGATCACCTTCCACCCGCTCGTCCGCCGCAGCATCCGCCCGGCGAGGTCGTCGTCGTTCCACCGGGTCATGATCAGCACCACCGCGCCCCCTGGTTCCAGGCGGGTGTACAGATCATTCGTGTAGCTGTCCCACGTCCGCTCGCGCATCAGCGCGCTCTCGGCTTCCTGCCGCCCGCGCACCGGGTCGTCGATGATCAGCAGATGCGCCCCCTTGCCGGTGATCGCCCCGTTGATGCCCATCGCGTCCATGCCGCCCTCGTGCAGGGCGATGTCCCACGAGTTGCGCGCCGCGCTGTCTTCCGCCAGCGCCACGCCGGGGAAAACGTCCTGATACCGGTCTGTAGCGATCAGATTTCGCGTGAACCGGCTGTGCTTATCGACCAGCGACGCCGCGTACCCCGTCAGGATCACCCGCTTTGTCGGGTTGCGCCCCAAAAACCACGCCGGGAACAGCCTCGCAGCCGTCTGCGATTTGCCATGCCGGGGCGGCATGAAGATCGCCAGCCTCCCGATTCCTCGCGCACCGCCTGTTTCGACGTACTCTGCGACCCGCATCAACGCGCGGTCAATCAGCTCCAGGTGCGTCGCGTGGAGGTAATCCTTCCACAGCAGCATCTTGAAGGAGGTCAGACTCACCTGCGCTGCCAAATAGGCTAGCTGCTCCGGCGAGTATTCGTCTCGCGTCGTCATCGCTCATTCGCCCCACCGTACCAGCAACCCGCACCACGTCGATCCCCATGATCCGCGCCTGGCGGTCCATCACCGCCAGCACCTTGTCAATTGCCGCGCTGTCGCCCTGGCGCGCCTTATCCCATAGCCCGTTCAGCAGCACGTCCAGCCGGGTCAGATGGAGCTGCTTGAACTCGTCGATGGTGCGGATGCGCTCCTCGCGCCATTCCGTCATGAGCGCCTGCACGTCCTTGGCGACGGTCCCCAGCGACACGCCGAGCGACCCCGCCATCGTGCGATAATCGACGCCGGCGAGCAGGTTCGCCCCGACGATCTTTCGCCGGGTCGCTATCTGCGCGTCCTGACTGGTATCGAAATGCGCTCTGCCGCCATGATTTCGTTCATTTGGCATAGTGTTCATCCATCTCGATCAGCCGCTCCAGCGCCCGCCACCGCTCACCCGCCGGCAATTCCCCCTTGCTGACCATCCGGTCGATGATCTTCTTCAGCCTCCCCGCCACCCCGGCGGGGATCATCAACCCGCCGAACACCGACGCCACCGGCACGTGTCGCTTCGCGTCGAAGGGCGCGCCATCGGAGTCCAGATACCCCTCCGTAAGGTCGTCGATGTGCCGCTCGAACACGTCGATGATGATCAGCAGCGCCGTCGCCACATTGCTCACGCCGTAAGCGCTGCCCGTCGATTCCAGCGCATCGAGCGCCCGGTCATACTCCGCCCACCGCATCAGCCAGTGACCCTTCGCGCTGGCGGCTACCACGTCGCGGTGTGCGATCAAAAAACCGCGCCCTCCGGCAGCGGTCTGGTCGAGCGCGAGGTCACGCGCGTTATCAGCCCCCCGCAGCCCGAACCGGATGATGCCTCAGACCTGGCGAGGCTGTGGGGAACGGACGTGCAGCGCGGGCTGTTTGGTGATCATTTGCCGATGCCCCTCAAACAACTCCGCCTTTTCTAGCGCCCGTCCCCGTCTTGATTCTACAATAAAAAAGACCCCCGGCACCTCTGGGGGTCTCTTCTGCACTGCTTTTCGCAGCACACGGTTATCATCATCCTACCCCCCTTTTTTTCCATGTCAACATTGTCTAGCACATGTGTTCACTACGCACTGTTGACGATCTGCCAGATTCGCGTGTAGTGCAGGTTTAGTGCCGTGGCGATCTGACAGTAGCTCATTCCCTGCCCACGCATTTCCATCACAGACATCTTCAGATGCAGCTTGTCAGGATACCGACGCCGCTGTGTTGTGTTGTATGCCACAGGTGCAGGGAAATAGACGATATGTTTGGTATTTGCCGGGTCGTCCCTCAGGTCCA
>JABWBO010000148.1 GCA_013360465.1 Anaerolineae bacterium | reverse complement strand
GTCTATCCGACTTTTCGAACATCGAGGGAAGAACCCGATATGCTCAAAATTCCCAAACCGCTTTTTGATACGCTCGTTTCTACTCTGTCCTATGCCGCTTGATGTGCAAAGTCGAACTCAGACCCCCATCATTTAGGCTTCCTCAGCTCCCCATCAGTTGATCGCGCGCCTCACGCGCCGGCGAAAAGTTGGGGTTGAAGCTGATCGCGCCGTTGAGATTGTCGATGGCGCGGTCACGCTCGCCCATCGCTTCGCGCGCCAGCCCGCCGTAGTAGTACGTCTCCTCCACGAACTGCCCGCCGCCGTCGTCGAGCGTCGCTCGCGCCAGATGGATCACCTCGTCCGTTCTGCCCACCGCCAGATAGGCTTCGTAGGGCGTGAACTGATACCACAGCATACGCCAGGGCAGCCCAGATGGGGTGTTGCGGGCGAAATCGAACGCCGAAGCCGCTTCGGCGTACATGCTCAGATGCGTGTAGCTGCTGCCGATGTTGAACCAGGCGAATGGATCATCACGGTTAGCGATGGCATCCTGCTGCGCCAGCGACAGGGTGTTGTAGAGGTTCATCGTCTCGTCGGCATCGGAACCGAGGAGCGTCAGCAACTCCGCCTCGCGCGCCGGAGGATAAAGGATGATGTACAGGTAGTTGAAATGCTTCCAGTACTCGCGGATGTGATCATAGCTGTACGCCAGATCGGGACCGTCGTAGCTGTCCTGGGTGATCACCTGAGCGCGCCCGTCGTCGTAACCGGTCACCAGCAGATAGTGTCCCATCCAGCCCTGATTGGCGGAGACCGGGTCATAGCCGCTCTCGATCAGCACCGGGAAGTTGTTGGCGACCAGCGTCTTGAGCCGGTCCAGCGTCCCGCCGTAGCGCAGCAGCGCCCGTACGTCGCCGGTGGTGTGCTGGTTGACATATTCCACCATCTGCCAGGGACTCACGTTCTTGTCTTCGTTGTTCGGCTTGAGCCACTGCGCCGCCGGGGTCTGATCGGCGGGGTAGCCGAAATAGGTCAAGCCCATCGTCAGCGTCGCCGGTCCACAGTTGTTCCACCCCTGATAGATGTGCGTCACGCCGAAGAGCGTGTAGCTCGATGGCGGCGCTGCCACAACCTCCTGCGCCAGCGCCGGCACGCCGGCGACCAGCAGGATGGCAAAAATCGCGATGAGGACTCGCGTCGTTCTCATGCTGACAACCTCTAGGCAAACTCTACGGATCACTGGTCCACTTCGACTGCATTATACAGGCGGCTTGGCGCGCTAGACCACGCCGATCTCCCTACGGTGGGGCGGCGTCCTTCCACCGGATGCCGCGCCCGCCAGCAGCGCGCCGCTTGTCTGCCGAATTCCTGAATTTTGCAAGTTTGTAGGTCCGCTAGTGAGCGCGCCGCCATTGTTTGTTATAATCCGTAATGTTTTCACAAAACAAACCTCTCCGCGCCTTGAAGGACATTTCAGCGTTATGCAGAACGATCCGCTAGTGGGCAAACAAATCAGCGCCTTCAAGGTCGAAGCGAAGATTGGTCAGGGCGGGATGGCGTCGGTCTATCGCGCCCATCAGGCATCGGTCAATCGGTCGGTGGCGCTGAAGGTGATCTCGGTCGAAGCTGCCGAAGGCAGACAGGACGAGTTTCGCCAACGCTTCGCCCAGGAAGCCCGGCTGATCGCCACGCTGGAACACATTCACATCCTGCCCATCTACGAATATGGCATCGTCGACAACCTCGCCTTCATCGCCATGCGCCTGCTGCGCGGCGGCACGCTCAGCGACCTGCTGGTGGACGGCGGGATGGAGATCAACCGCGCCGCCGACCTCTTCACCCAGATGGCGCGCGGGCTGAGCTACGCCCACAGTCACGGCGTGCTGCATCGCGATCTAAAGCCCAGCAATATCCTGCTCGACGACACCGGCAACGCCTACCTTTCCGATTTCGGACTCGCCAAGCTGACCGAAAACCCGGTCACCATCACCAGGACCGATACCATCGTCGGCACGCCCGCTTATATGTCGCCGGAACAGCTTCGGGGCGAGCTGCTCGACGCGCGCAGCGACATCTACAGCCTGGGGGTGATCCTCTACCATATGCTGACGGGCAATGCGCCGTTTCAGGCATCAGACAACAACGTCATCTCGATCATCTACCAGCACCTCGAAAAACAGCCCGATCCGCCGTCGAACGCCAACCCGGCGCTGCCCCCGGCGGTCGATGAGGTCGTGCTGAAGGCGATGGCGAAGACGCCCGATGAACGCTACCCCAGCGCTGTTGACCTCGCCGCCGCTCTCAATGCCGCCCTGGGGCGGTCGATCAGCACCGGCAGCTTCCCGATGGTGCAGCCGCCGACGCCGCCAAGCTTCGCCGCGCCTCGTCCTCCTAGCGCCGCCTCGACCGCCTCGTCGCCGACGCTGACGGCTCTGCCAGTGCAGCCTGCTTCTCGCCCGCTCATGGTCGTGATCGGGGTGCTGACGGTCGCGCTGATCACCCTGGTGGTGCTGATGGCGGCGGGGGTACTGACCCTGCCGGCTCCGCCCCCGACGGCGACTCCCTCGCCCACCCCGATCCCGCGCGCGGTGGTGCTGGATGGCGAGATCGGGCGCGGCGCGGACGCACAGCCGACAGAAGCGGAGATCGCCACCGCGCGGGCGCGAATCAGCGGCAGCGGTTTCGTCGCCTATGCCGCCTGCGTGCAGTCCAGCCAGTATCACGCCGCCCAGGCGCGCGAGATCTCCGAGTTCGCCGCCGCTTATGGGCTGCCCTTCCGCATCTACAACGCCGATAACGACGCCTATATCCAGGTCACGCAGATCGAGCAGGCGCGCACCGACGGCGTCACCGGGCTGATCATCTGCCCGAAAGATATCGCTCTGCTCGACGAGGCGCTGCGCAGCGCCGAAGCCGCCGGGCTGCCGATGGTCTTCATGGCGGCGGAGATCGAAAATTACGGCGGCGTCCTGCTGGCGGGCGACGACGAGCGCATGGGGCTGGCGGCGGGGCGCGCCATCGGCGAGATCGTCCGTGACGAGCGGGGCGGCGCGGCGCGGGTGGTCATCCTCGACTTCCCGACCATGCCGCAGATCGTCACCCGCGCCGATGGGCTGGAAGCCGGGCTGCTGGAAAATGCGCCGGACGCCGTCATCGTCGGGCGCTACCTGGGCGGCACGCGCGACGACGGACAGCGCTCCGTCGAGCGGCTGCTGGAAGAAGACATCGCCTTCGATGTCATCCTGAGCATCAACGACGCCGGGTCCTACGGAGCCATCGCCGCGCTGGAAGCCGCCGGGATCCCGCCGGAAGCGGTGATCATCGGCAGCATCGACGCCGAACCCCTGGCGCGCCAGCACATCGCCGAGGGCTACTACCTGCGCGCCTCGGTTGATGTCGGGCGCGCCGAGTTCTCGCGCGCGGCGGTCGATTCGCTGGTGCGCCTGATGGCGGGCGCGACGATGCCGGAAACGCTGCTCGTGCCGCCCGGCGTGACCATCACCCGCGACAGCGCGGCGGAAGCCTCCGCCGAAGCGACGGCGGAGAGCGCCGGAGGGTAGCCGCTGGAGCCGCCGAAGGGCTACACGTAATCGCGCAGATACAGGAAATCGTGCCCGATGGTGCGCCGGCTGAGCTTGGCGATGTTGGGCATCGTCCGCTTGTAGTGATTGACCTTCACCCGCTGCCAGACCTTTTCTACGAAGGGATGGGCGAACCCTTCCTCGACGACTTCCTCGACGGTGTAGCGTTCGTCCACCAGCAGGAACAATGCCTGATCGACATCGGCATAGGTGAAGCCGAGTTCGCCCTCGTCCGTCTGCCCCTCCCACAGGTCGGCGCTGGGCGCTTTGGTCTGCACCGCCAGGGGGATGTCGAGCGCGGCGGCGAGCTGGCGCACCTGCGTCTTGTACAGATCGCCAATCGGCTGAAGCGCGACCCCGCTGTCCCCGTAAACGGTCGAGTAGCCGAGCAGCAGTTCGGTCTTGTTGCTGGTCCCCATCACCAGCCCACCCCAGGCAGCGCTCTGATCGTAGAGCAGGGTCATGCGCAGGCGCGCCATGATGTTGCCCCGGCGGGTGCTGGACATGTCGGGGAACTGGGCGAAGAGCGGCTCCGCCATCGGCGTGATCTCGACGGTGATCGATGGCAGACCGAGCGCCTGGATGACCTGTTCGGCGTCGCTCAGGCTGTCCGGCGACGAGGTGCGGTAGGGCATGCGCACCGCCAGCACGTTCTGCGCGCCGAGCGCCTCTGCCGCAAGGGTTGCCGAAAGCGCCGAATCGATGCCGCCGCTCAAGCCGATGACGGCGCGCGACATGCGCGTCTTGCTGATCTCGTCGGCGATGAAGCCGGTTAGCATTTTGCGGGCGACGGCGGTGTTGATCGCCAGGCGCGCGCTGATATCGGGGGTCTTCGCGGTCATCGGTCGCCTCCACCGTTCATGATGCGGAAAAGTTCACGCTGCACCATCTCTGGGCGTTCGTCGCGCAGCAGCGGCAGGCGGGCGCGTGTGCGGTGCAGTTGGTTCAGATCGATCTGACAGGTCAGCAGGGCTTCATCGAAGTAGACGCCGCTCAGCAGGAAGTCGCCATCGGGTCCGACCACCGACGAGCCGCCCCAGAAGTTCTTGCCGTCCTCATAGCCGACGCGGTTGCAGTGGATCACATAGTTGGTGAACATGCTGCCGTACGCCTGGTTGACCAGCTCCACCCAGCGCGAGCCGGAAAGGCGGTCGCCGGCGTCCAGCCCCCGGCTGGGGCTGGCGCTCTGAAACAGCAGCAGGTCCGCGCCATCCAACCACAGTAGATAGGCGGGCGAGATGTGCCAGAAGTCTTCGCAGATCAACATGCCGACGCGCCCGAACGGCGTATCGAACGCCTGTGCCCGCTCACCGTGATCGAAGTAGCGACTTTCGTCGAACATACCGTAGGTGGGCAGGTAAATCTTGTGGTGGACATGCAGCAGCTCGCCGCCGGAAAGATAGGCGCTGGCGGTGTAGAAGCGCTGGCGGGCATCCTGGTGGACGAAGCCGACCATGAGGTCGAGCCGTCGGCTGGCGTCGAGCAGGCGGGCGAAGACGGGATCGTCGGGGCGGGTGGTGATGGCGACTTCGGGGACCAGGTCCTGCACCTGATAGCCGGTCAGCGACAGCTCCGGGAAGACGAGGAGCTGCACGCCCTGCGCTGCTGCCTGTTCCACATAGGCAAGATGCTTATCGAGGTTGGCGCTCAGGTCCGCCAGTTTGGGGTAGATCTGCGCGAGTCCGATGGTGAGGCGCATAGCCTGCCTTTCTATAGAGACCTCAATAGTTGCGGATGAACAGTTCCTTGCCCACCGCCGCAGCGCCCTGCTTGTAGTTGTTCATGCCGTACTGCAATTCCCATTCGACGATGTGGGCAAAACTGAACAGATCGCGGATGACCGGGGAATCGTCATAGGTGATCAGCCAGCGGTGTGGGCAGGCGCGCATCACCTCGGCGAAGCGCAGATGATCGAAGCCGAGATGGAGTTCTCCGCGCACGCCGTACAGGCGCGACTCGGTCGCGCTGTAGTAGGGCGGATCGAGGAAGATGAAGACGCCCTCACCCGGCTGCATGACCAGCGGCGCATAATCATCGTGAGTGATCGCGCAGCCGGATAATGCTCCTTGCAGGTCGCGCAGCCGCGCTATCGAAGAAAGGGTGAAGCGGCTTTCGAACGCCTGCTGCGAGTAGCCGCCCGCATCCATGACGCCGGAGAAGGTAATGCGGTTCATGATGAAGAAGCGCACCGCCCGGTCAAAGTCGGAGCGCATGTTCTTTTCGTCCTTGAGGAATTCATACAGCCCGCGTCCGTTGTCGGCGTAGTGGTGGTGGAAGGAGTCGACCGAATCGGCGAGCGTGTCGAGATCGTCGCGGACGAACCGCCAGAAATGGACCAGATCGCTGTTCAGATCGTTGATGGTGTAGCGCAGGCGCGACTTGAACAGGCTGCGTGCGGCAAGATAGACCGATCCGCCGCCGATGAAGGGTTCACGGTATTCGAGGATGGACGCCGGAACTTGCGGCAGGATGCGGTCGATGGCGCGCGACTTGCCGCCGGGATAGCGCAGCGGGCTTTTCCAGGTGGATTTCACGCTTCAGCCTCCCCGATCATAATCTTCAGCCCTGTGTTGGCGCGCGCCTCGCGATCCAGTCCTTCGATGAGCGCCCGCTCGGACGGCTTCAAGCTGTTGGAGGCGGCAAAGGGGACGATCTCTGCCGGATCGGCAGGTAGAAGGAGCCGCCCATTCAGTTGTCCGGTCAGCTTCAGGCGCGCAGAAAAAGGAATCGGCTGCTCGTTCAATGTCAGTCGATCCAGGCTGCTGAAGAGGATGAGTTTGAACAAGCCATCCTGAACATCCGCCAGCTTGGGAAGCGCGTCGCGGGTGCTGTGCTTCGACTCCTGGATGATGGCACGCCCATCGCTCAGAATGAGTTCGTCTACCGTCAGGAAGTACTGCCCGCCGAGGTAATTGGAAATGGCGATCAATCCCTTGTCACCGTCCAGCAGATTTTCCAGGCGGTGGGTGACAGCGCTTTCACGAAGGGCAGCCGCCTGTGACCGCGCCAGCGAAAGCCGCTTGAAGAGATCGATCTCCAGGTGGGCATTGGGCGCGAATGCTTCCAACACCCGAAGATGATCCTCCTCGGTGTGGACTGGGACGCCTGTGCGTCGGCTGATCTGTTGATAGCGCTCGACGGCGCGAAGGTAAAGAGCGGCGAAATCACGCTCAAAGTGCGCCACGTTCCAGTGCAGTGCCGACATCCGATAGCGGCTGACCGCCTCAAGCTGCTGCCGGATGTAGTCATTGTCGAAGCGCTGTCCGGTGATCTTTCCGGGGCGTGTGCTGGCGCGGGCGTCGTCATACCACGCCAGAATGATATAGACGTTGAGCAGGCTCATCCAGGAAAACGTGATGGCGTTGATCCGGTCGTTATCGCCTGCGATTCCCTCATCCTTGATCACCGGGATGATCGTCACACATTTTCGGTTTTGTCCGTAGGTGTTGTAGATGCGGGCGAAGGGGTAGCTGCGCGTTCGCTTGGGGGAAATCCATTTTGAGAAAGCCAATCCATCTTCGCCATCCGCCAGCGTGACCACGCCGCAGCCTTTGGCGGCATTGATGTCGAACGAGTCCCAGGCGTAACGCACCAGGGGTTGAGACAGGCAGGGGGTATAGTGAATATCGCGGATATAGCCTTGAAGGTCAGGAGTCATGATGTCTGGCAGACTCCAGGGGACATTGAAACACGATGAACCAACCGTTGAAGGGGTGCTTAATGCGCACCGTCCTGACCTGAGTGAACCGCTCGGCAAGCGCTTCCTGTGCGAGCTTCACGAGGACCTCCGCTTCGTCAGGTTCATGCAGCGGCACGATGAGGTTCAGCGTATCATCGCCGATTTCGGGGTAAAGCCCTGAGTTCAGGATATTTCCTTCCGGGCGCACCTCAGTCATCACCCGGAACCGCAGCCTGACCGAAGCGTTCTCGACGCTGCGCGATTGGCTGAAATCTGATTGATCGGTGAAGAGTTCGATGATTTTCGATTTTGTCTCTTCGTCCAGCGATGTTCCAAGGCGTTCATCGATGACCTGGGCGAATGCGCCGCGAATCAACGCTTCTACCGGGATGGTCTCAAAAAAGCTGCCATGCGTGATACAGACTTTTGTATGTTCCCGGCTTCGACCACGCACCACATAATAGGCTTCTCGCACCGGCAGCGCTTCCAGCGGATCGCCCGCCGCCTCCATTTGCGCAAGGATTCTGGGTGTAAGGAATGTGTCGAGCCGTTTTCTTCCGGTCGGGATGGTCGAATTAAACGAGGAGACAGAATAGCTCCTGGCGTCCTTCAATTCAATCAACTCTCCACCCGAATAGCGGCTGCGATCAGCATTGACGCGGATCACCCGATCAGGATACTGAGCAGGGTTGATGCAGGAGAAAAAATTCTGTTCGTTAAGAACAGGAATCTCTTCCAGCGGCGCGGAAGCGAGCAATTCGCTCCGGCTGTCAATCAGTTTGGCGAAAAAGTGGTAGATCGAGTACGTCGTCATGATGCCCGTTGGTGACGGCAGCCCCCCAGATGGCGTTCAGATTCTCGGTAAATGCGTAGTCCTGCTGGTATGGGGCGAGGCTGTCGGCGGCGCGCAGCGTATCAAGCCGATCCTGGATCAGCGCGACGTTTGCCGGATCAATCTCCACGCCATAGGCAGCGCGCCCCAACTGCTGCCCGACGATCAGCGTCGTGCCGGTCCCGGCAAACGGATCGAAGATGGCATCACCTGGGCGCGTCGAGGTCAGCAGGATGCGCAGCAGCAGGGCGATAGGAGCCTGCTGCTTATGGGCGCGCTCACCGTTTGCGCGGCGAATCGCTTCATCGCCCGCGAAGTAGCCCGAAGTCAGCTCACGGATGTCGTCCCAGATGTCGGTGACAAACATGCCGTTTTTGCGCTCAAAGCGATAGTTTGCCGGCAGGGGCGGATTGATCCGCAGCCGGTGAAACACACGAGGGCGCGCCCCTTTGGTGGCGTAGGCGATGATCTGATAGGCTTTCCCGTAGCGCACCGTCGAAGGGACAGCCGAAGTGAGCTTCTTCCAGATGATCAGATTTTGCAAAGTCCAGCCGGTCTCGCGCAGGCAGGAGAGGACCTGTTCGGCGTTCTTCTCGCGCTGCATGAAATAGATCGCCCCACCCTGGGAGGTGCGCTCATGGATGAGCCGGCATATTCGCGCCATCCATGCCCAGTAGGCGGCTTCGGGCATATCGTCGTCATGATGTTCGTACGCCTTCGCCTGGTTGAACGGTGGATCGAGGAAGGTGAGATCGAGCGTGCGAGGCTCAGGTTGCGATGTCAGGAAGTCAGCGCAGTCTCCTGCGAAAACCTGGGCTTTCATCATCATCTCCGCGCCAATCTGTAGAACGCTAAGCTTACCCCACCCGTCACCGCGTCCGCTACCTGATCGGCGCGCAAGCCGAAGACCACCGGGACCGGGTCTGCCCGCCAGAAGCCGATGAAGAACATGCCGGCGCTCAGCAGCGCCAGGACCAGCCAGAAGCGCCCGGCGCGCACCCGGCGCGGCAGCCAGGCGGCGGCGAGCAGGAGCAGAACCGCCAGCGCCGCGCCGAAAAGCTGCGTGTTGTAGCGCGGCGCATACAGATTGTACACGTCGCGCGTCCAGCCGACCGCCCACGCCGGGTAATCCGCCAGCGTCGTGACCTCTTTGCCCCAGGCGCACGGCGCGGCAGCGCAGCCGATCCAGCCGCCGAGCGCCAGCAGCGCCAGCGCCGGTGCGAACGGATCGAGCAGGGCGGTCCCTCCGGTGGAGACCGGCAGACGGACGAAGCGCGCGGCGGCGAACAGCCCGATCAGCCC
>JABWBO010000147.1 GCA_013360465.1 Anaerolineae bacterium | reverse complement strand
CACCGCGCGCAAACATGGCTTATCCATGTTTTCCGCCCTCGTGGATGCCTTTTCTGGCACTCCTTTCACCCCATCCCTGATTCACCCCTGAGCAGTTACAGATAGGCAATTCAGCGCGTTTTCAGTCCGCCTAGGAACGTTATGCTTGAAGAAGTTCACCGCGTAGTTCCAGCCCGTCATACTCAGGAATAGGCATAGACGTGATGTCGCAACCAACCGTCCCTGTAAAAAGTCAGCGAAACTCGCGTGTCACTTGGTTGATCGTCGTGCTGATCACGCTGCTTGCCTTATGGTTTATCTACAGCGCAACCCAGGCAAGCATCACCGTTTCGACGAACTCGACAGCGCCGAGAATGGACGGCACCGCCGCCACATCCATGCCGCAGAGTATGCCGGGGATGAATCATTAAGTCGGTCAGTACGTTCAAATGAGGAGTACAGCATGAAAATGTTCCGTATCATCATGAGTGTCGTGGTCTTCGCGTTTGCAGCCTTCGCCCTGCCCGTCATGGCGGATGCACCGGTCGATGGGCGTATCGGTCGCGCCGAACTGCGCTTCATGGAAGGCATGATCGACCATCATCAGATGGCAATCGACATGGCAAACGACTGCCGCGCCCGCACCGATATTTCCGATCCCCTCCGTGCCGAGTGTCAGGCGGTGATCGACTCGCAGCAGCCCGAAATCGAACAGATGCAGGCGTGGCTGCTCGCGTGGTACAACGTGCAGTATGCGCCCATGTCCATGATGGATATGATGGGGATGATGGGTGACGGCATGACAGGGATGGATCACGGCGGGATGGACATGAGCGGAATGCCCGCTACCGACCCGGCAATGATGATGGGCATGATGGCAGGCTTCAACCGACTCGAAGGCATGGACTATGAAACGGCGTGGCTGGAATCGATGATCGACCACCACGATGACGCAATCCATATGTCTGAGCGCCTGCTGGAACGTGATGCTGACAGTGCAGGTCATGCCGAACTGCGCGACCTGGCACAGGCGATCATCGACGCACAGAGCGAAGAGATCGCACGCTACGAGTCGATGCTGACCGGGATGAGTGCCGGGTAATTTCATGCAGGGCGGGCGTGTGATGATGCGTCCGCTCGTTTTCTCTCAGGCGATTGCTGCTGTGTCTCTGCCGCACTGTACAATGGCGACAATGACCGCATAAGTTGCTCGATTTCGCATCACTCAACGAATCTCAGGGCAGGAGGACAGCAAAACCTCTTGCCCTTTATTTTGAACCGCTCGTATGATGAAAATGATTCTGAGCAATATGAACTGAGGAAACCATGTCTACCATCCGCGTGGTGCTGGCGGATGACCATGCCGTAGTACGCAAGGGCATCCGCGAATTTCTAGAAGAAGAGGGTGATATCGAGGTCGTGGCAGAGGCCGGGGATGGCGAAAAGGTCAAAGCCTGCATTCTGGAGTTCAAACCCGATGTCGCCGTGCTGGATGTCCGAATGCCCCATGCGACCGGGATCGAAGTCACGGCATGGGTGAAGGCGCAAGGGCTGTCGCTTGGTATTCTAATTCTGTCCGCGTATGATGATGACCCCTTCGTGATCGCGGCGGTGCAGGCGGGCGCACACGGCTATGTGCTGAAAAATGCCGAAGCCGAACAGATCATCGGGGCGGTACGCCAGGTCGCCCTCGGAAAGATGGTCATCCCGTCCGATGTTGCTGGTTCCCTTATCCGGCATGTTACTGAAGAAAAACCTGCCCCACCACCCGTCGAACCACTAACCGACCGCGAACGCGAGGTGCTGACGTTCGCCGCCGCTGGCATGACCAATCGCGGCATTGGCGCACAGCTCTCGATCAGTGACCGCACCGTGCAGGGACACCTTGCCAGCATCTATGCCAAGCTCGGCGTGGGCAGCCGCACCGAAGCGGTCACTAAAGCGCTCAAGATTGGCGCGATCCATCTAGAGGAGCGCAAACCATGAGACGCAGTGCAACGCCTGAGCGCTTTTACGGGCTTCGCGCGCAAGTCCTGTTGTGGACGATGCTGCCGCTGAGCATTCTGCTCATCATTTTTTCCGTGACCGGTGTGCAGGGTCATCAGGAAGCGATGAAGAACCTGGCGACACAAGAGAACAGCCGTCTGGTGCTGGCACTGGCACAGGTGATTGCCGTTGAACTGGACAACGTTTCGCTGCGCGAAGGTATTCCCATCGAACAGGTGTCAGCCGAAAGGCTCGACCTGGATCAATGGCTGTCGATTGAGCATGTCGAGGCGGAGAGTGCCGTCGTCCTGGTCGATGGCGATGCGACGCTGCTGTTCCAGTGGGGAAGTCTGATGCCGAATGGCACACCCGCCGATTGGCTGGGTGTAAGCGAAGCGCTCGCTGGCGCACACGATGTCGTGTTCACCTCGGATACCTCACATGGCGAAATCGTTGCCTACGCTCCCATTCCCAACCGGAATTGGGCGCTCGTCATCCGCGAATCGTGGCACGCGCTGACCGCGCCGCTCATCCGCTACGAGCAGGTACTCCCATTCATTCTGTTCACCGCATTCACGACCTCTGGACTGATCCTGTTTTTCGGCGTGCGCTTCGTCGTGCAGCCGTTACATGAACTGCGCGTAGCCGCAGCGCGTATCGGCAAAGGCGAATTTGATGCAGCGCGAACGTCCATTCGCGGTGTGCGCGAGATCGAAGAACTCAGGCGCTCGCTCAACGATATGGCGGATCAGGTTCGCAATCATCAGGCGGCGCTGCGCGATTATATCGGTGCGGTCAACCGCGCGCAGGAAGAGGAACGCGCACGCCTGGCGCGAGAACTGCACGATGAAACGGTGCAGTCGCTCATCGCACTGGGTCACAAAGCGCAGATGGCGCAGCGCCTTTTGGCGCGTGATCCAGAAGGGGTGAAAGAGCGGATCAACGAGCTGCGGCAGATGATCGCGCAAGCCATCGAAGAAGTACGGCGCTTCAGCCGGGCGCTGCACCCGCATTATCTGGAAGAACTCGGTTTGATCGCGGCACTGGAGACCCTCACCCGTGACGCGAAAGCCGAGTTCATCGTCACCGGAACGCTGCCACGCCTGTCACCCGACCGTGAGCTTGCCGTATACCGCATCGCACAGGAAGCAGTGAACAACGCCCTTCGTCATGCTCATGCCGCCTGCATTCGCGTCGAGCTGACGGCGGAGCAGACCCGTGTCTGCTTGCGCGTGCATGATGACGGCATCGGCTTTCATGTGCCAACAAACTTTACCGACCTCACCCGCGCCGGGCATTTCGGGTTGATCGGGATGCGTGAGCGGGCGGTGCTGGCAAATGGAAATCTTTCAGTCCATTCGACGACCAAAAACGGAACCGTGATTACGTTTGAACTTGCCTGATTTCACGCCTCCTTACGGCAGTAACAGTACACGAATTTCTGCTGATTGCCCCACGGGGTAACGTGTGCTTCGTGGGTGCTGCTTAGCAGCTCGAACCCGCTTCCAAAAATACTGTGCAGCGTTTGTGCATCATAACGCGCAGTCGTCAAACCGCTGCATTGCTCAGGTCCGTCGGGCGCAAATGTCGCCATAATGACGTGTCCCCCCGGTTTAACCGCGTGCCGCACCTGTGCCACATACCGCTCCTGCTGAACTGGATCGGTCAGAAAATGAAAGACTGCCCGGTCATGCCAGAGGTCGTACCGATGCTGCGGCAGCGCTATCGAGGTGATGTCCCCCACCAACCATTTGAGCTGTGCTGCCACCGCGCCGAGTCGCGCACGGGCTGTATTCAGCGCAGCTTCGGAAAGATCAAGCAGGGTGATGTCCGTGTAGCCGCTGGCGACGAGATGATCGACAAGCGTCGATGCGCCTGCTCCCACGTCAATGATCGCCGCATCACGCGCGATGTGTGCTTGGTCGATGAACGCGAGTGACAACTCAGGGCGTTCCTGATACCAACTGACTTCATCTACGGCTTTTGTCTGGTAGACCTGCGTCCAGTGCAATGTTGTGTTCATATGAAATTACCTTTGAAAATACCTCGAAAAATGGATTTGAAATCACCAGCAGTATAATTCAATGAAACAGTCTTTGGTCGGGAGATAAAATGTCGCAAACCGATTTGCCTATTGTTGGCAGTGACCAAACCCTTTTCGAGCGCATCCGTCAGGAAGACGGAGACGGCGTTGAGTTCTGATCGGCGCGCGACCTGATGGAGGTTCTGGAATATACGAACTGGCGCAACTTCAAGGGAGTGCTGCTCAAAGCTCAGATCGCGTGCGAAAACAGCGGACATGATCCGACCGACCATTTCGTCGGAGCCATCAAAATGGTCGCTATCGGTTCTGACGCAAAGCGCGAAGTCGAGGACATGCACCTCTCACGCTACGTCTGTTATCTCGTCGTGCAGAACGCCGACCCCGCTAAAGAAGTTGTCGCGCTCGGTCAGACCTATTTCGCCGTACAAACGCGCCGGCAGGAAGTGTCCGACGCGGCAGCGATGGCGGAACTGACTGAAGACCAGCGGCGGTTGTTGCTGCGCCAGCGCATCAAGCACCAAAATACCGATTTGGCATCAGCAGCGAAAACGGCGGGTGTAGTCGCCGGGCAGGATTTCGCGGTGTTCCAGAATCACGGCTATCGCGGACTGTACAACGGGCTGACCGCCGAAATGATCCACAAGCGGAAGAAACTGAAGAAAAGCCAGCACATCCTCGATCACATGGGGACGACCGAACTGGCTGCTAACCTGTTCCGCAGTACGCAGGCAGAAGACAAGCTGCGGCGCGAGGGAGTGCAGGGCAAAGACGCAGCGAATGCGGTGCATTACGAGGCAGGAGTAGTCGTGCGCCGTGCCATTGCCGAACTTGGCGGCACGATGCCGGAAGATCTGCCGACCGCCGACAGCATCAAGAAACTGGAAAGTGCGGAGAAGAAACGCCTCGCCGCTCCCAAAAAGCCGAAAAACGACGAGGTTTAAAGTAGTGGAATGACCCTTTACGCAGGGGCTTCGACTTCGATAGAGCAACGCTTGTAGACCGCTGCGAACGCCGCGTGATACACCTCACCAAACGCACTTCGGCGTGGGAGATAACTGCTTGTTCCCGGTATCGGCTCGATCAGGCTGCGATGCTGCCCCTTCCATGTGAAATTGTGTAGTTCGTGCCATATGCCATAGCGCCTGTCGAGGTTCTCTTTGGTGAGATGGCACAGCGCATACCATGCTTCCGGTGACAGCATCTCGTCTGGCTGAAGGATACGCCGCTCGACGGAAGATGCCTCACCATTCAACACTTCCCGCTCGATATCCGTAAGTTCCTTCGCCTTCATCCGTCGCAAGTCAGACAGCACCCGTTTTATATCGTCGAAGGCAAAGTATTCGGTGAGCCTGCCGATCACGCGCTGAAAGCGGCGGTAACGGTGCTTGAAGTACAGCTCGACATTACCGCGATGCATCCACGTTCCCAATGAGAGAATCTCAACCGTGCCGAAGTACGGATCGAGGTCATGGCGAATTTCTGCGATACGTTGCTCCAGCGGGCGCGTCGTCACGCCGATCTTATGCAGCACACCCTCACCCGTCCGCACCTCGACGAAATATAGTGTCGCCTCCAGGATGCGCCGCATCTGCGCCCGGAACAGCTTCAGGTCGATCAGTTTCGTCGCTTCGCTTTCCTGACCGAGCGCCAGCCATGCCACACGTTCCAGCGTTTCGTACCGCTCACGAATGAGCGGCTCCTGAAACTGGTTGAACAGGTTGAGCGAGAGGTCGCCGAATGGGATTTTGCCTTTATGGGTCAGGTTGTAGCGTTTGTTCCCGTAAGGGGTGATGAACGACTTGACCAGTCCATAATCTTCCAACCAGTAGCAGTCACCATCGTCACTCTCGTCGTGGAACCTTCTCAGTGCGTCCCACGCTTTACCGGATAAGTGCAGTCGGAACGAGTCGTACACGGGCAGCGCCACCGTCTCGCCCGACCGCTTGACCTCACGGCAGGTTTTCCCGTCGTGCGCGAAATGAGGTGCAAGTCGTTCGCCTTTGCGGGCGATGAGCGGCATATTGCAATACGGGCAGCGCAGCGTCGTTTTACCGCGTCCGATGCTTTCGATATAGATAAGCTGCCCGTCGTCGCTCACACCATAAGGGAGATACATGATCGTCCTCCAAGAAGCGATATGACCCTTCACACCGTTCATGCTTTCTCCCTCAACATGAACGGTATGTAGGGTTTGCACGGTTTTTCAGCGGCTTTCGTAAACCGTCGCCACGTCGTAGCGACGCATCATGTCGATCACGTCAAGCGGTTTGACGGCGTAGCTCATCCCATCCATCCCGCGCTTGCGCCCGGCTTCGTCGAGCAGGTGCAGCCGCTTGAGGATGTGACCGATCCACTGGGCATCGCCCATCTTCTCGACTGGCTGTCCCATCAGCCGCGCCACTTTTTCGCGCAGCGCCGCCGCTTTCACCCACAGCGTGCCGCTCTGCCCGCGCGTCATGATCTCCAGCGCCTGCAAAACCGCCTCTTCACGCTCGCTCAACGCCTTGCCCTGGCTGATCTGCTCGTCGGTTTCGGCGGCGGTCGCAATCGCTTGCAGCAATCCGCTCACCTTGCCCTGCTCCTCGAAGAACGCTGCCAGTGCCACCAGCGGCGACCACAGCTCGGATGAACGGTTGTGCAGGGTGTGCAGTGCCGGACGCTCGAAGTAGTTGGTGTACAGGTGCGGAAATGCCGTCAATGCCAGCGTATAGAGCTGGTGACGGATGCTCGCACCGTCGAAGTCGGGCGGAAACGATGGCATCTTCTTGTCGGTGCGGCGCATCGGGATGGCAATGCAGCGCGAGGCGAGGATGTCTTCCAGCCCAGCAATCGCCGCCAGAATCTTGGGTGAATATACGTCGAACGCCTGCGGTTTCATGTCCTCCCCGATCAACCGAATGGCGGGCATCCCCTGCTTGTAGCCGCTGTTCAAGAGTTGGCGGATCTGCTGCATTCCGGGGTCTTTCGGGTTGTGGTAGCGCTCGGCTTCGTCGATACCAACCGTGCAGCTCGTGTAATGGATCAGGCGGAACATGCTCGGTCCAGTCGGATCGGATGTGCTGACCATGTTGAAGGCGAGCGGCTGCATCACGCGCATGACCGTGCTTTTGCCGCTGTTTTTCGGTCCGTTGAGCGCCAGATACGGATACGCCGGAAACATGGTGTAGAAGTACGTGCCAATCGTCCACAGCGCGAGGATGGCGCTCTCCACTTCCGAGCGAAAATCGACGTACTGCGTGAACAGGTTATGTACGGTTTGGAAGACTGCGCCCGGTTCGACGGTCTCGCCTTTCAGGTAGCGCTGGATGTCGCTGAAGCGCCAGCGCATCAGGAAGTCTGAGCCTTCCGGCAGCACCCGCAGCGCGACCTCTTTGCCGTTGAGGGAGATGATCTGCGCGTCGCTGATGCGGACCAGTTCGCGCGATGATGTGACGAGATACGGCTGCGTGTTCAACCGATTGCCCTTCGTCCGCTCCGTGACCGAGATGGTGACGAGCGCCACGTCGCGCTGAAAGCCGAGTGCGGGCGAAAGCAGCGGAATGTCGTCGCCGAGAATTTGCGGCATATCGTCGTTTGCCTCTTTTTCCACTTTGCCGCGTGCCGCCTTGAGCAGGTCGCTGAACACGCGCCCTTTGATACCGAGTTTCGCCAGTGCCGCGCGAAACTCGCTCAATTCCATCTCATCGAGAGCCACCGCGTGCTGAAATAGGTCGCGCACCGCGTCTTTGCGCTCCAAGCCGACCAGAAACGCGACGCGCTCGATCTCGCATTGCAGCCATGTTTTGGCTTTGTTCAACACATCCTGCACAACATCGCCGATCGCGCCGTGCTGCACCAGCCACTCATTTGCATCTTTCACACCTTCAGGCAGTCGCGGAATGAGCGCGGTCGCGCCGAGCGACTTGGCGATCTCACGATTCTTTTCCATCGCTTCGGATGTGTTGTCCAGCGCGACGAACACGCGGCGATGTTTGCGAAGTTCGGAGAGAAGTTCGTCTGAGACGTGCATCCCGGCAATCGCCAGTGCGGGGATGCCCCACTCCCCAAACGTGATCGCATCGGCTTGACCTTCGACCAGCACGATCCGTTCCGCATCGGCGCTGTACAAGTGATTGTAGTATGGGCGGCGCTCGCCCAAGATTTCACGCGGCGGATTGTAGTGTTTCTTGCCTTCGATGGAGCGTCCACTGAGATATGCCAAACGCCCCCGTTCCAGATGGATGTACACTAGCATCCCCGGTGGAAACTTGCCGACAACCGTCCGCCACTTGTCCGGCAGGTTGAGATCAGCCAGCAGACCACGTTTATCCTGCGGCATGAAACCGAGCCGAGCGGCTTTGACTGTCGCCACACTCCATCCGCGTGTTTTGGTCGCATACTCTAGGGCGGCGGGCATGTTCAGAAGCGCATCGTGCAGTCGGGCGACAAGTTGACGCTCTGCCCACGCATAGGACTTGTGAAAGTCGTTCTGGGTCTCGATGGAAATACCTGCCCGCTGTGCCAGATAGCGCACGGCTTCGATGAACATTGTTGCGTCACGGTTGTTCCAACGGGCATCGTAGCCCAGTAAATGCCGCCCGACGAAATCGAACGCATCGCCATACTCGCCATGTGAATTCCAGAAATATTGCCCGGTCGCGGGCATGACGACTAAACTGTCATGTTCGACCCCGACGAAGCGCGTCCCCATACGCTTGAGATTGAATTTTTCACCGACGACCTGCTCGATAGGATTAGCGGAGCGAATCTGCTCCAAGTCGATACTCATGAGACCTGTCTCCATGCAAAGCTAAAGAGAACGCGTGTCGAAAAAACACGGTTTGGGCGCGAAATTCAGTTGCACGAGGGGACAGGTTGTGATACATTGTGAGTGTCGAGTTCACTGTGTATCCCAAGCCGCCGCCCACGCGCCTCACCAGCAGTGGGCGTTTCCTTTTCTAGGGCGGTGCGCGACTACGTGTGTTCATGTTAATCCTCCAAAATTGTTTGCCCGGGCAAACAATTCTATTCTTCTGAAAGATACCGTTCGGCTTCACCAATCAGTTTCCGCATCGCTTGAAGCCTTGCCCGCGCAATCGCTACATCCTTCTCCTGCTGCATCAACGCTCGCGCCAGCTCTTGCGGCGTCGTCGTATTGATCGCCTGCGTCACCTTCGCAAGCTTCAAAGCTGCGGGCGACACCTTATCAATCAGGTCGTCTTGGCTTGAATCTGGTGTTTCGCCTTCGCAAAGCTCTTTTACTTGTTTGCTCGTGAGATTGAAGTCAATGATCTGGCGTATGACTTCAGCATGGTACTCAGTAGATAATCTTCAAAATAGAGAGCGATGAGATAAAATAGCGGGCATGATCATGCGATATAGCTACCTCAACACCTATCCCAATGTCTTTCTGAA
>JABWBO010000252.1 GCA_013360465.1 Anaerolineae bacterium | reverse complement strand
CTCGATCATGAGTCCCAATCGTCATAACCGCTGCTCGGCAGTGTCGGCGCTCATCATCCCCACGACAACGCTGGCATCCGTCACTCATATCCAGTTCGAGCAGAATCCGCCGCCCTATCAAGTCGCGTCGGGGCTGACACCCTTGGAAGCAGCGGCACAGGAAACGGGAGCCGACATGTTTCTCAATTGGGTCTATCGTGTACGGGAGCGCGGGGGCTTTCAGAACCGAAACTGGAAACCTCTCGACACAGACCCATCGACCGGTGACTACTGCGACATCACAGCAGAGGGAGCGGGATGTCCCGATGACCGAAATCCGGGGAATGCGCGGTTTGCGTGGATGCAGACATTCATGCCCGTAACCCTTCAGCGATTGATACCGTGAACGTGGACTTTACGCAGAGTGGAGAGAAAACATGACCAACTCGAGAGCGATACTGGTGCTGTGGATCGCGGTTCTTGCGTTATGTCCACGTTCACTCGCCGCGCAATCCTTTACGATGAGCGCGTTACAGGTCAGCCCTGATGGCAGCGCAGTCGCGGTGGGATATGTAGATGGACAACTGCAGCTTTATGACGCCTCTACCGGGATAGTGATCCGCACCCTTCAACCATCGGGCGAGTACGTTTATGGACTCGCCTGGTCTCCTGATGGGACAAGGCTCGCGACGATAAGCTTCGATGGCGACGTCAATGTCTGGGAGGTACAAACCGGGACGCTCCTCATCTCATTGAACACGACCCAGGCGGCGGATATCATCCCACACACCAGCAGTCTCACCGGCGTCAGTTGGAGTCCGGATGGTCAGCAGATTGCCGTTTCCGGTCAGAACGGTGGCACCGTCGTCCTTGATGCATCAATAGGATATGCTGTCCATCGATTGGAGAGAGGCGAGACATACGGCAATACATGGGCACCTCTACAAAAACTGGTCACCTCCACATATGTGGGTCTGTACGTTTGGAGCAGCGGCACCCAAAATCAATTCATCCCCGGTATACCACCTCCAGGTTTCATCCCGTACAGGGTTGCCTATGCGCCAAATGGAACCTCTCTGGCGGCGATCGTGACGGACTATTCCTTGGTCGGCGACAACCTCGTCGCAACAGGCGTGCTGCGGCTCTTCGACCCAGTGACGCTCAATCCCATCGCCTCAGTCGACATATTTCAGCATGCCGCACCCCCTCGCATGGAATGGTCAAGCGATGCCACGCACATCGCGATCAGCGGCACGGATGGTTTCGTCCGCGTCTGGGAAGCGGAATCTCTGGAACTGATCGACGAAATCGCGATCGGCAGTTCGTACATGGCTTTCGACTGGCTCGGACCCGACCAGATCGTCTACGTTCAAGATAGCGGCAGTCTTGAAGTTGTGCCGGTTGAAGGCATCACTTCCGACCTCACCGGCACGATCACCCTGCCGAGCCGCACGCCCGGCACAGCCGCCTACGCCGTCCCCCTCAGCGTCAAGCTGGCGGATGCCGGCGGCGCGCTGGTCAGCGAACACAGCCCGACCACCGATGTCAACGGCACTTTCACCCTGCAAGACCTGCCTCAGGGGACCTACGGCGTCTGGCTCAA
>JABWBO010000146.1 GCA_013360465.1 Anaerolineae bacterium | reverse complement strand
AGGCGGATGGCGAGCGTCATCGAACACGAATTCTCTTGAAGGGAGAGACATGATGATTCAACGAGAGACCATTGCGCGGCTGTTTCGGGGCGATCTGCCTGTATCGCCTGATGATGCACTTGTTGGCGCGTCGCTTCCGGCTGTGCCAGCCCTCCCAACACCAGCGCTTGCGTGAACCCCGCTCCCGTCACTTCGCGCTGCCGCTGGATGAATCCTGTTTTTTTGCCAGTTTATCCGCTGTTGTCGTCAACAGGTGGTAGAGTGTTTCACTGAATCCTGATATGGTTGTCATGAAAAGAGGGCTTTCTGGTTTGGTTGTGAGAAGCTTCCAGAATACCCCCTTTTCCTTAACTTGCTTGCTTGGTGCATATGGGACAACGCGGGCGTTGTCCGCCCGTATCCCCAGTAATCTGAAATGCACCCAAAATTCTGGCCTGGTGGACGAATCGGGCAAGAACGGTGCTTGGATAAGTCGAGGAACATGAGCAGCGATCAGCAGAAATGGATGCTGTGTGTGCTGTTCAGAGAGAGGTACAGCGATGGCTCAACCACCCAAACCCAAAGATATGAAGAAGTTGGACGCGATTGATGATCTGCGCAGGCGAAAACGCCATGACGAGGCGCTGCAAGCATCGCTGGAGTTCACCCGTGAACGTCCCAAAGTGGCTGAGGGATGGGAGCAGCTCGCGGAAATCGCAGTCGAACTGAAAAAGCATTTCTATCTGTGGAAGGCTGCGCGGACATTGACGCAGTTGGAACCGCAGGAGGATGCCTACGCCTTCAATCTGGCCTTTGCTGCCATGAACATGGAGTGCGTCTTTCTGACACGGCAGTCGCTGGACCGCTACCTGCAACGCTTTCCGCAGGGGAGCATGCTCAAGCGGATCACTGATATGAAAACCGCCGTCGATTCGTATATTCAGGATATGATCGCCAAAGGCGAAGTTACGGCGAACGTCAGCATTGACGACATGGCGGACTTCGAGTTAGGGCGCTTTCTGATTACCCACGGCGATACGACGGAAGGACGGCGGCTGTCCTTGCAAGCTGCCCGCAACCTGCCGGATTTCGCGTCGCCACTCAACAATGTGTGCCTCTCGTACATGGTGGAAGGCGATTTGGCGAAGGCGCAGCAAACCATCGACGAGATATTGGCGAAGCAGCCGGATAACCTGTTCGCGCGCGGCACGAAGGTCCAGCTTCTGGTGCGGCTCGGTCGCCTGGACGAAGCGCAGCCGCTCGTCGAGGCGCTGGCGCAAGAGTCGCCGGAAAACCCGGATCACTGGGTGAAAATCATGGAAAGCTGCGCCTATGCCCACGACCATCAGCGCGTGATCGCCGTGTATAAGCGCGCCATCCCGTTTTTCAAGGCACAGAAATATGTGCTGGAACCCGCGCTGCACCACTTCGCCGGGACGGCCCACGCCTTTCTCGGCGCTGAAGCGAAAGCCATGGCGGAGTGGAAGAAAGTCCCACACGATCATCTGTATGGCGCGATCGCGCGGAGTAATCTGCGCGAATTTCGCCAGCATGGAGCCTGGTATTTCTCGTTCAGCGACTGGATTCCACGCCGTTGGCTCGAGGCGATGATTACCGCCATTGAGCGCGGCGGGAAGCGCGGTGAGGAGGCGGTCGAGCGCGAATTCGAACGCCTGCAGGCGACAACGCCGGGCTTCGCCGAGTCGGCATCGCTGCTGCTCGAACGCGGCGATCCCGAAAGTGTGACCTTCGCGCTCCAACTGGCGAAATACTATCCGCTGCCCGGTCTAGCCGCTTTCGCGCGGAGCCGCCGCGGAAAAGATGAACAACGCATCGAGGCGGCGAACCTTGCATCGCGTTATGGATTGCTGCCGCGCACCGAATCAGTGACGTTGACCATTGAAGGCGAACCGCGCGAACTGCTGCTGCTCGGCTTCGACATCTATACTGAACCAGAGGACGATGGCAAACCGCTGCCGAAAGCGGCGCAAGCCCATCTGAAAGCGGGATTTAACGCCTACGGCGAGGCTGATTATGAACGCGCCCTCAGCGAAGCGCAGCAAGGACTGGCGCTCGTGCCGAAATCGCTCGCCTTGTTGAACCATCTGGCAGCCGCGCTGCACCAACTCAATCGCCACGACGAAGCAGACGAAGTCAACCGCCGCCTTGCCGCCGAACACCCGGATTATCTGTTCGCGCGTGTAGCGATGGCAGACATCGCCATTCGTGATGGGCGGCTTGACGAGGCGTATCAGTGGATTGAGCCGCTGCTGACGCGGCAGCGTTACCACATTTCCGAGTTTCGCGCGGTCACGCTCATCAATATCCGCTATTGGCAGGTGAAAGGCGAACTATCCAGTGCGAGACACTGGATACAGATGCTCGATCAGGTCGATCCCGACAGCGTGACCGATAACATGCGCCTTTTGGAGACGCTATCGGGGGCGATGGATGCTGTCAGAAAACTCACGAAGAAGAAGAAATGAGGTCATCCGTTCGCTGCCCTACCTTTGTTTGAAAGCACGGAGCAAGCGTTCGGCGTCATCCCAGTCGATTCTCTCTGTGTCGCGCAGGAACCATACGAAACGCTTGAAACTGACGAGATTGATGCTGTCCGTTCGCAGCTTCTGATACCCCTCAATGTCTTCTTGGGTCATGTCCAGCAGCATTCGTGCTGGCGACTGTGCGGTCAGATACTCATCGGCAAAACGAGCAATGGTGCTGATGTGTTCCTCAATTTTCATTGAGCCAAGCCCGGATGCGCCAAGCGCCTTTTGAAACGCAGACAGCACCTTTTTGTTACTTGTCCGAATGCTCTCCGCACTGCTACTCTGATTACCCGGTGGCAGCTTCGTGATCAAACCGCCGCGCTCTTGCATGGCGCGATAAGTATCGTTGAGGCTGCTGCGATACCCCGCACCAAATAGGAGCGGGTACGACGACAACAGACTGTCGTAGATAATGCGATCCTCGAACGGCAGCAGAACCGCTTTCACGTAGATCGGGAGTTGTGGCCCGACCACCTCTTCAATCGCGCTGGTCAAGCCGAGAACGCCAAATCCACGTACAGGGTCTTCGCCCGACAGAAAGATCGAGTATTTCTTGAGGTGGCGGAAAATGAAGAAATTCCCCGAAACGCGGTGCTGCCAGCTCTCGACCAACCGCAGATCGGACTGAGGCAGCCTGGCAGGGTTCTCGGCAATGAAGGCTTGCCGGAGTGCGTCATTGTCCCACAGCGCATCCCGCAGCGGCAGCACAACTTCAGGAGCGACAGTCGCATCACGCCACTGAGCAGGGAAGGACGGCACAAGCGCCTGCTGCTGATTGACATAATGCAGCAGGGGAAACCAAATGCTGTAGAATCGCTCAACTTCCTGTGGTGTCAACTGCATCCCCATCTCGCTCCAGTCCAACGGCAAATCTCAGCTTTGTGATTCTCTACCCTTGTAGGATATATTAATATATAGACGCGAATTGCGCCGTGTTCGTCCCTGTGCAGAGGAACAACCATCATCGGTGATTCGGGAATTATACGGCAAACCCAATGATGAGTGATACACTCTCAATGACCTTCGGGACGATCGGCATTGGGATATTCCGCACTTTTCGCGATCTGCCCCACCTGTGTCCAGTGGATGCCGACCTCGCGCGCGATCTGGCGGTAGCTCCTGCCCTGCTCGCGCAGCGCGAGGACAGTTTCACGCAGCAGCGCCTTGCTCCTCTATATGGCAGTCAGTGTGGCTTGTCCTGTGCCAGGCTCCAGGTTATGCCCACGCGGAGTGGGTACTATTCCCTTGATCTGGCGCAGCTTGAGCCAACAGCGGGCGATCCGGCGATGCTCGAAGCGATCGGCGATTGGCACTACTGGGTCGGCAGAGGCTATACCTTCTAATTGTCGTAGATGGGCACTGGTATAATACGAGACGGATGTTTTTAGGGCTTTAGGATTCCGAAAGATGGCTGTCGTTCAAATTCGCGATGAACAACTCGCACAGCGTTTATCTGAACTAGCAGAGCGAGAAAACCGAACCATTGACGACCTCGTGAGGACGTGGCTCGATCAGTACGTGCATCGAGAGCAATCGCTCGCAGCGATGGAAGGGATGTTTGATGACGATGTTAGCGACCTTTCAACCTCCGTCCGCGAAACGATGAGCAATTTCTATCAGCGCCGCGATGACCGTTCTGGTTGATACCAGTCTCCTGCTCGCCTATGCCTTTGCCCGCGACAGCAATCACACGGCAGCAAGCAAAGCTGTGCGTGCAAGTTCCGGCGATACACGCATCGTTCCAGCGCCCGTGCTCACCGAGCTATTCTATATGGTGATGGTGCGGCTAAATTACGAGCGCGCGATTCAGGTGTTCGCAAGCACACGAGCTGCTTTTGAGATTGCCGCTCTGACGGAGAGTGACATGGTGCGAATGCAAGCGATCATGGAGCAGTATCGTGATGCTCGCTTCGATTACACGGATACCGCCATTATGGCTGTGTCAGAACGTCTCAATGTCACGAAGATTCTCACATTTGACCACCGTGACTTCTCGATCTTTCGTCCGCGCCACTGCAACTTTCTGGAACTGCTGCCGTGAAGCTGCTTGTTTTCATCTGAGGATTTGTCCGACGCGCGTCCAGTGGATGCCGACCTCGCGCGCGATCTGGCGGTAGCTCATGCCCTGCTCGCGCAGCGCGAGGACAGTTTCACGCAGCAGCGCCTTGTCGGGATTCCGCTGCTCGGCGGTTTCGGACGACGCTTGAGGGAGCGAGAAGCCGCGCAGATGTCTAGTGCAGGGAATACTGCCCCGTGTGTCCACCCGGTCGATCTACAACTACCATCGCGCAGAAGGAATCGTCGCTGAGCCGAGTTTCATCACCATTGCCACTCACGTGGAGCAACTACGAACGCATGCTTCCTCCACCCGGAATGGCGAAGCGGATCGGATTGAACACACGAGGCAGATTCATTGAGGACGAGACCGGAAAGCGTTACCCAGCGCTGCTCGGCGTCGCTCAGCGGCTGATGGGGCAGGGGAGGCATATCGTGGTGAGTGAACGCACTTTCAGTCTATACCGACTTCCTCCGCTCCCCTCATGAACTGAGGCGGCCAACCTGGTCAACGCGGATTGCTCATGAGCAACTGGTCAGGTGAAGTGTGCCTCACTCCGTCTACCCTTTGAGACCATCTAGAGTATCGCTCACCAGTCCCCAGCGTTATTCACTGGACAGCTCACCCAGCGCGATAAGGTTCTGGCGCAGCAATACGCGTTCCGGGTCGTTGAAGTTCAGCAGCAAAACAGTGACGCGTCCTCTTGCAGTGAGCGCCTCGATCATCCCGTTGTTCAGGAGGGTGAAGTGCTCTTTCCAGAGGTCGCGGCGAGGATGAAAGAGAGGCACCACCTCATCGGTCACGGGATCGATCGAACTAAGATCACTTCCCTTGGATCGGTTACATTCGAAACAGCTCAGGCAAAGGTTCTCGCTTGTTGTGGTGCCGCCGTGCTTCTCCGCTCGAATATGATCGACTTCATGCTTCTTGAGGGTATAGCGCTCGTGCAGCAGGCAGTACTCACATTGACCTGACGCACGAACAGCAACGTCGCGCCGCAGAGTGTCAGGGATGTAGCTCAAGGTTGTGGTTGCTTCAATCTGGCAAAGGCGCGTACCTTAATGGCTTGAACAAGGCGTTCGATACGGGTGTACTCATCGAGCGCGGCGCGTTCATCAGGGGTAAGCCCACGGGTACGGTTGGCTTCCAGCAAATCGCTGATCAGGCGCTCAGACGCGTCAGACAGGCGATACTCTGCCATCTGCTGAGCGGAAGGACTCGATGCGAAGAAGTCGGCGACCTCATTATAGATAACCGAGAGATCGGTTTCCAAAATGGCATTGACTGACATAGGTTCGTTCCTTGTCTCGCATCGACACCCTTATCATAACACTGAGATCGAGGCGAACGTTCCAATCGATCGTCACGAGCCGTTATGAACTGTAGTGGACCCGTTACAAGAAAAGGTCCAGGATGGATAAAGACGTGAATCAGCCAGAGACTGGACAAAGTGATGAGCTGCAGCCATTCCGAGACACCGTCGCGCGGTGCGCGCTTGGCTGGACGCCTGCCGGGAAGGCAAACCGAACACAAGCAGTGTCGAACTGCGGGGTGCTCGAAACGAGATGCTTGTCGCCCAGGGGATGCAAGATGATAATCAATGTCATCGAGATCAGCGAACGGATCGATGATGGCTGAAGTCGTGCTTGCGTCTCCCGAGGAGTGCCGCCCTCTGTTTGACCTGATGGCAAAAGTACATGCCATTGCTCCCTGGTCATGGATGGACGAGACACAGCTTTTCGGCGTACAGGACCCGGAAACCTCCGAGGTTGGGTTTGTCAGCGTCATGGGTATGGCTGGAGAGCATTATGCCATCGGAGTCTACCAAGGCGCGCGTGGACTCTATGGTTTCCTGCATTTGCAGGATATTGGTCCATTTCTCGAGCCGGAAGACTTGCTCAACACGCCTCAGCTTCAAGCGTCATTCGAAGACCGTGAGATGCTGGAGAAGCACGACCGCGACCTGATCAAGGCGCTTGGTCTGAAATATCGTGGCAAGAATGCGTGGCCGCAGTTTCGCAGTTACCGACCGGGCTATGCCCCCTGGTTTGTAGAACCGCCAGAAGCGCGGTTCCTGGCACATGCCCTGGGTCAGGTGCTGGAAGTCGCGCCGCGTGTCCAGCAGAACCCGGACATGCTGGAGTTGGATGGAGACTCCGACTATCTTGTGCGGGTCGCCGACAAGACAGATACAGGTCTCCGATGGCGTGATGAAATCATGGCGAATGAGCCACCCCTCCCGATTTCTCTGGAGATGGCTGTTGAACCCGGGTTGCTTGAAGCGGTGAGCCAACTGCCGAGGGTGTCCAACAGGGTTGAAGCCGACTTCTTCATGCTGCCGACGATGGTGGACAACAGGACCGAGCGACCGTATTTCCCGTACGCGCTGTTATTGGTCGAGACGACAAGCGGAGCCGTGATTGGAATGGAGCTCCTCTCGCCCAGTCCTTCGCTGGAAGAAATGTGGGCACAGGTAGGAGTAGTTACACTGCGCCAGTTGAGGAAGGTGGGCATCCTTCCGGCCGAGATTCGCGTCCGAGATGAGCTGCTGTATGGGATGCTGATGCCGTTCAGCCAATCACTTGGGTTCAAAGTCAAGCAGGTGCGGCGGTTGCCAAAGCTTGATCCAGCTCGTGCCAGCCTGGAGGGGTATCTGGGGATGTGAGGCTGGGACAAGGTCAATTGCAGCAGGGTTTGCTGAGTCACTCGCTCACCGAGCGATGCCGGGGTTGCTCCGCAGATGCGCGAAGTGACGCCGTTCGACACTCGCCCACGCTTCTTGATTCGTGACAACGACAGCAAGTACGGTGCAGCCTTCGCCCGGGCTGCCAGTGGCATCGAGATTCTCAGAACGCCGTTTCCTGCCCCCAAGGCACATGCGGTTTGTGAACGTTTTCTGGGAAGCGTCGGCCGTGAGTGTCTCGATCCCCTGCTGATCGTCAATGAACAAGAGTTGCACCGGGTCATCAAGGAGTACCTAAAGTATTACAACACTGTCCGACCGCACCAAGGCATTGGGCATCGCATTCCGGCACCACCCGCCGAACCAGACGACCAACAGAAAACGGAGAACAGAATCATCGCATTTCCAGTTCTGGGCGACTTGCACCACCACTATCGTCGAAGCGCCTGAGACGCCATTTCTCCCTCGGATGCGCTAAGTAACCCCCACAAGTCTGACGCGACGACCCGTTTCCACAGCTTCTACCGCGGACAATACCATGCCGAGTGTGTTCAAGTTGTCTTCGCCGGTCGTCTGTGGAATGTGGCCAGATCGAACCGCTGAAATGAACTCGTCCAGCAAATAAGCGTGTCCCTGACGCTCCATCTCGACCATTGGCACCGGTTCAAGCACGCTTCCCAATGAACCCGAAGCAGAGTCCCCTCGCCGCCCTTCGTAGACGATCTCGTTCTTGCAGGCGTAAAGCCCGTTTTCGCATTCGATTCGCCAGTCGCAGCCATTGCTGGTCAAGTCCACATCGATTGCGTGCCAGGTTCCTTCGTAGACCACCCGCGATCCATCGGCATAGTCAAATACAATGACCGCGGAGGCTGCTCCCTGGAAACGGCTCCAGGAAGGATTCCAGTCCGTCCCCATCACACCTTCAGGCTCTTTGCCGAGTACGGCACGAATGGCGTCAAAATGATGGTTGGCCATGTCGATGAGCAGCGGGTGCGCCATCATGTCGCGAAAGCTGTCGCGCGTGAATATCTGACGAAAAGTGACTGTGGTCTGTCCAGGACGCCCCTGCCTGCCTTCCCTGACAAGCCTGGCCAGAGTATGGATGAATGGATTATGACGGCGATTCTGTGCCACCATGAGCACGCGGTTGGCAGCATCGGCGGCTGCGACCATGCGCCGTGCAGCCACAATGGATTCTGCCTGCGGCTTTTCGCATAGAACGTGAAGCCCTGCTTCGACCGCTGCGATACAGACGCTTTCGTGCATGTCCGGTGGCGTGGCAATGAGAACGGCATCTGCCTGAACCGATCTGGCTGCTACTTCAAAACTCGTGAAACACTGATCAGTCCGCATTCTGCCGGACTGCACGACTCGCTCAAGTGCCTCTGGGTTCGTATCCACACAGGCTACGATCTCAGCACCGGGCGTTGACTCGATGGTGTTGAACCAGAACCCGCCCATCGCTCCCATACCGGCTTGAATGATTCGAAGGCTTTCCGGTACTGCCCGCGTAAATCGTTGAGAATTCGTGCATGACCGCACGGCGCTGTACAGTAGGGTACGGAGATCGCCGTTTCGACGCTTGCGCCTAGTCCGACCATGCACGACCAGTCCGTACTGCTCCATTGGCTGCTGTTGATTGTTCTGCTGTGGTTGCACCGATACAAGGTGCGACGTTCCTGGAGGGATCGCGGAAAGTGACTGGGACCAGCGTCGACCAAGGCGCTGGACACCGCAGATCCCGCTGGATTGTTGCGAGTTACTTCTTAAAATGACTCGTCGGTTTTGAACCGACATCCTGACGGAATTCGAACCTGCCCAGGCAAGAAAGAAGCCCTGACAGGCGCTCTGTCAGGGCTCGCTTCGGCTAGTGTGGACCTGAGGGGTAGAGTTCCGTACACTAGAGGCTGTTATGAACTTCTGCGGCAACCTCACCCCTGTATCCCCTCTCCCCCGCGCGCGGGGCGAGGGGACCTGACTCCCCCTTCTCCCCGTTTTGTGCGAGAAGGGGGCTGGGGGGTTGAGGGGAGAAAAGTTCATAACAGGCTCTAGACATACGCTCGACTTTCCCATCCCTGAATTGCCGTCTACGATCACCGATCATCGCTATCCCGACAAGCAGCAGCTCAACGAGATGATTCTTGAGTTGTATGAACAGCGAATGAGCTATCGGGAGATTGGCGCGATTCTCGGCATTCATTGGACGCGCATCGGGCAGATTGTTACATCTAGGGTCTTATGCTAGATCGGGAAAGCGAGAGCCTTGATTTGCAGCGGCTCAGGGTTTCCCAACAAACGGTTGAGATAAATCGACAGCGTATGGGCGGT
>JABWBO010000145.1 GCA_013360465.1 Anaerolineae bacterium | reverse complement strand
GGGAGGGTCTCTCTGTGCGGTTTCGGTTGGTTTGACGACTTAACCTTACCGCACCGAGAGACTTTTCGTTACTTCAATCGATCTAGCATAACGCCCTAGGAGTCTTTTCTATGTCTGCGCAACGGGAGGTTCTATGAGCGACCCGGGCTCCGTGACACTTGTCGCCGCCGAGGTGGCGCACATCCAAGACTACATCTTCAGCAGCAACCGATTGAAGGAGAATATCGGCGCGTCATTTCTCGTTGGCGCTGCAACCGAGGCCTGGGCGCTCGACGCCGTCCGTGAGGTGGCGTCGACCAGCAACGTGAGCGCCAGAAGGGAGATCCTGCCAGATTGGCATATCGAGCAGGACTCGACGCTGAATGCCGAGGTCGTTTACAGCGGTGGCGGCAACTTCGTCGCCATCTTTCGCAGTGAAGACCTGGCTCGGGACTTCTCGCGATCGCTCTCCACGCGCGTCCTCCTCGAGGCGCCAGGACTGCACCTGATCCTGCACAGCCGCGAACATCGGTGGTCCGACAGATCGCTGGCGGAAGTCGTTCGCGATCTGCTTCTGGAGCTCAAGCAGGCGCGCGGACTGCAACCGCAGCGCACCGAGCTTACGGGACTTAGCGTCACCGCCATGTGCGACTCTAGCAGTCTGCCGGCGGTCAAGCTCTATACGGATCAAGATGGGGATCGCAGACTTCAGTCGGCTGAGGTGGCGTCGAAATACGCCTATGTTCCGCGGGCAAATGATGTGCTTGAAGCAATGGGCGCACTCGACTCGCAGTTTCGCTTTCCCCTCGACTTCGATGATCTTGGGCGAACAGATGATGAGAAGAGCTTCATCGCCGTCGTGCATGCTGACGGCAATGGCCTGGGATGTTTGTTGAGCAGCATCGGCCAGAACTATGCCCGCATTAAGGACAACAGCCGCTATATTGATGCGTTGCGGGGTTTTTCAGAGAGAGTGAAGCGCGCCTCGGAGGAGGCACTGAAGGGGACGCTGCGTACCCTCCAGGATGCCATCGGAAAGGATGGCACACTTCTCCACCACTTTAGCGGACAGGCGCCGCTTAAGGTCAAGCGCATCGGCAGTCAGTTCAATTTGCCGTTCCGGCCGCTCATCTTCGGAGGCGATGATGTCACCTTCGTATGTGATGGTCGTATTGGCATCGCCATCGCTCTCGAGTTCATTCGCCAGTTTCAAGCGGCTACGGCGGTGCAGTTTGGCGCGCCACTGACGGCCTGCGCCGGCATCGCTATCGTCAAATCGCATTACCCGTTCGCTCGTGCTTATGAGCTGGCAGAAGATCTCTGCCAGACCGCGAAGTCCTTTGCCCGTGGCTTGAAAAAGGACGACGATGCCCTGACGCCGAGCGCCATCGACTGGCATTTCACCGCGGGAGGCCTGTATGGTGAACTGAAGGCGATGCGCCGCCGGGAATATCCCGCTCCTTTGGGGCAACAGTCCCTGACGCTTCGGCCGGTGGTCATCGATGACGTTGCGCATCCGTTCCGACGTTGGACGTACGTCGAACGAGCCGCGACGGGCTTCCAGATGGGGAAGTGGAGCGGCAGCCGAGGCAAAGCCAAAGCACTGATGGACGTGCTGCGCCAGGGTCCGCAAGCTGTCGCCGCCTACAGCACGCGCTACCTGGTGGATGACGAACTGATGCTGCCCGAACTTCCCGGATTCTCAGACGGTTCAGGCTGGGACCAGGGTTATTGCGGCTACTATGACGCGCTGGAGTTGATGGACCTGTACGTTCCACTGCTCCCATGGAAAAAAGAGATTCCTGATGCCCAATCCTGATCTCTCGCTGGAGGTCCGCCTGATCAGCGATACCACGTTTGGCCGAGGAGACGGCATTGCCGGCGTGGTAGATCAGGAAGTCGAACATGATGCCTCGACGGGACTGCCGATCGTCAAAGGTCGAACACTCAAGGGTTTACTGGTAGAGGAGTGCGCCAACATCCTCTACGCTCTGGAACTGTCGCACTCTCCGGTGCTGAACGCCTTCAATCAGGCCGCCGACGGGCTGTTCGGCGTACCAGGGAGCGGCGTTGGTGGTCAGGCAAAGCTGCATATTGGGACGGGCGAACTGCCGTTCGATCTGATCAACCGCGTCCGTCACGAGATTGCGAGTGGTCGGCTGAGCCCACGCGAGGTGCTGGAGTCGCTGACGGCAGTGCGCCGGCAGACCGCCGCCGATCCTATGCGCGACACTCCCAAGGATAACTCGCTGCGGGCTATGCGCGTCATTCTGCGAGAGACCGTTTTTCGCGCGCCGGTGATTCTCCAGGCCGCGCTTACGCACGACGAGATCGATCTGCTCGCCGCATGCGCCGCTTCACTGCACCGCGCCGGCCACAGCCGGTCGCGAGGTCGCGGACGGATCATCCTCACCATTGATGGCTTACCTGCGGGTTCGCTTGATCGCTTCGTCGCTCGTGTTCAAGGAGGCGCCTGATGCCCACGCTGCATTATCGACTGACTCTGGATGAACCGGCGCTCCTCACTTCTCTCTATGGCGAGCCGAACAGCTCAGTTTCGTATCCCTACGTTCCTGGTGCGACCATGCGAGGGGCGCTGATCGGTGCGCTGCTCCGCCAGGGTAAAGCAATTAACCCGGCTGCGGACCCGGATCAACGGCTGTTCTTCTCTGGCGCCACTCGATTCCTCAATGCCTATGTGGTCGATCCGGTGAAGGACATGCGGACGCTGCCCTGTCCGCTCTCCTGGGTGCGCGAGAAGCATCTCCTGACGCAGAGCGAAAGCGATCAGGCATTGGCAGTCTACGATCTGGTGTATGGCCGTCCCGATGGGCAGACCAAAGGTGTGCGGGGCTTCGCGACGACCGCCGGCAGGGAAGCATCGCTCGTTCAGGTCGAGCGCCGGTTGAACGTCCATACCGAGCGCCCTCGCAGCGGTGGTGGCGAGGGTACCGTCTACCGGTACGACGCACTGGAACGTGGACAGAGCTTTCGCGGCATGATCCTGTGTGCTGCCGAAGATGCTAGGGAGCTGACAAGGCTGCTCACGGGAATGGAAACCGTGATGTTGGGCGGGGCGCGTAGCGCCGGCTATGGCCGGGCAACGATTGAGGACGTGTTCCTTGCGGAGAACGACTCTGAGCCAGTGATTGACGCTGGCCCTGTCATCCTGACGCTGTTGAGTGACGCTATACTGCGTGATGCGGACGGACAGGTGCAGCCATCCCTCGCTGCACTGCTGTACGTGCTTAACTTGCATGGCAGCAGCCTAAGCGCCGCCGACGTGGAAGCGTATTTTCTGGATACCACCATCGTCGGCGGCTTTAACCGAAAGTGGAACCTGCCTTTGCCGCAGAGTCCATCGCTCGCAATGGGAAGCGTACTTGTGCTGAGACACGGCACGGTGTCGCAGGTGGCCGCTGAGTCGTGGCTGCGCGCCGGCATTGGTGAGCGCTGCGAGGACGGCTTCGGCGAAGTGGCGGTGAACTGGCAGCAGGAGTCGCAGTATCGGGCGATAACCATTGACGTCATGGCGCAGCCCATCACCGCTCTTCTGGAGCTGGCTGACAGCTCAGCGGTCCTGTGGGATCGCATCCAGTCGCGCCGAACCGCCCAGACTGCGCTCTTGGAACATGCAGCAATCTTTTCCGACCAGTGCTACCGCCTCCAAGGCGATCTCACCCGCTCAGGTCTTGCTCGCCTGAGGCAGTCCATCGCCGATGAGCTGCGTAAGGAGGGGCCGTCGATGTCGGTGATCTCGAATTTCCTAAAGGACATCAAAGGCAAGCATGCCGACCGAAAGTACTCGGAGGCTCGCATCGACGGGAAGCCGCTCAAGGAATGGCTGGACGAGCAGCAGCCTGCCGCAACTGAACCGGTCCGGCGGGTGCTGAAGCGCATCGACGCCGTCCTGGAAAACGCGCAGAAGGCAAGTAAACGGAGAGGTGCACGATGACCAGTCGCCATGCAGGTTCAGAGTCGCGGCATATTGCCCGGCGCATTGTCATTGAAGGCGACCTCGTCCTACAAACGCCGGCGCATTTTGGCGGCGGCGAGAGCGATGGGACGACCGTCCTGCTCCTTGAGGATCCGCTCAGCGGCAGTCCGCTACTGCCCGGCGCTTCGCTAGCGGGGGCCCTTCGCCACTATCTCGTACAACGCGAGTTTGGCTTCCGCGCCGCAGAAGAGTCGGGCTCGCTGGCGGCGCAGCTTTTCGGTACTGCCTACGATCGAAATCGTGGCGCGCAGAGCCGAGTTATCGTGGACGACGCGCTCGGCTCTGGCGAAGGACATCTGCTCGAAGGGCGTGATGGCGTCAAGATCAATGAGAAATATCGGACGGCAGAAGAGGGCGGACTCTATTCGTTCAACGTCTGGACGGTAGGCACATGCTTTTCCCTGCGCTTGGAATTGTGTTTGTACCAACACGATCCGAATGATGTGGCGACCGCGGACGATGCTGACCGCCTCGTTGGCGCGCTGGCGACAGCTCTGACCGCAGTTGGAGAAGGGCAGATCCCGCTCGGCGGGCGCAAACATCGCGGCTACGGGCGGGCCAAAGTTACTGGCTGGCGGGTGCGTGATTACAGATTCGAGACGTCTGAGGGATTGGTGGATTGGCTTCAGCATGGCGGATTGGCATTGAACGAACCAACGCATGCGTCGCTCTATCAGGCATTAGGCGTGATCGAGATGCCGGAAGACGCCCGCAGCTTTGTGCGCATCGACGCTGAGTTCTCACTAGAAGACTCGCTGTTGATCCGCGCTGGCGCAGATATTGTGGATATGGCTCATCTTATGAGCCGGAATGCTGACGGAGAACTCCAGGCGGTCCTGAGCGGCACCAGTATTGCAGGTGCGCTGCGCGCCCGGACGCAGAAGATCGCTGCGACCTTGAATGTTCGCCACGCAAAAAAACTGATCGACGACATGTTCGGGAAATATGGCGGCGATAGGGAAATCTCCGAGGAGAGCGAACCCAGCGCCAGCCGCGTGATAGTTGAGGAACACCTCATCGAAGGCGGGCTGTTCGACCCGGTACAGAACCGGGTGCGCATCGACCGGTTCACCGGCGGCGCATTCGATACTGGGTTATTTGGACAGCAGCCGGTGTTCGCCAATGAAGATACGATGGTTCCCATCAAGCTGGAGCTTCGCTATCCGGCGAACGCGTCCGAAGAGGAACTTCTCCGTGTGGATGCTGAAGCAGGGCTGCTGCTCCTGACGCTCAAGGATCTCTGGACCCGCGACCTTCCTCTGGGGGGCGAGAGCAGTATCGGGCGCGGTCGCCTGAGCGGGCGAAAAGCGACAATCACGCTGCATACGCCAGAGTTTCAAAATGAGATCAGCCTGAGAGATAGCCCACACGCACTCTCACCCGAGGAGCGCGACCAGTTGGAACGGTTCGTCACAGCGCTTCAGGGCCTGCGGAGAGGATAGATCAATGAACGGACAATTGACGAATGCTGCAGGCACCCGCATGCTGCACAAGGTGGAACGAGTGGCGATCAAAGTGACGCCGCTGGGTGCACTTGACCCGCTCGAATGGCTGGCGCAGAACCCATTCCAAGGGGATGCATTCATCCTTGCCCACGCCTATGACGGCGTGAATTGGGGGCGTTTTGCTGCAGGCCAGGTCTACTATTCTCATGACGCCGCACCCCATATCGCGCCGGCGCTCGACGCCAACACATTGCAGCAGCTCCGCGTCTTCAACGAGGCCTGGGAAATCTTCTTCTGGCATGATGGGGCTGGCTGGCTGCATCGGCTTATCGTCGATGGTGACGAGAATGAAGAGGGCGGGCCCTGCGACGTGATTGACGAGTCCCACGTACTCTGGGGCTCACAGGCGGAACAGTATGTCGGCGGTTTCTCGATCCTCGCCGATGGCTCGCAGGGACTGCGGCACGCGCTGCCCATTGATGCGTCGGCTGTGTCGCTCAGCAGTCGCGCTGCGCTGCACGTGCGACACTATCTCGCCGAATATGACAATGGCGTGCGCTACATCGCGCACAGCCGACTTGTGAATATGGAGGTCAAGTATTATGGCGCATAACTCTCAGCGTCAATCCGCTGCCGGAGGGCCAACGCCCCGACAAGCCGCGCACTCTCCCTATAATTTTGTGCCGCTGCCGGATGCTGTGATTGAGACCAATGGACTACCATTACACTCGCGCTTCTACAGCCCGGTACAGATTGGGAAGACAGAAGCACGTTTGACTGGGCGTTTCGATGTCACCGTCACAACCGTAACACCTCTGTTCGTTCGTGGCATGCTTGCTGCTGACAAAGTTCGAGCTCAGACAGTAGCAGGTAACCAAAAACTCGAGACACCCGAGTTCTTTGCTGTAGATGAGGTCCCTCGAATTCCTGGTAGTAGTCTTCGTGGCATGTTACGTGCCTTGGTCGAAATCGTCACATTCAGCAAAATCCACTTTGTGAGCGATCAACAGCTCATGTATCGTGCGTTGTTCGGTAGTGCCTCGGTTGTGACCGACTACCGAAACCGGGTTTCGCCTTCTATCCCAGCCACTCAGAGACCACACTTTGTCTATCCGAGCCAGAATCTTCGGGGTGGATACTTGGTACGGACGAAATCTGAATCGGGTTGGGGCATTCAACCAGCACAAGTCCACAATGGGGAGACTTTCGTACTAGTCCCACTCTCGTTGATCAGGCGCAACCTCAGTGTGGATATTGACCCTAAAGCACCCCCATTCCCAACCGCTTCAGTTTGGGTCAGCCCTGCAGCGAGATCCACCTACACCGGACAACGTGTCAATTTGGAGGTAGCGGAAGCAAGCTTGGTCAGTGCTACTCAAAAACCCAACACTGTTGCAGCGACTCTTGTCCTATCCAAGACTGTTGGTCGTCGTCACTGGTATCCGGCTGTGTTCGAGGCTCACAAATCTGCACCACCGATTCCGGTATCAAGTAAGCTCTGGGATACGTTCTGCGAGGACCGCGATATGACCCGCGGTATTCCAACAAGAAAAGTCGAACATGAGGGGGATGTTTTGTTTTACCTCCTGGATGGGAGCGGGCAACTCGTCTTTCTCGGGCCATCTATGTTCTTTCGCCTACCGTATCGCCGCACGACGCACGAATTGATCAACAGGGCAGTAAAGGACCTGGGTCTGATCGACTATGCAGATAGCATGTTCGGATATGTCCTGGAGGATGTAACTGGGGACGGTAGCGCCTACGCGGGACGCATCAGTGTCACCAGCGGGAAGTTAATTGGTGACCCTGCGGCGGCGCTGGAACGCGAGCCCTTCACGCCGAAGATTCTGGGATCGCCCAAGCCCACGACGTTCCAGCACTACCTGGAACAGGCAGATGGTGTCAGAACGCCCTCAGCGCAGCTCGCGCATTGGGGGACGCCAAAAGCCCGCATTCGTGGTCACAAGCTGTACTGGCGCAAGCTGATCAGTGGGATTGACGCGGTACGCGAGACGGACGCCGTCGGCAAGGAGGGCAAGCAGGACACGCAGCACACATCCATGCGGCCAATCAAGCCGAACGTGCAGTTCACGTTCCGTGTCTACTTTGAGAACCTGTCGTCCGCAGAGCTTGGCGCGCTGGCGTGGGCGCTGACCCTTGGTGGTGACCCACAGGCTCGCCACATGCTGGGTATGGGAAAACCATACGGCATGGGCGTCGCGCGGCTAGAGTCAGCACTGCATCTCTGTGACCGTGTCCAGCGCTACGCTACGCTCTTTGATGACACCGGTGACTGGGAGTCTGGATACGGGGATGCGCCTGCTGACACTCAGCCATTTGTCGACGCCTTCAAGCAGATGATCGCTGACAAAACCGGCCGCGCCTTCGACCAGCACGAACGTATTCGGCAGTTGAAGGTCATGCTGCGAGAAGTGAGGCCCGATCCTCGTTTCGACTACATGACCATCGAGCCGAATGAATTCAAGGACCGCCCAGTGCTTCCGTACCCAACCGATGTTGTTCGCGGAACATGAGCAACAGCCGGATTGCTGAGGATGCGCCATGAACACACGGGAGCAGGTCTTTCTGGCGACCCTGGGCCAGCGGCCACAGGCGATCACAATGGCGCTGGACCTTTTGCAGGTGCGGTATCAGTTCACGTCGATAGGGTTGCTTCACACGTCGGCGGTGGCATCGGCTGTTGCCGCCGCCTTTGATGCTGTCTGCTCGGTATTTCGGCGTGATTTTCCTCGCCTGTTGCTGACGACGCACGAGCTGACCTACCGTGATGGTACGCCTCTGATCGACATTGCCGACGGGCGCAGCGCCGAGGCCTACTATCGATCGACAGCCGAAGTGCTGCGCCAGTACCGGGCACGCGGTGCGACGGTTCACCTCCTGGTCGCCGGTGGGCGCAAGGCGATGAGCATCTACGCCTGCCTGGCGGCATCGCTGCTTTTCGGAGAGAACGATCACGTCTGGACTATCCTGGCGGGGTCGGATGTAATCTCAGGCGAGGCGTACCACATTCCGCCGGGCAAGCTTGACGCTGTGCACATCGTGGATCTGCCGGTTCTCCCTTCGCGGTTGCTACCCGGCGTTTTGGCGGATACTGACATTATAGAATGGTCGGCTAACCGGGGTCGCCCGCGAGAACGCTTTCTGAAATCGCTGAGCGCAGAGGAAAACGCGCTGGTCGACATGCTGCACACACATACTTATGCCAGCAATGACGAATTGAGTCGTTATCTGGGAAAATCGGTCAAGACCATCGAGAACCAGTTGCGCAGCATCTACAAGAAGCTCAGCGAGGAATTCGAACTCGCGATCTCGCCGCAGCGCAAGCGCCAGATATTACTTGACGTTATCGAGGGCCGAGTCTAGGAGTCAGCAGATGAGCCACATCTTCATCAGCTATGCACGCAAGAACACCAAAGTCGTCAGTCAGTTTGTCGAAAGCCTGCGGACGCAGGACTTCATCGTGTGGCAGGACATAAGCAACATTTCGGCTGGCGAGGCTTGGCGCTCTGCCATTTACAGCGCCATCGATCAGGCGGAGATTGTACTCATCTTCTGGACGGCTGCGGCGCTGGCGTCCACAGTTGTCAATGAGGAGATCGATCATGCCCTGAGTCAGGGGAAGCACATCATTCCTGTGTGGCTGGAAAAAGAGGTCGTCTCCCTATAAGCTGTTGGTAGGCACAGGAACAAGCATCAGCAACTCGCGGATTGACCAGATATGGTCAGTCAGCCCCGCTGCCATTGCCGGAGAATACTGTAACCAGCGCTTGCCCACGACATTGGTCTCGCAGCGCAGGGTTTTGACGCTGCGGGTGAAGTTGTAAACAATATCCTCCCAGGCGCAAGCGGACTTGAGCATTTCGACCCGTTTGGAATAGCCCAACGTTTTCCGCACCAACCGTCCATTCATATGCCGAGAGGTCAAATTCGTCCGTTCCACACAGGTTGTCCGCCTGCCAGTGCGATCGGTAGTTGGGTGAGATTATCTCCACAAGGGGAGGGACGGGCGGATAGAATGTGATTCATGCAAAAGAAAACACTTCCCCCCACCCGACCCTCAATACCTGTGCCAAAAAGGGGGCATAAAACAGTAGGGTTTTCAAGTAAAGTTGTATCTCTCACAACACGACTCGACAAGAAAACCCATGCGCGAAAT
>JABWBO010000251.1 GCA_013360465.1 Anaerolineae bacterium | reverse complement strand
GACAGCCATTACGTCCCGTTCACCAAGGAATAGATCGCGGCGGAGGGTTCGTTCCAGCCTCACGTTCTTCTTCCTCAAATACTTCCACGCCTGCCGCAGCAGGGAGAAATCCCCCGCCACGTAGAGCGTGATGTCAAAATCCATGTGTAAATGCAGACGCTCCCCATCCTCCGCCAATACCCATAGGGTAATGCCATCCTCTTCCGCATATACATCCAGGAGCCAACCAATTGCTTCATTCATATTTCGATACGGCTATGCCAGTCAATACAAGTGTTTCGACACAGCTACGCTAGTCAACCCGAATTCTTCTTTATCAACTCTTCGACCTTTTGTTCAAGAACAGCTATTTCCTTTGACTGTTCCAGCAACATGGCTAGTAGTGCCGATTCAAACGGCAACAGCGACTCCGCCTGCCCGATGGCAGCGATATGCCGACGCGCTGCGGCAAAGAGACCATCGAAAACATACTGGTCACTGCGGCGCAAGGTGCGCCGAAATGCTGCCAGGTTGGCTTCGGTTTCATTTAGAAGCTGGGTGATGGTAACGAGGGTACGACCCATATCATTCAGAAGAGCGATGGTTGGATGGGTTGGCAAACAGCCACTTCTTTGATGATGACTTCATCTGCCTGCCGGCAGACTTGGTCAAGCAGGAAATCGCGTTCCTCCGCCAGGGGAGGGGCGAGAGTCACAACGACAGGTGCGGAGAGTACAAGACGTTGAATTTGACTGAGACAGGATTTCAATAATCGATCTGCCTCATGCATTGACACATGATCGTCATAGAATGTGTTCAGCAGATCCAGGATCAAACAGGGTTGCTTCAAAGATGGGGTGGAACCGAGAAGTGTATTCATTTCATAACAAGTAAAGGCGCGCCGACTGAACAGGCGATTGGCGGCGCTTGAAATATCCACCGTTTTCCGGCGCAGGAATGTGGCTACCTGATACGGTCGATAGCGATTGCCACCATCCAAGATGGTGACTGCCCCTCGTAAGCCGAGTTCAGCGATCAGGGTCATGCTTTCGGTGCGCGCAGCGTCCAATGTGTAGATCGCAATTAGTTTGCCGGTTTTGAGAACGGGAAGGATGTCCATGCGGTGAGAATACAGGTATCGCATTATAAACAACAGCCCCCACCTGGGTATCAGATGGGGGTGGGATGGGGGTACTGGATATAGGGGTTGAGTATGAGTGGTATGCCTATTGCTGGCGTTCCCACTCGCTAAAATCCCAGTGGGATAACAGAACGCGCAGATCATTGCGCTTGTGTACTTTGAATTTCCGGAATGCCGACTCCAGACGATCCTTGACCGTTTCGGGCGAGATATGCAATCTTGCCCCAATCTCTCGATTGGTATAGCCCAGACACACCAGCGCAGTCACATCCTTTTCACGGGGGGAAAGCGCTTCCCACGTGATCCAGAGTCTTTCATTGGCTGTATATTGGGTCAGACCTGCGGCCAGGATATCGGGGATCAATTCAGTTTCAGGACGGCCTTCGTCAGAGGATAGAGTGGAAAGCGTGACGTGCAGGCTTTCACTCGCATCAAAATGGTAGGTTCGAGGACCGGGCGTTGGACGCAAGCCTATCAGGTACAGAAGACGATCCCAG
>JABWBO010000250.1 GCA_013360465.1 Anaerolineae bacterium | reverse complement strand
GGCATCCTGGACGGCATGCGCCAGCGGGTGGGTGCTGCGCCGTTCGACGGCATGCGCCAGCGCCAGCAGATCATCGCAGGCGGGGCAGCGCCCGACGCTGGGATCGCAGTCCAGGGCGATGGCGCGGGTGACCGCCGGCCTGCCCTGGGTCAGCGTGCCGGTCTTGTCGAAGGCGACGGCTTTGACCTGCGCGAGCCGCTCCAGGTGCGCCCCGCCTTTGATCAGCACGCCGCCGCGCGCCGCCCGGGCGATGGCGCTGATCACCGTGACCGGCGTGCTGATGACCAGCGCGCACGGGCAGGCGATGACCAGCAGCGACAGAGCGCGGTACAGCCAGCCGTGCGTCCCATCCGGAAGATCGGCGAAGGGAGCGTTGAACAGCAGCGGCGGCACGAGCGCCGCCAGCGCCGCGACGATCACCACCGCCGGGGTGTAGTAGCGCGCGAATTGATCGACCGCCCGCTGGCTCGGCGCGCGGACGCTCTGCGCCTGCTCGACCAGATAGATGATCCGGCTGATGGCGCTGTCGGCGGCGAGGTGGGTCACCCGCACCTCCAGCGCGCCCATACCGTTGACCGATCCGGCATAGACTTCGCCGCCCGGCTGCTTCAGGACGGGCATACTCTCGCCGGTGATCGGCGACTGATCGACCGCGCTTTCGCCGCGCACGACTTCGCCGTCGATGGCGACGTACTCGCCCGGCTTGACCAGGATCAGATCGTCCACCGCCAGGGCTTCGACCGGGACGACCGCCTCGACGCCGCCGCGCAGACGGATCGCCGTCGGCGGGGTCAGCGCCATCAGCGCGCGAACGCTCTGCCGCGCCTTATCGACGGTGTAGCCTTCCAGCGCTTCGCCGACGGCGAACAGAAAGATGACCGTTGCCGCCTCGGCAAGCTCGCCGATCAGCACCGCGCCGACCGCCGCGATGGTCATGAGCAGGTTGATGGTGAAATCGTGATTGATGCGCAGCGCACTGACGCCGCTGCGGGCGATGGGCAGCCCCGCCACGCCGACGGCAGCCAGCAGCAGCCCGTCGCTGAGGAGCGGCAAGACGCCGCTCAGCTCGACGGCGATCCCCAGCAGCAGCAGCCCGCCGCCGATCACCGCCAGGCGGGTGTTCTGCTCCCCCCACAGGTAGCGGGCGAAGTCGAAACGCCTCGACAGCGCGCCGCCCGCAGCGGGATCCGCCTGCGTGGAGTCGGCGGCGGGTTTGTCGGCGAGCAGCTCATAACCCAGGTCCTTGAGACGCTGCGCCAGAGCGCTCTGATCGATGACGCCTTCCAGGGTGAGGACGCCGGACATGAAATCGACGGCGACGCCCTGCACGCCGTCCAGCCCGCGCACCCCTTTTTCGACCGTGCGGGCGCAGTCGATGCAGTCCATGCCGCCGATGTGGAATCGCTGTTCAGCCATGTTGAGACCTGGTATCAATAGATGTATAAGCGTTATTATAATAAGGCAGATCGCCGGCGCGGTCAAGGCAGCGGCTCTTGACCTGTTTCCGGTTGCAGGGGCGAACCCACGTGTTCGCCCGTGAACGGCGGGCGGAGACACAGCTCCGCCCCTACAACTGCGCGATTATTTTCTTGGAACAGCCTAAGCTGCTGACTGGAGTGCGCCCATGTCGATCTTCCCTGCCGACCTCGACCTGATTCGCGGCGTCGAGGAGCGCGCGACCAACGCCCTGCCCGCGCAGGATACCCTGCTCTATGACGGGTGGGTGATTCGCGCCGCCGACCACGCCCCGCGCCGCGCCAACGCGGTGCATGTCTTCCACCGTTCGACCCTGCCCCTGAACCAGAAGATCGACTTCTGCCAGGCGTTCTACTGGGCGCGCGGCGCGCGGTCGATCTTCAAGATCACCCCGCTGTGCGAAGACGGTCTCATCCCGGCGCTGGAAGCGCGCGGCTACACCGATGATCCTTCCGGGCTGGTGCAGGCGACCGAGGCGCTGGACGTGCCTGACCTGCCGCCACACGACGCAGAGATCGAGCTGCTGCCGCGCCCGACGCAGGACTGGACCGCCGACAACGGGCGGCTGCACGAGTTCAGCGCCGCGCAGACGGCAGCGCACGCCGCCCTCTCTGCCCGCCTGCCGACCCCGGCGGCGTTCGTTCGCCTGCGTCGTGACGGACGCACGCTGGCGCTGGCGTTGGGCGTGATGGAGCGCGGCTGGATCGGCATTTACAGCGTGATCACCGACCCGGCAGAGCGGGATCGCGGGTACGCCTCGGCGGCGCTGGCGGCGCTGTTCGACTGGGGGCGCGGCGCAGGGGCGGCGCGGGCATATTTACAGGTCATGCGGACCAATGCCGCCGCGCAGCGGGTCTACGCGCGCTTCGGTTTCACCACGCTGTACCCCTATGGCTATAGGTTCAGGCTGCCGGGGTGAGGATCGTGCCGCTACTCTTCCGGCGGTTCGGTGTGGATGGTCACCCGTGCCAGCCGGGGCAGCTCGGAGCGCAGCAGCAGTTCCGCGCCTTCCGCCACCGCGTGGGCGCGCTCCAGCGTCAGGCTGCCGGACATGGCGACGTGCAGCGTCAGCGCGTAGCCGCCGTCGAGCGGGACGGCGTGGACATCGTGCCAGACCATCGAGGGATAGCGCTCGTCTAGAAGCGCCCGCGCCGCCGCTTCGAGGCGCGCGCA
>JABWBO010000249.1 GCA_013360465.1 Anaerolineae bacterium | reverse complement strand
AGCATCGCCTCGGCCAGCGCCGCAGGCAATTTCCCCGTCACCGCCATGTGGTGCGCCCGCAACACCGCCGCAACGGTGAGGCTGTCGCGAATCCGCCCGTCGGCGACCCGCTCCAGCACCTCCGGGAACGGCGCCCGGCGGTGGCGCAGCACTTCCGTTGCGTCCGGCTCGGCCGCGCCGGGCGCAAGCTCGGTGGCGACGAAGATAACGGCGCGCTCATCCGTGAGCGAATTGGAGAGATCCATCTCCAGCACTTTCCGAAACGATCCGGCGCGCAGCCCGGTTTCTTCCGCCAGTTCGCGCCGGGCGCAACTCAGCGCGTCTTCGCCGGGATCGGCGCGGCGGCGGCGCTCCGCCGTCGGGTGAGCGCCGGTCTGGCGCTGTGGGGCGGGCTGACGGCGCTTTCTCTGCTGGTGAACCCGCTGCCCTGGCAGCGCTACTATCTGCCGCTGATTCCGCCGGCGGTCCTGCTGGCGGCGGTCGGGATGCGGTATAGTTACGGGGTAGTGCGGCGCGCCTTTTCTGAAAAGGATGCTTGATATGTTTCGCTTCAACGAGACCTTTCTGACCACCGACGCCGATGTCGAGACGCTGGTCTTCGACTGGGGCGTCGTGCGTATGCTCTCCGAAGAGAAAGTCACCGGGTCGAGATCGGTCAGCTTCGGGCACGTGCTGCTCAACCCCGGCAAGGGGCACGAGCGTCACAACCACCCCGACGCCGACGAGATCATCTACTTCATCAAGGGCGAGGGGATGCAGATGCTCGACGACGGCGAGCCGGTCCACTGCACGGGCGGCGAATGCTGCTGGATTCCCAAAGGCGTGTATCATTCGACCCTCAACAGCGGGAGCGGCGTGCTGGAACTGGTCGTCGCCTACATGCCGGCGGGCGCGGAACAAATCCTGCGCACCCTGCCGGGCGTGCGCATCGTGCCAGCCGGTCAGCCGGTCTAGCGCGCCTCGTCCGTCGTCATGCGCCGCCTCCGGGGACTCCGTGCGCTGCTGATCGGCGCCCTGCTGATCGTCGCCAGCGCCGCCCGGCTGATCCCCGGCGCGCGCACCATCGACGACGCCTTCATCACCTTCCGCTACGCCCGCAATATCGTCGAGGGGCAGGGCTTCGTCTACAACCCCGGCGTCTCGACGCTGGGCACGACGACGCCGCTCTTCACCCTGCTGCTGACGGCGGCGAGCGCGTTCAGCGGCAGCCGGGACTTCCCGCAGATCGCCATCGTCCTGAGCGCCGCCGCCGACGCGGTGACGGCGGCGCTGCTGTACGGTATCGCCCGGCGGGTGATGGCGGGGATGCCGGTCGGCGGACGCACGGAGGTTGGCGGCGGACGCGCAGAAGCGCGTCCCTACGACGAGATCATCGCGGCGCTGCCGGGGCTGTTGTGGGCGGTCTCGCCGATGAGCGTGACCTTCGCCGTCGGCGGCATGGAGACCAGCGTCAGCATCCTGTGGATGACGGCGGCGGTCGCCGCCTTTCTGGCGAGTCCGCGCTTGGGGCGGGGGGCGCTGGCGGACGGGGCAGCGCGGGGAGATGCGAAACCGGGCGACCCGCCGGCTCGCCCCTACGAGGCGGCGCTGGGGGTTTTTGCGGCGCTGGGCTTGCTGACGCGCGCCGA
>JABWBO010000144.1 GCA_013360465.1 Anaerolineae bacterium | reverse complement strand
CGGAGACTGCTATATTTTGGCGCATCTTCCACAGTAGCTCAATGGCAGAGCAATCGGCTGTTAACCGATGGGTTCTAGGTTCGAGTCCTAGCTGTGGAGACACGTTGTACCCAGACCGAACATCCGATGTCATCACTGGCATCGGATGTTTGCATTTTAGCGGGGGGTTCGCTGCTCCCTTTCGCCCTGTCGGACAAGTCCTTCAGGTAGGCGAATGGGGCGTTCAATTCCAGCACAATTCTGCCATCCGTGTTGACAACAACCTGCTTAACCATGTGAAGCAGCAGTTCCCGACGGGCGCTCACTTCAAGACGATTATACAGCGATCCTACTTGTGCGATGATTCCAAGTGCAGTTTCAAGATTGTCGATGTGAAATTCCTGCCGCTGCGCGATGCTTTCTAGATTTGAGCGCAGCCGATTCCGCCGCTCCTGCCATTCTGCCCAAAGCCCGTTCCACACATCCTCGCTGATTTTGCCCGACGCCAATAGTCGCGCCATGCGAGCTTCTTCCTGGTCAATCGCGGTGAGTGCATCGATCATCAATTTATGCTCATCCGGTCGTGCCAGACCCAACTTTTCTGCTAGGTCCTGCTTATAAAAAGCTCGGATCGTGGGCAAGTGTGCCGGATCGATCTGAATAGCGCACAGTTCATCGGGAATCTGAGCGTCGATCTTCTCGCACATGAAATTGATGTTGCTGCGCGGCACACAGTAGTAAGCTGTGCCACCTCCCTTACGGCTGGCATTGGAAGTTGAACAGTTTAATTTCCATTCGTTCCCATCGGAATCGATGTAACTGATGAGGCTTTTGAGCAAGTAGTCACGTTTCCGTCTCGCAGTACGGTTGCGACTACGCCGCTCTAGAATTGCTAGTCCCCGCTCGAACTCCTCTGTCGAAATGATAGGTTCCCAATTTCCACGAACGGTTTTTGGCAAAATACCGTTTCTCAGGCTTACGACCCAACCCGCATACATCCAGTTGTGAAAGATGTGCGAGATAGATGTGATGTTCGCACGCCGCTTGCGGTTCGGCTTCACGTCGATGAAGGGACGACCACTGCGGTGACGGTAGCCAAGCTCGTGCAGCTTTTCGGCAATGTCATCGAGCGTCCATCGATCCTCAAGCAGCATATCCCACGCCAAGCGCCAAATAGGTGCGCGTTCCGGGTCCAGCTCGATCCATTTGTCCCACCGACCCAAATCCGTTTTCTTTTTTACATCGGTGCGCGCTGTCACGTTCTTGTATCCGTCAGGCGCATAATTTGTACAGCCGCCGCTCTTCCGCTTCGCCTGCTGCCCGCCTCGTGTGCGGATGCCAAGCAGCGCCGACTCGCGTCGGGCAAGCGTGAACGAGAGCGCGACCAGTACGCGATCATCCGGGTCCATTGGGTCAAGATCGGGTGAGTTGGCAAAGCGCACCGCAACACCAAAATCGTTCAGCTCGTCGATTGCGCGCAACGCCTCAGTGTCGTTACGCCCGAATCGGTCGGCGCGCTCGACGATGACATGTGAGAACTTCCCGACACGCGCATCTGCCAGAAGTCGTTGATACCCGACGCGGTTGGGCGTTTTGCCCGTCAGCACGTCCACATATTCATCGATCACGGGCAAATCGGAATGCTCCAGCACATTTCCATCAATGATCGAGCGCTGCCGCGCGCGGGACAGTTCAGGTTTCTGATGATCCTCGCTGCTCGTGCGCAGATACACCGCCCAACCCGGCGTCGGTGGGAGAGGTGTGCCCTTTTTCTTCCGGTAACTGCTCACGATGCCTGCTCATCCGCACCGTTGCCGTCCAGTCGCTCCAAGATCGCCAGACCTGCTTCAAAGTCCTCAGTCGAAACGAGCGGTTCCCATGTCCCTCGAATGATCTTGGGCGCAATATTATCGCATTCGCTCACAACCCAACCGGCGTAGGTCCAATCATGGAAGGCACGCAACAGCTTGTCGATGCGCGGTCGCCGTGTGCCTGTTTTGCCCACGATGACGAATGGTTTGCCATTGCGGTCGCAGTAACCTTTGGCGTGCAGGGCTTCGGCAACTTCACTAACGGACATGTTTTCTGTCAGCAGCAGCGCCCATGCTTCGCGCCAGATGTGCGCACGCTCCGAGTCGGGTTCGATCCAATGACTGATGCGCCCCATGTCGCTGCGTTTGTCGAGTTCAGTTTGACCACGCACGTTGAGATAGCCGTCCGGGGCACGCCCGGCATAACCGCCGCTCTCGCGCTTCGCTTTCAAACCGCCCTTCACACGCAAACCCATCAATGCTGACTCACGTCTTGCCAGCGCAAATGTCAGCGTGACCAAGACGCGATCATCTGGATCAATGGGGTCGAGATCAGGCGTATTGGCAAAGCGCACGGCGATACCAAATTCGTGCAGCTCGTCGATCGCGCGCAGTGCCTCTGTGTCGTCGCGCCCGAACCGGTCAGCACGTTCGACGATAACATGGGAGAACTTGCCTGCACGAGCGTCTGCAAGCATCTGTTGATATGCCTTACGGCGCGGGTCTTTACCTGTCAGCACATCGATGTACTCGGCGTAAACAGGCATGTCCGACATATCCAAGACGTTCATCTGGATCATAGTGCGCTGACGGTCACGCGAGAATTCCGGTTTCTGATTCTCATCGCTGCTCGTCCTCAAATAGACTGCCCACCCTGGTTGGGGCGGGGCAGTCGCCGCTTTTCTCCGATTGGCTGCTTCCATAAAGGTTTCTCACTCATCCTTGTTGAGTCGTCGGTTCGTCTTCACGATACCGCAAATCAGGCGCAAGCCGATTTTCGAGGTGATTTTCGACGCCAACTTGCGTGGTATCACGTTGTTCGTGAACGAGCGCAAGCAGATTCGCGACACCGAATACCCTTTTCAGCATCAGGTCGGTGGCTGTGTCCGTGGGTTGTATCTTTTCTAATCCACTCATGCAGGCGCTCTGAACAGATACTGTTTACGTGTTGGTTGTTCCTGACTGTGCAGCCACTCGTCCGCGCCACCATCACACGGATATCCACTCAGGCACTTGTACTCGTCCGCTGACACCATGAGCAGGGCGTGTCTTTCAGGTGGACAGATGGGGCAACGCCATAGACCAGCGTGCGTGCTGGCAGCCAGTGGCGTGCCCAATCGCTGTTCGATCAGTTCACGCAAATCAGTGGTCAAGTATTCCGTGTGCTTCATCAGTTCATCTCCTTTTGCAGATCAGTCGTCGTGAGTTCGCGTTCACGTTCAGTAACGGCTTGCTTGACCAACGTATAGATGAGATTGGCGAGCGGACGATCTTCTTCATCTGCCCACATATCCAGTTTGTCGTAGAGCGACTGCGGCAGCCGGAAGGCGATACGCGCTGCGAATGTTGTTTCTCGATTCATGGATTTGCTCCTGATGACTCAATGTGTCACCAGCATAATCGAACGTGCCATATTTACGGCGGGAATTTATGACATTTGTTCTGGTAAACATGGACATCCAGGTGTCCATATTTGACACCGTGGGAATCTTTGACAGGCAAATGTCATTTATTGACATGGTTTGAGGGAATAAAACATCCGTTCTATACAAAAGTATGGAAGTTATAACCCAAGACATTTCCAAACTACTTGACTTAAGGTTGGGTTTTTGTAATACAATGGGGCTTTGACACTAGACCATACGTTCGCATGATTGTCGGCTGGTCACGAGAACACTACACTCGAAAAAGGAGGGTACAGCATGACAGCTATTCCGGTTGTCATTGTCTCCACAAGTGCGCTCATCCGTGGAGGAATACAGCAGATCATCGTCCAACCAGAAACTCGCGTCGATGTCGTTGGTATGTTTGCGAGTTTTTCGGAGTTAAGCGCTTTTTTGAAAGCTCATCAAGCGCGCGTTTTCATTATGGATGACTCGCTCCCAAAAGGAGTCAACCTATCGAAGGAACTGAAGCGGCTGCTCGAAGCACAGCCAGGGTTGGCTGTTCTTTTGATCCTTCAACGCCCGACTCCCAGCCTCGTTCAAAAGATGCTTGCCATCGGTGTTCGTGCCATCCTGCATAAAGACGACGATCTCCAACGCACGCTCAATCAGGCGATTCAGCTTGCAATGGCAGGCGGCGTGACGATCTCGCCGCGCGTTTCGCATCTTCTGGAAAAGCAACAAGCACTTCCAGAAAACCTTGAGCAGCGTGATGTCGATGTGTTCGATTTACTGACTGACGGGCTGCAACCGAAGGAGATCGCCGCGTATCTGGGAGTTGAACGGAAGGCGGTATATCGTTCCATCAAGAAGCTGACCACTGTCTATGATGCACAGAACCTGCCACAGCTCGTCGTCCTCGCCCAGCAGCACAAGATCCGTCCTCTTAGAAAACGAGAATGAACGGTTATTCTTGGAAGGAATTTTGACCACGCTGATGTCCACTTTTGCCAGCGGAATGTCACAATTTGTCATTCGTCGAACGCGCACTCGTGCTACGCTGAATCGGTGAAAGCACAGAGGGCAAAAGGACATGACGACACGTATCTTGATTGCGGACAGCAGCAGTCTGACCGTCGTTGGCGCGGAAACTCTGCTCAAAGGTCGCGCCGACACACTTATCAGCACAGTGGAGAATGGCGACGAACTTACCGAGAAATCACGCGCTGAGCAGCCCGATATTGTGCTGCTGGGCGACCGTTTTGATCCGCTCATCGACACACTGGCGCTGGTCGAGCAGATACTCTATGTCGCTCCATCGGCGCGCATCATTGTGATGGGAACGTCCATCGATGGGCTGGTCATCCGCGATCTTTTCACTATGGGCGTGTGCGGCTATTTGGCAGTGGGGGATGATCTCACCTCGTGTCTGCTGACCGCGCTCGACATGGTGCTGCGAGAGTATCCGTACCTATCGCCAACGGCGAACGCGGAATATCTGCTCACCATGCAGGGGAGCAACCGCGATTGGCAGCTTGATCCTGAAGCGCGCGCTATTCTGCGTCTTCTAGCAAGCGGCTGCACCGCGCGTGAAATCGCCGCCCAGATGCACCTGAAGCTGCGCCGTGTCTATTGGGTGACGGAGAAAATGCGCGCACGCTTTGGGGCTTCGACCAACGAACACCTGATCAGCCTAGCGGCAGCTGAAGGCTTTACCTGTATTCCGGGCTAACCCGGAATCCTCCATCCAGCAGCCGGAATCCTCCCAACCACAAACCGGAATCGTCCAGAAGGTGCAGCACTCCACTTTGCTACGCTGAACACAGCGTATACCAACCCCGGAGTGACGACATGCGCCGACTGGTGCTGCCCGTGCTGGCGGCGCTCTGCCTGATGGCATGGGCTGCCGCCTTCTTGATCCTTCGTTCTCAGTCAGGGACTTCCGATCTGGTTCTACCGACCTTGATGGTGCTTCCATCGCTGACGCCGACAGACACTGCTTCACTGACGCTGATACCATCCCACACGCCGACATTCACCATCACCGCAACTCTCCCGCCAACGGAAACGCCAGTGCCCACGCTGCTCCCGACGTTGAGCGAGCGTGTGGTCGAGATTACCGTTGTGATGCCCGGCGTGTTCATCCCACCCGCTCCAACGGATTTTCCCTACGGCACAACGCTGCTCTCCGCGCCGCCGCAGCCGGTAGAACCGCTGCCCGATGCGACCGATACTGCGCCGCCGTTTTGGGGCTGGTACAGCTTCGAATCAGATTATCCGACTGTGCAGTATTCACCTGCATGGACGCCGCGCCTGTCGCAGTTCGCCAGTAGGGGACAGTATCACCGGACGGAAACCGTCTCCAGCACAGCATCTTTCATGTTCGAAGGCGAAGGACTGCGCGTGCGCTATGTCGCGGCGCAGAACATGGGCATGTTCGAGATCGTCGTCGATGGCGTGGTGATAGACACGATTGACGCTTACGCGGACGAGTTGGTCTTTCCCGCCACGCCAGTCTACTTTATGGGATCGGGCAGTCATCTGCTAGAGGTTCGCGCCATCGGGCGCAAGCACAACGCCAGTGAGGGCTACGTCGTGGGACTGGACGCGATTCAGGTGTTTCGCGGTGATGCCAGCACGCTCATCCTCCCACCGCCCGCGATGACGCTCACACCAACCGAATCGCCACAGCCCGCTGCACGTATCGAACTGGTCGGCGCGCCGCCGACGGTGCAGCCCACCGGCACGCCTATCCCGCCACGCATCATCACCGCCGAAGTCGTGATCGCATATGACGAGAACGGCAATCGCACCGTCGATCCGGCAGAAGGCGTTGCGGGAATTTCCGTCCGTGTAGTCGAGATGAATACCAACCGCATCATCGCCAGCGGTTTCACCGATGTGCGCGGCTATGTCACATTTGAGGTCGTCACGGACGGGCCTGCGCAGATCGTCATCCCTTACTTCGGCAGGGCATGGACGCTTCAGCGCAGCGGAAACAGCGCTGCACCTGCCTACACACTCCTGCTAACGCCGGGTAACCAGCCGGGCTTGATTCCCTAGAGGAACCTATGAAGAAATCGATCTGGATTGTCCCTGTCCTGCTGGGATTGGCGGCGCTGGCGTGTTCCGGGACACTCACCGGCATCGTCAGCCCGCCGGTCTATGTCTGCCCAACCCCTGTCATTGTCACGCCGATACCGCTGCCAACGCTGCCGCCTATCCCCGGCTATCCGACGCTCATTCCGTTTCCGACCGCGCTTCCACCACCGACAGTGACGCCCTACGCGATTCGCCCGCCTGATCCGTTCTATCGCGGCGACCCGGTGTTTACCCGCAGCCCGCAGTCGGCGCGCTTTCGGCTGACGAATGTGTACGCGGTGAACACGCCTGCCGGAAGAACCGTCGCCGTGTGGGAGATCGAGATCAAGAACCTAGACGGTGGTGTGTATGACGTGTTTCCCGCCTACCAGAGTTACGTCAATCAGCTTGTCGGCGGCGCGACTGGAACATGGGGCGCGACGGCGGATGCGGCGGTTGATGCCGGACTGTCGATTGTTTATGAAGCGGTTGGACTTGCACCGGGCGAAACGGGCACCTTCGCGCTCGCCGGATTTATCCCCTACGGGACAGTGCCGGATCGCGTAACGTTCATGCTTGATCCCAATACTCGTCCGACTCCGCCGCCGCGTCTGCCGGGCAGCAACGCGCTGATCTGGAGCACAGAAACCAATCCTTACTGCGGTGGCGCGATTGCCGATCCGCCTGCCGGTGTACTGCCCCCGCCTTAGTCGAAAGGAAAACTGAACGATGCCGATTATCGACGATATGCTGCGCGGTCTGCAGATACAGATCGATACTCTCTGGTACAACCTCTTGTTCACACTAGCAGGACTGGGCTGGAGTGTTCAACGCGCATTCCTGATGATGGGTTACACCATCGAGCTGATGAACCAGTGGTTGATCGATAATGCCTTCTCGCCGCTGATCGCCCAAACCAATGCCAGCTTGCAGATTGCCGTCACAGCCTCGTTCGCCATCGCGCTGATTGTGCTGGGTATCACCTACATGCTAGCCGCCTTCGCTAGAATGCGGGTTGTCGAACCGAAGAGCGCCATTGCTTGGTATTTGGCAGGTGCGCTGTTCTTCGCGCTCGGTCCTCAGCTCTATCAGGGCATGAGCGACCTGCGGCGTGACCTCGCGCAGGCATTCTACACAAGCAGTCTGAGCGGTTTGCAAGGCGCAACAGGCTCCGCGTTCAGCTCGCTGAGCGAGGTCGCGTCAACGGATTTGGGGCTAATCAGCCTGTGTGACAACTTTGGGTCATATATGCCGGTCTGGAACCCAACGGTTGATGGGCTTGATGTTGCTCTGGCCTATCTTAGGGCTGATGGAATCGACTTGATGGGTTATCCATCCGTGCCACGTGATCCAGCGTGTCAGGCGCATACGCCCGACCCCGTGACAGGCTTGTGGACAGCAAGCAGCGTACCATGGGAATGGCGTCGACCCGGATCATTTTTCGCTAATGACCGCGATCCGGTCTTTTTCAGCATCATGACCGACGATGAGCGCGCGGCGTCGATCAATATGGCGTCGTCTTCGATGGGTCGGCTGTTGACGGCATGGCCGTTGATCCTTTTCGGCGTAGCCGAGCAAATTGTCTATCTGCTGCTGACAGTTGCGCAGGGGCTGACGTTCATGTCGTTCGGGGTCGCGATTCTCTTTGCCTTCTTCAAGAAGACAGAGGTGATCGCGCGGTCGATTGTCGATCTATGGATTGAACTTCTCGTGCAAACCATCATTATCGCGTTGATTCAAGCGCTGATCGTCACGTTCTTCCTAGCGGCAGTAGCCAGCAACAACGGGATTGTCGTATTGGGGATTGGGCTGATCTGCCTTGTCTTTACGCTCATCGTGTTGTGGTCAGGTTTGAAAGCCGTCTGGAATGCGTTCAACCGGCTGTTTAATGCCTTTGGACAAGCCGCCGGGGGAGCAATAGTGAGTCCGGGGTCGGCGGCGGTTGCAACAGCAGCAGGCGCAGTTGGAGCAGCCGCAGTCGCGGGATTAGCAGCAGGTGGAGCCGTCAGCATCGGGTCAAGCGCGATGGCAGGCGCAACCGCGCTGCGAAGTGGGGCAACGCCCGCGCAGGCAGCGGGCTTGACTTTCGGCGGAGTCAGTCCGCTGGCGGACGCAGCGCGTCACCTCATCCGCCTGCCCAGTTTGCGTGGGACGGCACTGGGTGATGCAGCCGAGCAGTTCACCGAAGGGGCGGTGACTCGTCGAGTTGCCCGCGATGTGCCGCTGATTGGCGGGGCGCTGGGACCGACACTTGGCGCGAAGCTGCTGACCGATTATGACCCGGAAGCCGCCGAGTATGACGATAAAGGTCGCCTGATCCGCCGCCCGATGCTCGTCCCGGCAGTGGGCGCAGGACTGGAAGCGCTGACCTATCCGCGCGGCAAAAGCCCGCGTAACCATGCCGCACGAGATGACGAGTCGGAGTGGATCGAAGACGAGGACGGCGAACTTTTCCCTGGATTCATGCCCGTGAAACGCCGACGTACCGGGATGTTCACGCCTATCGCGTCCACACCGACCGAAGCGTCCGCTGATGAGGAAATCGCCCGCGAACGCGAGACGTATGCCGACGATATGCGTGGTGAAGAGATGGAACAGCATATCTCGGAAGTGGCGCGTTCCACGACTGGCACGAGTGGGAACAGATCCGAATCAGATCGGATTGAAGGCGCGGCAGGACGGCTGGAACGAAGCGCGGAGGCGTTAGAACGTGCCGCCGGAACGCTGGCGGGGAGCCTGCGCCTGAGCGGAACGACTGACGTGACGAGTGTCATGGGCGACGTGATGCGACTGCTCGGTGGTCAGGGTGCTACTGGTGTCGATCACTTGACCGTCGCTGGACTGATGGTTCGGGCAGTTGGTGTTACCCCGCTGAACGATGGCAAACCACCGGTACGCGACGATCTCGTTCGCTTCGGCATGTTCGTGGACAGTGCCGCACGGTTGGGACTGACACCGGAACTAACCGAACAGGTCGGGCGCGAAGTCAAAGAAACCCCGGATCGGCGCATGACGGCAGACACCCGCGCCGACCTTATTCAAGGCGCAGTGGCGGCAGGGCGCTCACGCGATGAAGCGGAGCGCGACGTGAACCGCTTGGAGATTGCGGCGCGGCTGCTCCCGAACGAGATTACCGCCTATGGCGCGATGCCAGTCCCATCTGTCACCGTCGCGTCAGAAGTGAAGGTTGAACCGAACATCACGATTGCAACATCTGATGAAGGCAGCGATTACGACGATGCGATGCGTTCGAGCGCGTCAATGAGTGGCAGCGATACGCTGTTGGGAGGGAAGGAATGAGTGAG
>JABWBO010000031.1 GCA_013360465.1 Anaerolineae bacterium | reverse complement strand
TCTTTTCGGGTAGCCGGGTGTTTAAACACCCGGCGGATCACGCGACAAATGATGTCCGGGTTGCATCGATCGGTCGCTAACTTGCTACATATGGGACAATGCCCGCGTTGTCCGCCCGTATCCCCAATAATCTAAAATGCACCCACGCGGGACGACATGCCTTGCACCGAAGCGCAAGCGTATGTTAAAATCTTGAATCATCCGCGCAGGTTGTGAGAGGAATCAGGCAATTAGTTCACAAGATGCTTACCGCATAAACAATCAGATTCGCGCTCGCGAGGTCCGGGTCATCAGCGACACCAAGGAAAACATGGGTGTGATGTCTATCGGGCGGGCGCTGGAACTGGCGGAATCCAGAGGGCTGGACCTCGTCGAGGTCTCACCGGAAGCGGATCCGCCGGTTTGCCGTGTCATGGATTTCGGCAAGTTCCAGTACGAACAGTCGCGCAAGGAACGCAAAGCCAAGAAGCAGCAGAAGGTCATCGAGGTCAAGGAGATTCGCCTTAGTCCGAAGACCGATGATCATCACCTGTCCTTCAAGGTGCGCGACGCCCGTAAATGGATCATGGACGGTATGAAGGTGCGGGTACGCATCCGCTTTCGTGGACGTGAGATCACCCATGCCAACATCGGCTTCGACCGGCTGCAGAAGATCGCCGCCGAGCTGAACGATGTCGCCGTCATCGAGCAGTCGCCCAATATGGAGGGCACGACGATGCTCATGGTCCTGGCGCCTGGCGGCAAACCGGCGGAAAAGAAAGCTTAAGCGGGCGATGACGCGCGCGGGGTGAACCCCACCCCGCCGCGATGTTGTTTTGACTCCTTAAGAATTCAGCCTTTATTTTGCGGGAATAATGCGCGATCATGGGGTCATAAAGTCCCTGTCGTCGGAGTTCAGTATCGTGGCGAAGAAGTACAAGCTGAAGTCGCATAAATCGACCGCCAAGCGTTTTCGCATGTCCGCCGGCGGTAAAGTGCTGCGCACCAAAGGCGGCAAGACTCACTTCCGCCGCCGCCGCTCGCAGCGCGCGAAGCAGGCGCTCGACAAGATGCTGGTCGTGACCAACATCAGCTTCATCAAGCGCATCAAGCGCCTTGCGCCCTACATGAGTCAGTACAAGGCGCACCCGCCCGCGTAATTTCGCGCCGGGCGCTTCACAACACACGGGTTTCGCTCCCCGCCGCGACCACGCAGCGGGGAATTTTCTGCCAGGAGTCAGAGCAAGATGGCACGAGTCAAGACGGGTTATACACGCCGTCGTCGTCACAAGAAAGTCCTGAAGCTCACACGCGGTCAATGGGGCACACGCGGGCGTCTGTTCCGCCGCTCTAACGAGGCGATGCTCAAGAGCCTGTTTTACGCCTATCGTGACCGCCGCGCGCGTCGTCGGGACCTGCGCCGGTTGTGGATCATTCGCATCAACGCGGCAGCGCGCCTGAATGGGCTGAGCTACAGCCGCTTCATGTATGGGCTGAAGAAGGCGGGCGTCGAGATCGACCGCAAGATTCTTTCCGACATCGCCGTGCGCGACGCCGTCACCTTTAGCAAGATCGTCGCGATCAGCACGATGAATCAGTAGTCCGCCCCGCGCGGAAACCGGCAGGGCACGGCGCATCCCGCTGCGCCCTGCGCGATCCCCACATGACCACCAGCCCTACCCACGAACGAGTCGCACGCTCATCCCTGTCTTTTCTCATTTCTCATTCCTTATGCCTCAGCCCATGATCACCAGCACCGCTAACGAACGAGTCAAACTGGCGCGGGCGCTCCTCTCAGAAGCCCGGACGCGCCGCAAAGCCGGCATGATCGCCCTCGAAGGCGTCCGGTTGATTAATGACGCGCTGGATTCCGGCGCGCAGCCTGAATTCATCTTCTACAACCCTGAACAGATCAACCCGAACGCCCTGCACGGCGCGCCCGACGCGCTGATCCAGGTCGGCGCCCAGGTCATCCACCACATCAGCGGGACGGAACACCCCCAGGGCGTGGTCGGCGTCTTCCCGACGCCTATGCTGCCCCTGCCGGAGCGACCGCGCCGCGTCCTGATCCTGGACGGGCTGCGCGACCCTGGCAACGTCGGCACAACGCTGCGCACCGCCGCCGCCGCCGGCGTCGAGGTGGTGTTGTTCGCCCCCGGCTGCGTCGATATTGGCAATGACAAGGTGCTGCGCGGGGCGATGGGCGCGCATTTCCGCCTGCCGCTGCGCGACTGGAGCTGGACGCAGATCGCCGGCTTCTGCCGCGAAACGACCGTCTACCTCGCCGACATGACCGGCGATATCGCCTATGACGCCGCCGACTGGGGCGCGCCCTGGTCGCTGATCATCGGCAGCGAAGCAGAGGGCGCATCCACCGAAGCGGAAGCCCTCGCCGCGCGGCGGGTGTTCGTCCCCATGCATTCCGGCGCGGAGTCGCTCAATGCGGCGGTCGCGGCGGGTGTGCTGCTCTTCGAGGCGGCGAAGCCGCGCTGAGCATTTTCACCCAGGCGGCTCTGCAACCCACACCGCCTCTGCCATGCGGCGCAGCAGATCGGACGTCTCGGCGAACTGCGCCGCCGGCGCGGAGAACTCGATCAGCGCGGCGCGCCTGTTGTTTGTCCTCCTGATATATCCCTGCCGCCCGTTCGCCGTGAACGCTGCCACCGCGTTCGTCGGAAGTTCCGACGCATCGGAAAACCCCGCCGCTGCCACCCGTGCCGCCGCATCCGGATCATCCTCGGGCAGCACCCGCACCGCTGGCGTGAAAGCATAAACGCCACCCTCCGGCAGGATGAGCCGATTCCGCTCGGCGTCGAGCGTCTCGATCCAGCCGTCCGGGTAGGCGATGCCGATCAGTTGGTACAGCTCGCCGATGAACAGCGTGTGCCGCAGTTCGGCGGACAGGAAGTACTGATACGATGCGGCATAATGCAGCATGTCGTCGTACAGCGCGGCGCTGGTGGCGCAGTCTTCGGGAGAGGTCAGCAGAGTCAGGCGGACGCTCTTCAGCGGTGCGGTGGGCAGCATGTCGCCGACCGGCACGGCATGGGGCGACGGCTGGTAGAACGCCCGCCCGGCGCACGCCGCCGGGTCTTCCGGGGGCGGCAGCATACCGCTTCGATACTGCTCCGCAACGCCCGTCTGGCTGAAATCCTGCTCGACGCCTTCGATCACCAGCACGGGAGGACCGGCGTGGTCTTCGCGCAGCGCCGCCAGCGTCTCCCAGGTCACCGGAGCGGGCGAGAGCGCGTAGACGCGCCGATCCGCTGCATCGAGGCGGCTCAGCGACCAGTCGATGGGATGCGCCAGCGACAGCCGCAGATCGTCGAGATGCGCCCGCCCCGCCGGCAGGCGCTCCTCCAGCGCCGGATCGACCAGTTTGCGGCTGGTGCAGCCGAAGAACCAGGCGGGATCGACCACCTCCGCCAGCGCCATACGGAACGGCGCGAGCGAAGGATCGGGGTTGAACGTCACCGCCTCCACCGCCGCCGCTTCACCGGTCAGGAAGGTACGCCAGCGCGACAGGACCGCATGATCGGCGGCGAGCCGGTTGAAGGCGGCGATCCCCTGCATCGCCTCCGGGGTCTGCCCGTCCCAGTGAATCGCGGCGGGCTTGCCGATCATCTCGACGGTGAAGGTGCGCCCGTCGCCGGCAGCCATGCCTTGCAGCAGCAGCGCATAGTAGGCGGGGTCCAGCGCATTGAAGAAGATCGGGTCGCCCTCTACCAGGCGCATGGTGTTGGCGAGCTGGCTGCGCGCGCCGCCGATGCGGCTCAAGTCCGGCTGAAAGCGGTTCGTCCCGGCAGGCGCATACGGCGAATCGGCGAAGATGGTGGCGGTCACCGGCAGCGCGCCCGCGCGGTCGTAGTTGTCGAGATGCGCAGCGACCGATTCGGTACGGAAAGCGAGCGGCAGGATCGGGTCCGCGCCTTCATATTCCACGATCACCGTCGGCGACAGATGCACGTTGATGCTGGTCCAGAACGCGTCGGCTTCTGGCGCGTCGGCGTCCGGGCGCAGGGTCAGCGCGGCGAATCGATAGCCCTGCCCGGCATAGCGCGCCAGGACCTGGCGCTGCTCCTGGCTCAAGTTCCACCCGCCCGCCGAGAGGAACACTTCCGCCCGCTGGGCTGCTTCGAACACCTGCAGATCCGCCGCATCGGGCAGCAGAGAGTTGGGACCGGGCACGACGCCCTCACCGAACACCCACTGCACCGATAAGCCGCAGTCCAGCCCGGCGCGCTGATAGGGCGGCTCGATCTCCGGGTCGGTCCACGCCTGCGCCAGGGCGGGCAGCAGCGCCGCCTCCTGGTGGATCGCGCGGGCGTCTGGCGGCAGGGGCAATACCCAGCGAACCTCGTCGGCTGGCTCGACATAGCTGAAGCTGTACAGGGCGGTGACGCGCTCGCCTTCGACCACGAAGACGGCGTTCAAGCCTGCCTGCACGAAGGGCGGCATCTCCTGGGCGCGCCCCGCCGTGAACGGGATGAACCCCAGCGCCGCGCAGATGAGGACGAACCAAACGCGCAAGGTCATGCTCCCGACGCTCTCCCCGCCGGACCTGATCCGGCGCACCTGCCGTCATCGTAACACATGCCGCCGGATCAGGGGTCTCGTCAATCCCTTCAACACGCCCCTGTTGTGCCATGACGGCGCTGGTCGCGCCCGAACCGCGCGGACTGAAACCGCTCCGGCGCGACCTTCTCGCCTTCGGATACCCTACGCCGACTCCGCGAAAGATGCGCGCCTACGTCAGCGCGGTATAATGAAAGCGTGACTCATCATGCGCCGGTTTGCGCGCCAGGACATGCACCCAGGGACCAGTACCATGCAGATTGCCGCCGACACCGACATCGTAGGGGAACTGCGCCAGCTTCGCGCGCTGCACCAGCAGACGATTACCGGGCTGCGTGGGCAGGACTTGCTGCTGCACCAGCGCGATCTGTCGCTGCCTGTGGAGGGCATGCGCTTGCTGGATCAGGTCGAAGACCAGATGGGGGCGCTGGAACGCCTCTTGCAGAGCGACTATACCGAACTGGCGCAGCTCCGCGTGCTGATCGAGACCTCGGCGCTGATCAACACCTCCTTCGACCTCGACGACATTCTCACCCAGGCGATGGAGGTCATCGTCCATCTGACCGGGGCAGAGCGCGGCTATATCCTGCTGCGCGATCTGGTGACCGGCAGAGTCGAGGTGCGCATCGCCCGCGAGTCCACCCGCAGCGTCGGCGACGACATCAGCACCACCGTGATCGATCACGTCCTTTCGAGCGGCAAACCGATGGTCACCGACAACGCTTCCAGCGATCCGCGCATGTTGGGCAGCGAGACCATCGCCAAATTCACCCTGCGTTCGATCATCTGCGTGCCGCTGATCACCAAAGAGACGCTGATCGGCGCGATCTACGTCGATAACCGCCTCAAGGAAGGCGTCTTCACTGAAAAAGAGATGAACCTGATGCAGGCGTTCGCCAACCAGACCGCCGTCGCCATCGAGAACGCCCGTCTCTTCGCCGACGTGCAGGCAACGCTAACCGAGATCACCGCCACCAAGGAGCTGTTGGAGAACATCTTCGCCTCGATCATCAGCGGGGTGATCACCACCAGCGCCGAAGCCACCGTCACCACCTTCAACCGCGCCGCCGCCGAAATCCTGGCGACGACGCCGGAGAGCGCCGTCGGCAAGCCGGTGCAGCAGCTTTACCCCTACATCGGCGATCTGTCGCAGCAGTTTCGCGGCGTCCTCACAGGAAACCAACCCATCAAGCTGGAGACGCAGACCGCCATCCCACAGCGCGGCGATGTCACGCTCAGCCTGAAGATCAGCCCGCTGCGCAGCGCCGCCCAGTCGATTCAGGGCGTGGCGATGGTCATGGACGATCTGACCGACGAGCGCGAGCGCGAGAAGACGCTGGAGATGCTGCGGCGCTATCTGCCGCCTGGCATGATCGAAAATATCGAACAGATCTCCAGGCTCGATCTGGGCGGCGAACGCCGCGAGATCACCTCGATGTTCATCTTCGCCTGCCCCTACGAGATGGACGAGACCGACCACCCGGAAGCGCTGATGGCGGTACTCAACCAGTACCTCGATGTGACGACGCAGGTGGTCCACAACGGGCGGGGCATCATCGACAAGTACATGGGCAATGAGGTCATGGTGCTGGTCAACAGTCAGCTTAACCCGGCGGATGACCATGCCCTGCGCGCCGTCAACATGGCGCTGGATTTGCGCGACGCCTTTGTGGACCTGTACGACCGGCTCGGTATCGGGCGGGACAATCACCAGTACCGCATCGGCATTCACACCGGCGTGGCGACATTGGGCAACGTCGGCAGCGTCAACCGGCGCAGCTTCACCGCCATCGGCGACGCCATCAACCTGTCAAAGCGTCTGCAGGAGAACGCCAAGCCGGGGCAGATCATCATCAGCGAGGATACGCTTAACCATGTCCTGCGCCGCTCCTCGCGCCAGCAGCTGACGGGTATCCGCTTCGACGAGCGCGACTCCCTTCAGGTCAAGGGACGGCGGCAGATGACCCGTATTTACGAAGTGTTCAGGCAGGGCGGCTGAAAGCATGAACGACCAAACCTCGCGCATGAGCAGGCGGACAAGCGGCGGGTCGGCACAGGAACAGCTTCGGCAGATCATGTCCGATGTCGATACGCTGGAAGAGGTCTTCCGTTCAGAACGGGTGGTGCTGCGCCGCCGCGCCATGAGCCTGCCGAGCGGGACGCTGGAGCGTCTGCGCCAGCTGCACAGCCGGCTGGATGCGCTGAGCATTTCGCTGATCTCCCGGCAGATCGAGCTGCGTCAGCTGCGTGCGCTCGCCGAGACGACGGCGCTGATCAACTCCACGCTCGACACCAACAGCGTGCTGAACCAGGTGATGGATACCGTCGTACAGCTGACCGGGGCGGAGCGCGGCTATATCATGCTGACGAACAAGGCGACCGGTGCGCTGGAATTCCGCGTGGCACGCGGAGTGGACCGCGAACAGCTCAGCCGCGACGAGTTCATCGTCAGCAACACCATCATCAACGAGGTGTACAGCACCGCTCAGCCCGTGCTGACCGACAACGCCCGCGCCGACCCGCGCTACCAGAGCATGGAAAGCATCGTTGGCTATCAACTGCGCAGCATCCTCGCCGTGCCGCTGATCGTGCGCGGGGAAGTGATCGGCGTGGTCTACTGCGACAATCGGGCGCTGACCGCCGTCTTCAAGGACAGCGAACTGAACCTGCTGACCGCCTTCGCCAATCAGGCGGCGGTCGCCATCGAAAATGCCCGGCTGTTCGAAGCGGTGCGGGCGCAGCTTGCCGAGATCACCGCCATGCGCGACCTGGTGGACAGCATTTTCACCTCGGTGATCAGCGGTTTGATCACCCTGAACGGGCGCGACGAGATCACGGCGTTCAACCATGCCGCCGAGACGATCACCCATCTTTCGGCGCATCAGGTGATCGGCATGCCGCTGTTCACCGTCCTGCCCTATCTGCGCCAGCCGCTCGCCCAGCGCATGGCGGCGGTGCGCGCCGGCGAAACCCAGGTGCGGCTGGAATTCGAGGTGACGCCGCCGGAACAGGGGCGGCGCATCTGGGATGCCAGCATCAGCCCGTTGAGCGGCAGCGGCGGCAGCGTGGTGCTGGTGCTGGATGATCTGACCGAACAGCACGAGCGCGAGTCCCAGCTCACCGAGGCGCGCCGCTACGTGCCCCTGGCGCTGGTGGAAAACCTGCGCAGCGAAGATCTCGCCAATCTGGGCGGGCAGACGCGCGAAATCACGGTCATGTTCGCCGATGTGCGCGGCTTCACCCAGTTCAGCGAACAGCTTGAGCCGGAAAAGCTGATGGAGATCATCAACCGCTACCTGAGCGTCGCCAGCGACTCGATCAACCTCTTCGAGGGCATGGTCGATAAATATGTCGGCGACGCCGTGACCGGGCTGTTCAACACGCAGCTCAACCCCCAGGGCGATCATGCGCTGCGGGCGGTGCGCGCTGCGCTCTCCACGATTATGGATGTCGAGGCGCTGCACGAAGTCCTCGCCGGCGACGAGCAGCTCTATTTTGGCATCGGCGTACACACCGGGACGGCGGTCCTGGGCAATGTCGGCAGCGCCGAGCGGCGCGAATTCACCGCCATCGGCGACGCTGTAGAATTCGCCAAGCTGCTGCAAGAAAACGCCGGGAAGGGCGACGTACTCCTCAGCCCCGAGACCTACGAGGCGGTCAAAGATCACTTCGACTGTGAGGCGCTGGCTCCGCGCAAGACCAAGAACCGCCCGGACTTCACCGTCATGTACCGCGTGGTCGGTATGAAGCGGTGAGAGACGCTCCCGCCAGACCCCTTTCGCCCAATCGCGCTTGAACCGCGCTATACTAGATAGCGTTAGTTTATCGTTATTCGCTGGCGGCGGACTATGCCTATCGCTAATTATCCTGATCTGTTGGGCTTTCTCACCGGCGGCGAACGCTGCAATGCCGACGCCGTGCAGCTGGCAGTCGCCACGCGCCCGCGCGTCGTGCGCATCGGGCGTCCCTTCGAAGTGATCATGCTGGTGCAGAACGCGACGAATGTCGATGTCGATGTCACCATGACGCTTCAGCTGCCGCTGGTCGATCTGAAGAAGCAGCGCGAACGCTTCGTCACCAAATCAAACCGCCTGCTCGTCGGCATTAAACCCGCCGAAGTCGGCTATATCGTCCTGCCCGCCTCGACCCTGCCCGATACCGCGCCGGGCGAATATGTCATCACCGTCGAATTCGCCGTCAAGACGCTGGGAGCAAAGCCCAAGCGCATTCGCCTGACGGAAGGGGGCGGCAGGTTCCGCCCTCAGGACCTGCCGCCGGAAAACCAGGAACTGCTCGAAGGACTGAAGGACCTGAGCTGGGTCACATCGCGTAAGCGCCTGAACGCCGCGCTGGAAGCGCCGCTGAACCTGCTGACCGGCGGCGTGGCGAAGTACACCGACTTTTCGCCGGGCTGGATCAGCCTGTGCCGCCTGTCCGATTACGACGACCCGCGCCCGCTGCTGCACGAGGTTGCCGAGCGCATTCAGATCGAGACGCTGCCGCAGCTGAAGCGGACGAATCTCTACGAGCCGCTCCTGAAGGTGACGCTGGAACGCTTCGAAGACTCCGGTTTTCCGCTGCGCGAAGCGGAGGCGGTGGTGATCGCCAAGCTGCTGACGCTGATCCTGGAGTATGCGACGCCCAAGCAGAACCAGCACGGACACATTGCCGCGCGCGAATACAATATCGCCGCGATGGTCGAGCGCGACCCGCTCGATATCGAGCGTCCCCGACTGCCCCACTGGTTCCGCCAGTTCATCCGCTATGCCGAAAAGGACGAGCGCGTCTTCGGCAGACCCGCGCCGGTCATCCTGGGCTACCTGTATGAGGAGCTGATCGCCGATGCGTTCGACTACGCCTTCGCGCTGGTCGAAGAAGCGTCGGGCGAGGAACTGGGCACGCCAGAGGAGATGGTCGCCTATCGCGAGCGTATCGTGACGGCGCTGCGCAGCCGCCAGGGGATGGATTTCAGCCTGACCTATCTGCCCCTGATCATCGGCGGCGCGATCCGCAGCGATCAAATTCCGCTGGAGGGAGAACATCCCTCGGATGTCGTGCGCCAGATCGGCAAATGTCTGGAGGAGCGGGTGTTCAACAGCCGCGACGACGAGCGCCCAATCTTCGAACTGGCGAACGAGATTCTGGCGCGTATCGGTCAAAGACACGGCTTCACCCCGACACATCTGTAAGGCATGGCGTAATGCACGAAAGGATGCGGCGCGATGACGAGTCCCGACGCTCTGGGGTTTGACCCTCTCTATCCCGATGTCCTCGGCGCGATTGCCGGCGGGCTGCGTATCGATCTTGGCGACGTGCAGGCGGCGGTCGGTCTGTTCCCACGAAGCGCCTACTATAACCAGCCGGTCGAGATCGTCGTGCTGCTGCAAAACATGATCGACCGCCAGGTCGAGGTGCGCGTGGAGCTTCAGGCGCCCAGCAAGGATGAACGCGGCGCGCCGGTCAAGATCGCCGCGCCGCGCGGCGCCGCCGCCCACACCCTGAGCGGCGGCGAAGTGGGGGTGCTGCGCCTGCCGATCCTGCCCATGCTGCCCACCCAGCCTAATCCGGCGCTGCCCATTCAGGTCAGCATCAAGATGCGCAGCCGGGGCGGCACGCCGGTGCGTTCGCCCGCCGGGGGCGCGCCGCCGTCGGCGCTGGCGGTCTCGCCGTTCAAGGTGCAGGCGCTGCGCGATATCGAGTTCGCCGACCCGCTGGAAGACATGCGCGGTGAAAGAATCCTGCTCACCTTCGATCTGGCGTCGAAGCAGCTGCCCCCGCCCAAGGTCATGCCCAAGACGAGCTACGAGACCCTGTGGGCGCAGCAGCAGATGCACGAGGAGAAGACGCACATCGGCGAACACCTCGACGCGGCGCGCCTGGTGGCGACCTCGTTCATACGAGCGGAGGTGTTCGAGCCGCTGCTGCGTTCCACCGATGAGGTTTTTGGGCTGCACGGCATGCCGCTGCATCCCGGCGAGGCAGCCGCTATCGCCAAACTGCTGACCTTCGCCCTTTCGAACCGCTCGGACAGCGATCCGTCGTTCCGCTACGAGGATCAGCGCTGGTTCCAGGTCCTCGCGCAGACGCTCGCCCACGACGAGAAAGTCGCCCGCTGGACGGGCGGCGAGATCGTCGGGCGGTTCCTGTACGAAAGCGTGATCTACGATGCCATCCTGCTGGGCTTCACGTTGATCCGCCCGCGTGTGCGCACCAACCTGGGCGACCGCGCCGAACGCATCGCCTATGCCAACAAGGTAGTGCGCTGGCTCGCCGGACAGCTCCCGCCCGATCTGGTCTACGCCTATCTCCCGCTGGTGCTGGGCGGCGTGGTGGTCAACCATCTGGTGACCGGACCAGGGGATGATCCCTGGGGGATGCTGGAGAATCTGCGCGAAGCGTATCGCGGACGCGTTCGTCTGGTGGAGACCAGCGCACAGGAGATCTTCGACATGCTCGACCGTCTGCTTCAGATGGGAGAGGACGATCTGCGCCGCGCTCGCATCATACGCCCGTGAGGCGCGGCGTTCATCCAAGCCTTTCTTCTCGTCTTACTCCCAGACGCCGACGCCGGACAGCACCGCGGCGATCTGCTCTGGGAAGCGCGCCATATCGATAGGCTTGCTGATGTAGCCGTCGAAGCCCCTGGCAACCGCCTGTGGAATTTCGAGAGAGGAGTCGCGCGCCGACACCGCGACAACCGGCACGCCGGCGAACTGCACCCGCGAGCGGATCGAGGCATAGACAGCGTAGCCGCTCAAGCCGCCGGGCAGCGACAGGTCCAGCAGGATCATATCCAGCGGCGCGAACGCCTCCATGCGAACGATCAGATCGCCGCCGCCCCAGTAATGAAAATCGAGGATCGCGCCGGCGCGTTCCAGGATGGTCTTGACGATGAACCGGTTTCTGACATCGTCCTCCACGTAAAAGACCCTTTTCCCTTGCAGGAGTTTCATGAACTCTTCGCTTGCCCTTCGTCCGAATCCAGATAATGCGCGAAATTTTCCAGCGCCCGTTTGACGCGCTTGACCATGTGTTCGTCGGCGCTGTCCAGGAGTGCCTGCAAATGCGGGATGGCGCGCGGGTCGCCCAGCATGCCCAGCGCGCTGACGACGGTCAGACGCAGGGAGCTGCCGGTATTCGGCGCGCTCAGGATGTGCAGCAGCGCCTCCAGCGCCTTTGCCGAACCGAGCATACCGAGCGCCTGGACGATGGAGATCTGCACCAGGTAGGTGCTGATATGCAGGTTGTCGAGCAGCACGTCGGTGGCATGTGGCTGCCGCGCCACATATTCAACGGCGATCTGCCCCAGGAGCGGGTTTTCGGAAGCGATCAGCCCGGTCATCGTGTCGTAGACGACGGAATGATCCTGTGCCGCAAGGACGCGCGCGGCGCTGACGGCGCGGCGCATCGACCCGACGCGAATCTGATCGATCAGCAGCGGGTAAGCCATGCTGCCCATTGCGATCAGCCGTTCAGAGGCGGCGGTCCGCTCGTCCCAGTCCGGGCTGTCCAGCGCCTCGACCAGGCTGTCAATGGAAGGATCGACCTGCTGACTTCCGTTCATCGTTCTCTCGCTCAGGTAGATTAGGCGACGTGCCATACACTTTCACCTTGCAAGACCCGTTGAATCAGCGTAGGGAACGTGGTGACGCTCAAGGGCTTTGCGATGACGCCATCGAAACCGCCGGCGCGAAGCTGAGCGGCTTCCTCGTTAGTGATGAAGACGGGCAGGGCAATGACCCGCGCCGACGCAAACTGCGGCAAACTCCGAATGACTTCCAGCATGGCGAAGCCGTTCAAAGGCTGTATGTGAAGGTCCATCAGGATGACATCGGGCGGGCTTGGCAGTGCCTGCAGGCGCTCAGCAAAAGCCGCGCTGTTTTCAAACATCTGCAAGCACTCCACACCCATTACCACCTGCATGATCATGTGGAGGATTTCCCGGCTCAATGCGTCGTCATCGACATAGAGGTAGCAGTGACGATTGAACATGGATATTTCTTTCACCGCGTAAGGCGACCTGACTTAAAAAGCCTGACGGACCGGCGTCTCCTGCATCTGCCGGAGCAGCGCCGGCGACCGCACGGGCAGCGTGAAGAAGAACGCCGCGCCGTGTTCCGGTTCACGATGTGGTTCGCTGTGCAGCCAAAGCTGCCCGCCGTGCGCCCGCACCAGATGATGGGCAATCGGCAGCCTCATTGCCTGCCCGGCTCTGCGTCCGACTCGCGCTTCCGACGCGTCCGTCGGAACAAACAGTGCGAAGAGGCGGTCCTGATCTTCAACAGGAATCCCTGGACCGGTATCGATCACCGCGAACAGCAGTTCGGCGGCACGCAGTTTGATGCTGACCGTCACCGACCCGCTTTCGGTGAGCCTGGCGGCATTGGCGACCAGGGCGTGAAGAATCTGACGGATGCGCCGGCGGTCGCCGACGATCCGGGGCAGATGCGGGTCGATGTCTTCGAAATAGCGCACCGGCTTCCCGTGCAGCAGCGCCAGCGCCATGCGTTTGACTTCCGCCATTTCGGCGTACAGGTCGATGTCGTCTTCGATGACCAGACGCAGCATCCCCGATTCGATGCGGGCGGCATCCACCACGTCGTTGATCATGTCCAACAGGCGCTGCCCCCCCTCTAAAGCCTTGTTCAGCGCCTCGCGCTGGCTGTCGTTGACCTCGCCCATCATGCCCTGCGCGACGAACTCGGTGTAATTGAGCATGATGTTGAGCGGCGCGCGCAGGTCGTGACTGACGCCGGCGAGAATCCGGCTTCTGACCGATTCCACCGCCTGCAGACGCTCGATGGCGACGACGGCGACCTGTGCGCCGATGCGCAGCGTTTCCAGGTCGGAAGCGCTGAACTCCAGCGGCGTTTCGCCTGTGAAGACGAGCGCGCCGAGCGTCCGGCTGCCGGCGAAGAGTCCGGCGCTGGCGACCGCTCGCAAACCGGCTTCACGGCAGAATGCCGTCAGCGGCGTGTCCGGCTGCCGTTCCACATCCGTGATGACCCGCAGTGGTTCGTCCGGCAGCGGAAAAACGAAGGCGGGAATCTGCCGGTTAGCGGGCATCACATCCTGTCCCGGTGAGCGCGCCGCCGCCAGCAGGGCGGTCTTCGCAGCGTACGGTTCGGCATCCACCAGGAGGAGCCAGACACCAACGGCGGGCGCAGTGACCTCATCGGCAACCCCCTTCAGCACTTCAGCATAGTCGGCGGCGCGGTTCATCACCGCGCTGAGCCGGTCAAGCTGCGTCAGACGCCGCTGTGCCGCCTCCAGGTCGCGGGTGCGCTCGGCGATCTGCTGCTCCAGCCGCGCCGCTGGGTTTTCGCCCGTCCAGCGGCGCAGGGCGGTGAATTTGCTCAACCTGGCAGTCAGCCGTTCAAGGATGGCGGCGAAGAAACTGCCCGCTAAGAAAATTGGCGAACGACGTTGGCTGTGCAGCATCGGTATTGATCCTGGAAAAATGCGCTGCGTTCTGGCTGTCCGGGAATGAAAGTTGCGGGTGCGCCAGCCAGATCGTCAAGCTCGCTCACTACTTCACAGCATAGCGGATTCGCCTGGCTTGAACGACTGTCTCGTCGGAGGGTTTTCGCGCGCAACGCCCTATCCAGATGGACAGGGCTGCACTCTCCATACGGATACTCCCATGTGGAGAGAAGATCATACGGGTGCTGCTCCCGCGCCATCCGCATGATCAACGGCGGGCGAACGCCTAACATTCGTCGTTTTCCCTCACTCCGCCTCGGCGTTAAGCTGTTGAAAGGAATGACCGTTCATTCTGCTTTCAGCAAGCGAGGACGCCCTGTCCCTGGCGCAGGACTGAAGAGCTTCATGTCCGTCACCCTTCAGCGTGGGATCCCCCGGAGAAGGCGCTGTTCAACAAGGATTACGCCTATGCCGTGCGTCTAGAGGACTCGCTGCAGATTCGCTGGCTCAGCGGCTCTGCGTCGGACACCATCTCCCTGCCGTTCAACAGCCGCTTCTTCGATGTGCAGCGCATCAGCGGCTCCGATTGGATTGTCGTCTCGACCTATCCTGGTCCCAGCGGGGAAGGCATCACGCTTTACAACCTCGTCTCCAAGCAGGTCGTCAACCTGCCCCTGAGTTCACTTGTGGAACGTGGACTCTACGACACCCAACGCTTCTCCTCCTGCCAGGAGTACGATCTGATTTCACTAGCCGCATATAACGGCAGTAATGGAGACGCAGGGCAACCGCATCAAAACCGATGAATGGGTCAGAAAAGGTTACAAGGTATCGTTGGGACGCGCTTCTGCGCGTCCGATACGGCGGGCAGCCAGAAGGCTGCCCCTACAGGACTGCGTTAACCCATCATAACCTGATTGGAAATTTGATGCGTTTGCCCTGCGGGCGCACCGTTCAGAGCAGCCCGTCGCGGAACGCCTGGGCGACGGCTTCCGAACGAGTCTCCACCTGCATCTTTTCCATCACGTTGGTGAGGTGATACTTGACGGTGGACACGCTGATGGTTAGCGCCTGGGCGATCTCCTTATTGCTCTTGCCCTTGGAGATCAACCGCAGCACTTCTACTTCGCGTTCGGTGAGGTTGTGCGGATTGGCGGCTTCGGGGCGCGCGGGATGCAGCACCGACTGGGCGACCTGCGCCGAGAGCAGCGTGGAACCGCTGGCGGCGGCGCGGATGCCGTTGATCAGATCGTTGGAGAGCGTGACTTTGAGGACGTAGCCGACCGCGCCGGCTGCCAGCATGGCGCGCACGCTGTCATCATCCTGGAAGCCGGAAAGCACGAGGATGCGCGCCTCCGGGTGGGCGGCGAGCAGCTTCTGAGTCGCCGTGATGCCGTCCATCCCCGGCATGATCACATCCATCAGGACGACGTCGGGCTGATGCTGCGCATACAGCGGCATGACGTCCAGCCCACTGCTGCCCTGGGCGACCAGACGAATATCGGATGCAGTTTCCAGCAGCGCCGCCACGAGATGGTGGATCGCGCTGTGATCGTCGATCAATAAGACGGTGATTGTTCTGGTCTCCATAGGGATCAACGACTCGCTGCGTGGTGACAGGGTAAAAACGCCAATGCTGTATCTTATTTACTTAAGACTATAACCCAAAGCGCGCCATAAAGCGCATAGGCTTCACCAACAGCCTGGAGCGCTCGCGCTTTTCGGCTCACAGCGGGTACAGATTTATGCCGAGCGCCGCCGCCGCCGCCACGATGACCGGGGCGATCACCAACGCGGGCAGGAAGTTTGCCATGCGCGGGCGCTTAAGATCGAGCAGGATGAGCGACATGCCCATCAGCATCAGCCCGCCGACCGCCGTCATCTCGTTGATCATCGGGTCGCTCATGAAGCCGCCGAGCAGGCTGCCCGCCAGCGCCAGCCCGCCTTGCAGAATCAGGATCGTCAGGATGCTGAAGGCGACTCCGGCGCCCATGCTGGCGGCGAACGCCATCGAGGCGAAGCCGTCGAGTACGCTCTTGATCGCCAGCTGCTGGAAGCCTATCGCCAGCCCCATACCATCCTGAATCGAGCCGACGAAGGTCAGCGGACCGATGCAGAAGACCAGGCTGGCGGTCACGAAGCCGTTGACGAAGCGAACGCGCGACTCGTGGTCGCCCCCGCGCTCGCCTTCTGGGTGCGGCTGCGCCGCGCCGCCGGCTGCGAAGCGCCGCTGAAGCCAGCCGCCCAGCCGCCCCAGCGCCCCGTCGAGGTCGAGCAGTTCGCCCAGGATCGCGCCGCTGACCAGGCTGATCAGCGGGATGATGATGTTGCCGCTGCGCCCGGCGTTGCTGAAGCCGACGAACGCCGTGACCAGCCCCAGACCGGTGATGACGGACTCCTGAATCTTGGCGGAGATGCGGCTGCCGATCGTCAGCCCCAGGGCGCTGCCGATGGCGACGGTGATGGCATTAAGGATCGTACCGGTCATAGGGTCTGTTTCATCCAGTCATGATAGGTGAGCGTGTACAGGAACATCTGACGCAGCGTGCCGTACTCCCAATCCTGATCGACGCCGACCTTGCGAAAGCCGACCTTTTGCAGCACGCGCTGCGAGGCGACGTTTTCGCGGTAGGCGTCGGCTTCGATGCGATCCAGCCCCATCTGCGCGAAGCCGAAACCCGCCACCGCCCGCGCCGCCTCGGTGGCGATTCCCCGCCGCCAGAAGGCGACCGCCACATCGTAGCCGAAAGAGGCGCGCTGTTCGTCGCGCAGCCAGTAGTTGAAGCCGATCCGCGCGACCATGCCGGCTGCCAGATTGTCCTTGATCACCACCCCCCAGTCGATGCGACGATGATCGGCATAGGCGAGCTGCGTCCGGTCGATCAGGTCGATGGCGTCGTCCATGTTGCGCAGCAGCGGCACGGTGTTCCAGCGCGTCACCCGGTAGTCGCCGCGAATGGCGAGCAGGTGACGGGCGTCGCCGAAGCCGATCTCGCGCAGGATCAGGCGGGGCGTCTCAAGGATGGGGAAGGTCTCGAATGCGAACATGATCTCGGCGGCTGGGTGAGCGCAGAACCATCTTTCGAAGCCAGGAGCCGACAGGGTCGAGGGGCGAATGATGAGAGAACACACTCGATGCGCGCGTTTTTCTCATGCCTCTTCTCTTTCGACTTGCGGCTATGATATGCGGCAATCGGATGATTGCAATGGCGTCAAATGGTCTGCCCTCGGCGGAGTATCATGGAGGGACTGCTGTTTCACCGCCGACTTCGATAGGAACATCATGGCTGCACATCCCACTCTGCTGCCCGCCGCGCGCCCCAGCCTGGCGGGTTTTCTGCGCAACCTGCGCGATCTCCCCTCGACGATCAGCGTCGGCAGCGTGACCGCCGGCTTCATCGTTATGCTGATCAGCTACACGGGACCGATCCTCATCCTGCTGGAGGCGGCGCGGGCGGGAGGGTTGTCGCCGGAGCAGACTTCCTCCTGGGTGATGGCGGTGGTGGTGGGCGGCGGCTTCGGCACGATCCTCCTGTCGCTGCTTTACCGCCAGCCGATCAACCTGCCGTACTCGACGGCGGGGGCGGCGCTGCTGATCACCAGCCTGACGCAGTTCAGCCTGCCGGAAGCCGTCGGCGCGTATATCGTCGCCGGGCTGGCGGTGGCGCTGCTGGGCGTCAGCGGCTTGTTCGGGCGACTCATGCGCGTCGTGCCGCAGACGGTGGCGCTGGCGGTGCTGGCGGGGGTGCTGCTGCGCTTCGGCATGGGGGTGTTCAACGCGATAGACGACGCCCCGAACAACCCGCTGATGATCGCCGCGATGGTCGGCGTCTTCTTCCTGCTGAGGCGGCGTCACTTTCGCGCGCCGAGCCTGGGCGCGCTGGCAGTCGGCATCCTCGTCGCGGCGGCGCTGGGGCAGATCGCGCCGATCTCGTTGAAGCTCGCCCCGACGACGCCGGTCTTCACCGCGCCGGTCTTCACCCTCAACGCCGCCCTGGGAATCGCGCTGCCGCTGGTCATCCTGGCGCTCAGCTCGCAGTACGCGCCGGGCATGGCGGTGCTGCGCGGCAACGGCTACGAACCGCCGGTCAACGGCATCCTGATCGGCTCTGGGCTGCTGTCCAGCGCGCTGGCGTTCTTCGGCGGGCACAGCAGCGTGCTGGGGGCGCTGACCGCCGCCATCGTCGTCGGACCGGACGCCCAGCCTGACCCGGACAAGCGTTATGGGACCGCCGTGATCAGCGGGCTGTGGCACGTTGTCGTCGGCATGTTCGGCGCGGCGGTGGTCGATTTCTTCGATGTCTTCCCGCCGGTGTTCGTCTCGACCATCGCCGGGCTGTCGCTCAGCGGGGTGATCGCCTCGTCGCTCGGTGGCGCGCTGCACGACCTGGATCACCGTGACGCGGCGGTGATCGCCTTCTTATGTACGGCGGGGGACTTCACGCTGCTGGGGATCGGCGCGCCGTTCTGGGGCTTGATCGTCGGCGTGCTGGTCAACGCGCTCATGCACGGACGCCGCCTGCGCAGCGGGTGAAACAGGGCGCGAATACGCTGCACGCGCGTCAGGATTGACCGCCCGGAAGCCGGCATTTAACCGAAGTTAACCGGGAGATCACCCGCCGTGAAGCGTTTTCCCTCTGCCGGTAAAGTGACTTTCAGCCGGCTCCGTCTGCCAAAATGTCACTTATCAGCTTACCGGCATCGCCCTACACTGAGGCTAACTGCACTTCACGCTCGCCAATGATCCACTGAAAACAGGTTGACTTGATGATGACGCACGCCGCCCACCCGCGCCCCATGCTTCCGCTGACGATGGCAGCCGCCGGGCAAACCGTCGAACTGGTCGAGATCCGGCTCGTCGGGCAGGAAAGACGCCGCCTGCACGAACTGGGGATGCTCCCCGGTTCATCACTGCGCGTCGTCAAGAGCGACCCCATACACGGGCTGATCGTCGCCGTGCGTCACGATGGGCGGCTGGCGCTCAACCGCAGCACCGCCCACCGACTGCTGGTTCGTTTGGTAGGCTGATCCATGTCCACCGCACAACCGAGGGTGATCGCGCTGGCGGGCAACCCCAACGTCGGCAAGAGTACCCTGTTCAACGCCCTGACCGGCGGGCGTCAGCACGTCGGCAACTGGCCCGGCAAGACCGTCGAGAAGAAAGAAGGCTGGGCGACGTTCGACGGGCAGGACGTGCTGATCGTCGATCTGCCCGGCGCATACAGCCTCGCCGCCTATTCGGTCGAAGAGATCGTCGCGCGCGACTATCTGCTGCGCAGCCGCCCCAGCGCGGTCGTCGCCGTCGCCGACGCGGCGAACCTGGAACGCAACCTCTATCTCGTCTGCCAGCTCATTGAGCTGGGCGCGCCGCTGATCCTGGCGCTGAACATGAGCGACATGGCGCGCGGGCGAGGGCTGAAGATCGACGTGCCGGCGCTTTCGGAAGCGCTCGGCGGCATCCCCGTCGTCGAGGTGATCGGCACGCGCGGCGTCGGGCTGGAGGCGCTGCGCGCGGCGATCCTGCGCCGCGATTCGACCCCGCCGCCGCTGCGCCTGACCTACGATCCGCCGGTCGAAGCGGAGATCGCCGCGCTGCAGCGCCTCATCGAGGATGACGCTGAACTCGCCCGAACGATCCCGCCGCGCTGGCTGGCGATCAAGCTCCTGGAAAACGATCCGCACCTCGCCGAGCAGCTTGACAGCCGCCCCGCACTTCGGCGGGCAGCGGACGAAGCCGTCGCCCGGCTGACCGAGGCGTTCGGCGACGACCCGGAGATCATCCTGACCGACCGCCGCTACGGTTTCATCGGGGGGGTGGTCAGCCGGGCGCTCGACCGCTCGGCGGGCAGCGCGGAGACCGCCTCCGACCGTGCCGACCACATCATCACCCACCGCCTGTGGGGGCTGCCGATCTTCCTGCTGCTGATGTGGCTGGTCTTCCAGATCACCGCCAACGTCAGCGCACCGCTGATCGATTGGGTGGACGGCGTGATCGCCGGTCCCGTCACCCGCTGGGCGGAAGCGCTGCTGTCCGCCGCCGGGCTGGGGGGTGGCTGGGTGGAATCGCTGCTGATCGACGGCGTGATCGCCGGGGTCGGCGGCGTGCTGGTCTTCGTGCCGCTGCTCGTGCTGCTCTACATCACCCTCGGGCTGCTGGAAGACACCGGCTACATGGCGCGCGCCGCCTTCATCATGGATCGCGTGATGCGCCTGGTCGGGCTGCACGGTAAGAGCTTCCTGCCCCTGCTGATCGGCTTTGGCTGCACAGTGCCGGCGATCTACGCGACGCGCACGCTGGAAAACGAGCGCGACCGCAAGCTGACCGGGTTCATCTCCACCTTCATGAGCTGCGGCGCGCGCCTGCCGGTCTATGTGCTGTTCGCCGGGGTCTTCTTCGGCGCGCAGTCGGGCAGCGTGATCTTCGCCCTCTACCTGCTGGGGATCGCGACGGCGATCGCGACCGGGCTGGTCTTCAAGCGCTTCGTCTATCCCAGCCAGGAACCCCGCGCCTTTGTGATGGAACTGCCGCCGTACCGCTTGCCCAATCTGAGGACCATCCTGGCGCAGACGCGCGAGCGCACGCGGGGGTTCATCCGCAATGCCACCACCATCATCCTGGTCAGCTCGGTCGTCGTCTGGCTGCTCGGCGCGCTGCCCGCCAACCTGGACCTGAGCCGCTTCGATGTCGTCGAGCCGCAGGAGAGCCTCTTCGGCTCGATCAGCGGGGCGATTGCCCCCGTCTTCGCCCCCGCCGGGTTCGGAAACTGGCAGGCGGCGGGATCGCTGATCACCGGCTTCGTGGCGAAAGAGGTTGTCGTCAGCACCATGAGCCAAATCTACACCGCCGACGCGACCGCAGAAGAGGCTGAAGCAGCGCCGCCGTCGCTGCTGGAAGATGCCGGCGAGATCGCCAGATCGTTTGGCGCAGCGCTGGCGCTGACCGCTCAGGAGCTGGTCAACATCGTCCCGCGCACCGTCAACCTGATCCCCGGCGCGGCGATGCCAGAAGCGAACTTCCTGGGAGCCGCCCCTGAAGAAGAGGACACGGCGGCGCTGGGATTAGCGCTCAGCGGGGCGTTCACCCCGCTTTCGGCGCTGGCGTTCATGGTCTTCGTGCTGCTCTACACCCCCTGCATGACGGCGACAGCGGCAATGCGCCACGAATTCGGCGGGCGCTGGACGCTGGCGCAGATGATCTACGCTGCGCTGGCTGCCTGGGGGGCGGCGGCGCTGATCTATCAGGGCGGTCTGCTGTTGGGATGGGGCGGCTGAGCGCTCATGAGTACGACGCTGCGGCAGGTCCTGGAATACTTCGAGTCGCATCAGGGGGCGGTGTCGCTGCCCCAGATGGCGCGGACGCTCGGCGTCGAGCGCGCCACGCTGCAAAACATGATCGATTACTGGGTGCGCAAGGGCAGGCTGCGCGAATCGGGCGCGGCTGCCTGCGCCTCCTGCGGCAGCGCGGCGGGCTGTCCGTTTATGGTCGCGCTGCCGCGCACCTACGAGCTGGTCAGCGGCGGTTCCTCGCCAGAGATTTCCCCACCGGCATGCGGCTGTCGGTCCTGCCGCTGAAAGCGCCGCAGCAGCCCAGCAGAATTCACAAATTATTGGGGAATGCGGAGAGCAATTGCACCGCCAGCGTCTATAATTGCGCCATTGTGCTGCTTAACTGAAGTATGAAGACCGTACCTATATAGGGTATTCGTGAACCATGACCGCAGACATCTCTGAAACCGTTCCAGCGCAGCAGTTAGCAGAAGCCCAGGCGCGAATCGCCGAACTTGAACGCGCCCTGGCGGAAGCCAACGAGACCCAAACCCTGTTTCGCATTATGGTTGACGCCATTCCGGCGCGTGTGTTCTGGAAGGATGTCAACCTCACCTACCTCGGCGCAAATCGTAAGTTCGCGGAAGATGCGGGCTTGACCTCGCCGGAAGAGATGCTCGGCAAGTCCGATTATGAGCTGAGCTGGCGCGAGCAAGCCGACCTGTATCGCGCCGACGACCGCGCGGTGATCGACAGCGGCGTCGCCAAGATCAACTTCGAAGAACCGCAGACGACGCCCGACGGCGGGCGCATCTGGCTGGAGACGAGCAAGGTCCCTCTGCGCAGCGCCGCCGGCGAGACCATCGGCGTCATGGGCACCTATTCCGACATCACCCCGCGTAAGCGCGACCAGCAGGCGCTGATCGAAAGCCAAGCAAAGGCGCAGGCGCTGATCGAGGCGCTTCCCGATCTGGTGTCTCTTGTCAACCGCGAGGGCTTCGTCCTTGAATTCCATTCACGAAGTGGCGGCTCGTTTTCTTACCCCGCACAGATGGCTGTCGGGCAGAAGATCATCGATCTGGTCCCCCCGGAAACCGCCGCCATCGTGCTTGACAAGATCGGTCTGGCATTGGAGACCGGGATCACCCAAAGCCTCGAGTATTCGATGCCGACTCCTAACGAGATCGGGGAGATACACCTCGAGACGCGCATCGCCCGCGCCGGAGCGGACACCGTCATCACCATCACGCGCGACGTGACCGAGCGCAGGCGGGCAGCTGCCGAGCGGGAACGCCTGATCGAAGAGCTTCAGATCGCCAATCGCATCGCCCGCGAAAGCTCGCGCGCCAAGTCCGAATTTCTCGCCACCATGTCGCACGAACTGCGCACGCCGCTCAACGCCATCATCGGCTTCAGCGATATGCTGCTGCTGGGGATGAGCGGTCCGCTGAACGAAAAACAGGTGCATAAGATGGAGCGCCTCAAGGAGAACAGCCGCCGTCTGCTGGCGCTGATCAACGATCTGCTCGACCTGACGCGCATCGAAGCGGGTCGTGTGGAAATCGTCCAGAAGGCGTTCTCGCCGAAGACGCTGGTGGAACGGCTCGCCGCTCAGATCGAAAGCCTGGCGCACGAATCCAAGCTCGAATTCACCACACAGGTGAGTCCTGACATGCCGCCGCTGCTGATCGGCGACGAAAAGCGCATCGAGCAGGTCCTCCTCAACCTGCTGTCGAATGCCTTCAAATTCACCGAAAAAGGATCGGTCTCGCTGACGCTGGATGCGAACGAGACGCACTGGGCGCTGGTGGTGAGCGATACCGGCATCGGCATCCCGCCCCACGCGCAGAATCTCATCTTTGAAGCCTTCCGGCAGGTCGATGGCAGCTTCTCGCGCGCCTATCAGGGCAGCGGTCTGGGTCTGTCCATCGCCCGCGATCTGGTGCGCATGATGGATGGCAAGATCACGCTGAAGAGCGCGGTCGGCGTCGGCAGCACCTTCACAGTGACCCTCCCGATCACTGTCCCGGTGGCAGAGACGCAGCGCGTCCTGGAATCGGTGCGAGGCTAGGAGGCGAACATGATCAACTGGAACGATATCTCAACCTGGGTTGTCCTGGTGGTTGACGACGAGCCGGACAATCTGGAAGTCGTCGCCGAGACGCTGGAATTTCACCACGCGGCAGTGAAGACCGCCGACGACGGGGTGCAGGCGCTCGATCTGCTGAAACATTTCCAGCCGAATATCATCCTGCTGGACCTGTCGATGCCGCGCATGGACGGCTGGAAGACGCGGCTTCAGATCAAGTCCGATCCCCGCTTCGAACAGACGACGATCATCGCGCTTTCGGCGCACGCAATGGACGGCGACATCGAACGCGCCCTGAAGGCGGGGTTCGACGGCTACATCACCAAGCCGGTCGACATCGCCAATCTCGCTGACAGCATTCGCACCGCCGCCACCGACATCATTCAGAAAGCGCAGGCGCAGCCATCATGAACCCCTGGAAAGTCCTGGTCGTCGAAGACGAAGACGACAGCATGGAACTGGTGTGCGGCATTCTGGAATATCACCAGATCGAAACGATCAGCGCATCAAGCGGCGAAGACGCCATCGAGATGCTGAAGCGCGGCGCTGCGCCTGATCTGATCGTCGTCGATCTCGCTCTGCCCGGCATTGACGGCTGGGGCGTGCTGGACTTTCTGAAGTCCAACCAGACGCTCGCGCGGGTTCCGCGCGTCGCCATCACGGCGTTTCACTCCCCGGAGCTGGCGCACCAGGTCATTGAGGCGGGGTTTGACGCCTACTTCCCCAAGCCGATTGACTCGACCACGTTCGTGCGTGAGCTGGAGCGAATCGTCAGCGGGTAGCACCGAAAGATTGTGAGATGACTCGTATACTGATCGTAGAAGACGACCTGGACCTGATCGAGACCTATACCGATCTGCTCACGATGCATGATCACGAGGTCCACAGCGCCATCCGGCTCGAAGAAGCATTCGAAGTGCTGGAAGAAGTTTCGCCGCAGATCATCATGCTCGATTTGCAGCTTCCTGGGGCGCGCGCTGCGCTGCTTGCCGAATTCGTGCAGACCGCCAAGCGGATCAGCGGCGCATCGATCATCATCGTCAGCGGACATCCGGAGATGATGTCCAGCGCCGGGCTGCTCGACGCCGTCGATCTCGTCCTGGTCAAACCGGTCCATAACCCGGATCTGCTGTCTTTCGTGGACAGGATGATCAAGATGCAGCCCGCGTCGGCGGCGCATCGAGGCTGAAAGGCGCTGTCTGGCATGTCGCTTCAGGATGATCCCCACACCGCCCTGGTCGGAATGCTGCGTCAGATGGGGCACGACATGCGCGTGCCCCTCAACACCATCCTGTCCACCGCCGATATGCTGCACGAGGGGATGTACGATCCCCTGACCCCCCGGCAGAAAAAAGCCGTAGACCGCCTTCAGCGCAACAGTCAGCGCCTGCTCGCCATGCTGGACGACTTCCTCACCACCATCAAGGCGAACGCCGGCGACCTGACGCTGAAGCCGGAGCGGTTTGACCCGCGCGCCCTGGTCGAGGCGGCGGCGGAAAAAGTGCGCCCCTTCGCGGCGGATAAGGGGCTGACGCTGCGCGCTTCGACCGGCGCGGCTGTTCCCGCCAGGCTGCTGGGCGACGAAAAAGCGATCACCCGCGCGCTGCTGGCGCTGCTGTGGAACGCCGTCGCCTACACTGCTGCCGGGGAAGTCGCGCTGCTGGCAGAGTGGACCGCCGACGCCGCATGGACGGTCGCCATCCGCGATACCGGGCGGGGCATCACCGAAGATGAACGTCCCCATCTCTTCGAGCCGTTCTGGCGCGGCGAGGAACGCCCGCAGATTCCCACCGCCAGCGCGGGTCTGGGGCTGCCGCTGGCGCGTGCGCTCTGCGAGGCGATGGGCGGGCGGCTGATGCTCGAAACGACGAGCGCCGAAGGCAGCACGTTTCGCCTTTATCTGCCGCTGTCGCGCGCCGAAGACGCTTGATTCGCCTGCTCCAGAAGCCACGCCAGCGCCGCCTCTGCGCTGGCATTTTTGTTGCCCACGCGGTCGAACTCCCAGACGTGCCGGCGCGCCTGTGCCGCTGCGCCGCGCCGCGCCAGCCCGATATAGGTCAGCCCGATCGGCTTTTCCGGCGTACCCCCGCCCGGTCCGGCGATGCCGGTGATGCTCACCGCCAGATCGGCGTCGAACAGCGCCCGCGCGCCGTCCGCCATTTCACACGCTGTCTGCTCGCTGACTGCGCCATAGGCGATCAGCGTCTCGCGGCGAACGCCGATCAGCTTCTCCTTCGCCGCGTTGGAGTAGGTCACGACGCCGCCCAGGACATACGCCGAACTGCCGGCGATGTTGGTCAGCCGGTGGGCGACCAGCCCGCCGGTGCAGGATTCCGCCGTGCAGACCGTCCAGCCCAGCGCCAGCAGCAGCGCGCCCAGACGCGCTTCTGGCAGCGTTTGTGCATTAGAAAGCGCGTCCTCTCCTCCTGCATCCATCATTCCGTCGGTCGACTCCGTCGTTGTTTCGGTCATGGCTTGCACCACCGCTCTCTCTTTTTCGGACCTGTCCAAATGCTGGCGCGCGTTCCGTGCATTATTCACCAGTTCGCCTTATAATGCGGGATAACAACTGGCTGGATTGGGATAACGAGGGATAATCCCGCGCATGGGCTACTGGGGCTGGCGACCACTCGTCTGCGGTGCATTCATCAGCGCCTGGGTTGCGGGCTGTACCATCGTCGCCAGCACGAATTCGCCCGCCCAGACACCGACCGCCTACCCCGTCATCACCCTCACCGCCGGGCGGCTCTTCGACCCCACCGCGCCCCCGCCGATCGGCAGCAGCCCGATCACCCTGACGCCCAGCGCCGGCACGCAGACCGCCAGCCTCGTGGAGGTGGAACCTCCCGCCTGCTATCCACAGGCGAACGGATCACTCCTGTGCCTGGGGCGCATCCACAACCGGCTGCGGCAGACGGTCGGCGCGGTCAGCGTCGAGGTGCTGCTCGCCGGAAGCGCCGGCGAGCGCGAGGCGAGCGCCTTCCCGGAACAAAGCCTCATCCCTTCCGGCAGCTACGCGCCGTATCGCACCCTGTTCAGCGCCGAAGACGCCGCAGCAGGGCATGAGCAGGTCTATGCCCGCCTGCTCTCGATCAGCGACATCCTCCCGGCAGATGTGGTGACCCTGGACGCCCGCGTGACCAGCTTGAGCCGGTTCGGCGCGGGCGAGCGCATCGAGGTGACCCTGCGGGTCGTCAATCCACTGGAGACGCCGGTGCAGACCACGCGCGCTGTCGTCACGCTAATGGATGAGCAGGTGATCGGCTATCGCTCGGTGCGCCTGACCGGCGAGACGGTCATCGATGCCGGCGGCTGGCGCGAATTAACGATCACCGTGTTTCTGCACCAGCCCGCCCCCGTCAACCCGACGACGATTGTCTACATCGAAGGGCAGATCAGGTCGTCGCCGTGATCAGCGTGCCGACTTCGGCGCGCCCGCAGATCGCCTCGATCAGATCGTTGCCCGACCACAGGTTGAGTACCAGGATCGGCATGTTATGCTCACGGCAGAGGGCGAAAGCGGTCATGTCCATCACGCCCAGATTGTCGTTGATGACCTGATTGTACGTCAGATGCGTATAGCGCACGGCGTCGGGGACTTTCTTGGGGTCCGCCGAGTAAACGCCGTTGACCTTGGTCGCCTTGATGACGATCTCGGCGTTGACCTCCATCGCCCGAAGCGCAGCGGCGGTATCGGTGGTGAAGAACGGGTTGCCCGTGCCGCCGGCGATGATCACGACCCGCCCTTTTTCCATGTGGCGGATGGCGCGCAGCCGAATGTAGGGTTCGGCGACGGCGTTCATGGCGAGGGCGGTCTGCACCCGCGTCGATACATCCATGCGCTGGAGCGCGTCCTGCAGCGCCAAGCCGTTCATCACGGTGGCGATCATGCCGATGTGGTCGGCGGTACTCTGGTCCATGCCCCGGCTCGCCCCGGCTGCGCCGCGCCACAGGTTGCCCCCGCCGATCACCAGGGTGATCTGCACGCCCAGGTCGTAGACCTGCTTGACCCGCCTGGCGATCTCCTCTGCCGCCGCCGGATCGATGCCGAATCCCGCCCCGCCGCCCAGCGCCTCGCCGCTCATCTTCAGAACAATTCGCTTGTATACAGGCTGCAATGTCATGACCGCCTCCTTACAGGCTGACAAAAAAAGAGGGATCAGCCAGTTGGCTAATCCCTCCAATTGGATCAAACCGCTTTCGGGTGCAAAGGACGCTGCACTGCTTATGCTTCCTCGCTCTGTTCGACCGTCTCGCCAAGGGCGAAGCGGGCGAAGCGGCGGATTTCGCAGCTTTCACCGACTTCCGCGACCAGCTCGTTGAACAACTGGCGGACCGTCTTGGTGTCATCCTTGAGGAAGGGCTGCTCCATCAGGACCAGTTCCTCGAAGAACTTATCCATGCGCCCACCGACGATCTTCTCGACCACGTCGGCGGGTTTTTCCTTCTTGCCGGCATTCTCTTCTTCGTAGCGGTGCAGCTGCACCGTCCGCTCCGCCTCGACGACCGCCGCGGGCACATCTTCGCGCTTGATGTATTCCGGCGCGAGGTTGGCGATGTGCAGCGCCAGGTCCTTGGCAAAGGCGCGGAACTTCGCCGTATTGGCGACAAAATCCGTCTCGCAGTTGACCTCCACGATGACGGCGACGCGGCGGTTGAAATGCTGATAGACTTCGATCACGCCTTCGTTCATCGTCCGCCCAGCGCCGAGCTTCTTCGCTGCCTTCGCCAGACCCTTCTCGCGCAGGAAATTGACGGCTTTGTTGAAGTCGCCTTCGGTGGCTTCCAGCGCCTTCTTACAGTCCAGCGGACCCGCGCCGGTCGCTTCACGTAATTCCTTGATCTGCTGAGCCGTGATTGCCATGTGGGGTTTATTTCCCTTCGCTTTCGTCAGTTTCTTCTAACAGGCGGCTGCTGCGCAGCTTCGCCAGCGTTGATGCTCCGAGCAGGGTCTCGTCGTCTTCTTCGTCGTCGGCATAGGCGGAGAAGTATTCGGCTTCTTCCGCGTCCATATGTTCGCCTTCTTCCGTGGACGCCTTGCGCATCTGCTGTCCTTCGATAACCGCATCCGCCAGGGCTGCCAGCAGCAGCTTGACGGCGCGCACCGCGTCGTCATTCGCCGGGATGATGTAATCGATGGTATCCGGGTCGCTGTTGGTATCCGCCAGCGCCATGACCGGGATATGCAGCGTGTTGGCTTCCTTGACCGCCGTCGATTCACGCTTGGTGTCCACGACGATCATTACTTCGGGCAGGCGGCGCATGTTGCGGATGCCGCCGAGCCGCTCCTGAAGCTTCTCGATCTTGCGGCTGAGGATCAAGCCCTCTTTCTTGGACAGCAGGGCAAATTCGCCGGCTTCGCGGCGCTTTTCCAGCTTTTTGAGGGTCTCGATGCGGTCGCGGATGGTGCGCCAGTTGGTCAGCGTACCGCCGAGCCAGCGGGTGTTGACGTAGGGCATGTCGCAGCGCGCCGCTTCGCTCGCCACTGCTTCCTGCGCCTGACGCTTGGTTCCGACGAACAGCAGCGTGCCGCCGCCCGCCACCAGATCACGGATCATGTCGTAATACTGATGCAGGTTGACGATAGTCTGCTGCAAGTCGATGATGTGGATGCCGTTGCGTTCGGTGAAAATGAAGGGCTTCATCTTCGGGTTCCACTTGGTCGTGCGATGACCGAAATGGACGCCCGTTTCCAGAAGCTGTTTCATCGTAACAGCGCTGGGCATGGTGGGACTCCTTTAGGTGTGATGTGTTTGGACGTTCACGCCCTTCATCCTCGGCAGTTCACGCTGGCGAAGCGCAACACGCCGCCGAGTCCAGGCGTGTGAAATTTGGTCCGACGCACGCCGAACCGAGGGGAGATGATAGCAAGCGGAGGCGGTTTTGAGAAGTGGCAATCGTCGTGACGCCCGCCGAACCGTCAATCGCCCATCCCCGCAATGTGACCCTCTGGCGCGCGGGTCAGCGCGGCTCCAGCAGTCGGATGGTGCGAAGGGTGAAACGGTGATCGACCGGCGTCCTGAAGGTGAGCAGGACCCGTATCTGATCGCCGCCGGGCGGTTCGCTGTGACGCATCGCCTGCGCCAGATGTGCGCATGTGCCGGGCGCGATCTCGATGACATCCGCGCCGTAGCGCATACGCCCCCAGCCCTGCTTGAGGAAGATCGTCGAACCCGGCGCGCACGAGACCACCGCGTCCCCGGTCTCCCACAACCCGCCGGCGGGGAAGTCGAAGGCGATCTGGGTGATCACGTCGTCCAGCCCGTCGAGCGTGCGGTAATGCAGATCGAAACCGCCCTCGACCGGCGTGATCTTCAGGATGCTGTCCGCCGGCGGGATGCGTTTGTGGTCGCGCTCGGCTTTCGACGCCTCGAACGCCGCCGGGGCGACCGGACGCCCCAGCGGCAGGTGATAGGCGGGCAGGTTTGGCTTCTGCTGACCCGACGAGCGCAGCAGCACCTCGCCGTCTTCCATCTCCATCGTGTCGGCGATGAACAGCCCGACGCCGAAATACGCCTGAGCGATCTTGAGCGAGACCAGTTCGGCGGAGCGGTAGACCAGATGGAACAGCCGGGTGCGCCCGCCGAAGGCGCTGGCGCTCGTTTCGTCCTGGCGGAAGCGCCACAGGCGGTTTGCCGGAAAGGCGCGAGTGTAGGTGGACGGGATGGCAGGCGTCGCTCCGGCGCTGACGGCGGCATCACCCCGCTTGCGCAGCGCCATGCACAGCCATTCCAGGTCCCACATCGAGGTTTCTGCCCGTTCCAGCAGGAACGCTGCCGCGTCGAGGAAATCCTGCCGCCCCAGCAGCAGCCCGGCGTTCAGATAGTTGGCGATCAGCGGCGTCGGGATGCTGCGCTGACCGTGATCCTGGCGCGTCGAAAGCCCGGTTTCGGCAGTGCCATCCGGGTGCAGTAGATGTAGATCAAATTCCAGGTTGCGCGCCACCGCCGCCAGGATGTGCGCCCGCGCCGCCGGATCAGCGGTATGTTCGGCGTAGAACAGCAGCGACCGGGCGGTCACTGCGTCGTAGACGCCGATGCTGCGCTCCAGATACGCGCCTTCGTCGTCGATGTCCAGCCCTTCCGCCAGATAGGCATCGATGACCGGTGCAGGATCGGGGATGTCGGTCAGGACGGCGCGCGCCAGCGCCAGCGCCCCGACGATTACCCAGCGATGATTCGGGGTGTGGAAGCCGCTTTCCAGCACGCCGCCCACCGCGCGGCGGGCGAAGCGCGCCAGCTTGTCCACGACGCCCGCCAGCGCCGGAGTCTCGCCGGCGGTCTCGATGAAGGCGCAGATCAGCTGCAAAGCGAACGCCGTGTCCGGTCCAGACTCGTAATTGGTGTTGCGCAGGTCGATCAACCCCGACCGGCGCTGGACGCGCAGCAGGTAATCCGCCGCCAGGTTCATCCGCTTCAGCAGGACTGCCTGATCAGGCGCGACCGGCGCGCCGGGGAGCGCCTGCGCCTGCGCCAGGGCGATCAGCCCCCAGCGGACGATCAGCCGGGTCGTGCCGGCATGTCCCGATTCGTCCAGCCAGTGTTCCGGGCTGATAAACGCGCCGTAGAGCGGGTCCTCTGGCAGCAGGTTTTGCAGGGCGAATTCGCGCGGCGCGCCTGCCGCCATCCTGTGGAGGAGAGTCGAAAGGTTGAAAGGAGTCATCATTTACCCGGTCCCATCGATACTCAGCGGGGGCTGCGGCGCCGACCCGTCGTTCCGTTCGGGCGCGGCGTCAGCCTTCGCCCGCTGCGCTGTCGCTGAAAAACGCCGTCCGCGTCTGCGTGAAGGCGGGCACCAGGCTGTTGTACGCCTCGCGTTCCCCGACCGGCTGAAATCCAAGCCTGAGCAGCACCCTCTGCGAGGCGATGTTGCCGGGCAGCGTCACCGCGTCGATCTGATCGACCGGCAGCGCCTCGAAGGCGTGACCCAGACAGGCGCGCCCGGCTTCCGCCGCGTAGCCTTTCCCCCAGTGCGCCCGCCCGATGGCGTAGCCTAGTTCATACGACGGCAGCCCCCAGATGAAGACGCCGCAGTGACCGATGAACGCGCCGCTGTCGCGCAGTTCCAGGGCGAAGAACCCGACTCCATGTTCCACCCAGTGCCGTTCATGCCAGCCGAGCATCCATTCGACCGATTCCAGCGGGCGTGGGACGCCGCCGGGCAGCATCTTCATCACCTCGGCGTCGCCATAGATGACGCGGTGGTAGACCTCCAGGTCGGCGTCGGTGAAGCGCCGCAGCCGCAGCCGCGGCGTGATCAGTGAAGGTGTCGCGTTCACGCCGTTCATGAGGGGCAGGCGACGCCCGGCGCGCGCGCTTCCGCCCAGCGGCGGTCGAATTCTTCGACGTACTGCGCGGCGAGGATCGGGTCTTCGATGACGATCAGGTTTTCGTCGTTGGAATCGGTGGCGTTGGCGGAAAAGTTGAACGAACCGGTCACCACGATGCGCGCGTCGATGATGAAGACTTTGTGATGCAGCACGAACGGTCCGCCGTCCTGCCGCACTTCCAGATCGGGCAGTCCGGCGCAGTGCAGGCGCGTCATCTCGCTGAAGCGGGTTTCGCTGCCGGTGGATTCAAAGATGCCTCTGACGGTGACGGCGCTGGTCGCCTCCAGCTTGTTGATCAGGGCGTCGCCGATGCTGTCCTCGGTGAAGGAGAACGCCATGAAGCGAATCGAACGGCGGGCGCTGCTGATCGCCTCATTGACCCGCGTCAGCACGGCGTCGTCGGGCGAGAAGTAGATCTCCAGCGGCACGCCGTCGATGTTCAGGCGGTTGTCGGAAGTCGGCAGCGATGCGCTCGGTCCGAAGCGACCGAGCAGGTACATCTCGTTGAATTCCGCCTGATAGACGGCGGCGGCGCGCGGCGAGCGCAGGAAGACGGCGTTGTTGTTGTTGCGGTAGGTGTCGTTGACGGTGAAATTCCACGAACCGGTGACCACCGTCAGCCCATCGAGGATCATGAACTTGTCGTGCATGAACGCCGCCCGGTTGTCCTGCACAATGCGCACGCCCACCGCTTCGATCTGTTTCAGGGTGGAGTCGGCGTCTTCGTAGCCATGTTCGCTGTCGGTGACGATGCGCACGGCGACGCCGCGTCGGGCGGCGTCCAGCACGGCGGCGGTGATGACCGGGTTGTTGAACTCGAAGGCGGCGATATCCAGCGTCCGCGCGACCCCCGCGAGCGCCTGCGCCAGCGGGATGTCGATGCCGCCGACGTAGGTCGCGGAGTCGCGGCTGCCGTTCGGCGCGGTGAAGAAGACCTGCCAGAAGCCCTGCGAAGCGCCGGAGCCGAGCGGCAGGATGTGGCGGGCGGAACCGTCGGCGAGCAGCGTGGAGGCGAGGGTGGGAATCGCCGTCTGTGCCGGTGCGGCGGTCGTGGCGGCGGGCGAGAGCGGCGTGTTGGTCGCGCGCGGCATCACGGTCGGTGGGCGCGGAGTCAGCGTCGCCGGGCGCGGCGTGCTGGTGATCTGCGACGCGACGGTCGGCGGCGGTTCGGTGATCGTCGTCTCGCCGCCAGTGTCAGAACAGGCAGCGATCAGCAGCAGCAGCGCCAGAAGCCACAAGCGCAGCGCAGGAGGGGCGGTTTGCGAACCGCCCGCACGTGAACCGCTCGCCGGTGTATCGCGACGCGCCCCGACGAACCGTTTTGCCCTCTTAGATATCAACACTGATGTCATCATCCTCGCCTTCGGGTTCGTCTGGCTTGCTGTCGATAGATGCGACGGGCGCATCCTGCTCCAGCAGTCGATTCGCCCACCCGGCGAGGAAATTATCTTCAGCTTTGCCTTTTTCCACCACCTGCGCTGTATCTGCCGGCGCTGCGACCGGCACAGCCGCCACTTCTGGGAGTGCTGCCGGAGGGGCAGTCTGGGGACCAGCCTCAGCGGAGACCAGTCCGATCAGCCGTTCGACCAGCGCCATCTCATCGGCGGGCGCATCGCCTGACACGCCCGCCGTCACTTGATCGGCGCTGATCGCCGCCTGCGCCGCGAACGCCTGCGCGGCGTCCGGCGGGACGATCCCGCCGGCGGCGAGAGTCTTGTCTACAGCTGTGTTGATCTGCCGGACCGCCGCCAGCACCGCCGCTGCTGCTGCGGCGAAGGCGGCATCATCCACCCCGGCGTCATCCAGGGCGATCAGCCGATCTTCCGCCCACTTCAGCAGACGCGCCGCCGGCGCATCAGTCAAGCCGCCGCGCAGGGCGGAGTCTTCGTACAGACGCATGACGACATCTTCAGCCCGGCTCATCGCTCGTGTTCATCCTCATCGACGTAGAATGGGCGCAGCAGCGCGGCGATCTCCTCCTGGTGTTCATCCTCGGCGACTTCCAGCGCGGTGCGCCCATTGAAATCGGTCGCGTAGGGGTCGGCATCGCGGTCGAGCAGCCAGCGCACCATCGCCGGGCTGCCGCCCAGGATCGCGCCGATCAGCGGCGCCTGGCTGCTGTCGGCGTTGATCTGTGCGCCTGCTTCCAGCAGCGCTTCGGCGACAGGGATGCTGTCGCCCAGCGCGGCGTAGAACAGCACGTTCAGGTTATGCGACCCGTGCGCATCTTTCAGGTCGGAGTTTTCCGCCAGCAGGGCGCGCACATCGTCCAGCCGTCCCAGCATGGCTGCCGTGCAGATATCCAGCGGTGCGCCCTGTTCGAGCAGATACTCGACGATCTCGCGGTTGTTGACGTGCGCCGCCGCCTGGACCGGCGTTTCGATCCATTCGGCGTTCTCGTTGAGCAGGTCGGGATGGTGAGCGAGCAGTTCCTTGACTTTCGGCAGGTCGAAATGTGAAGCGACGACGAATTCGTTGATCGTTTCCTGACTCAGTGGGGTCGTCATGATGCCATTCCTTTCCTTTGCGCAAGGATGCGCACTAGAACATCCACTTCCCCGCGCCTCTTCCGATCTGACGCGCCTCAGCGAGGATCGCGGTCGACGCGCGGCGGCTTGGCGTACAGCCACCAGAACTCTGCGGCGGGGTAGACCGTCTCCAGCGCCGCCGCCCAAACGAACTCGCAGGGCTGAACGACGCCGCGCAGCTTGCCGTCCACGCGGCGCATCGCCTTGATCAGCTCGTCATGCGCTTCGCCCATATCGCTGAACGCCAGGGCGATCTCCTGAACGATGGTGCGGCGCAGCGCTTCGGGCAGATAGATGTTCGGGCACTGGCGCGGGTCGTCGAGGCATTCCTCGAAGAAAGTGTTCATCGCCTTCAGGCGCGATTCGCCTTCGCGGTGCATCTTCTCCAGGTAGTGGCTGCGCCATTCGCTGCGCGTCGCATCGTGCTGCCGTTCGATCTGGCTGAGCTGATCGCGCTGGGCGGGCGACAGCCCCAGGTCGAGCGCGCGCAGCCGCCGCAGCCGCATTTGCAGCGCGCCGATGGTCAGCGCCGGCATACTGCCGCTGCCGAACATGCCGCCGCGCGTGCGTCCGTACAGCGGTTCTTCCTGAACGTAATCCGCCAGTCCCTCGACCATCGCTCTGGCTTCCTTCAGGTCGCGCTCGGCGGAGTAAAGCGTTTCCGACACGATCTTCCTCCCGCGTGGCAGTGTTTTCAATCTGTTAGGAAGTATAGGCTTCGCCGTTCCCCGCCGCAATGCGCGGTGCGGCGGCGCTCACTCGTCGGCAAGCCCTGCCTGAATTGCCCGAATACGCGCTTCGGCTTCCGCGATCCCATACTCATACCCTAATCGGCGATAGCCGGCGAGGCTCTGTTCGAAATATTCCAGTGCCAGCGCTGGATCGCCCTCCTCCATGCTGATCTCGCCCAGGTTGAACCAGGTATTGCTCTCGTACTGCTCTGATCCGACGTGTCGGAAGATATCCACCGCTTTCAGAAAGTAGTCGCGTGCCTCACCGGCAGCGCCCCGGAATGCCGCCGCCGCACCCAAGCCGCTCAGCGCCAGCGCCCGCCCTTCTTCGCTGCCCATCTGCTCGAAAATTTCCAGGTTCGAATGGTGCATCGCCTCGGCACGGTCGATGTCGCCCTGGTTGGCGGCGACAACCGCCAGGATCGTTTGCAGGCGAGTGGTCAGCCACAGATCGCCGATCTGTTCGCTGATCCCCAGTCCCACTTCGGCGTAGCGCTGGGCGCTTTCGTCGTCGCCGGCGCGCCCATAAGCGCCCGCCAGGCTGAGATAGCAGTTGGCGCAGCCCCAGTCGTCGCCGATGCTCAAGCGCAGGTCGAGCGCTCGCAGGAAGTACTGCGGCGATTCGACGTGAGTCCCGCGCATATCCAGCAGGTTGCCCAGCACCATGAAGGCGCGGGCAAGGGCGTCGAAGTGAGCTGGTTCGTCCTCGGAAAGGACTTCCAGCGCCCGGCGTGCGTACTGACCGGCTTCTTCCAGGTGGTCCTGGCGCGAGCAGAGCAGCGCCACATGGGAACACCATGCGCCGTAGACCGCCGGGTCCGCCCGGTGGACGAGCGCGCTCGCCGCCTGGAACAGCGCTTCGCCCGGATGCCAGGCGGCGGTCATGTCATAGTACAGCGACAGCGCGGGCATCATCAGGCTGAGCGATTCCACGTTTTCAGACGCCGCCGCATAGCGCCACGCCCGGTGGATGTTCTCCAGTTCGACGCCGATCTCATGGACCGCCTCGCCCTGGTCGCGCGCCTTCAGCGCGGCTTCCCGTGTTTGCAGGAAGATGGCGAAATAGTAGATGAACTTCTGCTGCACCTGCGCCATGCTGCTGGAAAGCGCGAAGCGTTCCGCAAGATACTGCCGCGTCACCTCGTGCAGCCAGTAGCGCCCGCTGCCGTCGCGATGCAGCAGCATCTTGTCGCTCAAGCTCAGCAGGAGCGGCAGCGCCGCTCCGGCGACCTGTTCCGCCGCCGCCCGCGTGAAGCCGGCGCTGAACGACGACAGCGCCAGCAGCGCTTTCTGCTCGTCGGTCGAGAACAGCCCCCAGGAATGTTCGAAGACGGCGCGCAGGCTTTGATGACGGGAGTCGTCGTCGCGGTCGCTGGATTCCAGCAGGATCAGATTGCTGGCGATCTCCTCGGCGATCTCCTCGGCAGTCAGCAGCCGCGTCCATGACGCCGCCAGCTCGATAGCGAGCGGCATACCCTCGACCATCTCGCAGATGCGCCCGACGGCGACCGATCGCCCTTCGATCTTGTCGTCGCCCCGGATGCGCCGCACCGTCTCCCAGAAGAGCGCCTGAGCCGGGGCAGGCGTTGACTCATCCACCGCGCCGATCCGCAGCCCGTGCAGCGCCAGCACCCATTCGTCGCGCAGGTTCAGGCGCTCGCGGCTGGTGATGACGATCTTGACCTCCGGCGCGCGCGCGATGATGTCGCCGATCAGGTCAATGCCGACCCGGACCAACTGCTCGAAGTTATCCAGCGCCAGCAGCATATGCCGGTCGCGCAGGAAGCCGAGGACCTGCTGGCGGGGGGTGGATTCGCGGGTGAGGGGCAGTTTCAGCCCCTCCGCCAGCGCCTTGAGCATGCCGTCCGGGGTGCTGACGGCGGTCAGATCGATCATCGCAGCGCCGTGCAGCATCCGGGGACTCGCCAGATGGGTGAAGCGGGTGACCAGGCGCGTCTTGCCGACGCCGCCCAAGCCGACGATGGTGATCAGCCGGCAGGTGGGTTCGCGCAGCCGCCGCATCAGCTCCGCCAATTCGTGTTCACGCCCCACAAACGGCGTCGTCTCGCTCGGCGCAACCAGGATGCGCTCGATGTGCTTGATGCGCCGGTAGAGGAACGCCGTCTCCGGTTCCGGCTCGACGCCCAGCTCGCGGTCGAGTACCTCGCGGCACTGTTCATACTGTAACAGCGCCGCCGCGCGCTGACCGCTCAGCGCCAGCGCTAGCATGAGCGCGCGGTGCGCATCTTCCTGAAGGGGATCGAGCGTGATCAGACGGCGCAGCGCTGCCACCGAACCCTGGTCGTCGGCATCGGCGGCGCAGGCGTCAGCGACCTGACGCAGCGCAGTCACCGCCATGTCGTGGATGCGCGCCTGCTGCACCATCAGCCAATCTTCGAACGCCGGCGCGTCGGAGATGATGAAACCCGCCAGCAGGTCGCCACGATAGAGGCGGATGTCGCGCCGTGCCTCGAATTCGGCGACATCCAGCCAGTAGGGGGCGGTCGGCATGAAGGCGATGCTCTGGCGCGAGATGTCGAGATAGGGTTCGAACAGCCGCTTGAGGTTGGCGATCACCTGGCGCAGGTTGGTGGCAGCATCTTCGTCGGGCATGTCGCCCCAGAACATCGCTGCCAGGCTGGATCGCAGAAGATGCTGCTGAGGATTCATCACCAGGTAGCACAAGAGCGCCTGGGCTTTGCTGCTGATAAAGCCCGTGACCGGTTCTTCGTCCTGGGTGATGTGCATGCCCCCCAACAGCTCAATGTGCAGCATCGCCCTCATCCCTGGGTCGGCAACAGAGCAATTTACGATCTCTTTACGCTGTCATTTTACTCTAAGACTGAGCCTGTACGCTATCGATTTAGCGATCCAACAGGCGGGGGGATATGAGTTGAACAGGAGAACTATTGTGAAGAATCGCGCTATTGTCCGTGCCCTCGTGGTCGCCGCTGTGGCGATCTTCATCACCCTGCTGTCCGGCGTGACGCTGGCGCAGGACATGCCGCCGCTTCCCGGTGAACTGGTGATCGGCGATCTTCAGACGCCGCGCGGCATCAGCTTTGACGCCGACGGCAACCTGCTGGTGACCGTCACCGGCAACGGCGGCGAGATGCAGGTCGAACTGCCGGCAATCGATGATCCGGCGGCGATGATGACCGTCAACATGGGCTTGTCCGGCGCGGTGCTGTCCATCGGCGCCGACGGCGTGCCCGCCCCGGTGGTCGGCGGCTATCCCAGCTATGCCACCCCCGGCGAGACGGTCGGTCTGTACCGCGCCTACCGCCAGGGCGACTCGCTGTGGCTGGTGGTCTCGTCGGCAGGTCCCGGCGCCTACTGGGGATCGTCTGTGGTCGAACTGGATGCGGCGGGCATGACCCGGCGCGTCATCAGCCTGTATCCGTATGAAGCGGCGAACAACCCGGACGGCAACGAGATCGACAGCAATGTCGCCGACATCGCCTGGACGGCGGACGGCACGATGCTGATCGCCGACGCCGGCGCGAACGCCCTGCTGTCCTGGACGGAAGCGGACGGGTTGCAAACCGTCGTCGCCTGGCCCAGCAATGACGTGCCCACCTCGGTGGAAGTCGCTGAAAACGGCGATATCTACGTCGGCTTCCTGGGCGCGGGCGTCGCCCCCGGCGCGGGCAAGGTCGAGCGCTGGTCGAACGGCGCGCTGGCGGAGACGTTTGGCGGCATGACCGGCGTGACCGACATCCTGCTGGACGGCGATACGCTCTACGCGGTTGAGCTGTTCCTGTTCGGCGAACAGGGACCTGGACCCGGCGACGTGCTGATGGTCAGCGCCGACGGCAATACGGTCGTCGCCGGCGGCTTGATCACCCCGTTCGCCCTGGCAAAGGGACCGGATGGCGCGCTTTACGTCAGCTACGGCACGATTGCCTTCGCCCCTGGCATGACGGGCGGCGTGGTCAAACTGGCGGACATGTAATCGAGAGATCGTGATCCACCGCCCCCGTCAGCACTCGCCGACGGGGGCGGTGCGTTGGCTTCAGAGGGGCGGGGACTTTACGACGATGACGACGGCGATGATCAGATGGGTGAGGGGGTTCGTGGGCGGTGTGCTGCTGCTGCTGGCGCTGAGCGGCTGCCATGAGGCATGGCAGGCGCTGCGGACGATGCAGCCTCAGCCGGTGTTCGCCGAAGCTGAAGAAGAAGCGGCGGTTGCGGGTGATGCGGCGCGCGGCGCGGCGCTCTTCCGGGAGGGCGTCGGCGATGCGCCCGGTTGTGTTGGCTGTCATGCGCTGACACAAACCACCTGGAGCCTTGCGCCGGTGATGGAAGGCGTTGGCGCGCGCGCGGCTCAGCGCGTTGAGGGCTTATCTGCTGAAGCCTATCTGGAGCAAAGCATCACCGACCCCAGCGCCTACCTCGTGCCGGGTTTTCGCAACATCATGTTTCCGCAGTACGGTGAGCATCTGTCTGAACAGAACCTCGCCGACCTGATCACCTACCTGATGACGCTGTAGCGAGAGATGAGGAATGAAAGATAAGGACTGATGGAGAATAGGTTTAGACCTGGCGGGATGTAGGGACGCGATTAATCGCGTCCCATAGGCAGCAAGTTAAGGGCTGCGGGGACCGCCGAGGGCTAAAGCGCCTCGGCTAGCAACCGACAAGCTCACTCAAGGAGCTAAACCCGAA
>JABWBO010000143.1 GCA_013360465.1 Anaerolineae bacterium | reverse complement strand
CGGCGGCGGCGTTTGCGGCGGGGTGGGCTGGCGTTCCGCCGCACCTGCCGGCGGGGGCAGCAGGTCGGACCGGCGCAGCCCCGGCTGAGTATCCAGCAGGTTGATCGCCAGGCTGGGCTGGGTCTCGCTCGGCGCTGCCGCTTCTGGTTGGGTGATCGCCAGCGTCAGCGCCTCGGCGAGGGCGGCGGCGGTCGGATAGCGGTCGTCGGCTTTCTTGCTCATCGCCTTGAGGATGACCCGTTCGACCGCCGCCGGCAGTGCGCTGTTGAGGCTGCGCGGCGGCGGCGGCGGCGCAGTCACCTGAAGGACGGCGATGCTGTAAGGCGTGTCGCCTTCGAAGGGGCGCGCCCCGGTCGCCATCTCGAACAGGGTCACGCCCAGCGCATAGACATCGCTGCGCCCGTCGAGCGGCTTGCCCTGCGCCTGTTCGGGACTCATGTAGCTGGGCGTGCCGATCACGCCGTGCGTGGTGACGGCTCCCATGCCGCTGTAGGCGTCGCCCATCAGGCGGGCGATGCCGAAATCGGTCAGATAGGCGCCGCCGTCGTCGTCCAGCAGGATGTTGGACGGCTTCAGGTCGCGGTGCAGCACATTTTTCAGGTGGGCGTAATCCAGCGCCGGGGCGATCTGGGTGACGAAATCGCGCATCTGCGCCAGGGTCAGCCTGCCGCTGCGGCGGATCAGATCATCGACCGAGCCGCCGTCCATGTAGCGCATGACGATGAAGGGCTGCCCCTCGAATTCGCCGTAATCGTGGACCGGGACGATGTTGCGGTGTTCGAGCTGCGCCAGGATGTGGACTTCGCGCAGGAAGCGCTGCATGTAGGTCTCGTCGTTGAGCATCTGGCGCGGCAGGATTTTGATCGCCACCGGGCGGCGGTTCATGGAGATCTGATGCGCGCGGTAGACGACCGCCATGCCGCCGCGCCCGACCAGCTCCACGATCTCGCAGCCGCCGATTTGTTTGCCGAGGAGTTCATCTGTCATGCAGGGCGCTTTCCCGTACACAAGCCGCCGCCCATTATAAGCCGCGCCTGCTCCGCCGCCAAACTCCCGGCGTCTGTGCCCGAAAACTTGTGCTAAAATAAGGTAATACCTTCCCAACCCGCCGCGTACGAGGGGCGATTCCTATGGCGTTTACGCAAACTCTGGAAGCGTACATCCGTGAACTGGCGACTCTGCGCGGCAAGACTGCGCCGGAAACCACGCACTACGCGGCGTTCAAGCGTCTGCTCGATGCGGTGGGCGAAACCCTGCACCCCCGCGTGACGGCGGTCATCCATGTCAAGGACAGCGGGGCGGGCATCCCTGATCTGGCGCTGTTCAACGAACGGCAGGAATTTGACCAGAAGCCCGAACACGGCGTGGTGGAGGTCAAAGCCGTGCGCGAGCCGCTGGATGTCGTGGCGCGGGGCAAGCAGGTGCGCCGTTATCTGGACCATTACGATCAGGTGTTGGTGACCAACTTCTACCAGTTCGTCGTGGTCAGCCGTGACGACGAAGGGCGACCGGCGTACGAAGAGCGCTTCTCGCTCGCGCCGGACGAGGCATCTTTCTGGGCGTCCGCCGCGCATCCGCGCCGCTTCGCGGTCGAACAGGACGCCCTGCTGTACGAATATTTGCAGCGCGTCTTGCAGCGCGGCGTGGAACTTGCCGACCCGCGCGATGTCGCCCGGATGATGGCGTCGTATGCCCGCGCGGCGGCGGCGCAGATCGCCCGATGGGATGCCGGATCGACCGCCTTCGCCGGCATTCGCCAGGACTTCGAAGAGGCGCTCGGCATCCATTTCGAGTCGATGAAGGCGGACGACGGCGGGCGCATGGATGGCGACTCGTTTTTCCGTTCGACCCTCATTCAGACGGTGTTTTACGGCATCTTCGCCTCTTGGGTGCTGTGGGCGGAAAAGACCCCGGCGTCGGAAAGGGCGCGCTTCGACCTGTGGCGCGACACCCGACGGCTGCCCACTCCGGTGATGCAGGATCTGTTCTACCAGCTGACCGAGCCGGACCGCCTGGAACAGTTGGGCATCGAGTCGCTGCTGCTGTGGATGGTGGACGCGCTGAACCGAGTCAAGCGTGCCGAATTCTTCGCCACCTTCGGGCTGAACAACGCCGTGCAGTATTTCTACGAACCCTTTCTGGAAGCCTTTGCGCCGGAACTGCGCAAGACGCTCGGCGTCTGGTACACCCCGACGGAGATCGTCGATTACATGACGGCGCGCGTGGATGACGCCCTGGAACGCGAACTCGGCGTCGTCGGCGGGCTGGCAAACCCCGATGTCGTGGTACTCGATCCTTGCTGCGGGACCGGCGCCTACCTGATCGCCGTGCTGCGCCGCATTCACGACCGCCTCACGGCTCAGGGAGAGACGCCGTTCGCCATCGCCAGCGCCCTGGCAGACGCCATCTGTGAGCGCCTCTACGGCTTTGAAATCCTGACCGCGCCGTTCGTGGTCGCTCACATCCAGCTGCACGGGCTGCTGCGCTCTTTCGGCGTCAGCCTGGAACGCGGCAGGCGTCCCGGCGTCTTCCTGACCAACGCCCTGACCGGCTGGAGTCCCGCCGACGCCCCGTCGAAACAGCTTTTCCTGCAGGGCTTGGAACGCGAACGCGACGCCGCCGAACAGGTCAAGCGTTCCGGCAAAATCCTGGTTATCCTCGGAAACCCGCCTTACAACGCCTTCGCCGGAGCCAGCCCGGCGGAGGAGCAGGGGATGGTCGATCTGTACAAAGCCGGGCTGAACACCGCCTGGGGTATTCGCAAGTTCAATCTGGACGACCTGTACATCCGCTTCTTCCGGCTGGCGGAACGCTGTGTGACCGAACTGAGCGCCGAAAAACGGGGAATCGTCTGCTACATCTCCAACGCCTCGTACCTCAGCGATCCGTCGTTCGTGGTCATGCGCCGGCGCTTCTTGCAGGAATTCGACCGCATGTGGTTCGACAACCTGAACGGCGACAGCCGCGAGACGGGCAAGCGCATCCCCAAAGGGCTGCCCGGCGAAGGGCTGCCCGATCCCAGCGCCTTTTCGACCGAATACAACCGCGAAGGCATCCGCCAGGGGACGGCGGTCGGGCTGATGATCCGCCGCCCGACGCGCGACCCCGCGCCGACCGTGCGCTATCGTGATCTGTGGGGGACGAGCAAGCGCGCCGACCTGCTGGCGAGCCTGAACGCCGCCGATTTCGCCGGGCAGTATGCGACCGCCGCCCCGACGCCGGAGAACCGCTACACCCTGCGCCCGCGCAGCGTCAGCGACCGCTACATGACCTGGAGCCGTGTGACCGACCTGTGCGCCGTGCCGCCGATGAACGGGCTGATGGAGAAGCGCGGCGGTGCGCTCATCGACATCGACCGCACGGCGCTGGAACGGCGGATGCGGGCGTATTTCGACCGTGATCTGGATTGGGACGCCTACCGCGCACTGGGCTATGGCTTGACTGCCGAGTACGCCGGATTTGACCCTCCAACGATGCGAATTCGGGCGTTGAGCGAGAGTAAATATGCCTCTGAAGCTGTACAGCGGTACATGATACGCCCCTTTGACGCTCAGTGGTGTTATTACTCCGAAGTAGGCGCACTGTGGAACCGTTCGCGACCAGACCTCCACGCGCAGTGCTGGCGGGGGAATCAGTTCTTTGTGACGCGTCGAATTGGCAGCGCAGCTGACGAGGGAACTCCTTTCTACTTTGGCGGGTATCTCGGCGATGATCACCTGCTCAAAGTGGATGCCAGTTATTTCCCCGTCATGCTGCGCAATGGCAAAAGTCTGACGGCGGTGGGGCAGCGTGCGCTCTACGAGCTGCTGCCGGCGGATGCCGCCGCCGCCGAAGTGCGCCCGGTCGCCAACCTTTCGTCGTCCGCCCGCGCGCTCCTGGCGCGCCTGGGCTTCCCCGACCCGGACGCCGATTTCGACACGGCGGCGCTGCTCTGGCGGCACGCCCTCGCCATCGGCTATGCCCCGGCGTACCTCGTCGATCACGCCGATGGTCTCAAGGACGACTGGGCGCGCATCCCCCTCCCGGAAGACGCCGACCTGCTGCGCGCTTCGGCGGCGCTGGGGTGGCAGGTCGCCGATCTGCTGGATACGGAAGGCGAATCCGCCGGAGTGACGACCGGGACGATTCGCCCGGAACTGCGCCCGGTCGCGGCGCTGACGGCGGCGGACGGGGCGGTCGATCTGGCGATCACCGCCGGGTGGGGGCGCTTGCAGCGGGGCGAGGTGGTCATGCCGGGCAGAGGTCGGACGCGCGCCGCCGAGGGACGAATCGACGTATACCTGAATGAGACGACCTTCTGGGGCGGCATTCCAGAAGCCGCCTGGGGGTATACCATCGGCGGGTATCAGGTGTTGAAGAAGTGGCTGAGCTACCGGGAACAGGCGATCCTCGGTCGTCCGCTGACCGCCGACGAAGCCGTCGAGTTCACGCGCATCGCCCGCCGGCTGACGGCGCTGGTCGCGTTAGAACCGGCGCTGGACGAGAACTACCGCGCCGCCGCGTCCGTGAACGAACAATCCGCCTGATCAGGATCGCGCCTTCACGCAGGGCAAACGCATCAAAATCGATGAATGGGTCAGAAAAGGTTACAAGGTATCGTAGGGACGCGCTTCTGCGCGTCCGATACGGCGGGCAGCCAGAAGGCTGTCCCTACAGGACTGCGTTAACCCATCATGACCTGATTGAAAATTTGATGCGTTTGCCCTGGGGTCGAATATCTGAAGCGTTGACGGCAGGGAGAGCGCTGGTAGGGCACTCTCCCTTTTCGATTTATGGAGAATAGGTTTAGACCTGGCGGGATGTAGGGGTGCGATTAATCGCATCCGACACAGCGGACGGCAAGAATGCCGTCCGACTGCTCACCTCACCCCGTTTCGCTGCGCTCAACCGCCCCTCTCCAATTGGAGAGGGGCAGGGGGTGAGGTTGGGGTGAGGTTGTGTGAAAACCGGCTTTTCAAACAGTCTCTTAGCCCTTCAGAATCGCCTCGATGCGCTGGATCGCCGCCGCGTCCAGCGTCAGGTCCGCCGCCTTGATGTTCTCCAGCACGTGTTCCGGGCGGGTCGCCCCGATGATGGCGCTGCTCACGCCGGGATGGCGCAGCACCCACGCCAGCGCCAGGTCGGCGCGCGTCACGCCCAGGTCATCGGCGACCGCTTTCAGCGCCTTGACGCGGGCGATGTTCTGCTCGTTGACGAAGCGGTCTTTCGCCCATTCCTCGCGGGCGAAGCGCGATCCTTCCGGGATGCCGTCGTCGTACTTGCCGGTCAGCATCCCCTGACCGAGCGGGGAGAAGACCACCAGCCCGATGCCGCGCCGGTGCGCCGCCGGCAGGATGTGCTCTTCGACCCGCTCGCGGTGCAGCATCGAGTACTGCGGCTGCTCCGCCTTCGGCAGATGCCAGCCGTACCTGTCGCACAGATCATAGGCTTCGACGATCTGGTCCGCCGACCACACCGACGTGCCCCAGTACAGCGCCCTGCCCGATTCCACCACCGTGTGCATCGCCTGCACCGTCTCGCGGATCGGCGTCGAGGGGTCGGGGCGGTGGCAGAAGTAAATATCGACATAATCCGTGCCCAGGCGCGCCAGACTCTTGTCGATGCTCTCCAGGATGTGCTTGCGCGACAGCCCCCGGTCGTTCACGTCGTCGCTCATGGGCCAGAACACCTTGGTGGAAATGACCAGGGTGTGGCGGGGATACTGGCTGAGGACCGCGCCCATCTGCTTTTCGGCTTCGCCCTTGCCGTAAATATCCGCCAGATCGAAGAAGTTGATCCCCTGCTCATAGGCGGTCTCGACCACGCGGCGGGCGATCCCCTCGTCTACCTTGCCCTCGCCGTAGTTGATCCACCCGCCCAGCGAGATGGCGCTGATCCTGATCCCCGCGTCGCCCAGATGTCGATAATGCATGACCGATTCTCCTGAAAACTTCAACTGCTACAGACTCTTCAGATAGGCTGCGCTGCGCCGCACGGCGGTCAGCATGTCGCCGTCGTGGCGGTCCAGCTCGGCGATCCACCATTCGGCGCGCGACGCCGCGAGGATCGGCTGGAAGTTCATCACGCCGTCGCCGACCGCCAGCATCGCCTGATCGGTGCCGGGGTGTCCATCCTTCATGTGCAGCAGCGGGGCACGTTCGCCCAACCCGGCGATCACCGCCGCCGGGTCCACGCCGGCATGCTGCACCCAATAGGTGTCGATCTCGAAGCCGACCGCCGGGTCGAGCCGCTCCAGCATCAGATCGAACGGCGTCCTGCCGCCCAGCGCCGGGCTGGCGGTGAATTCCCACCAGTGGTTATGATAGAGTAGCCGCATACCGCGCGCGCGCACGTCGGACAGCGCCGCGTTGAGCCGGTCGCAGTGCCCCGCCACCTGCTCGACGCTGGCGAACTGATCCGGCGGGATGTAGGGGACGACGGCGAAGGTGCAGCCCAGCGCCGCCGCGTCGTCGAGCGCCTGGGCGCGGCTGGCGGCGTCGTCGATCAGCCGCAGATGCGCCGATGGCGCGCTCAAGCCGAGCGAGTCGAAGAGCGCTTTTGCCTGTTTCGCGCCCGCGCCGTACATGCCGGCAGCCTCGACACCGTCGTAGCCCATCGCGGCGATCTGCCGGATCACGCCATCGTAGTCGCTCTGAAGCGCTTCACGAACCGTGTAAAGCTGTACCGCAATTTTCGCCATGAGAATGACTGCTCCTGAAATAGGCGAGGGAAAAGTGCTGTGAAAGGGAAGGGATATGGATCGTCATGGCGAGCGATTATGCCCCACCTGCCGGGGAACGACAACCATGCTGAACCGGCAGGATGAAAGACTGTTCGAAAGATTCATTGACAGCATCGGGACAATTCCTTATGCTTGTCTACAAATCACTGCGTCCGGCATACATTGAAGCCCGAGGAGTCCTATGCGCATCTTCGCTACGCTGATGTTCGCGATTCTGGCACTGGTGGGGCTGAGCGTCTTTCAGTCCAGTGCCGCTCAGGTCGCCGATGTCTGCCCTCAGTTCATCGCTGACGCCATCGAGACTGTGGGCAACAACTGTACGGGACTGACTCGCAACAGCGCCTGCTACGGATATGACCAGGTGGTCGCCGCTTTCTCACAGGTGACGGCGACCGATTTTTTCACCCGCCCGCGCGACATCGCCGATCTCACCAATCTGACCTCCATCGCCACATCGCCGCTGCGCACCGCACTTGACGAGTGGGGCATCAGCCTGCTCAGCGTGCAGGCGAACTTGCCCGACGCGCTGCCCGGTCAGAATGTCATCTTCATGCTGGCGGGCGATGTCGAACTGGAAAACGCCGTCGATGCCGAGACCGCTGCTGATCCGAACAGCGTGTTGTCCCCGGCGCAGGCGTTCTACTTCCGCACCGGCATCGCCCAGACCGAGTGTCGGGAAGCGCCGGACGCCCTGATCATCCAGGGTCCGAAGAACACCCAGGTTGATTTCACCGCCAACGGCGCGGATATTCGCATCGGATCGACCGTCGCTCTGCGCACTCTGCCGGTCGATCCGGCGCAGGACCGGCAGATTCACGGACAGTACGGTTTCGACGACGACATTTTCGAGATCATGGAGCTGTTCGTCCTGGATGGACGGGCGATCCTCAACCCCGGCACGCCGGACGAGCAGATCATCCCGGAAGGCTATCGCGGCTTGCGCTGTCTGGCTGCGCCGCAGAACCTGGGGCTGGATGGCGACGAAGATGATCGCCAGGTCTTCACCGGCTGCCCCTGGGTCGATATTCGCCCGGCGACCGACGAAGAGATCGGCGAGTTCAGGGGCTATCAGGGCGTCGTCCTGAATTATCGCATCGAGCTGCCGCTGACCGGAACCGAGCAGTCCGCCGATTCGCCGACCGCGCCGCCCGTTCCGCCGACCAGCACAACGGTTCCGCCGACGCCGACGCATACCGATGTGCCGCTGACGCCGACGCATACGCAGGTCCCGAACAGCCCACCGCTGCTTTCGCTTGAAATCCCAGGCTTCTCCATCGCTCGCGACGCCTTCGTGCTGTCCGGGTCGGTGTATGACCCGGACAGCAGCCGCTTGACCCTGTCGATCAATTGGGGCGATGGCAGCGCGCCGGAGGAATTCGTCTACACAGAAGGTCCGCTGGCGGCGGGCGGTTTCGCGCCGGCGTTCGCCAATCCGGTGGTCATCGCTGTCGAACATGATTACCCGCACAACGGCATATTCCCTCTGGTGGCGCTGCTCCAGGATGATTCCGGCAACAGCGCCGAGATGCGGTTCGACGCCTTGATCGACCCGATCATGCCGCTGGTCATCACCAATATCAGCGGCGATGGGCAGTCCGCCGCCGTCAATGAACCTTTCGCCGAACCGCTGGTCGCCCAGGTCATCGACAAGGGCGGCGCGGGCGTGCCCGTGATCTACTATGGGCTGTCGATCTCCTATTTCAACAGCGTCCTTGGCTGTGCGCCGGAAACCTGTCTGCTCACCGATTTCGACGGAAAAGTTCATGTGGCGATGATCGCCGGACCAATCACCGGTCCAGCAGAGGTGGATATCAAGACCGACATCCATGCCCCAGACAGCGCCCACTATGACCTGTCGGTGCTGAGCGCCGTCAATCATCCGCCGACGGTGGCGATCACCAACGTTGAGACGACCTGGCAGAACGGCGACCTGTTCACCCTGCACTTCGCGGTCGATGACCTGGATGGCGACCCGATTGACGCCGAGGTCTACTGGGATGACAGCTTCAGCCCGGACAGCTACAACGGCATTGCACCGGGCAGCACCTTCAACGCCGACCACGAGTTCAGCGCCGCCGGCATCATGTACATCAAGGTGGTGATCACCGACGGCGAATTCGTCGTGCAGGACGAAATCTCGCTCGATGTAAAGCCGATATACCCACTCTGGCTGAACCTCGTCCCGCAGGCGGGCTGGACGGGAGAAGCGGCGACCGGCGAACTGTATATGGGGACGCTGCGCGCCTTCGTCTACGACTCGCAGAATGACCCGGTTTACGGCGCGCCGCTGCTCAACCTGAGCAAGGGCGGCTTGATCGGCGTGCCGCCTTCTCCCGGTACGCCGGTCACTCTGGGGGGACCGGGCGGCGGCAGCCGGGACCTTCAGGTGATCGCCTCCTGTTACCCGCTCACCGTCCTGGAGATCGCTTCGCCCGATCCTTTAGGCAGCTATTACGATGAAGGGACCGGCGAGCGCTTCAGCTACGCTTCGCTCAGCGTCAACCAGTACAGCGCTTACAACTTCACCAACGTCTTCGGAGATAATCAGGAGACCACCGCCGGGAGCGATTTCCCCTTGGCGCTCGGAGTCGAGCTGAAGTCGGCGTCAGGCTCACCGATTGGTGGGGCGGAAGTCGTCTTCACCATCCAGGACCCGCCGCTCGGCGCGATTTTCAAAACCAGCGGGCTGACTGAACACACCGCCGTCACCGATCCCTCGGGCTTCGCCTTCGCCGACACCATCACCTCAGGGGACGAAGGCTATCTGTCAGTATATGCCGAGTACCACTACGGCAGTTGTGTTCTGTGGTTCCCGTTCTTGCTGACCGTCAAGCCGAAACCAGCAATCCCGCCGCTCGATGCTGAGGCGACGCCGGAAGTGACGCCGGAGGTGAACCCGGAAGCGACGCCGGAAGCGACGCCGGAACCAGACCCGACCGACGCGCCGGAAGTGACGCCGGAGATCGGCGCGACCGCCACACCAACGCCGACGCCGACCGACGCGCCCGAAGTGACGCCGGAGGTGACGCCCGAAGCGCCGTCATCGACCAAGCCTAAACGGTGACGCCTGTGGGGCGGTTCGTCATAAGACGGACCGCCCCGTGTTTTTGTTCGACCATTTCGAGCGACGTAGAGGACTTTCTGCTCATGACGCCGAACAGACGACTCTCGCTTCTGCCGGCGCTGGTCAGCCTGCTGCTGATCGCCGGCGGCGCTTCCGGGCAGGGCGAGGCATCAAGCTGCCCTGCTCTGATCGATACGGTGCTGGCGACCGCCGGGGCGCGCTGCCGCGGGACGGAGCGCAACCAAATCTGCTATGGGAATGACGCGCTGCAAGCGGAACCGGCGGCGCTGCTGCAAAACCCTGGCGATATTGCGCCGGTGGCGGGGCTTCAGTCGCTCCATCTGACGCCGATCAACCCGCAGACCGGGCAGTGGGGCGTCGCGCTGGCGCGGCTTCAGGTCAACCTGCCGGATACGCTGCCCGGCGAGAACGTCACCTTTTTGATGTACGGCGATGTCGTCTTCGAGCCGCTTCAGCAGGGCGCGCAGTCGGCGGTGCAGGCGTTCCGCTTGGCGACCGGCATCGGCGGTGTGCGCTGCGGCGAGACCGAGATGAACGGGCTGATCGTGCAGACGCCGGAGACCAGCGCCAAGGTCAGCTTCACCCTCAACGGCGTCGAAATCAGGATGGGTTCAACCATCCAGTTCACGGCGCAGGCGAATGGAGTCATGACCGTGCGGGCGCTGGAAGGGGCGGCGGTGGTGCGTGCCGCCGGGCTGGGCAGCGCTGCCGCCGCCGGGTCGCAGGTGACTGTTCCGCTTGACGCCGCGCTGGAACCGGCAGCCGCCCCCGATTTTCCCGTCGCCTATGCCCGCGAAGAGGTGGCGGCGCTTCCGGTGGCGCTGCTGGAGCGTTCTATCGAGATCGCCGATCCGCTGAGCGATGAGGCGTTGGAAGCCCTGATCGCGCTGATCGAATCGGACGACGCCGGCGACTTCGACCTCGATGACTGGCTGGAAGGCGACGACTATCAGGATTTCATCGACGCCTACGATGACGACTCCGGCGACGACTCGGAACCCGACGACTCCGACGGGGGCGGCGAACTCGCTGGCGATGTTGACTCCGGCGGCGGTGACGATTCCGGCGGCAGCGGGGATGACTCCGGCGGCGGCGGCGATGACTCCGGCGGCGATTGACGAAAAAGCAGACCGGCAGGCGGTTCGCGAGCCTGACTTACCCCTCCAACGCTGAAAGTGCGTCGCTCACATCGATGTAGCAGGGCACTTCAAGCAGCGCCTCGCGCACCAGCCGCCAGACGGCATCCACCCGCGCCGTCGGATCAACGACACACAGGGCGTCATCGAAGCGCTTCAACCAGTCGGCAGGCGCGAAGGCGCGGGCGGCGGTCTGACGCCATTTGCGCCCCGGCAGCCAGCGCTGATGCGCGGCGTACATCAGCCGCAGGGCGGCGTCCAGGTCTGCCAGCAGGCTCTCATTCAGCGCCAGAGTCTCGCCGCGCGCCGCCAGCCGCCGCGCCGCCTTGAGATGCCCCGATTTGAAACGCGCCGCTGCCGCTCCGATCAACATCCGCTGCACGCGCTCCGGGATGGCGCGCACCCGCGCCTGACGCGCGGCGATCTCCTCCTCACCCCGTAGCGGCAGGACATGCGCCAGCAGATCGCCCAGGAAGGCGATCTCCCCACCGGCAGCCGCCCCGGAAAGCAGCGCATCGCACACCCGATCCAGCGCGCCGCAGGTCTGCCAGCCGAACTCGACCGGCACACCCTGAAAACGCCCGCCGATCCACCAGGAGTCATCATCGCGCGCCGTCGGCTCGATCTCCAGATCGGTCACGCCCAGGCGCATCATCCAGGCGGCGCGTTCGGATTCCGGCGGGAGGTCCTGCCCCCAAAAGTTCAGTTCCAGGTCGGAGTCGTCATCCGACCAGCCGCGCGCCACCGACCCGCTGACGGCGATGGCGTCGGCGAGCGCCGGTGGGCATGCCTCGGCGATCTGGCGGGCGAGGTCGAAACGCTGTCGGCTCGCCGGCGTAGCCTGTTCAGGGAACATTCTGCCCTCTTTCATCTGCTGCTCGGAATGATGACGTATATTTGACCATGAACCGGCAAATAGGGTAGGTCAATTCATGCGCATCCTGATGTTCTCCATCACCCCGCTTTTCCCCGATCATGACATGGGCGGGGGACAGAAGCATCTGCGCAGCATCGCCCTGCATCTCGCCGAGCAGGGACATCACATCACCCTGCTCAGCACCCGCCGCGACGATTCGCGCATCCCGTTTCGCTGGCATCCCAATGCCGAGGTGCTGCCGATCCTGCGCTTCCGGCAGCCGTTTCCCGGTCCCTACGACACCGGCGCGCACAACCTTGCCGGGGTCATCCAGGATGTGGCGGAACACCTCGAACGTGCCGATGTCTTCTACATGCACGACGGCGAATTCCTGTTCCCGTTCGTCTACCAGCGCAAGCCGACAGTGATCGGGCTGCGCGACAACGTCTATCCAGAGACCATGCAGGGCATGTTTCATTTCAGCGCCGACCGGCTGATCGTCATCTCGGAATACAGCCGCCGCTTCGTGCTGCAAACCGCCGGGCGCTTCTATGCCGGTCTGCCCAATCGCCTGAGGGTGATCCGCAACAGCCTGGACTGGCAGCGCTTCCAGCCGACCCCGCCGCGCCGCATCGGCGCGCTGATCCCCAACGTGAACCCGGACGAACACGCCATCATCCTGCACCCGCACCGCCCGGAGGAGAGTAAAGGCATCTGGGAGAGCATCGAAGTCGCCGACCGGCTGGTACACCGGCACGGGGTCGCCAATCTGCGCCTGCTCACCCCGCGCTGGTTGTTCGCCGACCGCGACTCCGGCGCGCAGGATTTTTATGCCCGCGTGACGGCGCGCCTGGAAGAACGCGGGCTGACCGACCATGTTGTTTTTCACCCCTGGATACCGGTCGATCTGCTGCCGGAATACTTCAGCCTGGGACAGGTCACGCTTTCGCTCGGTCATTTCGTCGAGACCTTCGGCAACGCCGTCTACGAGTCGCTCGGCTGCGGCACGCCCTCCATCGTGGCGCGCGTCTCGACCCACCGCGAACTGCTGCCTGAAGAACTGATCGACAAGGTGGATTACGGCGACCACGACTCCGCCGCGCAGATCGCCGCCGACATCCTGCGCACCGGGCGGCGCACCTCCGCTGAGACAATGGCGACGCTGCACGATCAGTTCAGTCTGGAGACGCAGATGAGCGCCTATACCCAGGCGATCACCGGGGCGAAACCCGCCCAGCCCCTATCGTTCCGCGCCGTCCCCATCGGCGAGGCGACGCGCTTCGCCCTGCCGGTGTGGTGCTACCGGTCGCCGACGCGCGGCGTCTATCACGACTTTCGCGCCGACTACCGGCGCGACTCGGCGCTGGAACCTCTGCTCGACGCCCATCCCGCCGGATTCACCTTCGGGCAGGCGGCGCAGGTCGGCGCGGACCGCGCGCAGGTTGAAGAATGGTATCGCGAGGGGTATCTTTATCCTGTGGCGGTTTAACAGAGTAAAGGTCCTCCAATGACAGCCCCGATCCGTGACAATGCGGCGCTTCAGGAACTCGATAAGCGCCAGCTCCATCCCCTTCAGCACCCCAAGACGCACGCCGATCCGCTGGTGATCGAGCGTGGAGAAGGCGTTTACCTGTACACCGCCGACGGGCGCAAAATCCTGGACGGCATGGCTGGGCTGTGGAACGTCAACGTCGGCTACGGGCGCGAGGCGCTGGCGCAGGCGGCGTATGACCAGATGAAACGCATGGCGTTCACCTCCAACTTTGCCGGCATGACCAACGTCCCGGCGGTGGAGCTGGCGGCGCGGCTTTCCGGCTATGCCTACGCCGATCTCAAGACGACGTTTTTCACCTCCGGTGGCTCAGAATCCAACGACAGCGCCTTCAAGATCGCCCGCTACTACTGGAAGCGCCAGGGCAAGCCGGAGAAGTTCAAGATCATCGCCCGCAAGCTCGCCTATCACGGCATCACCCTGGCGGCGACCTTCGCCACCGGCATCGAGCGCTATCACAAGATGTTCGGACCGGCAGTGCCCGGCTTCGTGCATGTTGCGCCGCCCTATCCGTATCGTTTCGAGGGCGAAATCAAGGACGGCGAGACGGTCGGGGCGGCGGCGGCGCGGCTGATCGAAGAGGCGATCCTGCGTGAAGGCGCGGACACCGTCGCGGCGGTGATCGCCGAGCCGGTGCAGGGCGTGGGCGGCGTCATCGTCCCGCCGGACGACTACTTCCCGCGCGTCCGCGCGATCTGTGACCGTCACGGCGTCCTGCTGATCGCCGACGAGGTGATCACTGGCTTCGGGCGCACCGGCGAACTGTTCGGGCTGAACCGCTACGGCGTCCAGCCAGACATCCTGTCCTTCGCCAAAGCCATCACCAGCGGCTACCTGCCCCTGGGCGGCAACCAGATCAGCGATGCCATTTACGACACCATCCAGAATGCGCCAGATACCGACAGTTTCATGCACGGCTACACCTATTCCGGTCATGCGACGGCATGTGCCGTCGGGCTGCGCAATCTTCAGATCATCGAAGAGGAGAATCTGGTCGAGCGCGCCAGGGCGATGGGGGCGCGGCTGCGGTCAGGGCTGGACTCGCTGGCGGAATTTTCGATGGTCGGCGAGGTGCGCAGCCTCGGCTTGATCTGCGGCGTGGAGTTGGTCGCCGACAAGACGGCGAAGACGGCAGACCCGGCACTGGCGGCGAAAGTCACACGGCTGTGCCAGGATCGCGGGCTGCGCACGCGCAACGTCGGCAGCACGCTGGCGTTCGCCCCGCCGCTGACCATCACTGAGGACGAGGTGGACGAGATCGTCCGCATCCTGGGCAGCGTGCTGGATACGCTCTAAAGCAGGTTCTTGAAAGAGAAAATCACGCGCGGGAGACCCGCCGGGTCTCCCCTACGCCTGTTCCAGACAAAAGACGCGCCAGCGGTTGCAGGGGCGAACCCACGTGTTCGCCCGTGAACGGCGGGCGGAGACACAGCTCCGCCCCTACTGCTCGATTTATTTTCTTGGAACAGCCTAAAGGCGAGCCGCCGGCTCGCCTTTGAAAAGATGCGAGATATGGCTTTGGGATCGGCTCAGTCGATCACCTGTCGGAGGACGCCGCCCGCCGCGTCGAGGAGCGCCTGAGCTTCGGCTGCCGAGACGCCCCGCCGCGCCATGACGACCGCCACCTTGACGCTGCGCCCGCTCTCGAAGAGCAGGTTTTCAGCGTCATGTTCGCTGGCGCCGGTCAGATGGCGGATCAAGCCGATGGCGCGGCGGCGCAGCTTCTCGTTACGCACCTGCACGTCCACCATCAGGTTGTCGTAAACCTTGCCGAGCTGGATCATGACGGCGGTGCTGATCATGTTCAGCGTCAGCTTCTGCGTCGTCCCGGCTTTGAGGCGGGTACTTCCGGCGATCACTTCAGGACCGCTGATCAGCGGGATGCCGATATCGGCGCAGGAGAGTGCTTCTGACGGCGAATTGTTGGCGATGCCGACCGTCAGCGCGCCCAGGCTGTGGGCGTAGATCAGCGCGCCGATGACGAACGGGGTGCGCCCGCTGGCGGCGATGCCGACCACGACATCGGCGTCGGTCAGCCCGCGCGCTTTCAGGTCGCCCGCGCCCGCCTGGGCGTCATCCTCGACGCCTTCGACGGAATGGACGAAAGCCTCTTCGCCGCCGGCGATCACCCCCTGCACCAGTTCCGGCGGGGTGTTGAAGGTCGGCACGCATTCCGCCGCGTCGATGACGCCGAGCCGTCCGCTGGTCCCCGCGCCGACGTAGAACAGCCGCCCGCCGGCGCGCATCCGGGTGACGATGGCGTCGATGGCGCGGGCGATGTCCGGCAGCACCGCCGTGACGGTATCCAGCGCCGTGCGATCTTCGGCATGAATGCGCTCGATCATGCCCATCGTGTCCAGCTGGTCGATCCCATGAGAATTGGGGTTTACATCTTCGGTAAGCATCATCGCACGACTCGTCTCTCGGATTGTGCCAACACGACGCATCGCACGATGCGCCGCGCAGGATTTTCATAGGCTGAAGGGGTAGTGTACACCTTAGAGACTATTTGCAAACTGCTCACCTCACCCCGTTTCGCTGCGCTCAACCGCCCCTCTCCAATTGGAGAGGGGCAGGAAACCGTCAGGTTTCCGGGATGAGGTTGTGTGAAAACCGGCTTTGCAGACACGCTCTTAAGCATAGCGAATTTTCGCCAACAATGCCGCGCCAATTACCGGCGGGTGCAGCGGCTGCGGACGGACTGCCTGCCCCAGGCGAAGGCACAGCGCCCGCGCCAGCGGCGTATCGCTGGTCAGCAGCCCGCCGCCAAAGGCGACCGGCGCGGAATCATCCAGACTCAGAC
>JABWBO010000142.1 GCA_013360465.1 Anaerolineae bacterium | reverse complement strand
GAGGCGGCGGTCGAGCCGCTGGCGGCGGCGCTGTGGCTGCTGCTGACCGACCGCGCCCGCCGGGCGACGATGGGGACCAACGCCCGCGCTCTGGTGCGCGACCGCTTCACCTGGGATCTGGTCGCCGGGCAGTATGCGGCGCTCTATGCGACGCTGAAAGCCGACCTCAGAAACCCTTCAGGAGCCGCTTAGTGAACGCTCATCCAAAGCGCTTGACTTCGATATTGCCCAACCATATGATTAGCACAGTAATCCATTAGTACTCCTAATCATATTGGAGGTCACGTCAGAGAGGACATCAGGACGCTCATGCCGAACACGATCCGACGAGAAATCTCTCGCCGTACCCTGGATATCATCCCGCTGATCATGCGGGTGATGTCGGCGGAAATGCGCCAGTCGCTTCCCGGCATCCAGCCGGGGCACATCTCGCTGCTGGGGATTCTGCGCTACCGCGCGCACACCCTCGGCGATCTGGCAGATCGGCTTTCGGTGAGCGCCCCCACGATGTCCAACACCATCAGCACGCTGGAAGAGCGCGGCTGGGTGGGGCGGCGGCGGGCGGAAAATGACCGCCGGCTGGTCTGGATCGAGATCACCGACGCGGGGCAGGCGGCGCTGGACAAAGTGGAAGACAACGTCGAGACGCGCCTGACCGACCTGTTGAGCGATCTCAACGATCAGGACGCCGCGACTCTGGTGAGTGGGCTGACGGTGCTGCGCGATGTCTTCGCGACGGCGCTGGAGAGCGATCCGAAGCTGTGTAACGAGTAATCACCCAGGCAAGAACAACCCGACGGCATGATCTGTCATGCCCGTATCGTATGCTGTCCGAGAATGCAGGGAGGATATTGTCATGTCAAGCGGCGAAATTCGAGCGGAAAACCTGATCAAGCGTTATGGGGAATTCACCGCCGTCGACGGCGTTTCATTCAGCGTGAAATCTGGCGAGATCTTCGGGTTCCTGGGACCCAACGGCGCAGGCAAAAGCACGACCGTCAAGATGCTGACCACGCTGGCGCTGCCCACCGCGGGGAGAGGGCTGGTCGGCGGCTACGATGTGATGACGCAGGCGGGCGATGTGCGCCGCATCGCCGGGGTCGCCCTCCAGGAGATCGGGCTGGACAACCTGATGAAATCGACCGAGCTGCTGACCATACAGGGACAGCTCTTCGGCATGACCCGCCGGCAGGCGCAGGACCGCGCGGCGGAGCTGCTGGCGCTGGTCAAGCTGACCGAGTTCACCGACCGCCCGGTCGGCAAGTACAGCGGCGGGATGCGCCGGCGGCTCGATCTGGCGATGGCGCTGGTACACCAACCGGAGATCCTCTTCCTTGACGAGCCGACGACCGGGCTGGATCCCGCCAGCCGTCGCGACATCTGGGCGGAAGTGCGCCGGCTGAACCGCGATTTCGGCATGACCATCTTCCTGACCACCCAGTATCTCGAAGAAGCCGACGAGCTGGCGGACCGCATCGCCATCATCGACCGCGCGCAGATTCGCGTCGAAGGACAGCCCGCCGAATTGAAAGCCGCCCTGGGCAGCGAATCGATCAACGTCACCTTCCGCGAAGACCTCGACGTGCAGCGCGCCCAGGATCAAGTTGTCGAGATGTTCGACCGGGTGCAGATCGACCGCAAGACGATCCGCCTGTATCGCAACAAGGCGGCGGAGATCATCCCGGCGGTGGTCAACCGGCTGAGCGGGGCGGGGCTGGAACCGGTCGCGCTGACCCTGACCACGCCCACGCTCGACGACGTGTTCTTGCAGGTGACCGGCGCGCGCTTCGAGGAAGACGCCAAGGACGAAGCGCCCAAAGCGGGCGGGCGCCCCGGTCGGCGCGGCTTCGGGCAGCGCAAATCGGCATAAGCACAGGACTGAGGGCTGAGTAAACAGGGGGGAGCAGCAGCCTGTTCGTGCCGGCTTCAACCGCCGCATTCACTTCGCTGTTCAGCCCTCAGTCCTGGGCACTCAGCACTTTTCTTGCATATTCCTAGCGATCAGGAGAACTTCTCATGGCTGCGATTACAACAACCCGCGCCGGCGTCGCCGGCGCCCCTGTCGAACGGACGCCGTTCCTGCTTCAGGTCTCGATGATGGCGTGGCGCACGCTGATCACCAACATCCGCGTGCCGGGCGTCATCCTGCCCCCGCTGATCATCAGCGGCTTCTTCCTGCTGGTCTACAATTCGACGCTGAGCGGCGCTGCGAACTTCTTCCTGCGCGGGCAGAGCTACCTTGGCTTCATCCTGCCGCTGTCGGTGGTCAGCGCGGCGCTGAGCGGGGCGAGCGTCGCCGGGCAGTCCATCGTCCGCGACATCGAGAATGGCTATTTCGACAAGCTGATGCTCACCCCGGTCAACCGCGCGGCGCTGCTGCTGGGACCGATGATCGCCGGGGCGATCCTGCTGGCGATGCAGACCCTCGTCGTCGTGGCGATGGCGCTGCTGCTCGGCTTGCAGCCAGAGACGGGCGCGCTCGGTCTGCTGGCGGTGATCGGCATCGCGCTGCTGCTGGGCGTGGGCTTCTCCGGCTTCACGGTCGGCATCGCGCTGCGCACCGGCAATGCGGCGGCGACCTCCGGCGCGAGCTTCCTGTTCTTCCCGCTCTCGTTCCTGACGGCGACCTTCGTGCCCTACGATCTGCTGACCGGCTGGATTCAAACGGCGGCGTTCGTCAACCCGATCACGTATATCCTCGACGCCATGCGCACCATCCTGAACATCGGCTGGGATGGCGAGATCATCCTGCGCGGCGTCGGCTCCTGCCTGGCGCTGGGGATCGTCCTCTTCATCTGGGCATATACCGGGCTGCGCGCCCGCACCAAACGGAAGTAGGGACGCCAAAAACCGCCCTCTCGGTCACGATGACATGAAGACCGAGGGGGCGGAGGCTGGATTCAGTTGCCCCCACGTCCTCAGACGTTCGGGCGGATGACCGCCAGGACGCGCCCCTGCACCTGGCAGTTCGCCGCCGGGACGATGATCGCCTCATAAGTTGGATGCGCCGGCTGAAGGCGGATATGGCTGCCCTCGTGATAGAAGCGCTTGAGCGTCGTCTCGTTGCGGTCGGGCAGCCAGGCGGCGACCATTTCACCGTTGTTGGCGGTCGCCTGGCGGTGGAACAGCACGATATCGCCTTCGTTGATCAGCGCGTCGATCATCGAATCGCCCTTGACCTTCAGCGCGAAGACCTCGGCGGGATCAATCCCATGCAGCAGCGACGGCATGACCTCGATCGGATCGTCGATGTTGACCGCATCATCGAAGATCGGCAGGGGCGATCCTGCGACGATCTGCCCGACCAGCGGAATCTGCACCACCTTCGACGCCGGCGTCGCCTTGCGGGTCGTCTGCGCCTTGGCGGTCAGCCGCAGCCCGCGCGCCGCCTGCGCCTCGCGCATCAGATAGCCCGCCGTCACCAGCTTGTTCAGGTTGTAGTTGACCACCGATGTGGACTGAATGCCGATGGCGTTGCCGATCTCGCGGATGGTGGGCGGGAAGCCGTGCAGCTCGATGTACTGCTCCATAAAGCGAAGAATACTCTTTTGTTTTTCCGAAAGCTTGGTTTTGTCTCGCATGATCCTTGTACCCCTACCCAGGACGGGTCTTATTGTTGATGTTAAATTAACATTCTAGACGAACGCATTTTCTAAGTCAAATGTTCGTCGGACATTTGTCCCTTTTTTGAGCGTGTTCAGGCGGGCGGCGCGCTGCCGCGCTATAATCGGCGCAAATGATCAGACGAGACTCCCGCCCATGAACATCCTGCAAATGCTGCGAGGCAGCGAACCCGCGCTCCTTATCGCTCTCGCCGATGTGTGGGGCGTGCGGCTCGACCCGCGCGCCGATGTCGCCCGCATGGTCGATGACCTGCTTCATGCCATGACCGACCAGGCGCGCGCCGAAGCGGTGTGGGATTTGCTCGACGACAAGGCGCGCGGCGCGCTGCAAATGCTGATCGGCAGCGGCGGCAGTATGCCGGAAGCCAAGTTCGTGCGCGTCTTCGGCGAAATTCGCCGCATGGGCGAAGGCAAAATTCGCAGCGAGCAGCCGCAGCGCCGCCCCGCCAGCGCGGCGGAAGCGCTCTTCTACCGGGGGCTGATCGCCTTCTCGTTCGATAATTCCGACGTGCCCCGCTCGCTGGTCGTCGTCCCTGCCGATCTGGCGGCGGCGCTGCCCCTCAACAAGACCGCCTATTCCAACCTGAAGGACGATGCCGACGAAGCGGAACCCGTCGAGGAAGCCGACGATGGCGGCGAAGGCGCGCTGCTCGAACCGCTGGACCCCGCCCGCGTCAAGAGCCTGCGCCAGGCGGATACGTCGCTGGTCGATGATCTGACGACGCTGCTGGCGTATCTGCGCATCCATAACCCATTTCTGGACGGCGACCGGCTCGCCCTTCAGGACCAGGACGCCCTCTCCAAACATCTGCTGACCCAGGGCGAGGCGCGGCTGCGTTTCATGCTGGCGCTGGGTGTCAGCGCCGATCTGATCGAAGTGACCAACGGGCGGGCGGCTCCTTCGCGGACGGGCGCGCCGCGCTGGCTGGGCAAGCCGCGTCATGATCAGGTGCGAGCGCTGGCGGAAGCCTGGCGCGCCTCGACCCGCCTCTATGATCTGCTCTTCGTGCCGGGGCTGCACGTCGATACCAGCGTCGGTTCGTTCCAGCAGTACAACCCCACCGAGGCGCGCGCCTCGCTGCTGGAATACATGGGGCACATGCTGCGCCCGCTCGCCGCCGGCGACTGGTGGTCAGTCGGCGCATTCGTCGATCTGGTGCGGGAGGACAGCGCCGACTATCTGCGCCCCAACAACGATTTCGACAGCTGGTACATCTCCGACGATCACGGGACCATGCTGACCGGGCTGGATTACTGGGATGCGGTGGAAGGGGCGCTGGTCGAATACACCCTCGCCGGGCTGATGCACTGGCTGGGCTTGATCGACCTGGGCGAGGATGCCGCGCATCTGACCGCCTATGGGCGTGCCTTCCTGAAGCTGAGCGCTCATCCCTCCGGCGCCGACCCGGCGGACTCCATTGATGTCGGGGCGGACGGCGTGATCAAGGTGTCGCGCAAGGTCAGCCGGGCGGATCGCTATCAGGTGGCGCGCTTCTCGTCATGGGTCGGCGCATCGGGCAGCGTCTACACCTACAAGCTCGACCGGGCGGGGCTGGGGCAGGCGGAGTCGCAGGGGATCAATGCCGGGCACATCAGCGGCTTCATCAAGCGGGCGCTGGGCGACAAACCGCTGCCCGACGCCCTCAGCCGGCTGCTCGAACCGCGCAGCGCGAGCGAGACCGCCGCGCACAACGCCACCGTCACCGTCGAAAATCTCCTGGTGCTGCGCACCACCGCGCCGGAGACGCTCGATTTCATCGTCAACGCGCCGCGCCTGCGCCATTTCACCGGGGCGCGCCTGGGCGACATGGCGGTGGTAGTGCTTAAGTCTGCCAATCTTCTGGAATTCGCCGACGTACTGGCGGAACACGGCATCGGCGCGGACTTCCTGGGCGGGATAGTGTCTCCTTCATCTGACGGATAGGCACGCCTGCCCAAGCCCGGTGGTCTGTTGCGCGGACGCCCTCTGTAGCGCTATGCTTTGAAGTGGCATAGACCGACAGGCGCTTATACCTATGCTCAGCATCCGCGACATGAAAGACTCGGACTGCCAGCCGCTCGCCGAATGGATGGTCACCGTCCCGCTGTGGCAGCGCTATGGGCTGACCGTCGGCGGCGCGGCGGGTCAGTTCCGGGCGGCGCTGGTGCGCGAGGACGTGCTGATCACCGCCGAAGATGAGGAAGGACTGCCGGCGGGGTTCGCCTGGATGATGCCGAAAGGGGTATTCGGGCGCAGCCCGTACCTGCGGCTGATCGGCGTCCGACCGGATCGCGCGGCGCAGGGCGGCGGCGCGCTGCTCCTGGAAGCCATCGAAGCGCGCGCCTGGGCGGTCTCGGATGTGTTCTTCCTCCTCGTCTCGGATTTCAACATGCGGGCGCAGCGGTTCTACGAGCGTCACGGTTATACGCGCGTCGGCGCGCTGCCCGATTACGTCGTGCCAGGCGTGGCGGAGCTGATCTTCTGGAAGCACCGAGCGGGCTGATGCGCCCGATTGTGCGCTAATCTTCTATCGAAGGAGTTTTATCCATGTTCAAATCGCTACGGTTTTTGTTCTTGCTGATCGCCGTCGTGCTGGCTTTCGGCACGGCGCTGGCGCAGGATGGCGGCAGTACGCTGGTCATGGCGCGCGCGGCGGATACCACCGGTCTTGACCCGCACACCCAGACGGCGTTCGCCTCGCTGCGGCTGCTGGAACTGGTCTACGAACCGCTGGTCGTCCTCGATGCCGACCTGAATATTGTGCCGGCGCTGGCGGAGTCGTGGGAATTTTCCGACGACGCCATGACCCTGACCATGACTCTGCGCCAGGGCGTCAAGTTCCACGACGGCAGCGACCTCACCGCCGCCGACGTGGTCGCTTCCTTCACCCGCATCCTTGACGAAGCCACCGGCGCAGCCGCCCGCGCCAACTATCTGAGCATCGCCTCGATGGACACGCCCGACGACTATACCGTCGTGTTCAACCTGTCCACCGCCGACGTGCCCCTGCTGGCGGCGATGGCGTCGGTCAACGCCTCGATTGTCTCCTCCGAGGCGATTGCAGCCGGCGACTTTTCGGCGACCGCCATCGGAACCGGTCCGTTCATCCTCGATGAGTGGATCCCGGAAGAGGTCACGCGCCTGAGCGCCAATGCCGAGTGGTGGGGCGAAGGTCCGTTCGTTGACGGCGTCGAAATGCGCGTCATCCCCGACGAAGCGTCGATCCTGGCGGCGCTGCGCGCGGGCGAGATCGACTTCGCGCTGCTCAACGACCCGCTGGTCGCCACCCTGCTGCGCGGCGACGAGTCCATCGTCCTCAACGCCGTGCCCGCGCTCGCTTACCACGTCCTGCAGCTGAACCCGTCCCGCGCTCCGATGGACATCCTCGAAGTGCGCCAGGCGATGTCCTGCGCCATCGACCGTCAGGAAGTGCTGGATACGGCATCGCTCGGCGAAGGCGCAGTCACCGGTCCGCTGACTATCCCGGCGTATCACGTCGATCCTTCGACCTTCTTCTGCTACACGAAGGACCTGGCGAAGGCGCAGGAATTGATGGCGGCTTCCGGCGTGGAACCGTTCACCCTCAAAACCATCGTCGCCAACGCCGAACCGCCGACCGCCCTGAGCGAGGCGCAGAGTATTCAGGCGCAGCTTGCCGAGATCGGCATCACGCTGGAGATCGAGCCGCTGGAACTGAGCGTCTACGTGGACCGCTGGCTGGCGGGTGACTTCGACGCCGCCGTCGCCCTCAACGGCGGACGCCCTGATCCGTACACCATGTACGTTCGTTACTGGACGAGTACCGGCAATTTGCAGGGTGTCGCCAATTACATCGATGAGACGCTGGATTCGCTGATGGCTGCCGGGCGCGCCGAGCCGGATTTCGCCGCGCGGCTGGACATCTTCACCCAGTTCCAGCAGCACCTCACAGAAGTCTCGCCCTGGCTCTGGCTGTACAGCGGCTATGAGTACACCGCCCACCAGCCCTACGTCGTCGGCTTCGAGCCGAACGCCACCGATTCGCTGTATTCATTCGCCAAAGTGAGCCTGGAACGCTAAGGTTTGCCTCACCCCTGCCCTCTCCATCTGGAGAGGGCAGGGGTGAGGTCTTACCCGAAAGACCATCCGTGCGCCGCTACCTGCTGCAACGCCTCTTCGCTTTCCTGCCCATCCTGATCGGGGTGTCGCTGCTGGTGTTCACCGCCATCCGGCTGATCCCCGGCGACGTGATCACGGCGACGCTCGGCACTGAAGCCGGCATGCTGACCGACGCCCAGCGCGAGTCACTGCGCAGCTACTACGGGCTGGATCGTCCGGTCGTCGAGCAGTACGCCCGCTGGGCTGCCGGAGCCGTCACCGGCGACCTGGGCGTCTCGACGCGGCACGGCAAACCCGTCACCGATTTGATCGGCGACCGCTTCCCAGTCACCCTGCAGCTGGCGCTGATGGCAGTAACGCTGGCGCTGCTGGTCGGTATCCCGCTCGGCATCCTGGCGGCGGTGCGGCACAACACCGTCTTCGATCTGTTCGTTCGCATGTTGGCGCTGGCGGGGTTGGTCATGCCAGGATTCCTGGTCGGCACGCTGATCATCTACCTCCTCTCGACCGTTTTCGGCGTCCTGCCCAACGCCGGCAATTTCGTGCGCTTCAACGAAGATCCCGGACTCAACTTGCGGCAGATGATCTTCCCGGCGATCACCCTGGGATTCGCCTTCTCGGCGTCGGTCATGCGCATGACGCGATCCTCGATGCTGGAAGTCCTGGGCGACGACTACGTGCGCACAGCGCGCGGCAAAGGACTGCGTGAACGCCGGGTTATCACTCAGCACGCGCTGCGCAACGCGCTGATCCCGGTGGTGACGCTGGTCGGCGTCGAGATGGGCTACCTGCTCGGCGGGACGTTCATCATCGAGACGCTGTTCTCGCTGCCAGGGCTGGGACGGCTGCTGGTCAACGCCATCTCGCAGCGCGATTATGCCCTGGTGCAGGGGGCGACCCTGTTCATCGCCTCGGTCTTCGTCCTCATCAACCTGCTGGTCGATCTCGTCTACGCCGCGGTGGACCCGCGTATCTCCTATGACCGTTAGCGCGCAGAGCCAGCCGTCAGAACTCCATCAGACGCGCCGGCGTCAGCCGGGGGTGCTGCGCCGCCTGCTGAAGAACCTCAGCGGGACGGCGGGGCTGCTGCTGGTGATCTTCTACGTCGGCGTCGGGGTGATGGGAGTGATGGGCGCGACGCCTTTTCCGCCCAACGAGCAGCACGCGCGGGATCGTCTTCAGCCGCCGAGCGCCGTCTACATCATGGGCACGGACCTGTTCGGGCGCGACCTGGCGAGCCGGGTCATCGCCGGGGCGGCGCATTCGCTGCGCGTGGCGGTCACCTCGGTGACGCTGGCAGGGCTAGCGGGGACGCTGCTGGGCGTGACGGCGGGATTTGCCGGCGGGTGGGTCGATTCGCTGTTGATGCGCCTGATGGATGTCTTCTTCGCCTTTCCGGCGCTGCTGCTGGCGCTGGTGATCGTCACGATCCTCGGTCCCGGCACGGAAAACGCCATCATCGCCATCGCCATCGTTTACACGCCGATCTTCGCGCGGGTGGCGCGCGCGCCAGTGCTGGCGGTCAAGCAGATGGAATTCGTCATGGCGGCGCGCTGCATCGGCGGATCGTCGATTCGGGTGCTGTTTCGCCACGTGATGCCCAACACGCTCGCCCCGCTGATCGTGCAGATCAGCCTGGCGCTGTCCTGGTCGCTGCTGACCGAAGCCGGTCTGAGCTTCCTGGGCTTGGGTGCCATCCCGCCGATGTCGTCGTGGGGGGTGATGCTCAACGAACACCGCGCGCTGGCGGAAAACGCCCCCTGGCTGATCCTCTACCCCGGCGCAGCGATTGCGCTGGCGGTGCTGGGCTTCAACCTGCTGGGCGACGGCTTGCGCGACGTGCTTGACCCGCGCCTGCGGGGGCGGAAGTGAGGCAGCGCGTCTACCTTTATCAGCACACTTGTCCAAACTCCCAATTCGGCGCTATCCTAAGCAAATAGAGGCAGTACAGTTAGTTTCGCCAACTCAGATGGGCTTCTCCATTGAAGGAAGTGTGAAGGAAGTGCAGGCGACTTCTATGTCAGCTTCAGACACCGAGTATCTGAGCCTCCTTCTGGAGCCTCTGCGGGTATGTGCCCTGTATAAACCGCGTTTCGGGCAGGGAACCAGCGCAGCAGGACTGAATCTCGCGGAATTTGAGAGACTGTACGGTCAGGATTCGTTCTATCACTGGTGTAGTGTCTCAAAGTGGCTGCTCAAGCCGCTCGCGTGACGTATGGAGTTATCTCAAAGTGACTGCTCACTTCGTCTCAAAGTGGCTGCACCAACCCC
>JABWBO010000141.1 GCA_013360465.1 Anaerolineae bacterium | reverse complement strand
TCCCGGCGGATTCTCGACATAGCCGAGCGCCAGCCACACATTTTCCGGCGTGATCGGCAGCACTGTATTCCCGCCGTTGTACAACCGCAGTCGCGTCGTAACCTGCCCTGCGCTCGTCGTCACGCTGATGATCTGCACATCCAAGCCGATGAACGGAATCGGCGTCGGCGTGGCGGTCGGATGGGGTGTTGGTGTGACCGCGACGACCGGAACCGCTAATGCGCCGATGAGTTCTCCTGCGCGTCCCAATTCCTGCTCGACCGGATACACTGCCGTGACCAGTGTGCGCGTACCAGTCGGTAAACCTTCTTCATCGGTTTCGCCGAGCAGGAGCAAGACCAAGCCGGGATTGACCTGCCGGAAGATGCCGGTATCGCTGCGGCGCACCTCGCGCTTATCCTCAAAGGCAAAGGTCAGGATCGCGCCGGTGTTCATCTGTAAGCGGAACTCCGCCCCCGCACCGATCTGGTTGAACCATGTCGCGTTGTCCTCCGACCACGGGATGCCGATCACCGGACGCACGCTCATTCCGTTCAAGAACGAGGCGGTATCCGGGTTCGGATCGAAGTTCCATTCCGAGGCGCGCACCGCCCGGCGCTGCACCACCCAGACGCGCGGCACGGTCTGGTCGGGGAGACTGATTTGCAGGTTGATCGGATAGAACGGCGCGCGGCTGGTATCCCCGCCTTCAATCACTTCGTCCTGCGCTTCGAGCGCCAGCGGCGTGGGTGTGATTCCCGGCGGGAGTGTGGCGGTCACATCGACTTCGGCGGTAGTTTCTGCCGTACCGTTTGTTCCATCCCCACCGCGCAGCAGGAGGAATGCCAACATCAGGAGCATGAGCGCGCCCAGCACCGCGATCACTTTCCCCGAGGGCTTACCCACTCGCGTCGTCGTTTCAGCTTCCGGCATATCGAAACCTTCGCCCCGCTGCGCTGCCTCCTGCACCCGCTTCGGCGCACGGGCCCAACGCAATCCGACCGGAACGAGCGCCGCTTCGTGATAGCGCTTGAGCAAGGCGAGCGCGATCTTGCGTTCTTTGGCGTCCGAACCTTCCGCGCCCGCCGTTTTGACTTCACGGTCATACGCCGCACGGTAAGCGCGCTGGCGGTCGGTCGGCACGAGTTCCCACAGGGCGCGCAGCTCGTCGAGCGTAAGCGCCCGCAGTTCTTGAAGTGTGTGATAGTGCAGACTGTCGCTCATTCCGTTCCTCCCAAAACCGCGCTGCTGCCGCTCATGGATGCGCTGGAGCGCATCGCATCGTCATAATCGGTGTCCGAGTCTTCTCCATCGTCCCCCGCTTCGATGGTGATGATCGGCTCGACCTTGATCTCCGGCGCGACCGTGATGGACGGTGCAGGCATGGAGCCGTAGGCGGTCATCTCGTTCGGAAGCAGCCGCGCGGCGATCTCCAACCGGTTGACTTCCCGTTCCGCCTCATCCCGTGAGCGTCCCGCCGTGATTGCACCGTCGAACAATTCATTGCGAGTCGTTTCTGTCAGCCCGCGATCCGGTGTTTCCTTGACTTCACGACTAACCCGCTCGGTCTGTTCGGGGGACAAGCCCAAGCGCGCTGCACCGTCGATGAACATGCCGAAGCGAGCCAAATCGTCGCGCACCGGGGGACGACCATCGTTGAGCGGTGTCACGCCCACCGCCTGCGCCATCAGACCGCCGACTGTGAGGTGATCGACACCGCTTGTACCGCGACCGCCGAGAAGACGCATCACATCGCCCATGACGCTCGCCACGTCCGTCGTTCCGGCGACGCGCAGACTGCCCATGAGCATTCCGGCAGCCCGTTCGAGGGCTTCGGCACTCCGTTCCAGCCGTCCGGCAGCCCCGTCACTTCGTTCCGCGTCCGACTTGCCGCTTCCGTTCCCTACTGCCGACTGCGTGACTTCGGAAATATGCTGTTCCATCTCTTCGCCGCGCATGTCATCGGCGTAGGTCTCGCGCTCGCGGGCGAGTTCTTCGTCAGCAGAAGCCTCGGTTGGAGTCGGCGTGACGGGAGTAAACGTCCCCATACGTTTGCGCTTCACGGGCGTGAAACCGGGGTACAGCTCGCCGTCGTCGTCCTCGAACCAGTCGAATTCCCCATCCAGTTCATGCCGCTGCGGCGGACGCTTGCCACGCGGATAAGTGACCGCTTCCAAGCCTTCACCGACCGCCGGAACGAGCATCGGTCGCCCAATCAGCCGTCCCTGCTTGTCATACTCCGCTTTCTCCGGGTCATAGTCCGTGAGCAGGGTCGCGCCGAGCATGGGTCCGAGCGTGCGTCCATAGACGGGGACATCGCGGGCGACCCGGCGCACGGTTGCCCCTTCCATGAACTGCTCCGCCGTGTCGCCGAGTGCAGTGCCACGCAGAGTCGGAAGACGGGTGATCGCCCGCGCTGCTTCTGCCAATGGCTGCACGCCACCAAACGTCAAGCCCGCTGCCTGCGCCGGGGTCGCCCCACTTTGCAGAGCCGTCATGCCTGCCAGCATATTCGAGCCGATACTGACGGCACTCCCCGCCGCTGAGGAAACCAGTGCGCCTGCACCTGCCGCGATCCCCACTGCGCCGACGGCTCCTGCCGCCGTCATCACGGTTGCCGCACCGGGGCTGATGACCGCGCCGCCGGTCGCCTGACCGAAGGCAGTGAACAGCCGGTTGAACGAATTCCAGACCGCTTTCACGCCGCTGAACAGCACAATCACCATGAAGATCAGGCAGATCAAGCCCACGCCGAGGACGACGATGCCGTTGCCGCTTGCCGTTCCCGCGAGAAAGAACGTGACGACGAGTGACTGGATCAGCGCGATCACGACCGTCTGGATGATGAGTTCGATCCACAGGTCAATGATCGAGCGGGCGATGACTTCGGTTTTCTTGAAGAAAGCGAACAGGATCGCCACGCCGAACGAGATGAAGGTCAGCCCCTGCGCAATCGTCAGCAGTAGATACACCAACTGCTCAGTCACGCCGAACAGGATGAGCGGCCAAGCGGTGAGCAGTCGTCCCTGCGCTGCCGATGCCATGGCAATCGAGTCGGCGCGTTCGAGCGGGGTCATGAGCGAAAAGAAGACCGGATCGCGGTCATTGGCGAAGAATGACCCGGGTCGCCGCCATTCCCACGGCACGCTGCCCGCCGTCCACAACCCGGTCGCCGGATCGGGCGGGTGCGGCTGGCAGTACGGATCGCGCGGCGTGGACGGGTAGCCCATCAGGTCGATGCCATCAGCGCGTAGATATGCCAACGCCACATCCAACCCATCGATGGTGTAATTCCACACGGGCATGTACGACCCAAAGTTGTCACATAGGTTGAGGATGCCCATGTCACTGCTGCTCACGCTGGAGAGCGAGTCGAACGCGCTCCCGGTCGCCGCCGACAGTCCGCTCAGGCTGCTGGCGTAGAACGCGCTCGACAGGGTGCGCCGGAAGTCGCTCATGCCCTGATACAGGCTCGGACCCAACGAGAAGAACAGCGCGCCCGCCAGATACCAGGCGATGGCGCTCTTCGGCTCGACCACACGCATCCGGGCGAAGGCGGCGAGCAGATAGGTGATCCCCAAGACCAGCAGCGCGACCAAGAACGACAGGCTCACCGCGACTTGCAGGCTGGCATTCGTCTGGGTGATCAGCGGCGTGAAAGCGTTGTCCACCAGCCACTGGTTCATCAGTTCGATGGTATAGCCCATCATCAGAAAGGCGCGCTGCAAGCTCCACCCCATCCCCGCCAGCGAAAAGAGCAGGTTGTACCATAGGGTGTCGATCTGGATTTGCAGCCCGTTCAGCACATCATCGACGATTGGCATTCGTACTTCCTTCCTTTCTCTACGGAGGCGGCAGCACGCCGCTTGGCGGATCGGCAATCGCGGCGCTGCAATACGGGTTGGCGTCCATGCGCCAGACGAGCGCATTGCTCCCCGGCAGACGGGGCGGCGGCGTGGGGCGCGTGGTCGGATCGAGCATGAAGGTGATGCGATCCGGCGCTGTGCCATACGGGATGAAGCCTGCCAGCGTGAAAGTGCGCGTTTCGTTCGGCGCGAGGCTGATCGCCTCATACGTCACCGTCAGCCCGGCATCGACTGCCGCGTTCGTCGAAGCGCCCCAGACTCCGGTCGAGCCGCCCACCAACTGGCTGATGTAGCTCTGATAGGCGGGAAACACGTCATACCCACTCCCGCTCAGGTTCTTGATCTCCAGTTCCCAGACGGCGACGGTGCGTCCGGCAGGTGTATTGACTACCGACACGTTCACCAGCCGAAAGCGCGCCGACTGCGGACTGCGCGTGAACACAGCATCACCGCGATAGAATGCCGCTGGGGGTCGGATGGCATACGGCGTGACCGTCGGCGGCGGTAGCGCCGTTGGAAATGGGACGAGTGTCGGATAGCCGGGAATTGGCACGAACGTCGGCAGTGGTGTCGGGGTCAGCACCACTGGCGTCGGACAGACGTAGATCGGCGCGCTGGTGATCCCGGTCAGCGTCCCGGTACATGCCAGCGCTGCCAAAGCCAGCGCGAGGGGAACAAGCAAAACAGATTTCTTCATCGTTACCTCTAGGGGATCAAGCCCGGCTGATTACCCGGCGTGAGCAGGAGGGTGTAGGCAGGCGCGGCACTGTTTCCGCCGCGCTGCACCGTCCACGTCTTGCCGAAATACGGCACAACGATCTGCGCGGGCGCATCGGTCACCACTTCAAACGCCACATAGCCGCGCTCATCGGTGAACCCGCTGGCGATCACGCGATTGGTGTTGATCTCGACCACGCGCACTGAAATTCCAGCGACGCCTTCCGCCGGATCGACGGTGCGGTTGCCGTTTTCGTCGTAGGCGATGACCACTTCGGCGGTGAGGACGCGCGGCGGGATGGGCGTTCCGGTCGGCTGAAGCGTAGGCGGCGCGCCGACCAGTTCGATCCGCGCGGCGGGCTGTGGTTGCGGTGTCGGTGTGTTGGTGATTGACGGCGGTGGGAGGATCAGTGTGTGAGCATCCCCGCGGAAGACCTGAATCGTGTCCAGCCCGATCACATAGCCTTCGCTGGCGTTGTTCTTCTGGCCGATACCGCGCAGTTCGAGACGATGTGTCCCGCTCCCGATGTAGTACACATCGGTCACCGGGAAGCGGAGTTCGTCCGCGTAGGCATCAATGGTGTCCAGCACCGCGCCATCGACGACGATCTCAAACCTGCCCATGTTCTGTGCTGCGACATAGCGAATACGCAGACCTTCGCCCTCAAACATGAAAGTGGCGGTATCGTATGCGCCTTCAGTGCGGTGATACTGCCCCCGGCTGGCGAACTGCGACAGGCGCGGTGTCCACGGCGGTGCGTAGCGGATCGTCGGGTAATCTGACTCGAAGCTGTACCAGCCGAAGAACGGCGGCGCGGTATCGGTCGCATCCGGAAGCGGCTCGACCGGGTTTGGCGGCGCGGGCAGCAAGATCGTCCCCGGCGGAAACGGCGTGAGCGTGGGCGGCACGTATACCCCCGGCAGCACAACCGTGATCTCCAACACGCGCTCGCTCAACGTCGGCAAGTATGTCGGCATGGGCGTATCCGTCAGAGCAGTGGTCGCCGTCGCTGTCAACGTCGGAGTCAGTGTCGGAGTCAGCGTTGGTGCTGGGGTGTCCGTCGGGGTAAGCGACGGCAACACCATCAAGGTTGGGATGATCGTGAGATCACTATTCGGTTGGGCACGGATCAAGACAAAGGCGGCTGCCCATGCCATCAGGCAGAGCGCCGCCAGCACGGGCAGCACCAGTCGTCGCATGTCGTCACTCCGGGTTGGTTTACGCTGGTTTCAGCCTAGCAAAGTGGACTGAGCAAACGACTGGACGATTCCAGTTTTGGGTTGGGAATCGTACATTCGAGGATGGAGGATTCCGGCTTAGTCGGGGAAGCCCGCGAAGCCTTCGGTCGCCGCGCGGCTGATGAGATGCTCGTTCGTCGCTGCTCCGAAGCGCGTTCGCATTTTCTCTGTCACCCAGTACACGCGCCGCCGCTTCAAGTTCAGCCGGGCGGCGATCTGGCTGGGTGTGCAACCGCTCGCCAGCAGGCGCAGAATCGCGCGGGCTTCAGCATCGAGCTGCCAATCGCGGTAGCTCCCTTGCATCGTGACCAGATATTCCGCGTTCGCCGTCGGTGACAGATACGGTCGCGCTCGCAAGATGGTTTCCACCGCCGTCAGCAGGCACTCTGACAGATCATCGGCAGTTGCCAGATATCCGTAGACACCCATCGCAAACAAGTCACGGATGAACAAGCCTTCCGTAGAAACACCCATGATGATCAAGCGGATGGATGGAGCGATTTGCAGGAGGCGTTCAACCAGGATCAGCGTGTCGAACAGCGGATCGAAGCGGTCGCCCAAGAGGATGAGATTCGGTCTAAGTTTTTCCGCCAGCGCGAGAAGTTCATCACCATTCTCAGCTTTGGTGATGGAGGTGTCGGCGCGTGCCTTGAGCAGGGTCTCCGCGCCGACCACAGTCAAACTGCTGCTGTCCGCGATCAAAATTCGCGTGAATGCCATCACTATTCCCCTCTTGTCCAGTTCCTCTCACAGCCTATCACACGAAGGCTGTCTCGGGTTGAGACTTTGTGACAAATGCGTGGGGAAAATGGGACATACCGATGGGCAAAATTCCCACTCACTCGTGTTGGGTCGTGTCAAGCAGTTTGTTTTGAAGCGCCATGCTGATGAGCTGCGCGTTGCTCTGGGCATCAAAGGCATTGCGGAGTGTTCGCAGAATCCGGTACACGCTCTTGCGATTCAACCCGAGATGAGCGGAAATCTCCTTGGAGAGAAAGCCATCTGCCAGCAGTTGGAGCACATCCATTTCGCGCTGCTCAAGCTGCTTCGGCAAAGGATGCTGAGTATCCATCAGCCGGAGTATGGTGGGCGACAAATACATGCCCCCTTGGGCAGAGAGGCGGATTGCCTGATTCATGTCACGTTCGAGATCGTCATCCTTATGCACCATACCGCTCACGCCATGATCTACCAACCGCCGGATCAGACTGGCAGTTGGGCGTTGGGCAATCATGACAATGGCAAGCCCGGGATGGCGTTCGATAATCTGCTTGACCTCTTGGGCAAGATTGGTTGCCCGTGGCAGCGAATCATCGACCAGCATCACCTGAGCGCGGTGATCGGTTAAGTACTTGTTGGCTTCAAGAAAAAACGAAAACATCCCCACCACCTGGATAGGGACATCCGATTGCGCGACCACCTGCTGAATGCCGCTGCGAGTCAGGGCATTGGTGGACACAACGATCAATTGTATGGGAACCATGAAAGGCACTTCTCCTTGCCCGATAGATATTCCCTCGGTTAGCCGACAGAAAACGAACAGATGAGCTATGTTCGGATTGTCATTGTATTACAAGATTCCAATCTTTGCACAAGGGCAAAGGGGTAGAACCCGGTTAGAACCTTCCTACTTTGGAGTGCGTTGTGTTAGGTTGAGCGAGAAATGTGAGAAATCGTGACATTTCAATGTCACAAATTCCCACCATGTCCCATTTTGCCCATGCCAATGCCCCATTTTACTAGAACAAATGTCACAAATTCCCGCCTCAAAATCAGCGCATTCGTTTATGCTGGTGACACAGTGAGTCATCAGGAGCCACAGCATGAATCGAGACACACCGTTCGCGGCACGCATCGCCTTTCGACTGCCGCAGTCGCTTTACGACAAGTTGGAAAGGTGGGCGGAGGAAGAAGATCGTCCGCTCGCCAACCTCGTCTACACGCTGGTCAAGCAGGCAGCGACCGAGCGTGAACGCATCCTCGAACGTGTTCAAGTGCAGCAGGAGATGAAGTCATGATGTCCATCCTCAATTACAAGATCGATTTGCGTGGACGGGCAGAGAAACGCCTTGGTAAGCCGCTTGCATCCAGCCTGAATGCGTCCTTGTGGCGCTGCCCGGTCTGTCCCCCGGAGGCGCATTCGCTCCTGCTGGTTTCGGCGGATCAACACCGGTGCATGGGACGCCGCGTCTGCGATGGCGGTATCAACGACTGGATGAACGAGGAATATCCCGACGCTGAACCGATTGCTATCGGAGAGACTACATGAGCGACGCACCTGTCATGCTGGCGATGATGGAACCGCCTGAACCAGAAATCATTGTCAAACGACTGCTCAAGGTTGCCGAGATCCTTTCGCGCAAGCCGAGTGAAGGTCAGCACCAGCGCTTTGACGGCGAAAATGACCTACAAAACCACAACGATCAAGAAATCGGGTATCGTGGAGCCAAAGACTGGTTCATCGATACATAATGGAGACAGCTTCAGATGGCGAACGATCGGCGCAAAAAGGGAACACCGCTCCCACCCCAACCGGGTTGGGCGGTGTACCTTCGCACAAGCAGTGACGAAAATCAGAAACCCGAGTTATCACGAGCGCGTCAGCGGTTTGCCATTGAGGAAAACGTACTGAAGCGCTCAGACATGAACGTATTTGATGAGTATGTCGATGTACTGACAGGGACGACAGCCAATCGCCCGGAGTACCAGCGACTCTTGAATGACGCTCGCGCTGGTAAATTCTCGCACGTCATTGTCGAACGTGCCGATCGCTTCGGGCGCAACGATACCGAGGCGATGAGGGCGATAGATGAGCTGGATGAGTTTGGGGTGGCAGTCCGATTTGCCAACATGCCTGATATCGACCCGATGCACATGGATCAGCGGGTGTTGGTCACCATGACCTTCACGTTAGCTCGTCGAGAGTCGGCGCTGCTTGGTGTGCGCGTAAAAGGGGGATTGCAGGCGAAACGAAAGGTTGGTGGATTCACCAACCTGGCTCCGGATGGCTATCTCAATATGTCGGGCAAGACGGAACTCGATCGGAAGAAAGACTTGGGGCGCATTGACCACTGGATCGAACTCGACCCAGAGCGCGCTCCGATCTGGCGCTATGCGTGGGATTTGCTGCTTGAGGATCGTTTGACGCTGCCGGAGATCGCGGAGGCGCTGCACGCGCACGGCTATAGCTATCGACGTGGGCGTCCGTTCGTCGAAATCACGGCAACCGGCAAACGCAAGCAGAACATCAACACGCTGTCTACCATCTTCCACAACTGGGCCTATGCGGGTTGGGTGGTCAGTGAACGGAACGGGATCGCGCCGAAAACACTGCGTGGAACATGGGAACCGCTCATTTCGACGGAGGAATTTGAACGCGGGCTGGCAATACTGGAGCGGCGGAATAACCATCGGATGGTGCGCCGGAAGCAAGAATACCTGCTCTCAGGGTTGATCCACTACAGGAATAGTGAGGGTAAACTGACACGACTGACGGGTTCCACATCGAACGCTGGGCGTTCTGGTGGAGGGACACCGTATTACCGGATCGCGGCAGCCGGAGGCGTGAGCTTTCTCTGTTGTGAAGTTGATGAACGTGTCGGGAGAGAACTTGCACGCATTCAGGTTGATCCCGTTCTTCTGCCGCTGATGCGGGCAGCATACACCAATGACCTGAACACCAAAATCGGCGGCGCACGCCCCGATGAGCGCGCCCGTCTCGAAGCGGTGCTTAAAGGCACCGATGAAGAGGAAAGCCGCACTGCCCGGTTATATGCGGCAGGCAAGATCAGCGAGGAAATCTGGGATGCGCTCTGGGCGGAGTGGCAAGACCGTCGCAATCAGGTGCGGCGAACGCTTGAAACATTTACGGTCAGTCATCAAGTGCATATTGATAATCTGGAAATGGCGCTCCAAATTATCGCGCGAATTGGAACGCTGTATAATGGCTTGGAGCGTAAGGATCAGAAAGAACTCTTGCGCCAAGTTGTAAGTCGGGTCGTTGTGAATGATGCAGGAAATGTATCGCTTGAATTGAGAACTCCGTTTGCTTATCTGCGCGATCTGACCGACGAGATTCGGACGGTCAAGAAGCAGAGTAAGCGGGGTCAAGGGGAAAAGAAAACCGCCAGTAGTGATACTGGCGGTTCACCCGGAGCATGTTCGAGTCAGCTCCAATCGTGCGGGAAG
>JABWBO010000140.1 GCA_013360465.1 Anaerolineae bacterium | reverse complement strand
ATGGCTTCCAAACATTATATGCACATCTTTCTCGTATTGACGTTAATGCGGGTCAAAATGTGGGTCAAGGGCAACAAATAGGTGTTGTCGGCTCAACAGGACGATCAACGGGACCTCATCTACATTTTGAAATAAGAAAGGGTGGAGCATTGCAAAACCCTCTTGGCTATTTACAGTAACATTTGAGACACGACCCTTTTAAGCCGCGGGCTTGTCAGCGAGAAAGTGCTCAGCAAACATCAAGCCTTTTTTAGCAAGCTCGATAGTAAAATTTTCATCGGCGCCATGCATATTACAGTCCTCATTGGCTAATGGAATATAGAGTTGTGGAATTTTCAATAACTCCTCAAAGAGGGCGGCAATAGGAATAGTGGCGCCGCAATACTTTTTAAGTACAGTGGTTCCATATACTTTTTCCAACGTAGCAATAGCTTTATCGAATAATAGTCCCTGTGTAGGAATGTGAACCGCTGGATTTCCATCACCTACAGTGAGCGTATAACTACAGTATGACGGCAGATGCTCTCTTACAAATTTCTTAATCGCATCCGATACCGATTGGATACTTTGACCATGTACAATGCGCGCATTCATTTTTACTGTTGCAGAGCCAGGAACACTGTTGCGGAAACCAATACCAGTGTAGCCAGATTGTATGCCGGTAATCTCAAGTGATGGGAGGAATCCTAACTGTGTATGTATGTTCCAACCTTCGCGCGCAAAATGAGCTTTAGAGCCTGTGGTTTCATTAAAGTCGCTTTCATTAAAGGGAATGAGACTGTTTGCCTCCAAATCTTCAGTGGTTGGGGGAAAACCTATCTCTTCAAGGAATTTACGTGGTGGGACCGTCCATGAACACCTTTCCAAGCCTAGGAAGCCCCTTTTTTCCTATGGAGCTGGATCCCACGATTAATTTTTCTCTGAAAGATCGGTCAAGTGAATCCAGGCCCGACGGCGACTGGGGGGCGTTCGAAGGCGCGCGGCAGGAAGTGCGCGACGTGCTGGAAGAGGGCAGCGCTTTCTGCGCCGTCGATGGGGATCGCGTGGTGGGCTGGATCGGCGGGCTGCACGTCTATCACGGCAAGGTGTGGGAGCTGCACCCGCTGGTGGTCGCACCGGCAGCCCGGCGCAGCGGGATCGGGCGGGCGCTGGTGGCGCATCTTGAAGACGCAGCGCGCGCAGCGGGGGCAGCCACCATCATGCTGGGCACGGACGACGAGGACGGGCGCACCACGCTGTCGCAGATCGACGATCTGTACCCGCTGCTGCCGGGCATCCTGTGCGAAATTGCCAGCCTGGACCCGGCAAATCCGCATCCGGTCGATTTTTATCGCTCGTGCGGCTATGCCGTTGTCGGGGTCCTCCCCGACGCCAACGGCGTGCGCAAGCCGGACATCTACATGGCGAAACGGCTGTGAGAATCGCCGCATATAATCAGTAAGGATAGGATGGCGCAGCTCGAATCAGAGGTGGAGCCGTGACGATGAAAGAACTAGGCGCGCAGATGAATCGAACGCTGAGGCGCTGCGCTGCCCTCGCCGCGCCGCTGCTGCTCTCGGTGAGCGCGGTGCTGGCGCAGGCAGCCGACTGTCCGGCGTTCGTGGATCAGGCGATCAACGCCGTCAGCGACCGCTGCGGCGCGATGGGGCGCAACACCGTCTGCTACGGCAATACGTCCATTGATGCCGAGTTCTCCCGAAACATTGACGATGCCTTCGCCGCGCCGGGCGATACCGTCAGCGTGGTTGCGTTGCAGCGTCTCGCGACCGCCCCGTTGATCCCGGAACAGGAGATCTGGGGCGTGGCGGTGCTGGCGCTGCAAGCCGATCTGCCAGATGTCGCTGCCGGTCAGAATGTGACTTTCATCGTCTTCGGCGACGCCGAGGTGACGCCCGAAGACGCCGCGCCGGGTTACGAAGCGCCGATGCAGGTATTTCGACTCGACACCCATTTCACCGGCATCAACTGCCAGGATGTGCCGGAAAGCGGCATGCTGGTGCAGGCTCCTGAGGCGACGACGGTCAGTTTTCAGATCAATGGGGTCGAGGTCAAGGTCGGCAGCACCGCGATGCTCCAGGTCGATGGGGAAGACCTGGCGGTCAGCACCATCGAGGGCTTTGTCGAGGTGACCTCCGACGGCGCGACGGAAGTCGCCGGACAGGGTACGACGGTGCGTATTCCGCGCGGGAGGCGTCCGCTGCGCGCCGCCTTGACGCGCGCCCGTCAGGTACTCCAGGCTCCCTGGCGGCTGCTGCCCCGCCGAACGCGCGCCATGCCCCCGCCGCCGGAAGGACGCGTCGTCAGCCTGAACGAGTGCCTGTACACGACCGCTCCGCGTTCTGTGGAGTCGCCGGCGCGCATTCAGGCGGGCGAGCCGGTCGCGCTGCGTTTCACCATCCCCGTCTCTGGGCTGGCGCTGGCGCGGACTCTTCAGCAGCAGGCGCGCACCACCGTCTCCATCAACGGTGAGCCGCTGGAGATGGTCGCGCGCATCGGTCCCTGGCGCGGCAGCGCCGGCGAGTATGGCGAAAACTACGGTATGGAGCTGTACTGGCTGATTCCGGCGCTGCCGGTAGGGACGGCGCGCGTGACGATAGACATCACATCGCTGGATGGACAGCCGATCAACACCGGCGTGGATGGTCCCGACCCCGACCGCCGACCGGAGATCATCCCGGCGCGCCGCCGCTTGTTCTGCGCTCTGGAGGCGAGCGGATCGTGACCGCTGAGCGAACGGCGGGCGGACCGCTGCGCATCCTGCTGATCTCGCGCTGCCCGCCGCTGCCTTTGCACCTGGGCGACCGGCTGATCGTCTATCATCTGGCGCGTGAGCTGAAGGCGCGCGGACATCAGATCGACCTGCTGGCGTTCGACGACGGCGCTGCCCCGCCCGACCCGGATGCCTTTCGAGAGCTGTTCGGCTACCAGAACATCTTCCCCGATCCTCGGCGCGGCATGATCGATTATCTGCGGCGGCTGATCCTGCCCGCCCGGCGCTTTCCGACCCTGCCCGAAGAGTCCTGGTCGCCGGAGATGTGGCGGGCGATTCGCCGGCAGATCACCCGCACCGCCTACGATGCCGCGCACTTCTTCGGTGGCGTGCAGGTCTACGAGTATTTCCGTGCGGTGGACCCGCTGCCGGCGGTGATCACACCCTATGAAAGCTACAGCCTGTATTTGCAGCGCCAGATCGCTGCCGGCGGTGGGCTGGCGGCGCGGTTGCGCCATGCGGCGGCGCGCACCTACGAATCGTTCATGTTCAACCCCTTCCAGCGGGTGATCGTCCTGACCGAGACCGACCGCGCGGCGCTGAAGCAGATCAATCCTTACCTGTCGGTGGAGGTGATCCCCAACGGCGTCGAACTGGCGCGCTTCACGCCGCCGCAGCCGGCGCAGCCCCGCACGGCGAATACGCTCCTGTTCACGGGCAACTTCGCCTATCCGCCCAACCTCGATGCGGCGTTTTTCCTGATCGAGGAGATTCTGCCGCGCGTTCAGGCGGCGATCCCGAACGCCGTCCTGCGGCTGGCGGGGGCAAACCCGCCGCAAGAGCTGCTGGAAATGGCGGATGAAGACGTGATCGTCAGCGGCGACATCCCGGATATGCGCGTCCCACTGGGCGATTCGGCGCTGTTCGTCTGCCCGCTGCGGGTGGGCGCAGGGATCAAGAACAAGGTGCTGGAAGCGCTGGCGATGGGCTGCCCAATCGTCGCCACGCCGCTCAGCCTCGATGGAATCGCCGTCATCGATGGCGACTCGGCGGTGATGGCGGATGCCCAGCCTGAGATCTTCGCGGCGGCGGTGGTGCGGACGCTGCGCGATGAAGCGCTGCGCGCCCGGCTGAGTGCGCGCGGTCGGCAGGTGATCGTTGATGGGTATAATTGGGCGGTGGTCGCCGACCGCTACGAAGCGCTCTACCGTGAGGCGATCCGCCAGAAGTGACCGCCGATCAGCGCGCCGTGACTCCCAGAGGGGCAGGGACGTGAGACTGCTGTACATCGCCAACATTCGCCTGCCGACCGAGCGGGCGCACGGACTCCAGATCGTCCAGAACTGCGAGGCGTTCGCTGCTGCCGGGGCGGAAGTTCGGTTGTGGGTGGCTCGCCGCTTCCAGACCGCCGAACTGCGCCGCGCCGCCGACCCCTGGACGCATTACGGCGTCGCCCGCACTTTTCAGATTCGCCGCCTGCCGTGCCTGGACCTCCTGCCGCTCGTGCCGGGGCGGGCGGATGCGCTGTCAAAACTCGTCTTCGCCGTACAGCTCGCTACTTTTGCGGTGGCGGCGTGTCTCGGCGTGCTGTTCGCTCGCGCCGATGTGTACTACAGCCGCGACCCCTTGATCCTGCTGTGCCTCAGCCTGTTCAAGCCCCGCCGCCGCCTGGTTTACGAGGCGCATCTGCTGGCGCAGGGGCGGGCGGGACGCTGGATCGAACAGAGGGTGCTGCGCCGGGTTGGGACGGTCTTCACCACCACCCGCCACCTCGCTGAGTCGCTGATCGAGCGCGGCGCGCCGGCGGATCGCACGCATCCCGCCCATGACGGCATCCGGGCTGCCCGCTTCGCCGCGCCGCAGACCGTCGCCGAAGCGCGGGCGGCGCTCGGTTATGCGCCGACGGCGTTCGTGGTGGGCTACGTCGGACGCTTTCAAACGCTCGCGCTCGACAAAGGCGTCGGTGTGCTGATCGCCGCCGCCGCCCGCATCGAGGGCGTCACGGTGCTGCTGGTCGGTGGACCCGCCGAAGCCGCTGAATCGTTCCGGGTTCAGTGGTCGGCGCTCGGTCGTTCAGCGGCGGAGTTCGAGTACGCCGGGCAGGTCGCGCCTGACGACGTGCCTCGCTGCCTGTACGCCTGCGACGCGCTGGCGATTCCGTCTCCTGCCGGCGACTGGTTCGCCTATCATTCGTCGCCGATGAAGCTGTTTGAATACATGGCGGCGGGGCGTCCTATCCTGGCGTCGGACCTGCCCGCGCTGCGCGAGGTTATCGACGAGCGCGCCGCCGTGCTGCTGCCGCCGCAGGACGTAACCGCCTGGGCGGAGGCGCTGCGGCGGCTGCGTGATGACCCGACGCTGCGTTCCAGCCTGGCGGCGGAGGCGAAGGCGCGGGTGATGCGCGCCTACACCTGGGAGGCGCGTGCCCGCATGATCCTCTCTGCTATCGGCGACGCTCACCTGGAGGACTCGCTATGACCGCCGAATCGCTGCACGTCGGGCTGCTCACCGCCGACCTTGACCTTCAGCACGGTTGGGCGCGCTACAGCCTGGAAATGGCGAACGCCCTGCGCCGCGCCGGCGTGAAGATGACCATGATCACGGCGCGCAACAGCCCGCCGCTGCCCGGCGTGGAAATCCACCCGATCCTGCCGGCGCTCAATCCGATGGATCGGGGGATGCTGCCGCGCCAGTTCGCCGTGCTGCCGCGCGTGCGCGCGCTGTTTCAGGACTGCGACCTGATTCATGCGATGGTCGAACCATACGCCCCCCTGGCAGTGCGTGTTCCCGGCGGGCGACCGGTTTTCGTCACAGCGCACGGCAGCTACGTGCGTGCCAACCGTATGCGCCAGCCCCCCGCCAGTTGGGTGTATGCGGCGGCGTTTCAGCGTGCCGCGCTGATCTGCGTCAGCCGCTACACCGAAAAAGTGGCGCAGGCGACGCTTTCGCCAGTCTCAACGCGGGTGATCGGCAACGGCGTGGATGCCGAGACGTTCAGCCAGGTGTATCACGTTGGCGGCGGGTCCACGCCGACGGTACTCTTCGTGGGGGCGGTCAAGGCGCGTAAGGGCGTGCTGGAACTGGTGCGGGCGGCGGCGAAGGTGCGCGAACGAGTCCCCGGCGTGCGCTTCTACATCGTCGGCGCGCTCGACGCCGAACCGGATTATGCCGATCAGGTGCGCCGGGCTGCCGACGATCTGAACCTGGGCGGCGTCGTCGAATTTGCCGGGCGTATCTCCGATGATGCGCTGCTGAAGGCTTACGCCCATGCCGATATCTTCGCGCTGCCCTCGGTCAATATCGGCTGGAAGTTCGAAGGGTTTGGTCTGGCGCTCCTGGAAGCCAGCGCCGCCGGGCTGCCGGTGATCGGCTCGCGCGACTGCGGCGCGGAAGACGCCGTTGTCGAAGGAGAAACCGGGCTGCTGGTCTCGCAGACCGATCTGCAGCGCGATCTGGCGGACGCCCTCCTTCGTCTGCTGAACGACCCGGCGGCGGCGGCGCGTATGGGCGCTGCCGGACGGGCGTTCGCGGCGGCGCACACCTGGAATCGGGCGGCGGCGGCGCTGATCAAGGTCTATCATGAGGCGCTGCGCCGATGATCGAACGGCTGCGGCTGCTGCTGGGGCGCCGCTTCGTGCGCGACACGATGGCGCTGCAAGCGGGCAAGCTCGGCGCGACCCTCCTCAGCTTCATCTCGTCGTTCGTCGTCTGGCGGCTGCTTGGTCCGGAACGCTACGGCGTCTTCGGTCTGGCGGTCTCGTTTCTGGCGCTGTGGCATCTGCTCGATCTTTCGGGCTTGGGCAGCAGCACCGCGTCGCTGCTGGGGACGGCTGTCGGCGCGAATGACGCCGATGAGGCGCGCGATCTGTGCGCCTTTCACCTGCGCACGCTCCTGCTCATCGACCTGGCGTTGATCCTGCTGATCGCCCTCGTCGGACAACCGGCGGCGGACTGGATGCACGGCAGCCCGCAGATCGGCGATCTGGCGGTCTGGCTGGCGGTGGCGGCGGCGGTGGACCGCGTCTACGCCCTGATCATCACCGCGCTGCAAGCCCGCCGATCGATGATCGTCGTTGCCGTGCTGGGGATGGTCAATCAACTGGTACTGTCGGCTGCCGCCATCATCGCGGCGCTGATCGACCCCCGCCCGGAGGCGCTGACCGCCGCCCGCCTGATCTACAGCATTCTGACGCTGGGCATGGCGATGGGCGTGTACGCGGTAGTGCGGCAGCGCGGCGATTTCGTCCTGCCCGCCATCGCCGACGTGCTGCGCCGCCTGCCGTCAGTTTCGCGACCGGGGTACTGGCGCTATGGCTTCGCCAACGCCATCGACAAGAACCTCGCCGATGTGTTCATCCAGATTCCGGTGCAGATCGTCGGCGTGGTAGGCGGCGAGCGCGCCGTTGGCTATCTCAACCTGGCGATGACCGGCGTCCTCAACGTCGGCATCCTGACGTCGGCAATCTTCGAGAACCTCAAGGCGGTGGTGCCGCAGGCGATTGGTCGCAAGGATTACACTGCGCTGTGGCGGGGGATGCGCGGCGCGCTGATCTCGCTGGCGGTCGGCGGGAGCGTCGTCTACGCCGCGCTGGCGCTGGCAGCGCCTGTCGCCATCCCGCCGCTCCTGGGCGACGAGTGGATCGCCGCCATTCCGGCGCTGATCGCGCTGACGCCGTTCGGGGCGATCAGCGCGGTCGCCGGCGTGTTCGGTCCGCTGTACCGGGCGCTCTTTCTGATGCGCGGGGCGATCTTCGCCAAGCTGGGGGCGCTGCTGATCGTTCTGCTGCCCGGCGGCGTGCTGCTGGCGCTGGTCGCCGGTTCCGCGCCCGGCGATGCCGCGACGCAGACGGCGGCGTTGGGCGGCGCACTGCTCATCGACTGCCTTTTTGCCATCCAGGCAATTCTGACGGCGCGGGTGGCGCTGCCGCCGCTGCGCCGCCTGGCGCTTTCCACTTCTGGAGGCTCTCAACATGCCCGACCTGAAACGTCAACTCCGTGAATCGCCGGCAGCGCCGGTTTACCTGTGGCTGGCGAACCGCTATCGCGGGGTGCGCCGCCTCTTCGCCTATCCCGATACGGCGCGCGTCGGGGTGGTCGATTATGATGTGTACTGGGACGCCAAAGCCGAGCAGGGGATGGGCGAACTCTCCCCCTGGCGCCGACGCCGCAGCGAGGTCTTTGCCGCGCTCGTCGAGCCGGGCGACCGAGTCCTCGACCTGGGCGTCGGCGATGGGGCGCTGCTGGAATTCATCATCCAGCGGCGCGGCATCGCCGGCTACGGGCTGGACATTTCTCCCAAGGCGGTCGCCTTCTGCAAAGCGCGCGGGCTGAATGTCGAGCTGGGCGACGTGAATCGCCCGGTCGGCGAGGTGCTGGCGGAGTCTTTCCCCGGCGTAGTTTTCGACTGGGTGATCCTGTCGGAGATCATCGAACACCTGCCCGACCCGGAGAGCCTGCTGATCAGCTTGAAACCGCTCGCCAAAAAGGGCATCATTGTTTCGATTCCCAACACCGGCTTTCATCAGCATCGTCTGCGCCTGCTGTTGGGGCGCTTTCCATTGCAGTGGGTGGTCACCCCCGGCGAGCATCTGCGCTACTGGACGCGCGCCGATTTTCACTGGTGGGCGCGCCGTTTGGGTTTCGCGGTGGCGCGCGAGATCCCGTACGAAGGCACGGCGATCCTCAAAGATCTGCTGCCCGGTTTGTTTGCCGCCGCTTTCGTTTTTGCCCTGCACAATGCGCATGACCTGGAGGGGGGACCCGGCGGTGTGCGGTATCTTCGGTCAGTTCAACCCGAAAGGCGCTGATCCGGCGCTGGTCGAGCGGATGGCGAAGCGCCTGGCGCATCGCGGACCCGATGGCTATGGCATCCACGCCGCGCCGACCCTGGCGTTTGGCGCGGGGCGGCTGGCGATCATCGATCTTTCGGCGCCCGCCGGACCTCTGTTCAGCGAGGACTGCCGGACGGTCGTCGTCTTCAACGGCGAAATCTACAATCACCGGGCGCTGCGCATCGAACTGGAGCGGGCGGGGCACAGCTTCGCCACCCACACCGACACCGAGGTGATCGTTCACGGCTACGAATCCTGGGGTATGCTGGTCTTCGAGCGGCTTCAGGGGATGTTCGCCATCGGCATCTGGGATGCGCCGGCGGAACGGCTGATCCTGGCGCGCGACCGCATGGGCGAAAAACCGCTCTACTTCGCGCCGCTGGCGGACGGCGAGATCCTCTTCGCCTCTGAAGTCAAAGCGATCTTCGAACACGGCGGCGTGCGCCGCGCCGTCAACCGCGCGGTCCTGGCGGAATATACGGTTCTTGGCTTCGTCGCCCCGCCGAATACGCTCTTCGACGGCATTTTCAAGCTCGCCCCCGGCGAAGTGATTGCCATCGACGGCGGCGGCATAACCCGTGCCCGCTTCTGGAATCCGGGCTATATCACCGACAACCCGCCCGCCTATGCCGACGCCGTGCGCGAAGTGCGCCGGACGATCACCGGCGCGGTCGAACGTCAGATGATGAGCGACGTGCCGGTCGGGGCGTTCCTGAGCGGCGGCATTGATTCCTCGGCGGTGGTCGGCTTGATGCGGCAGTTCAGCCCGTACCCGGTGCGTACCTTCACAGTCGGTTTCGCCGCCGAGCCAAACAGCCCTGCCGATCGCAAATTCAACGTCGATGTGCGCTACGCCGCCGAGGCTGCCCGCACCTTCGGCACCGATCACTGCGTGATCACTCTGCCCAACGATGAGCGCATCGCCTGGGCGCTGCCGCATCTGATCGCCAGCCTGGATGAGCCGATCTCCATGCCGACGGTGGTGCAGACGGTGTTCGTCGCGGCGCTGGCGCGGGCGCATGGCGTGCCGGTGCTGCTGAGCGGTGAGGGCAGTGACGAGACCTTCCTGGGGTATAACCACTACCGCGCCGAGCAGATGCTCAGCCGTTATCTCCGCCTGCCAGGGCTGCTGCGCCGCGCCGTGCTGAACCCGCTGTTTGAGCGCCTGCCTTTCGAACCGCTGCGGCGGCTGGCGCGCAAGGCACGGCAGGCTGCACCGGAAGCGCGCTATCTGGAATGGCTGCGCCGGGTTGATCACCAGCGCGCCAGCGCGCTGGCGGCACAGGGCCTGGTCACCTGGGTGAACTACCCCGAGCTCGGCAAGGCCCGCGGGCGCTTCGACATTCCCCAGTTCGCGGTCGACGACCGCTGGCAACGCCTCGAGGGCATCGTGGCGGTCGATCGCGAGGCCGAGCGCGCGTGGGAGAGCGCGAAGGGCGCGGTGGTGGGCAGCGC
>JABWBO010000248.1 GCA_013360465.1 Anaerolineae bacterium | reverse complement strand
GACGCCCCTGCCACGCCGATACCGACGGCGTCGGGGCTGCCGACCTGCGCGACGACTTCGCCGATCGCCTCCTGAATCAGCGCCGCCGCCGCTTCCCGCCCGATCCCGCTCGGATTCGCCGCGCCGCGCGCCGTCTGCACCAGCACGCGCAGCGCGTCATCGACCGCCGCCACGCGCAGATTGCTGCCGCCGCCGTCGATGCCCAACAGGATCATCGGCAGTGCGTCCGCCGCAGCAGATCGAGATGGTTCGCGCCGGGGGTGATCTGCCCCAGCACCGAGCCGTGCCGCGCGCCGGTCTGTTCCGGCAGCGTGCCGATGCGGTCATGCCAGCTTTCGTACGCCAGAAGAGCGAAGAGGAGCGCCTCTTTGCTGTCGGAGTCGATGCCCAGATCGTCGCTGAAGCGGACCGGCGCGCCGACCGCCGCGCGAATCATGCCGATCAGCGTCGGGTTGTGCCGCCCGCCGCCGCCGATGACGATCTCACCGATGGGCGCGGGCGCGAAGTCGCGGTAGGCGGCAGCGATGCTGCGCGCCGTCAGCGCCGTGATGCTGGCAATCAGGTCGGCGTCGTTCAGTCCGCGCGCCCGCCCGGCTTCGATCAGCCCGGCGGCGTAGCCCGTCCCGAACAGCTCGCGCCCGGTGGTCTTCGGCGGCTGCATGGCGTAATAGGGGTGCGCCAGCAGCGCCGCCAGCCAGGCATCGTCCGGCGTCCCCAGCGCGCCCAGCGCGCCGTCGCGGTCGAAGTGCTGCGCCCCGCCGCTGAGCAGCGCCATCGCCGAATCGATCAGGGCGTTGCCGGGACCGGTGTCGAAGGCGACCAGACGCGCGGCGGAGTCGCTCAGCGGCGGCAGAAAGGTGACGTTGCCGATGCCGCCGATGTTCTGCACCGCCCGCCACAGATGATCATGGCGCAGCAGCAGCCAGTCCAGATAGCTGACCAGCGGCGCGCCCTGCCCGCCGGCGGCGACATCGCGCGCCCGCAGATTGCTGATCACCGTCACGCCCAGCGCCTCGGCGATCACGCTCCCTTCGCCGATTTGCAGCGTCGCGCTGACCCGTCCGTCCGGCTCCACCTGATGCCACACGGTCTGCCCGTGCGACCCGACCAGATCGACCGCCTCGCCCGCCGCAATCGTCTGAGCCGCAGCGGCAAACGCTGTGCCGACTTCGAAATTCAACTTGCACAGCGCGTCCGCGCCCGCCTTGCCCGGCTGCATGGCGATCAGCACGCGGTCGCGCAGCACCGGCGGGTAGGGCAGCGTCTCGGCGCGCACGATCCGCGCCGTCAGCCGGGGCGGCGCGCCGTCGATCTCGCACAGCGCGGCGTCGATCCCGTCCGCCGAGGTCCCGGAAATCAGCCCGATGACTCGCAGCATTTTATTGTCCCGTCCTCTCCTCAAGGGCGCTCACGATGGCGTCGTGCGCCGCCCGTCGAAATCCGTGTATGCCGCCGTGCGCGCCTGCGTGCCAGCGCCCCGGATAGACGCGGTTGGTCAGCAGCGCGGCGACGATCTGCCGTTCCGGGTCGATCCACAGCGAGGTCCCGGTGAAGCCGGAATGTCCGAAAGCATTCATGCTCATCAGATCGCCCGCCATCGAATCGCTTCGCGCCCGCAGCGCCCAGCCCAAGCCGCGCCGCGTATCGCCGTCGTCCACCTGCTCGCGCGCCGCCTCGCGCCAGACCTCCGGCGTCACGCCGAACGCCGCCGCGCCTT
>JABWBO010000139.1 GCA_013360465.1 Anaerolineae bacterium | reverse complement strand
TCCCGGCGGATTCTCGACATAGCCGAGCGCCAGCCACACATTTTCCGGCGTGATCGGCAGCACTGTATTCCCGCCGTTGTACAACCGCAGTCGCGTCGTGACCTGCCCTGCGCTCGTCGTCACGCTGATGATCTGCACATCCAAGCCGATGAACGGAATCGGCGTCGGCGTGGCGGTCGGCAGCGGCGTTGGTGTGACCGCAACGACAGGCTGTGCCAGCACGCCGATGAGTTCTCCGGCGCGCCCCAATTCCTGTTCAACGGGATAGACTGCTGTGACCAGCGTGCGCGTGCCGGTCGGTAAACCTTCCTCATCGGTCTCGCCGAGCAGGAGCAAGACCAAGCCGGGATTGACCTGGCGGAAGATGCCGGTATCGCTGCGCCGCACCTGGCGTTTATCCTCAAAGACAAACGTGAGAATCGCGCCCGTGTTCATCTGCAAGCGAAATTCCGCCCCCGTGTTGATTTGCGCGAACCACGCCGCGTTGTCCTCTGACCACGGGATACCGATTACTGGACGAACGCTCATGCCATTCAAGAACGAGGCGGTATCCGGGTTCGGATCGAAGTTCCATTCCGACGCACGCACCACCCGTCGCTGCACCACCCACACACGCGGCACGGTCTGATCAGGCACGCTGATTTGCAGGTTGATCGGGTAGAACGGCGCGCGGCTGGTATCCCCACCTTCGATTACCTCATCCTGCGCTTCGAGCGCGAGCGGTGTGGGTGTGATCCCCGGCGGAAGTGTAGCAGTCACATCGACTTCGGCGGTGGTTTCTGCCACACCGCTCGTTCCATCCCCACCGCGCAGCAGGAGGAATGCCAGCATGAGGAGCATAAGTGCGCCTAGCACCGCGATGACTTTGCCTGAGGGTCTACCCGTTTTCGTCGTCGTTTCAGCTTCCGGTGCGTCAAACCCTTCACCGCGCTGCGCTGCCTCCTGTACCCGCTTCGGCGCACGCGCCCAGCGCAGTCCGACCGGGACGAGCGCCGCCTCGTGATAGCGCTTGAGCAAGGCGAGCGCAATCTTGCGTTCTTTGGCGTCCGAGCCTTCTGCGCCCGCCGTCTTGATTTCACGGTCATACGCGGCGCGGTAGGCGCGCTGGCGGTCGGTCGGCACCAGTTCCCACAGGGCGCGCAGCTCATCGAGCGAGAGCGCCCGCAGGTCTTGCAGGGTATGGTAGCGCAACCTGTCGCTCATTCTGTTCCTCCCAAAACCGCGCTGCTGCCGCTCATGGATGCGCTCGAACGCATCGCGTCATCATACTCACTGTCCGAGTCTTCTCCGTCGCCACTTGCTTCGACGGTGATGAGCGGTTCGACCTTGACCTCCGGCGCGACGGTGATGGACGGTACAGGCATCGAGCCGTAAGCGGTCATGTCGTTGGGGAGTAGCCGCGCGGCGATTTCGAGTCGGTTGACTTCCCGTTCCGCCTCATCGCGTGAGCGCCCCGCCGTGATTGCGCCGTCGATCAGTTCATTGCGCGTCGTTTCCGTCAGCCGTCGATCCGGCGTTTCCTTGACTTCGCGCCCAACCTGCTCGGTTTGTTCGGGAGACAAGCCCAAGCGCGCCGCGCCGTCGATGAACATGCCGAAACGGGCGAGATCGTCGCGCACGGGCGGACGACCGTCATTGAGCGGTGTGACTCCAACCGCTTGTGCCATCAAGCCGCCGACCGTGAGATGATCGACACCATGGGTGCCGTGACCGCCGAGCAGGCGCATCACATCGCCCATCACGCTCGTGACATCCGTTGTTCCTGCAACACGTAAACTCCCTACGAGTGTCCCGGCAGCCCGTTCGAGGGCTTCGGCACTCCGTTCTAACCGTCCGGCAGCCCCTTCACTGCGCTCCCCGTCCGACTTACCGCCGCCTTTCCCCGCTGCCGACTGCGTGACTTCCGAGAGATGCTGTTCCATCTCTTCGCCGCGCATGTCATCAGCGTAGATCTCGCGCTCGCGGGCGAGTTCTTCGTCAGCAGAAGCCTCGGTTGGCGTGGGCGAAACAGGCGTAAACGTCCCCATGCGCTTGCGTTTGACGGGTGTGAAACCGGGGTACAGTTCGCCGTCATCATCCTCGAACCAATCGAATTCGACATCCAGTTCATGGCGCTGCGGCGGACGCTTGCCGCGCGGATAGGTAACCGCTTCCAAGCCTTCGCCGACCGCCGGGACGAGCATCGGTCGCCCGATCAGCCGTCCCTGCTTGTCATACGCCGCCTTTTCTGGGTCATAATCGGTAAGAAGCTGCGCGCCGAGCATGGGTCCGAGCGTGCGTCCATAGACGGGGACATCGCGGGCAACCCGGCGCACGGTTGCCCCTTCCATGAACTGCTCCGCCGTGTCGCCGAGCGCGGTGTTGCGCAGCGTTGGAAGGCGGGTGATCGCCCGCGCTGCTTCTGCCAATGGCTGCACGCCGCCAAAGGTTAAACCTGCCGCCTGTGCCGGGGTCGCCCCACTTTGCAGCGCGGTCATGCCTGCCAATGTGTTCGAACCGACGCTGACTGCGCTCCCCGCCACCGATGAAACGAGTGCACCTGCCCCGGCTGCAATCCCCACTGCGCCCACCGCTCCTGCTGCCGTCATCACAGTCGCCGCGCCGGGGCTGATGACCGCGCCGCCGGTCGCTTGCCCGAACGCGGTGAACAGCCGGTTGAACGAATTCCAGACCGCTTTCACACCGCTGAACAGCACGATCACCATGAAGATCAGGCAGATCAAGCCCACGCCGAGGACGACGATCCCGTTGCCACTTGCCGTTCCCGCGAGAAAGAACGTCACAACGAGCGATTGAATCAACGCGATCACGACCGTCTGGATGATCAGTTCGATCCACAGGTCGATGATCGAGCGGGCAATCACTTCCGTTTTCTTGAAGAAAGCGAACAGGATCGCCACACCGAAGGAGATGAAGGTCAGCCCCTGCGCAATGGTGAGTAGCAGGTAGACGAGCTGCTCGGTCACGCCGAACAGGATCAGCGGCCACGCGGTGAGCAGTCGCCCCTGTGCCGCCGATGCCATAGCAATCGAGTCGGCGCGTTCGAGCGGGGTCATCAGTGAGAAGAAGACCGGATCGCGGTCATTGGCGAAGAACGATCCCGGTCGCCGCCACTCCCACGGCACACTGCCCGCCGTCCACAAGCCGGTTGCTGGATCGGGCGTGTGCGGTTGGCAGTACGGATCACGCGGTGTGGACGGATAGCCCATTAGGTCGATCCCGTCCGCCCGCAAATACGCCAGCGCCACATCCAACCCGTCAATCGTGTAATTCCAGACGGGCATGTATGAGCCGAAGTTGTCACACAAATTCAGAATGCCCATGTCGCTGCTGCTGACGCTGGAGAGCGACGTAAACGCGCTCCCGGTCGCCGCAGACAGTCCACTCAGGCTGCTGGCGTAGAACGCACCTGACAGCGTGCGCCGGAAATCGCTCATGCCCTGATACAGACTCGGACCCAACGAGAATAACAGTGCGCCCGCCAGATACCAGGCGATGGCGCTTTTCGGCTCGACCACGCGCATCCGGGCAAAAGCAGCGAGCAAATAGGTGATCCCCAGCACCAGCAGTGCGACCACGAACGACAGGCTCACCGCGACTTGCAGGCTGGCATTCGTCTGGGCGATCAGCGGCGTAAAGGCATTATCCACCAGCCATTGATTCATCAGTTCGATGGTGTAACCCATCATCAGGAAAGCACGCTGCAAGCTCCAGCCCATCCCCGCCAGTGAAAAGAGCAGGTTGTACCACAGGGTATCGATCTGGATTTGCAGCCCGTTCAGCACATCATCGACGATTGGCATTCGTTCTTCCTTCCTTTCTCTACGGAGGCGGCAGCACGCCGCTTGGCGGATCAGCAATCGCGGCGCTGCAGTACGAGTTCGTTTCCATACGCCAGACGAGCGCGTTGCTCCCTGGCAGACGCGGCGGCGGCGTGGGTCGCGTGGTCGGGTCGAGCATGAAGGTGATGCGATCCGGCGCTGCGCCATACGGGATGAAGCCCGCCAGCGTGAAGCTGCGGGTCTCGGACGGCGCGAGGCTGATCGTTTCATACGTCACCGTCAGTCCGGCATCGACTGCCGCGTTAGACGAAGCGCCCCAGACTCCGGTCGCGCCGCCCACCAACTGGCTCACGTAGCTCTGATAGGCGGGAAACACGTCATACCCGCTCCCGCTCAGGTTCTTGATTTCCAGTTCCCAGATGGCAACGGTGCGTCCGGCAGGGGTATTGATCACCGCCACGTTCACCAGCCGAAAGCGCGCCGACTGCGGACTGCGCGTGAATACGGCATCGCCGCGATAGAACGCCGCGGGTGGGCGGATGGCATACGGCGTGACGGTCGGTGGCGGCAGCGCGGTCGGAAACGGGACGAGCGTCGGGTAGCCGGGAATCGGCACGAACGTCGGCAGCGGTGTCGGTGTGAGGACAATGGGTGTCGGGCAAACGTACACCGGCGCGCCGGTGATCCCGGTCAGTGTTCCGGTACATGCCAGCGCCGCCAGTGCCAGAAAGACTGGCACGAGGATAAGTGTTTTCTTCATGGTCACCTCTAGGGGATCAAGCCCGGCTGGTTGCCCGGCGTGAGCAAGAGTGTGTAGGCAGGCGCGGCACTATTGCCGCCGCGCTGCACCGCCCACGTCTTGCCGAAATATGGGACGACGATCTGCGCGGGCGCATCGGTCACCACTTCAAAGGACACATACCCGCGTTCATCCGTGAAGCCGCTGGCGATCACGCGGTTGGTGTTGACCTCGACCACGCGCACGGAAATTCCGGCAACGCCTTCTGCCGGATCGACGGTGCGATTGCCGTTCTCGTCATAGGCGATGACTACCTCGGCGGTGAGGACGCGCGGCGGGATGGGGGTTCCAGTCGGTTGAAGCGTGGGCGGCGCGCCGACCAGTTCGATCCGCGCAGCGGGCTGTGGTTCAGGAGTCGGTGTATTCGTAATCGATGACGGCGGGAAGATCAGTGTGTGCGCGTCACCCCGAAACACCTGAATGGTGTCCAGCCCGATCACGTAACCTTCGCTGGCGTTGTTCTTCTGCCCGATCCCGCGCAGTTCGAGGCGATGTGTCCCACTGCCAACGTAGTAAATGTGGGTCACTGGGAAGCGGAGTTCGTCCGCGTAAGCATCAATCGTGTCCAGCACGATGCCATCGACGACGACATCGAACACGCCCATGTTTTGCGCCGCGACGTAACGAATCCGCAGCCCTTCGCCCTCAAACATGAAACTGGCGGTGTCATACGCGCCTTCGGTGCGGTGATACTGCCCCCGGCTGGCAAACTGTGACAGGCGTGGCGTCCACGGGGGCGAGTAGCGGATCGTCGGATAGTCCGACTCGAAGCTGTACCAGCCGAAAAACGGCGGCGCGGTGTCGGTCGCATCAGGAAGTGGTTCGACCGGGTTGGGCGGCGCGGGCAGCAGAACCGTCCCCGGCGGAAATGGCGTGAGTGTTGGCGGAACGTACACTCCCGGCATAACGACCGCAATCTCCAACACACGTTCGCTCATCGTTGGCAGCAGCGTTGGCATGGAAGTATCCGTTGGTACAGTGGTCGCTGTTGCAGTGAATGTGGCTGTGAGCGTCGGAGTCAGGGTTGGCGCTGGGGTATCCGTCGGCGTGAGCGACGGCAGCACCATGAGCGTGGGGATTTGAATGTCAGTCGCGCTCGGTTGGGCGCGGATCAAGAAAAAGGCGGCAGCCCATGCCGCAAGGCAGAGCGCCGCCAGCACGGGCAGCACCAATCGTCGCATGTCGTCACTCCAAGTCGATTTACGCTGGTTTCAGCGTAACAAAGCGGAGTGAGCGAACGACTGGACGATTCCGGTTATGGGTTAGGAAGATTCCGGTCAGCGATGGGAAGATTCCGGTCTATTCAGGTAGACGCATAAACCCTTCGGCTGCGGCCCGGCTGATCAGGTGTTCGTTGGTGGTCGCGCCAAAGCGGGAGCGCATCTTTTCAGTAACCCAGTACACCCGGCGACGTTTGAGACGCATCTGAGCGGCGATCTCGCGGACGGTGCAGCCGCGCGCCAATAAACGCAGCACCGCACGGGCTTCCGCGTCCAATTTCCAATCACGGCTGGCGCTCTGCATGGCGATCAGGTATTCAGCGTTCGCTGTCGGGGATAAATAGGGGTGTTCACGCAGCACTGTATCGACTGCTGTAAGCAAACAGGTTGAGAGATCATCCCCCAACGCCAGATAGCCGCACATCCCCATCGTGAACAGGTCGCGAATGATCAAGCCATCAGTCGTGTTTCCCATCACGATGATGCGTCCCGCGGGTGCCGCCTGAATCAGCCGCTCAACCAATGCTATAGTCTCGAACAGCGGATCGAAACGGTCACCCAGCAGAATAACATCAGGTTGGCTGACACCTGCGAGTCGGAGGAGGTCATCCCCATTCTCGGCGCTGGTGAGAACTGTGTCGGCGCGCTGCTTGAGCAGCGTTTCCGCGCCGACCACAGCGAGACTACTGCCGTCTCCAATCAAGATTTGGGTGATCATGTCTTGCCTCATCCTCACAATAGTACGTCTCAGCGTATCAGATTGTCGGGCTGTGAGCGTGAGACAATGTGACATTTCGAGGTCAAAAATGGACATTCGCATGGCACAATTTCCCACACTTACGCCTGATCATCCTCGTCTTCCAAATCCAGCAGTTTCTTCTGATGCGCAATGTCAATAAGTTGGGCATTGCTGTTCGCGTGATACGCCTCGCGCAGCATTTGCAGCGTCCGATAGATCGTCTTGCTTGCTAACCCTAAATGAGAGGAAATCTCCTTTGCCTGAAAACCGTCGGCGGTGAGCTGAAGGACATCAATATCCCGCTGTTGGAGTTCATCGGGGAGCGTCCGCTGCCCATCCAGCAGGCGCGAAATCCGGGGTGATACGGAGAGCCCGCCATCGGCGATCATCGGAATAGCGCTCAGGAGTCCCCGCTCCAGATCATCATCCTTGTGCAGCATCCCATGCACGCCGTGTTCGCGCAGCAGCCGCAGCAAGGTGGCGGTTGGACGCTGTGCAATCATCAGCACCGCGAGGTTCGCCTGCCGCCCGCGCAGTTTTTTCACTTCTTGGGCAAGGTTCGTTGATCGGGGATGAGAGTCATCAATGATGACCACATGGGCGCGCTGCTTCGCGAGGAACTCGTGCGCTTCGCGAAACGTTGCGCAAACGGCAGCAACTTCGATAGGAATGTCCGATTTCGTCACCACTTGCTGAATGCCACTGCGAATCAATGCATTGGTGGAGACGACTACCACTGTGATGGGGCGCATGAACTATGTTTCTCCTTGTCTCTATGGCTTCCTTCGGTTAGCCGACAGAATAAGAACGCATGAGCTAAACATGAATGCTCATTGTATTACAGAAATCCAACGAACGTGTGTCATGTCTTGGCATTTTTTCGGTTAGAACTTACCTACCAAGCGCAAGCAGTTCTGTGTTTGAGGGAGAACGATGGGAATCTGTGCCATTTGCATGTCACAAATTCTCACGATGTCAAAACGAGACATGCCAATGTCCACTTTTTCCAGAACAAATGTCCCAAATTCCCGCCCTAAATTTGGCGTTTTCCAGTAAGCTGTTGACACGTTGAGTCATCAGGAGCGCCAATCATGAATCGAGATACACCGTTTACGGCGCGGATTGCCATTCGGCTGCCGCAGTCACTCTACGATAAATTGGAAATATGGGCGGAGGAAGAAGACCGCCCGCTTGCCAACCTTGTCTACACGCTGGTCAAGCAGGCACTGACCGAGCGTGAACGCGCCCTCGAACGTGTTCAAGTGCCGCAGGAGATGAAATAATGCAGATGATCCCAACTTTGACAGTGGATTTGCGCGAACGTGCGGAAAAGCGCCTCGGCAAACCGCTTGCCTCCAGTCCGAATGCGTCGCTGTGGCGCTGCCCGGTTTGTCCGCCAGAAACCCATTCGCTGCTGTTGGTCGCGGCGGATCAGCACCGGTGTATGGGACGCCGCACCTGCGACGGCGGCGTGAGCGAATGGCTGTACACACCCGATGAAACTGGTCTTGAAGCTGCCCTGTCAGGAGTGTCCGTATGACTTCAGTCCGCACATTGCCTGACTTGCCAGTTATGCACAGTGAAACGATGGTCAATCGCGTGTTCAAAGTGGCTGAGATCATTTCCCGTGAGCGAAGAAATGAAGCTGAGATGGCGCGTGGGAAAGAAAATGCTTGCGAAAACTGCGGCGACCATGAAATCGGGTATTGTCAGACTAGAGATCAGCTTAGCCCAACATGATTGAGGTCATGACATGCCATACGACAAACGAAAGAAGAATGTACCTGCTGCGCCCCAGCCGGGATGGGCGGTGTACCTTCGCACAAGCAGTGATGAAAATCAGAAACCCGAACTGTCACGAGCGCGTCAGCGGTTTGCCATTGAGGAAAATGTACTGAAGCGCTCTGACATGCCGGTGATCGATGAATACGTCGATGTGCTAACGGGCAAAACACCGAACCGGGAAGGCTATCAGCGGTTGCTGGCAGATGCCCGGGCGGGTCGCTTCTCGTATGTGATCGTAGAACGCGCTGACCGCTTTGGACGCAACGATACCGAGGCACTCCGTGCCATTGATGAGCTGCACGAGTTCGGTGTAGCGGTGCGCTTCGCGAATTCGCCCGATCTCGATCCAATGGATCCTGATGATCGGGTGATCGTGGCACTGTCCTTCACATTGGCGCGGCGCGAGTCAACGCTGTTGGGAATTCGTGTCAAGGGAGGATTGCAGGCGAAGCGTCAGAGCGGTGGTTTTTGTGGGGTTGCGCCCGATGGTTATCGCAATGTCGAAGACAAGGTACTTGGAGAAGCCAAAAAGCTCCAAGGGCGGCATAACCACTGGATCGAGCAAGACCCGGAACGTGCCGCACTTTGGCGCTATGCGTGGAATTTGCTGCTAGAGAACGAGCTAACGTTGGAGCAGATTTGTGAGACCCTCCACGCCAGAGGACACAGGTATCGCAGCGGGCGTCCATTTGTTCAAGTCAAGAAGAACGGTAAACGGGTTGCGAATACCAGTACGCTGGCTGCAATATTCCACAATTGGACGTATGCCGGGTGGGTGACGAGCAAGTCAGGCAAGCTGCCTCCCAAAACCATCAAAGGGAACTGGGAACCGATCGTCACGACCGAAGAATTCGAGCGCGGGTTGGCAATTCTTGAGCAGCGCGACCTGAAACGTGGGCGTGAACGGCGTCACGATTACTTGCTCAAAGGAATGCTCTACTTCGATGCTCCTGGCAGCCAAGGCTTGATTCGCCTGACCTGTTCCACCTCCAATGCATCTCGTGTGGGAGGTGGAACGCAGTACTACTGCATTGCACGCAGCAACATCAATTTTCTATGCAGCAGCATTGATGGGCAGATTGCAGATGCATTGCACTGTGTACAGGTTGACCCTGACCTGATCCCGATGATTCGCGCGGCGTATACAGATGACATTGCGGAGAAGATGGGGCATCTGCGCCCCGACGAACGTGAGCGGCTGCTTGCTGCGCTGAAGTCGATTGACGAAGAAGAAGTGCGGATGATGCGTCTCTACGCTGCGGGAAAAGTGACAGAGAACCTGTGGGACATGCAGTGGCAGGAATGGCAGGATCGCCGCGCGCGTATTCGTCTGAGTTTGGAAGGGTTGGAAGGACAACAGCAGGTATACATCGAGAATCTTGACGCGGCGCTAAAAATTATCGCGCAAGTGGGTATCGTGTATAATCGCCTTGAACGTAGCGATCAGAAAGAACTGCTGCGTTATATGGTTGAGAGGGTCATCGTTGACCCGGCGGGACAGATACGTTTGGAGTTGTGCGCGCCATTCGCGTATTTGCAGGACATCACTGACCAAGTACGCAGTGGAGCGAAGGCGATCAGCAAGGGCAAGAAAGCAAAGACCGCTAGAGATTCTAGCGGTCTCGGCTCAGGAAACTGTTCGGATAGCTTCCTGTCGTGCGGGAAGGACAGGATTCGAACCTGCGGTCGAGGGTTACCCCCCGACAACCGCTTAGCAGGCGGCCCCATTCGTCCACTCTGGCACCTTCCCTGG
>JABWBO010000138.1 GCA_013360465.1 Anaerolineae bacterium | reverse complement strand
GCTGCCGGAAGCGCCGGCGCAGCGTGCGACTCCACAGGAAGCGGTTCCGCCATTTCCCCCCGACGCCGTGCCGCTCTTCTTTCGCCCGGTGAAGCCGGATGACGATCTGCCGCCGCCGCCGGTTCCGCCGCTGCCGGGGGCGCTGCCTTCATGACCCGCCCGGCGGCGCGCCGGCAGAAGGCAGCGCGCCGCCGGATGAACGTCACCCGCTGCGCATGATCTTCGTCCAGATCGGGCGGCTGTGCGCAAAATGCCGGTCACCCGCCGTCGCCTCCTGAGTTACGATCAATGTAATCCGTTTTGTAACTGGGCGCATGGCAGAAAGTCATCCGCCCGGTTTGACAGCGATTCTGCCGCTGAAGGACAGATCATGATCAAAGTGCTGGTGACGGTCGCGAGCAAGTACGGCGCGACGCGCGGGATTGCCGAAGCAATCGCTGAAGAACTGACCGCCGAACACCTGAGCGTGGAGGTCAAGCTCGCCGACGAAGTGAAATCGCTCATCGGCTTCGACGCCGTCGTGTTAGGGAGCGCCATCTACGCCGGAAGCTGGCTGCCGGAAGCGCGGACGTTCGTCTTCAAACAGCATGAGGCGCTGGCGCTCATGCCGATCTGGGCGTTCAGCAGCGGACCGCTGGGCGACAGTCCTGCGCCGATGGATGAAGCGGGGCGGTTGATCGCGCCGCTGAGCGACCTGAACGTGCGCGACCATCAGGTGTTCGTCGGCATGCTGAACATGGCGAACCTGAGCATCCCCGAGCGGTTGGTCGCCAAGGCGGTTCACGCGCCCCAGGGCGATTTCCGCGATTGGGAAGAAATCCGCGACTGGGCGCGCACCATCGCGCGGACGCTGCGCGCCGAGCTTGAATTCGATCACGCCTGAAGTGCAGCAGCCGGAGAAGCACAGGACACGTGCTGGTGCAACTCCGGCTGCCGCTGCTGTCGGCGCGCCTATTCCTCTCTTCCCTTGTTCAGCCGCGCCAGGCTGCTGAGGATGGTCTGATCGCTGGTGGTCTGCACCTGAATCGCCAGCTCATACCACGATTTTCGCTCCCACAGCAGGACATCCTCGATGCGCGCGGAGAAAGCGGCTTCGGCGGCGGCGCGCGCCATCGGTTCGTCGAGTTCCGGGTTGTCCTCCTGCGCCAGCCAGGCGATCAGTTCATCGCTCAAGCGCAGCGCCGCCGCCTGAAAAAGGCTGTAGGTTGCGCCAAACATGCTGACGTTCGCCGAGGTGGTCATCGCCACCGAAAAAGCATTGGTGATCGCCACCAACCAGAGCGCCTGAACGTCGATCAAGCCGGCGAGGGCGCTGATCAGCGCGCCGCCGAGCAGCGCGCCCTGCGCCTGGCGGTACGAGTTCTTCAGGCGTTTGAAATCGTCCTGCACCCGTCCTTCATACCACTGGCGCTGATCGAGTACGCGCCATTTGAGATACTGCCCCAGGGCGATCTCGTCCAGCCCGTTGTCGTCCGGCGTGAACTTGTTGGCAGTCGCGATCGCCTTTTCGATCTCCGCCGTCTCTTTCGGCTGGCGGATGTCGAAGGGGATCACCTCGTTGAGGTCGATCTCTTCGCGCACTTTGCGCAGGTTGGCGCTCAGCAGATCGTCGCGCTTGCGCACCGGTTCGGCGTCGTAGGGCGGCGCTTTCATGCGGTAGAGGTAGATGTGCATGCGCATCGTCTCGGCGATGTAGCGATATTTGATCCAGGTCGTGCCGCCGGTGAACTTGATGATGTCGTTCATCAGGTACGAGCCGATGATCGGCAGGGCGACGCTCAGCAGGGCGAGCGCAACCGTCAGCCACATCAGCCCCAGACCGCTGACCACCCCGGCAGCCACCGAGGCGACGGTGGCGACGAAAGTCAGCAGGATCACCCAGTAGCGCTGGTTAACGAAGCGGCGTTTCAGCCGGGTAGCGGTTTGATCGTAGACCGAAAGCAGCGCCCAGGCTTGCAGCAGCACGTTGCGATTGAGCGTTGTCGGCTTCTCCTCAGATGGCGTCGCTGACATGGCATCCCCCTTCAGGTGTTGGCGCTCACAAGTCCTACCTGTCATTGTATGCCGCATCTGTGCTTTCGGGCACAGTCTATGCAGCGCGTCTATAATGGAAAGGCATATGTCGCGCATGTAAGGAGAGGTGACCGTGAAAAGACGACTGTTCGCGGCGGCGCTGTTGATCGGCTTGTCGCTTTCAACCCCCATCCTGGCGCAGGACGCCCCGACCGCCACGCCGGAGACAGCGCCGCCGCCTGCCGAAGAAGCCGGCACGCTCGGTTTGGAGCAGTCCGCCGCTTTGCCCATCCTGCTTGCGGCGCGGGCGGACCTGGAGATCATCGCCACCCAGGCGATCGGCACGGCGCAGCGCCCGCTCGGCTGGAACGGCGATTCCGACCCGACGAACCCCGATCTGCCGATCCAGATTCGCCTCGACCTGGAGCTGCTCGCCGGCACCGTCCTGGGCGAGGGACGCCCTGAAGGCTGGTTCGGCGTCGTCGCTACCGTGCCGATCGGCATCGCCCGCGACATCCGCCACGACCTGGAACTGGTCGCCGATTCGGTGATGGGCGTGACGACCATCCGCCCGGCGGGCTGGCAGGGCGACAGCCCGATCTACCGCTGCGGGCGGGCGACCCAGGCGATTCTGATCATGCTGGAAAAAGACGGGTTGACCATCCCGGTTGATCCGACTCAGCCGGATTACTGCCAGAAAGCCGAGATCGACGCCGCCGTCTGGGTGGAGCGCAACGTCCTGCAACCGCTGCGCGCCAGGACGCTCAACGTCGATACCAACGCGGCGTATCCGTTCCTCGCCGATTCGGCGTTCGTGGTCGCCTTCCTGGACCGCGACGCCCGCCAGAAGATCGGCGTGCTGCCGCAAGGGGCAGGCTTCAACCCGCTGGGGCGCAGCACCGTCGGATTCTCCAACATGACGCTGATCGAGGGCGACGGCTTCCGGGTCTACGTCGATTGGACGACGACGCCGCTGACTCAGGGACAGTTCGAAGCGCTGCCCGACTTCGACACGATCAGCGATCCGATCTACTGCGACGCCGACTGGTGCGGCGTGAACGTGGATTGACACTGCCTTTTGTCGGGGCGTCTGTGCTGTGCCGCGCGAGGATAGCCCAGGAAGGCATATCCTCGCGCGGGGCAGCGGTTTCTGAATTACACTCTGTGTTGAGTAGAGGAGAACCAACTGTGCGCCAGGTCATCATCTATCAAGACGAAGATGGAATGTGGATCACCGAAGTGCCGAGTCTGCCTGGTTGTGGCAGCGAGGGAAAAACCAGAGAGGAAGCGCTGCGGAACACTGCCGATGCGATTCAGCTGTGGATCGACTGCGCCCTTGAAGACGGCGAATCCATCCCCGAAGACTACCCCGTCTACCTCGAATCTATCGCAGTATGAGCAAGCTGCCGCGCATATCAGGCAAAGATTGCCTCCGAGCATTGAGTCGGGCGGGCTTCGTTGTGCGCCGCCAGACCGGCAGTCACATCATTCTCAAGCACCCTTCTCCAGCCCGCTCAGTCATAGTGCCGAACCATGACGAACTGGCACTCGGAACTTTGCGCCGCATTATCAGGGATGCGGGGCTAACCGTTGAGGAATTCCTGACCCTGCTGAATCAGTGACATCGGACGACATCCCGGCAAGATGATACATCACTCCGCCTTGTGACATTTGTCACATAGCCTCTGTGTCACCCTTCCTCCCCCGCTGATCTATCCGCGTCCTAGAATTTGAATATTCGGATAAGCGGATATAAGCCCATGAGCGATACGCCCACTCTCATCCCCGTTCACGAACTCCAGATGCTGCACGACAACATCTGCCAGACCCTCGGCGACCCGAAGCGCATTCAACTGCTGTATGCCCTGTCGCAGGGTCCGCGCAGCGTCAACGCCCTGACCGAACTGCTGGAAGCCCCGCAGTCCACCGTCTCACGCCATCTGGCGGTGCTGCGCCAGCGCGGGCTGGTGGAGACGCAGCGCGACGGCACGACCGTCGTCTACAGCCTGGTGGTCCCCGAACTGGTCGTGATCATTGAGTCAATGCGCGGCATCCTGCGCAAGATGCTGGCGCAGCAGTTAGAAAGCCTGAGTCCAACATCATGAGAGATTTCCGTTATTTGTGGCTGATCGGTCTACTGATCACGGTGGGGGTCATCGCCATCCCCGTCGGTCTGCTGACTCTCGATCCGCCGCCGACGGCAGCCGACCCCTGGGATCACGTCCCGGAGCGCGTCCCGGCGACCGATCACAGCACGCTGCTCGAAGGACCCTTCGAGAGCGGCAGCGATGTCACCCGCGCCTGCCTGGAGTGTCACGAAAATGCGGCGGAGCAGGTCTCGCATACCTCGCACTTCACCTGGCTGAGCGAACCGGTCCTGCTGGAAGGGCGCGACGAACCGGTGCAGATCGGCAAGGCGAACCTGATCAACAATTTCTGCATCGGCGTTCAATCCAACTGGACGGGCTGCACCCGCTGTCATGCCGGCTACGGTTGGTCCGATGCCGGCTACGATTTCACGGACTCCGAAAATGTGGACTGTCTGGTCTGTCATGATCAGAGCGGCGGCTACGTCAAAGGGACCAGCGGGCAGCCCGCCGAAGGGGTCGATCTGCTGTCGGCGGCGCAGAGCGTCGGCACGCCGACCCGACTGAACTGCGGCGGCTGCCACTTCAACGGCGGCGGCGGCAACGCCGTCAAACACGGCGATCTGGACGAGAGCCTGTACTACCCGGCGGAGAGCGTGGACGTACACATGGGGCGCTACGACTTCCTGTGCGTGGACTGCCACCAGACGGAGGATCACGTCATCGGCGGGCGTTCGACCACCTCCAGCGCCAGCGAGGATCGTCAGATCGCCTGCACCGACTGTCACGAGCCGACGCTGCACGCCGACGCGCGCATCAACGCCCATACCGACACCGTCGCCTGCCAGACCTGTCACATCCCGACGACCGCCACCCGCTACGAGACCAAGGTCTCCTGGGACTGGTCGCAGGCGGGGCAGGACCGCGAAGAGGACCCGCACGAGTACCTGAAGATCAAGGGCGAGTTCCTCTACGAAGGCGATGTCGTGCCCAGCTACGCCTGGTTCAATGGTCAGGTGGATCGCTACCTGCTGGGCGATGCGATGGACCCGGCGGCGGTCACCGTGCTGAACCCGATCCAGGGCGGCATCGACGACGCCGGATCGCTGATCTACCCCTTCAAGATACACGACGCTCAGCAGCCCTACGACACGGTCTTCAACATCCTGCTTCAGCCCAACACCGTTGGCGAGCTGGGCTACTGGACGACCTTCGACTGGGATTCCGCCCTGCAGCGCGGCGCTGAAGCCGCCGGCATCCCCTACAGTGGGCAGTATGATTTCGCCGCGACCCGCATGTACTGGGTGCAGTCGCACATGGTCGTGCCGGCGGAGCGGGCGCTGACCTGCACCGACTGTCACGGCGAGAACAGCCGCATGGACTGGCGGGCGCTCGGCTATCCCGGCGATCCGCTGGAATGGGGTGGGCGCGACCTGCCGCAGGTCATCGCCGACGACTCGGCGCCGATCGCCCAGGCGGCGACGCCGATCGATGCGGAGGGCGGATCATGAGCCTGAGCAAAGGATCGTTCGCCGGACGCGCAGGAGCGCGTCCCTACGGCGCATGGCTGCTGACGCTGAGCGCTGTCGCCTTCATCCTCGCCGCCGTCCTGCTTTTGGCTCCAGCCGGCGCGCAGGCGCAGGAATCGCCCCTGCACCCGACCTTCCCGCTGCTCGACGCCGAAGGCGGGAACGTCGTCGAGATCGGCGCGCCGATCTCGACGCTGAAGACCTGCGGAAGCTGCCACGACTCGGCATTCATCACCGAACACGACATGCACGCCGCGCTGTGGAGCGCCGAAGCCGCCGCCTGGGACCCGCTGACTTATGGACGGCGCGCCCGGCAGGGCGACGAGATCAACTGCTTCCTGTGCCACAGCGGCGACGCCAACAACGCCGCCCGTCTGGAAGCCCTGGCGGCGGGCGAGATCGCCTGGGCGAACACCGCAACGCTGATCGTCGAACCGGTCGCGGCGCTGGTCGCGGCTGAAGACGGCGAAGAGGGCGCGGTGTCCCCGGAGGCGACCGCCGAGGCGGCAGCGTTCGCAGAACCGGCAGCCGCCGGCATCGTCGTCGCCACCGAGTCCGGTTACGCCTACAACCCCGACGCCTTCGCCGCCGACGGCAGCCTGAAGCCGGAATACGTGAACATCCAGGACCCGCGCAGCGACGCCTGCGGAAGCTGTCACGGGCAGGTCCACATGCAGACACAGACGCCGCTGGCGCTTTCGGTCTGCGACGACAGCCAGGCCCGGACGTTCACCACCGGGCAGGTCGTCTCGCCGCAGCGCATCAGCAGCAGCGGCGCGAACGTCGCTGACCGCGATACGCTGGCGCGCCCCTGGGACATCCACGCCGAGCGCGTCCTCACCTGCGTGGACTGTCACTATTCGGTCAACAACCCGGTCTATACCACCAGCACGCCTTCCGGCGACCTGGAACACCTGACCTTCGACCCGCGCCGGCTGGATTTCGGCGAATATCTGGAGCGCCCGTCGCACCAGTTCGCCAACGGCAGCGACGGATCGCCCAGCTGCACCAACTGCCACGACGCGAGCGTTTCGCACGGCTGGCTGCCCTATCTGGAACGGCACACCTCGGCGCTGGCGTGTGAAAGCTGCCACGTGCCGCAGCTCTACGCCCCGGCGCTGGCGTCGCGCGACTGGACGGTCCTGACGGCGGACGGCGCGCCGGTCGATACCTGCCGAGGAATCGACGGCGGCATCGCTTCCCCGCCAGACAGCCCGGCGGCGGCGCTGATCACCGGCTACCAGCCGACCCTGCTGCAAGACGTGGACGCCGATGGCAGCAGCGCACTTTCGCCCTACAACCTGGTGACGGTGAGCTACTGGGTCGCCGGGGACGACGCTCAGCCGGTCGAACTCGAGGCGGTGCGCGCGGCGTACCTCGACGGCGGCGCCTATGCGGCGGAGGTGCTGGCATTATTCGACGGCGATGCCGACGGCGCGCTGAGCAGCGCCGAACTGATGCTGGACAGCAGCGCCAAGACCGATCTGATCGCCGCCCGGCTGGCGGGACAGGGCATCGCTGGGGCGCGCATCAGCGCCGAGATCGTGCCTTACCCGATCCATCACGGCGTCATCGGCGGCAGCGATGCCACGCGCGACTGTCAGACGTGCCATCAGGAAGACTCGCGCATCACGGCGGCGTTCCCCCTGGGCGCGGCGTCCGGCGGCGCGACCCCGACCCTGGCGGAAGACTCCGGCGTGCGCTGGAACGGCAGCGTCGGCGCAGATGGGGAGGGTCTGCTGACCTTCCAGCCGGAGACGCAGACGCCGGCGGCGCAGCTTTACATCTTCGGGCGCGACAGCCAGCAGGTCATCGATCTGCTCGGCGTCCTGATCCTGCTGGGAACGTCGCTCGGCGTCACCGCTCACGCCAGCCTGCGCGTGATCGCGGCGCGGCGGGCGCAGCAGGGGGGACAGGCGCATCATGGCGTTCAGCGCGAGTACCTGTACTCGATCTACGAGCGGCAGTGGCACTGGCTGCAAACCGCCGTCATCTTCGGGCTGACCTTCACCGGTCTGGTGATCCACCGTCCACAGTATTTCAGCGCCTTCAGCTTCGCCTGGATGGTGGACCTGCATAACGTGCTGGCGCTCATCCTGGTGATCAACGCGGCGCTCTCGCTCTTCTACCACCTCGCCAGCGGCGAGATCAAGCAGTTCATCCCGCGCCCCTACGGCTTCTTCGACCAGGCGATCCAGCAGGCGCTCTTCTATCTGCGCGGCATCTTCCGGGGCGACCCGCATCCGTTCGAGAAGACGCGCGATCACAAGATGAACCCGCTTCAGCAGATGACCTACTTCGGCATCCTGAACGTGCTGCTGCCGCTGCAAATCATCACCGGCGCGCTGATGTGGGGCGCGCAGCAGTTCCCGGCGCTGACCAACCTGCTTGGCGGGCTGCCCGTCCTGGCGCCGTTCCACACGCTGATCGCCTGGCTGTTCGTGACCTTCATCATCGCCCATGTCTACCTGACCACCACCGGACATGAGCCGCTGGCGGGCATCAAGGCGATGGTCGGCGGCTACGACGCAGTTGAATCGGCAGAGACCGGCGCAGCATCGAGCGCCAAACCGAGCGCGGAAACAGGAGACTGAACTGATGGCTACCTATGCAAAAGCAAGCCCCAGCCGGGCGCAGAGCGGTGTGAAAGCCGCCCGCACGGCGCGCCCCTATATGCATCCTTACCTTGCCGGGACCCTGCTCGGCGTCGTCCTCTTCCTCGCCTTCTTCATCACCGGCAACGGCTTGGGCGCTTCTGGCGGCATGAACCGCATCCTGGTCGTCTTCGAAGATGCCCTGCTGCCGGCGCACATCGACCGCACGCCCTATCTGATCTCGATGGCGGGCGGCGACCGCAACCCGCTGGAAAGCTGGGTGGTGTTCGTCACCTTCGGCACGGTCATCGGCGGCTTCGCGAGCGGTTGGTTCAACGGACGGCTGAAATTCGAGACGGTGCGCGGTCCCCGCACCCCCGTCAAACTGCGCTGGGTGATGGCGTTCGTCGGCGGCGCGTTCATGGGCTACGGCGCGCGGCTGGCGCGCGGCTGCACCAGCGGTCAGGCGCTCAGCGGCGGCGCGGTGCTGTCGGTAGGGAGCTGGGCATTCATGTTCGCCGTCTTCGCCGGGGCGTATGCGCTGGCATATTTCGTCCGCAAGCTGTGGAACTGAAAGGGAGCCGCGATCATGACGTTTCCACTTCCTCTTGAATCGCTGCTCGGTCAGTGGGGCGCTTACGGCGTCTATCTGCTGATCGGTATCGCCTTCGGCGCCGTCCTGGAGATGGCGGGCTTTGCCGTCTCGACCAAGCTGGCGGCGCAGTTCTATTTCAAGGACATGACCGTCCTCAAGGTGATGTTCACCGGCATCGTCGTCGCCATGCTGCTGGTCTTCCTGGCGACGGGCTTGGGGTTGCTCGACTACAATCTGGTCTACGTCAACCCGACGTATCTGTGGCCCGGCATTCTCGGCGGGCTGATCATGGGCGTCGGCTTCATCCTGGGCGGCTTCTGTCCCGGCACGTCGCTGGTGGCGGCGGCGACGCTCAAGCTGGACGGCATCCTGTTCGCCCTCGGCGCGTTCTTTGGCATCTTCCTGTTCGGCGAGACGGTCGGCTTCTACGAGCCGTTCTGGAATTCGTCATACCTGGGGCGCTTCACCCTCATGGAACTGTTCAACAGCGAGACCGGCGTGATCGTCGTCGCGGTGGTGCTGATGGCGCTGGCGGCGTTCGCCCTTTCTGAAGTGGCGGAGCGGGTGATCGGCAAGCAGGGCAAGGCGATTCGCCCGCGCTGGCGGTATGGGCTGGCGGGCGGCGCGGTGGCACTGAGCGCGGCGGTGGCATTCATCGGGCAGCCGAGCAACGCCGACCGCTGGAACATGCTGGAGGCGGCAAAACAGCCGCTTCTCGATACGCGCGCCGTCTACGTACACCCGGCGGAGATGCTCACCTGGATGAACGACCCCAAGATCGTCAACATCCTGGTGGACGTGCGCGGCGAAGCCGAGTACAACCTCTTCCACATCCGCGATGCGCGCCATGTGCCTTACGCCGAACTGGACGCGGTGGTCGAGGAGTTCAACGCCCTGCCGGATAACGCGCTGGTCTTCGTGATGAGCAGCGACGAGGTGCAGGCGACCCAAGCCTGGAAATACCTGGTCGCCGAAGGGGTGGTTAACGTCTACATCCTGGAGGGTGGGGTCAACAACTGGATCGCGCTCTATGGCGAGGGCGCGTTCCCGGCGCTGGCAACGCCGGCGGCGGATCAACTGGCGTACGCCATCCCCATCGCCTATGGCGCATCGCACCCGGCGGCATCGCCGCACGCCGACCGCTTCCTGTTCGACTTCGAGAAGAGAGTGGTGCTGACGCTCAAACGCGGTCCCGCCAGCGGCGGCTGCGGCTAAGGCCATTCCAGACAAAAGACGCGCCAGCGGTTGCAGGGGCGAACCCACGTGTTCGCCCGTGAACGGCGGGCGGAGACACAGCTCCGCCCCTACTGCTCGATTAT
>JABWBO010000247.1 GCA_013360465.1 Anaerolineae bacterium | reverse complement strand
GCGCCGCCAGCCGCGCGCCATTGCGCCCGCCGACTTCGTGCGCCTGTTCAACGCCACGCGCGACGATGACGCGGGCATTCGGGACCGGGCGCTGCTTGTGTTCTTCGCCGATACCGGATGCCGCCTGGGCGGGCTGGTCGGTTTGCGGGTGGATCGCTTGTCCCTGGGCAGCAAGAGTGCCCAGGTGATCGAGAAAGGAAACAAGCTGCGCACGTTGTACTTCACCCGCTACACCGTCGCGCTAGTCTCCCAATGGTTGGCTGTTCGTCAGTCGTCATCAGATCGGGTCTTTGTGAGCATGGCGACGGGCGCGGCGCTCACTGAATCGGGCGTGCATCAACTCCTGAAGCGCCTCAAGACCCGTGCAGGTGTGCAGGGACGGGTGAACCCTCATTCGTTTCGCCATCGGTTTGCCCTTGAGTACAGGCTACAGGGCGGCGATATATCGACGCTTGCATTGTTCCTGGGGAACTCCATTGAAGTGGCGTTCGCCTACTATTCCATCTTCGATGATCAGGAGCTTCACGAGCTACGCGAGCGGCATGATCCGATGGCAGCGCTTATTGAGTCTGGGGAAATGAGATGAACAGCGAGTTGAAGATGGCAATCGAGCGGCGCGACGACACGGACGCGGCGATCCGGGTACTCAAGCGCATCGGGGGAGCGCGATCCCGATCTTCCCCTGGACTGAAAGGGTAAGGATTTTGCGATTAACTACCCGTCCTGCCGGCGATTGTCACAGAAAGAAACGATCATGACAACACGGATGAAGAGAACAACACGGATATGCCAGCAATGTGGAACGAAGTTCGCTTCGGTGCGCATCGATGCGAAGTATTGCAGCGCCGTCTGCCGTAAGGCATCCTCGCGACGGAAAGACCAGATCGCCCGCGCTGCTTCGAAGGCGATAGAAGAGGTTGGCTACATTCGTAAGCTCGCGAGTCGGTATCCCGATCTGGAATACGCGGCGGCGGTTCAACTTGAAAGGATTCGTCAGGCATTGGAGACGAACATCTCTGCAGATGTATCTGTGACCGTCGCCAGCGTCACAGATAAACCACTATGCCCAACCTGCCATCAGCATCACGCTATGTGGGACTCTGATCTGCTGATGTACTGGTGTTTCAACTGTTCGAATTACTTCGGTGCATACAAAAAGACAGGGTAGTAAAGGACATTCAGCACAATGTTCGTCCGCTTAGCAAAGACCAACGAACAGCGCTGGCAATCTGGAGGAATCAGCATTCTATGAACCGGCGAGAGCTAACTAAGAAATGGCGCAAGTCGAAAGCGCTAGGTCGCTTGTACTGGCGGTCCAGTAACCGGCGATGGCGCGACTGGGAAGCAGGCGCCATCGCAGTATCGGTTGATGGCCCCGTGCGCGTGTGGTTCTACACGTTGGAAGCTATCGAAGACGAGATCGAAATGTTCAGCGAGCCTGAAAGAACATTGACCGGAGAGGAATTATGAACCAACAAGATCGAGTTCTGCTGCTCAAGCAATACAAGAATTGCCGTTTGTGGGCATCGTTCACCGAGCAGTGCAACGGTAGCACAATCGCATATGTCTGCATCACCGCGCCGCTCGGTGACATCATCTCAAATCCAGGTCCGTTAGCCTGGACTCCGCTGTTGTGGCTGAGCGGTGGCGATTTATGATGTACCCCATAAATCGGACAGTAAAATAGCGCAGTTATCAGTGGATCGGAAGCGCTATGAGAAACACGTACAGCCCAGAATTCAAAGCGAAAG
>JABWBO010000030.1 GCA_013360465.1 Anaerolineae bacterium | reverse complement strand
TCGCCGCGCTGGCGGCGGAGTCGGCGCTGTATGTGGGCAATGACACCGGCATGACGCATCTGGCGGCGGCGGTCGGGACGCGCACCGCCGCCATCTTCGGACCGACCGACCCGCGCCGCTACGCGCCGTTTGGGAAGGCGGTGCGAGTCCTGTGGCGTCCGGTCGAAGTCGGGGCGCTTGGGGTGGCGGGGGGCGCGCCGGCAGCCTGGGATTGGGCGCGCGACGGGATCAGCGTCGAAGCGTGCCTGACCGCGCTCGCCGACTGGCTGTGACGATATAAGGGCGGGCGGTCGCGCCGCCGAACCGCCTCAGGCGTCGAGGATCAGCAGGCGAACGCGCCCGGCTTCCGCCAGCACCTCGACCAGCGAATCAGGGTCGGGAGAGCCTTCTGCCGTGACACACAGGGGTTTGTCGGGAAAGGATACCGCATAAGCGTTGAGCGGAGCGGCGATGTCCAGCGCCGCCATCAGCGACGAGGCATCGAAACCTATGGCGATGCAGTCGGCGAAGCGATCCAACCCCGCCGCCGCCAGCGCCGCCCGATAGGCTTCTTCCGAACACGCCTGCGCGCAGTCATCGCCTTCGAGAGCCTCATCGAGTATGCCGCTGATCACCAGGGTTTCGACGCTGGCGCGCTTGATCGCGGCAAACGCCTGGCGCATCAAGCCGACGTAGTTTTCCGGGGCGATGCTTCCATCGTTCAGATTCCTGCCGATCTGTATACCCTCCGGCTGAAGGACGGCGATTTCGGCAAGGAAGTTCAGGAATCCGGCGGCATCGGTGGTCGGCGGCGTGGCGAAGTCGATCTGGATGAGGACGCCAAAGTCAGACTCGTGCAGCTGCGCGATCAGCCTGCCGAGGTTAGCGCGCGCGGCTTCCGGGAAGGCGAAGCCGGCAGGACGGAAGCGCACAGCGGTCCAGGCGAAGCCCTGCGCCCGCAGCGCCTCCAGGGATACGGCATCATCCTGACCGGCGCTGACTGCGGTGAATTCGATAGGCGCGCCGGGCGCAGGGATGAGCGTCGGTATCGTCATGGGGATCGGCGGCAGGATGTCCTGAGCGTTGGCGGGGAATGCCGACAGCAGCAGGGCGGCGATCAGCAGCAGCGCCGGTCTCCGCCGGATCGCGCGCCATGCAGCACGGAGTGAGTCGTAAACGGACATTGCCGCGCTTCCTCACGAGGGGCGCACCCCTCCATCAAAGAATCGCCCCTCACTCCTGGTTGCGCAGGAGGAGGGGCGAGGATCGAGGTCTAGCCGACCGGTATCTGAATGACCTGCCCCGGCTGGATGTAGTTGCCATAAGGGATCGTGGCGGCGTTGGCTGCCAAAATTGCGTCGACGGTGACGCCATAGCGCGCCGCGATGAGGGTCAGATTGTCACCGTACTGCACGGTGTAGCTGGTCGTCGCCATGCAGCCGCCGTAGGGGCAGGGGTGAGGATCAGGGCTGCCGCCGCAGGGGATTTGCAGGTACATGCCGGCGTAGATATGGTTCAGGTTGTAGATGCCGTTGAATTCGGCGATGTCCCAGGGGCTGATGCCGTACCAGGCGGCGATGCCGATGAGCGTATCGCCGTAGCGCACGACGTACCAGGAGCATCCGCCCTCAGGATAGGGCGGCGGCGGCGGGGGCGGCGGCTGGTGATCGCCCGCCGGAATCTGAAGGCGCATGCCTGCCCAGAGGACGTTGGGATTCCAGATCGACGGGTTCGCCGCCAGGATGGCATGGACGGAGGTGTGATAATGCCGGGCGATGCTGGAAAGCGTCTCGCCGCGATCTACGATATGTTCGACAGTCCCGGATGCCGATGCCGGAAACACGGTGGTCGCCAGCAGCACCAGCAGGAGCAGAAGAGGCAGCAATCGACGCACGGCACACCCTTTCTTTTCGGAATGAACAGCCTATCACGAAAAACGACGCACGACAGCCAGCAGGAGTCGTCAGCGCCGCAGCATGACTCTGTAGATGTTAAAACTAAAACAGGATTGGCGCAAACGGGGTTCACACCCCGCTGAGACGGAAAACCAACTTCCGGCGTGCCAGGCGTCAGCCGGTACGCCGGAGGCTCGTCTGCTCGTGGGCGAAACTAGACCCGATGCAGTTCAGGGCTGGCGTAGGAAGTCCAGCATTTCGATGATGCCTTCGGCGCGCGGCAGCGGAATGACCGAGGTGATCTCCGCCGGGATGCCGGTCAGCGACAGGATTGACGGATCGTTTTCGATGCCCAACAAGCCGCTCCTGAAACCGTGCTGCTCCCAGGCGATCTGCTGGAGGCGCTCATCGCGCAGCGCTTCCAGCAGTTTCCTGCCAGCATCGGTGCGGGCGATCAGCGGGTGCGAAGACCAGACTGTAGGAGTCGGGTAGATGATGTGAATCTGGCTCAGCACGGCGTCCATCTGCTCACGATGCTGCACGATGAACTCGATCAGCAGGCTTTCGTAATTGGCGATGATCGGGTGCGCGCCCATGCCGGTGTTGACGAAACGTTCGAACAGGATGCCCGAACTTTCTTCCATATAGCCCTGGCTTTCATAGTAGGCTCGGAGCGCCGGCAGGTTTTCGCGCATTGCCTCCAGCGATGCCACCTGCCCGCCGGCGAGCATGTTGGCGAACAAGCCGTAGAACATGTTGCCGGAATTGCTGCGCGCGGGGTCGCTGGTGATGACGTTGAAGGAGCCGAACAGTTCGTCCACGCCGACTTCCGCCCAGGTGGGTTTGGGCGTCCTGGTGAGCAGTTCGATCAGCCGGGTAGTATCGACGGTGGTGTATCCTTCTGGCTGAACGACGAACAACCCCTGATCGACGAGCGCCTGTACCAGGGGCGTCCAGGAGAAAAGGACGATGGGTGAGTTGAAGATCGTCTCGTAGCTGATCCCGCCGCTGTCAAAATCCTGCTGGTGCTGGCTGCGGTAGATTTCCAGCGCGCTGGTGTTGGAGGGCCACAGGCAGTCCACCTGCGACGAGTCGATGAACGCCTGCTCGATGCTGCCCACGCGGCTGTAGCTGACTTCCAAGCCGTAGCGGTCGGCGAGCAGGCGGACGACCTCCGGGTTTTTGAGGAAGTCGTCTTTTTCACTGCCGACAAAGCAGGTGACGGTCGTCAGAGTGCGCGGCGTGACCTGCTGAATGATGGTCGGCAGCAGCACCACCAGGACGAAGACGACAAAAGCCAGGACGATAAGCGAGCGGACGAGCGCCAGTCGGTTGTTCATGGTGGTGCGATCCTTAGTTGTAGCCCTTGGCTTCGCGGAAAGCGGTCACAAGGTCGCTTCGTCCGTCGAAAACGCGCCCATAAGTGCGCGCCACGATCGGGTCAAGCTGTTCGGAGTCGGCGCTGCCGAACATGATGGCGAAGACAGGGATATCGTTTTCGCGCGAATCGACGTAACGCTCCAGTGCAGATCGATCTCCGCTGTTGTCCTGCCCATCGGTCATCAGGATGACGGCGGGCAGGCATTCCGGCGTGCGCAGTCGAGACATCTCTTCCAGGGCGAGTCGGGTGGAGTCGAAGATGTTGGTATTGCCGCCAGAACTGACCGCTTCGATCTGCCGCGAAAGGTGCAGCAGATCCTCTGGATCGCTGCCGACCACCCGCCAGCGGCTCAGCTCATTCTGGTTGATGATGTTTTCGTTGAACAGAATGACCTGGGTGACATCTCCAGGATGCCCTTGCAGGAAATACTGCTGGGCGATGGACTGATTGAGCAGGGTGCGCATCGCCGCCTTGAGATCGGCTTCGCCCCGCTCCGCCATGCTGCCGGAGAAGTCGAGGACATAGATCGTGCAGGAGGGACGGCGCAAGGCGATCTGGTAGAGGTTGAGCGCCTGCTCGATGACCTCGCGGCTCGGCAGGCGAATCGGCTGGAGTAGGCGATCGGCATCAATACCCCATTCCGGGCGGAAGACGCTGCGGTCGGCACTCGAGAGATCGATGCCGAGCAGGCTGGTGCGCCGCCCCTGCGCCAGGAGCTGCCGCTGGACGGTCTCGCTGAGGAGGTGCTGCTGAAGCGCCAGAAACGCCTCTTCCTTCGCCTCCTCGCCCCGGTCGATGTAGCCCAGGGGGGAATCGGCGATGGTCAGCCCATCGACAGGATAAATGGCATAGAGCGGTTCGCGCCCGCTGCGCAGCAGCGCTTGGTTGGTCTCGATAATCACTGCTTCGTAATTGACCATCGCGTCGAACCGGTCATACTGCTGCAAGAACAGGTCTTTGAGGAAGCCGCTGCTGCCGCTGGAACGATCGACCTCGCCGAGGATGCGTTCGACCTGTTCGGTGACGGCGGAGTCTTCCAGGTGCGCGCCGGTGACCACCTCTGGCGAGCCGGCAAAGGCGTTGAGCGCCCCGAAGTAGAACGATGCGCCTGAATTGGACTGAGTGGCGGAGGTCATCATGAAGCGCAGATCGTCGGATTCAGCGGCGGTGAGGATGTTGCTGAGGGTCACATCGCGATTCAGCCATCCCAGACTTTCGGCGATACTGCGTTTGACGCCCAGGATCACCGGCGAACGCATGATGCTGGCATCGTGACGCACGATATTCTGGGTGTCGCCGAAATCGATCCACAGACGGTTGGCGGGCCACACCCCGTCAAACGACGCGCCGCCGTTTTGCAGCAGCCGGGCAATATCGACCGACCCCTGATAGGTCATCTCAACCGTTGTGTTGTGCGAACGCGCCCATTCCTGGATGATCGGTTCCAGCGGTCGATTTTCCGACCCGGAGACGATGCGCAGCGTCGTCGAAGGACCGCCGCTGGAACAGGCTGTGGCAAACAGCAGGATGATGAGAACTGCGCTGCCGAAATGGCAGAAGGAGCGCGATGCTTTGCGGGTCATGTGTCTCCTGTGGTGCTGATGATGGTCTTGACCTGGCTTTGCCGGCGTGCCGGCAGGATACGCCGTGAACTCCTGTGGATTCTATGCAATGGCTTGTGATGATTGTGTGAAGCATCGTTAACCTTTGCTTCACAGAGGGGCATCCTGACCGAGAAGATATGCTTTGATTCAGGTGCGATCCCCCACAAAAATGGGATATGATCGCTGTATCAGGGAACTGTGCCGTCGTCTAATTGGGTGGAGCCATGCAGATCGAAAAGACCATCTTCATCAGCTACCGACGCACCAGCTACTACACCGCCCTGAACGTCTTCCACGCGCTGAAAGGGCGGGGCTACGACGTCTTCTTCGACTTCGAAAGCATCGACTCCGGGTCATTCGAGCAGGTGATCCTGAACCAGATTCGCGCACGGGCGCACTTTGTGCTGATCCTACACGCCGACACGCTGAGCCGCTGCATCGAGCCGGGCGACTGGGTGCGCCGGGAGATCGAAGCAGCGATTGCCGAGCGGCGCAACGTCATCCCCGTCACCTTCGACGATTTCAACTGGGAGCAGGCGAAGCCGTACCTGGTGGGTCAGCTGGCGCTGCTGAAGGACTACAATGCGCTGGAAGTGCCGCGCGGCTATTTCGACGAAGCGATTGACAAACTGGAACGGCGCTATCTGAACAAGACGCTTGACCTGGTCATTCATCCTACGCCGGCGGCGGAGCGCGCCGATGTGCAGCGGCGAATTGAGGCGGCGTTCGCCGCGCCGCTGCCGACGGTGCAGCAGATGAACGCGCAGCAGTTATTCCAGCAGGCGTTCGCCAAAGCCTCCGTCGAAAATCACGATGGGGCGATCCGCGACTACGACGAGGTGATCCGCCTGGACCCGAATTTTGCGATGGCGTACAACAACCGAGGCTGGTCGCGCTTCCGCAAAGGCGACCTCATCGCAGCGATTCAGGATTATGACAGCGCCATCCGCCTGGAAAACAACAACCCCCTGATGTATATCAATCGGGGCTGGGCGCGGCAGCAGCGGGGCGACTTCGCCGGGGCGGTCAGTGATTACAACGCCTGCCTGATGCTCGCGCCGATGAATGGGGCGGCGTATCTGAATCGCGGGCTGGCGCAGCAGGCGCTCGGCAACGCCACCGCCGCGCTCGCCGACTTCGAAGCCGCTATGCGCCTTGAGCCGAACACGCCGTATCCCTACTACAATCACGGCAACGTACTGATGGGCTGGGGGCAGTATGACGCCGCGCTGATGGATTACGAGCGGGCGATTCAGGTCGCGCCGACCTATGCCTATGCCTACGGTGGACGTGGGGTGTGCTGGTACTTCAAAGGCAACCCCTGGCAGGCGGTATGGGATCTGCGACACGCGCTGAGACTGGACCCCAATTACACCTTCGCCCAGGAGTGGCTGAACCGCATCACCGGCGGGGGGGTGTCGTACCCTTCGCAGTAGCGCACCAAGCGCGCGGCTGGCGTGTCGGGGTTGCCCCTTGTACTCGCTGGACGATCCACTGTCAGCAGTACACGAAGACCGCCAGCGTGGCGATCAGCATCACCCCGGCGAAGACGGGCCAGTACAGCACTTTCGGCGCGATGTTGTTGCGATAGCGTACTATCGCCCACCCCGCACGCCGGGCGACGGCGAAGATATTCGCCGCCACCGCCACGATAGCCACGTAAAGCAGCATATACAGCACTTCCATGTAGGTGATGCCGACTGCCGCGACTTGATCGCGCAGCGCGGTGTGGATCACCGCCACGACGAAGAAGAGCGCCGCCGCGTAATTGAGGGCGTTGGTGATCTGCTCCGCTTTCCCCGGCTCGTGCCCGCTCATCAGATAGGCGAAGGTCATCGCCGCCGCGATCAGCCCCGGCAGCAGATAAGCGATGAAGGGTCCCAGGGAGACGCGCTGCGCCTGGATGCTGAAGCGCAGTTCAGCGGACCGGGGGGCGGCTTCGTCCCGCGTCATGCCCAGCGAGGTGGTGATCGGCGCGGCGGTATAGGCGAAGCGGCTGGTTTGCAGGGACCAGTTGTTGACGCCCGCCTGCGGATCGACCCCCGGCAGCAGGCGGGGGCTGATCAAGTCATAGGCGTCGAGGTCTGGGATGAGGATGACCGCCGCGTTCAGGTCCGCCGGGGCAAGGCGGATCGTGATGAGGCGGTGGTCAAAGGGGAAGCGCGTCGGGTCGTAGCTCTGGCGCAGCGTCACCCCGACGTACCAGGTGATCACCTCTTCATCGCCGATGCGCCGGCGGCTCACCTCGTCGAGCGTCGCCTCTTCGCCGGTGCGCTGCGGCAGGGCGAACCCCCGCTGCAACGGAGAGTCGACCGGGTAGCGCTGCCAGATGTAGCCGTTGATCGTTACCGAGGTGGCGTCGGGAAACTGAAGCGACTGAATCAGGATACCGGTGGGCACGCGCAGCGGCGCGGCGGCAGGGTTGGCGCTCGTCAACCCCTCCAGGTAGCGATCCATCTGCGACGGGCTGGTGATGCTTGTGCCATCGACGACTTCCAGGCGGTTGGTCAGCGTCCATGCCAGCGCGATCAGCGCGACGCACAGCATCGAAAAGACGCCGGAGACCGTCCAGAAGTTGGTGAAGTGGAAGTGATCGACATGGAAGAGGAGCGTCGCCGCCAGAAAGATGGCGCTCGCCGCCGCCAGGGCAATCGTCATCTGATCGCGCACGGTCTGCCGGGCGTCTGGAAGGAAGTGGGTGGAGTCCAGGACGATGCCGATGGACCAGCCGGTCGCGCCGATCGGCTCGAAGAAATGCCACGTCGTCTCCCCGGTGATCGGGTCAGGGATTTCGACGAACTGACTGGCTCCGCCGAGCGCCAGACGCGCCGCCTCGGTCAGCGCTTCGTCGCTGCCGACCTCGAAGATCGTCCGGTTGACCATATATTCGCGCACCGGGTGCGCCAGAAATCTACCCTCCGCCGAGATGACGAAGCCGTAGCCGGTCGCGCCGAGTTCCAGCGCCCGGATCAGCGCGCTCATATCCTGGAGGGTGTAGTCGATGCTGATGATGCCGGCGGGACCTTCGCCCTGCCCGCCGAGGGGCGCGAAGGGCAGCCCGTATTCGACCAGAATCTTCTGCGCGCCGGTGGCAAAGAACGGCTCATGCCACTGCGCGCCTTCGCGCAGGGTATCGACGTACCAACCGGTGTTGATCCCGGCGGCGGGGTTGGGCGTCTGGGTGTAGTCGTAGGTCGCCCCGACCAGCGCATCGTACATGCCGTCGGGCAGCTTGTAGACGTAGGTCTGAAACAGGCGCAGATCAGGATCGTAGGCGAACGGCTCGAACGTGATGGCGATGCCGTCGATGTTCGGGCGGTCGGCGGCGATCTCGCGCAAGCGCGTTTCGATGCTGCTGTAGGGCAGCGCGCCGTCTTCGAGTTCAGCGGCGAGCAGTGCGGCGGTGGACATCACCTCGCCGAACGCTGCGCTGATGTGCTCCGAGGCGGCGACCGCCTGAGTCTGGGCGGCGGCGACCGCTTTGTCTTCCAGGCGGCTGCGAAAGCTCAGATAGCCGTAGGTCAGCAGCGCCGTCACCATCACGGCAATGACGAGCAGGATCGTCAGGATGAGCGTTGAGAGCCGCCGCATATCGCCTCGCAGTCCGGCAGATTCGCATGGCAGCGATTGTAGTCCGCCTTACGAATCTGCGACAGCGGCGCGGTCACGGATCATGGATCGAGGAGCGCCGTCAGGTCTGGTTTCACGGCGAAGTGGATCAGGTGCGTCGGGCAGGCGCAGTCCGATGCGCCGAAGCGCGGCGCAGGCGTCGATGCGCCCGGCGTCGCCAGCAGCGCCGCCGCCCAGGCGTGTTCGCGGCTGGCCTCGCCGGCGACGGACCAGACTTCGCGGCAGGTCGCCGCCTGACGCAGATAGTCGATGTGCCAGTGCGGCTTGCGGACCGGAGCGAGATGATGCGCCAACCGCCCACGCAGCCCGCCCGGTCCGAAGGCGCTGCCCACGTAGGCGTACCATCCGGCGGGGAAGTCGAACGCGCCGAGCCTGCCGATGACCAGAGGGGTGATCGCCGGCAGGCTCAGCAGTAGGACATACGTCCCGGCGGCGCGGGTCAGTTCTGGACGATGTTGTGATCGATCAACCAGGAGACCGCCTCCTGCACTGCTTCCAGCGACGAATAGCGCGGCGCGTAGCCGATCAGCCGACGCGCTTTTTCGATGCTGGCGCAGGGACTGTGGGCGATGTGATCCCAGGTCGCCGCCGCCTCCTGCTCGGTCACTGTTTTGCGCCAGTCTTCCCAGGGCAGATAGGTCAGCGCCGGCGGCTTTCCGAACCAGTCGTACATCGCCTCGGCATAGCCGCGCAGGCTGAGGGCAGCGGGCGAGACGGTGTGGAAGTTCTCGCCGATGCTGCTGCTCCAGTGGGTCATCGCCCTGTAAAACGCCTGCGCTACATCCGCCGCGTGGACGTGATGCACGGTCTCCTGCCCCAGGTTGGGCAGGCAGAGCGCTTCGCCGCGCGCCATCTGCGTGAAGACCGCCGGCGTGAAATGCCCGGCAGGGTTGAGCGGCGCATAACCGGGTCCGACGATGTGCCCCGGCATCAGCACCGTGGCAGGGAAACCGCCCCGGCGCGCTTCGCTCAGCAGCGTCGACTCGATCTGCCACTTTTGAATGCCGTAATTGCCGAACGGCTGGCGCGCCTGATCTTCGGTCGCCGGCGTGCGCGTGCTGTGCCCGTGCGCCCAGATCGTGCCGCAGTGCAGGAAATGGCTGATCCGCCCGCGCAGCGCCTCGACGATCTGGCGGCTGCTGTCTTCGGTGAAGCAGATCAGATCGATGACCACTTCCGGGTTGAGATCACGGATGCGCGCGCCGAACGTCCCGGCGGCGTCTTCCGCCGCGCGGTCGGCGGCGATCTGCTGCACCTGCCGCCACGCCGCATGGGGCAGGTAGGGATCGCGCTGCCCGCGCGCGACGTTGATCACCTCATGTCCGCTTTCGACCAGCATCGGCACGAGGTAAGTCCCGATATGCCCGCTGCCGCCAATGATCACGATGCGCATGTCAGTCCGTCCCCGCTCGATTCAGCCGGTCTGTCTGTTCGGCGCTGAGCGTGACGTTCAGCGCGCCGAGGTTTTCCGCCATCTGCTCCTCGCTGCTGGCGGCGATCAGCGGGATGATAGCGCGATCCATCATCCAGCGAAGGATGACCTGGTTCGCGGTCGCGCCGGTCTCCTGGGCGATGGCGCGCAGCACTTCCAGCCGGCGGGTGTTATCCGGCATCTGAAGCTCGCGGCGCAGAGATCGGTCGGCGCGGGTGTAGGCTCCGGATTGCAGGACGCTGTAGGCAAGCAGGGTGATGCTCCGCGCCTTCAACCAGTCCAGCAGATCATCGTTGACCATCTCCTGAGGGGCGACGCTCATGCCCGGTCGCAGCCGCAGGTAGGTGTAGTGCTGCTGTACGCAGCAGAACGACGCCCACCCGCGCGTCTCGCTGGTCCAGCGCGCTTCTTCCATGCGCCACGCCAGATAGTTGCTCGCGCCGATAGTGCGCACCTTGCCCGCCCGGACCAGACGGTCGAAGGCTCCCATCGTCTCTTCCAGCGGCGTCTGACGGTCATCGACATGGGCGTAGAAGAGATCGAGCCGGTCGGTCCTCAGGCGGCGCAGGCTCTTCTCGCATTCCTGCTCGATGTCGCGGGCGCGCAGCCGCTTCGGCACATCCATGTAGCCGAAACCGACTTTGGAGGCGATGAACACCTGGTCGCGGTTGCCCCGCGCCGCCATCCATGCGCCGAGCAGGGTCTCGCTTTCGCCGCCCTGGAAGCCTTCCACCCACCAGGCGTAAATGTTGGCGGTGTCGATGAAACTGCCGCCCGCGCCGGTGTAGGCGTCGAGGATGCGATAAGATGTCGCCGCATCATTGCGGCTGCCGAAGTACATCGCGCCCAGGCAGAGCGCGCTGACTTCCATGCCGGTCTTGCCGAGAGGCAGCATTTTCATAGCGATGTTTCACCTCCACAGGTCACGTCACGGGCTGCGTCTTCCAGTACACAGTGTAACGCTGATGGTGCAGTCGATAAAACGGCAGGAGGGTGATGCCGTCAAGGCGGAAGGTGAGCGGCTGACCTTCGACGACTTCGATCCGCCCCAGCACGGCGTCGAGATCGCCGTACAGAACCGGCACGGCGGGCGTCGCGCCCCAGTGGACCGGCGACTCGCGCGTGTGCATGAACTTCTGATAGACATTCGGCATATCTTCCGTGCCGAGCGCTCCGGCGAGGACGATGGGTCCATAGAGCGCCGCCGCTACGTCTGGGGCGTCCGGCAGCGACTCGACGTGCAGGCGCATCGGCAGGCGGATGGCGATCTGGTCGCCGTCGGACCATTCTCGCGAGATCGGGATATAACCGTTGGCGGACAGACGCACCGGGACCGCTGCGCCGTTGACGGTGAGGCTGACGCCGTTCGCCCAGCCCGGACAGCGCACCTTGATCGTCAGGTGCAGCGGGCGGCGGCAGCGCAGGGTCAGGCGGGTCGTCTCCTCTTCTGGGAAGCGCGTTTCCTGGCGCAGGACCACCCCTTTGTCGCCCCAGGTCAGTTCCGAGGCGATGAACAGATTGACGTAGAGCGAGTCGTCATCGTGCCCGTAGACCGTCTCGCCATATTTGGCGTGGTTCTCCATGCCCGTGCCGGTGCAGCACCAGAACGAGTGTTCCGGCGAGCTGTAAACCTTGAAGTGTCCCGGCTTGAGTGAGGCGAAATAGAGCATCATGCCCGTCTCCGGGTCCTGCGAGCCGAGGATGTGATTGAACAGCGCCCGCTCGTAGAAATCCATCGTCCACGCCGAAGGCTCCCAGGCGAAGAGATGGCGGGTCAAGCGGAGCATGTTGTAGGTGTTGCAGGTCTCGGCGGAACGCGGGCTGAGGTGCTGCGCGAAGCGGTCTGCCGGGAAGAACAGCTCATCGTCGCTGTTGCCGCCGATGACGTAGGATCGATGCAGCGCCACCCGCTCCCAGAGGAAGCGAGCGATGTCGCGGAAGCGGGTTTCGCCGGTGAGTTCGTACTGCCGCGCCGCGCCGACCGCCTTGGGGATCTGTGTGTTGGCGTGCAGCCGGTCGAGCTGATCCACCCCGCGCGCCAGCGGGTCGAGGACCACCTCGTCATTGAACGCCAGGCTCAGCGCCCGGTGTTCGGCTTTGCCGGTGATGCCATAGAGGTTCGCCAGGGCTTCGTTCATGCCGCCCGGTTCGTTGAGCAGCATGATCTGCACCTCTTCGTGATCGAGTCGGCTGAGCCGGGTTTGAATCCAGCCGGCGAGCCTCTCGGCGATGTCGAGCGCCTGGCGGCTGCCGCAGTGGGCGTAGGCGTCGAGCAGCCCCGCCATGATCTTGTGCAGGGTGTAGTAGGGCGCCCAGACTATGAAACGGCGCTCCACCCGATCGAAGAAAGACTCCGGGTATGCCGACAGGAATCCCGGCGTGTAGCCCTGGGCGGGCAGGGCGTCCTGACAGGCGGCAAGTTCGCTCACGATCAGGTCGGCGCGCTCCTTGAAGCGGGCGTCGCCCGTGCCGGCGAACATCAGCGCGCAGGCGCTCAGATAGTGCCCGATGGTGTGCCCGCGCAGCTCGCAGTCCGGGCTTTCCCACCCGCCGAGCGGTTCGGCGGTCGTCGGCAGCCCCGCCGTCACCCGGAAGCTGCGCAGCAGACGCGCCGGGTCCAGCGACAGCATGTATGCCTGATCCCGTTCCATGGCGGCTTTGAACACGCCGTCCAGCAGGCGCACCTGCTCCAGCGAGAAGGATTTCGCTTTAATCATGATGATATTCCATTCTGGCGGCTGCCAAACGACCGGCGAGCAGGCTGTCCCTTTACAGGCTATCCCTTTAAGCCGGTCATGACGATGCCCTTGACGAAGTAGCGCTGCGCGAAGAAGAACAGCAGGATGACCGGTACGATCATGGCGGTGGACGCCGCCAGCTGCAGATCCCAACTGACATCCTGGATGCTGCGGAAGGACGCCAGCCCCGCCGCGACGGTGAAGTTCTCCGGAGAGCGCAGGTAGATGATGGGACCCAGAAGGTCGTTCCACGAACTCAGGAAGGTGAAGATACCGATGGTGATCAGCGCCGGGCGCGACAGCGGCATCATGATCCGCCAGTAGATGCCGAACTCGGTGCAGCCGTCGATGCGTGCCGCATCCGCCAGCTCTTCAGGAATGGTGCGGAAGAACTGGCGCATCAGGAAGATGTTGAACGCCCCGCCGCCGAAGAAATAGGGCACGGTCAGCGGCAGGAAGGTGTCCACCCAGCCCAGGCGCGAGAACATGATGAACTGCGGCACGATCATGATGGCATAGGGCAGGAAGAGGGTGGCGATGACGACGCCGAACCAGAAGTCGCGCCCCCAGAAGCGCATCCGGGCGAAGCCGTAGGCGACGAACGACGAGGTGAAGACGACGGCGATGACGTTGAGCGTGACGATGATCATTGTGTTGCGCAGGTACAAACCGAAGGGCTTGTAGGTCAGCGCGTTGGTGTAGTTTTCGAAGCGCACCGGGTTGGGAATCCACTCTGGCGGGTACTGGAAGATCTGCACCTGCGATTTCAGCGAGCTGGTGACCAGCCAGATGAAGGGCATCAGCATGATGAACGCCATGAGGATGAGCAGGGCGATGGTGAAATAGCGCCACGCTCGGTCGGAGCGGTTCATGTGGCGGCGGGTCTCGCGAAGCTCCATGTCCACACCGCCGTTGTTCAGGTCATTGATCGATTGTTCGATGACAGCCATAGGTCATGACCTCTTTATTCGCCGGGGTTTTCGTAGTAGACGCGCTTGCCCAGGTAGCGGAAGATGATGAGCGATAGGACCAGCAGGATGCCGAAGAGCAGCCAGGAGAGCGCCGCCGCATAACCCATCTTCAGGTTTTGGAAGGCGGATCGATAGATATAAAGAACCAGGAAGAGCGTCGAATTCTGCGGACCGCCGTCGGTGATCAGATAGCCGATGACGAAGACCTGGAAGGAGTTGATGAAGCCGATGACCAGGTTGAAGAAGAAGATCGGCGACATCATCGGCAGGGTGATGTGGCGCATCTTCGCCCAGCGCCCTGCGCCGTCGATCTCCGCTGCTTCGTAATAGATGTCCGGGATGCCCTGCAAGCCGGCGAGGAAGATGATCATCGACGCGCCCGACCCCCACAGACTGAGGATGACGAAAGCGGGCATCGCCCACGCCGGGTCTTGCAGCCAGGCGATCTTGGAGCCGCCGAGCGCGCGAATGAAGCTGTTGATCAAGCCGAACTCGGTGTTGAACATCCACGCCCACAGCAGGGCGTTGGCGACGGCGGGCACGATGCTGGGCAGATAAAAGACCGTGCGAAAGACGGCAATGCCGCGAATATTGGTGTTGATCAGATTCGCCAGGAAGAAGCCGAGCGCCAGCCCCAGCGGCACAGACATCACAGTGTAAAGAAAAGTCGCTTTTAGAGCATAAGGGAGGATGGGGTCTTTGAAGAGCGTTTCGATATTCGCCAGACCGACGAAGCGCGGTGGCGACATCAGATTCCAGCTGTGGAAAGTCAGGTAAAGGTTGACCAGGACGGGGATCACCACCCAGAAGAGGACGCCCAGCATGAAGGGCGAAATGAAAATATAGCCGGTGATCGTCCGCCGGCGCGCCAGCGGGAGATTAGTCCACCACTTCCAGCCGGTCTGAGCCGGTAGTGCTTGCGCTTGTGCTTGCGATGCCATGTTCGTCCACCGATTATCACCGACCGAAAGAGGGGGCACAGCAGCGCCGTGCCCCCAGCAAAGATCTAGATTGCCGCCATCGCGATAATGTCGTTCGCCTGGCGCACGGCTTCCGGGATGACGTCGGCGGGCGGCGTGCCGCCGGCAATCGCCTGGACTGCCGGGTCGATGAAGCTGCTGGCAGCTTCCAGATAGCCGGATGGAATCCGGACGGAGACGCCGTAGGTGGGCAGGTACTCGCTCACGAACTGACGATAGTTGGCAGGGTGAATGCCCTCGGTGATCCAGGTCGCCAGACCTTCTTCGGTGGTCAGGGCGGTCTGGCTGGGCAGCCACAAGCCGATCTTCAGGAACTGCGTCTGATAGAACGGCGTCGACAGGAAGCGCACCCACTGCCAGGCTTCTTCAGGATGCTGCGTGTTGGCGAGCGCCGAATGGAAGTGCGCCTGCATGACGGTCGCCGGCTGCTTCATCTTCGGCAGCGCGCCCGTGCCGAGCGGCACAGTGACCAGCGACGGATTCATCCAGGACAGCGCCCAGGAACCGTCGACCGCCATCGCCAGACGACCATTGTCGACCATCTGCGTGTTGGACATGCCGAGGTCAGCCATCGAGGCGCTGCGCGGCGCAACGTGGTGTACGTAAATCAGTTCATACAGACGCGTGAGGGCTTCCAGGGCTTCCGGGGTGTCCAGAGCGACCTTGCCATCGGCGAAGTACGCGCCGCCGTTGGAATGGACGGCTGCGGCGATAGGCATCCACCACAGGGGCCAGTCAACCGCCCAGCGCTGAATATCGTCGGGGTCGAAACCGGCGTCATCGGGGTGACGACCGGCGCTGTCCACCGTCAGCTGCTTGCAGACGTTGACGAAACTGTCCCAATCCCAGATTTCGTCGTCGGCGAAGCCGGGAGGCGCGGCGCCGATCTCATCGAATGCCGCCTGGTTGTAATAGATGTGATGCGCCACCCAGCAGGAGCCGATGCCATGCCAGCGCCCATTACTGTCGGCGCAGCGGAAGGCTTCCTGCGGCATGAAATAATCGGGCTGACCGAGCAGCGGGTCCGCCGCGATCTGGTCGGTGATGTCCAGCAGCATGCCCTGGGAACGATAGGTTTCATAGGCATCGGAGATGATGAACGATGTGTCCGGGGTCGTGCCGGCGGCGAAGTTGGTCAGCAGCACACGGTTGTATTCGCCCGCATCCGGCGTATGCTGCCATTCGACGGCGATGCCGGGCATTTCCTGCTGGAAGACTTCGATGGCGGCTCTGACGCCCTCGTCTTCAGCCGTGCCGCCCCAGCCGCCAAAGGAGATGCGGACGACATCCTGCAAAGACGGCGCAGCGCGCAGCAGTCCCGGCACCTGCAATCCCGACGCCAGCATGGCGGCGGATGCGCCCGACATCCGTAAGAAATCACGACGTGACAAACGCTTGATGCTCATGCTCTTTTTTCCCCTCGTTTAGTCTGACCGAACCATATCATTTTTCACTGGCACTGCCGAAGCTCTGGCTGGTATCGCCTCCTTCGCTCCTATCGTCGCCACCTGCCGCCTCATCCTTCGCGTATCCAGACGCGCATCTCACCGGGCTGGCGGTTCGCCCAAAAGAAATAGGGGATAGCCTTGAAGCTCACCGGCACAGCTGCCGGCGCGGCGCGGTCGATGGGCTGGTACAGGTCGCCGCTCCAGGTGGGCGGCTCCACGCGCACCGCCTCGCCGGTGATCACGCTCACTCCGCCGAACAGATCGGGGTCTATCGCTGCCGTAAGTTTGCCGGCGCGGGGGATCGTCAAATTCGCCAGATTCGCGCCGTTATCAACTTCTTCCAGGCAGTAGACGACGGGTCCGCGCTGCAGGGCGATACGCCCGGCGTCTTCGCGCACCTGGGGGTGCGCCATCATGCGTTCGACCGGCATATCCAGGATCAGCGCCACTTCGTCGCCGCTGTTCCACAGACGCTTGAGGTGAACGTATCCCCGGCTGGACGCGGCTTCGAAGGGCGCTCCATTGAGGCTGAGTCGGCAGCTGCGACACCAGCCCGGAATGCGCAGCGCCAGATCGAAGGCGGTGGGCTGCGCCGCCTGAATGCTGAGCCTGATCTCTCCGTCCCAGGGGTAATTCGTCTCCTGCTCGATCTGCACTTCGCCGGCGCTGAGCGCGAAATGGGCGCGGCTGGCATTGTAAAGGTGGGTGTAGATCGTGTCGGCGGTGGTGGAGTAAAGATACGTGCCGATGCTTCCCACCACGCGCGAGTAATTCGGCGGGCAGCAGGGGCAGAGGAACCATTCTTCGCGGCGGAAGTGGCGCGCCGACGTGATGCCGCTGAACGGCTCGTGCGGGTTGACGTTGGGATAGGACGCCAGCGGGTTGGCATAGAAGAAATGCTCGCCATCCCAGGAGCAGCCCGCCAGGATAGTGTTGTAAAGCGCTCGTTCCATCACGTCGATGTAGCGCCCGTCCGGGTCCAGGTGGAACATGCGCTGCGCCCAGAACGCCAGCGAGATCGAAGCGCAGGTTTCGGCGTAGGCGGTCTCGTTGGGCAGATCATAGGCGAAGGTGAAGCCCTCGTTGGAACGCGCCGGTCCCAGCCCGCCGGTGATGTACATCTGATGAGCCGTCAGGTCGTCCCACAGCCGCTTGGCGGTTTCGATCAGCGCCGCGTCGCCGGTTTCGATGGCGATATCGGCGACGCCGGCGTACAGGTAGCCGGCGCGCACCGAATGACCGGTCGCCGTCTGCTGCTCGCGGATCGGCTGGTGCGCCTGGCAGTAGCGGTAGGTTTCCGCCCAGAAGTCGGCGGGGTCTTCGCCGCGTTCGCGGGCTTCCATGTCGAAATAGCTCGGCTGCTTGCCGCGCTCGTCAATGAAATACTTGGCGAGGTCAAAATAGCGCTGTTCACCGGTAGCATAATACAGCCGCACCAGCGCCAGCTCGATTTCCGGGTGACCGCAGTAGCCGTGACGCTGCCCCTCGTCTGGACCGAAGCGCTCGGCGATGTGGTCGATATAGCGGGTCAGGATGTCCTGCAGGGCGGGCTTACCCGTCGCCTTGCTATAGGCGACCGCGCCTTCCAGCAGATGCCCGGCGTTGTACAGTTCATGCCAGTCGCGCAGGTTGGTCCAGCGCTTGCCCGGCTCGACGTTGGTGAAGTAGGAGTTCAGGTAGCCGTCCGGCTGCTGGGCTTTTGCCACCATGCCGACCAGATCGTCCACCTGTTTTTCCAGCACCGGGTCGGCATGTTTGGCGAGGCTGTAGGCGGCGGCTTCGACCCATTTGCCGGTGTCGGAGTCGAAGAACATGTAGATCACGGCGTGGCGTTTGGGGCGTTCACGCTTGCGGCTCAGGTCCCAGGCGTCGATGCGACCTGTCGCCTTGAGCTGGCGATAAATAGCCGGGATCGTCCGGTCTCGATTGACGGTCTGCCGTTCTCCCCACAGACCGCCGGTGATGTCGATATTTTCCAGGGGAAGGGCTACAGGATGTTCTCTACGGAGCGTCAATCACTAAACCTCCTGCAATAAACCTATCCATAGTCTTCTTACCCTCAACTGTATAGGCAACGGGCAGCATTGAGCAGTCATTGAAGCGTACAATACCGGGATGATTCCGACTTTTTTGCCCCAGACGGCGCGGAAAAGTGACTATACTTCGAATAGGAAAGGAGGCGCTCGTGACCGCTGCAAATCTGCTCGATCTGGAGACCGGCTGCCCGATCCGCGCGCAGAATGCCGGGCTGTTCATCTCGCGCGGCGTTGCCATGCACCCGACCCGCGTGATCCAGTCGCACGAGCTGATCCTGGTCAAACAGGGCGTGCTGGACATGTGGGAGGAAGACCAGGTCTTTCACCTGGAAGCCGGTCAGGCGCTCCACCTCTTCCCCGGACGCCAGCACGGCAGCACCAAGCCGATGCCGCTGGGGCTGAAATTCTACTGGATACACTTCGAGATCGACGAAGGGAGCAGCCGCCGCGCCCGCCGCGCCGGCGCTGAGCTGAACCAGCGGATACGGGTTCCGCAGACGGTGCGGCTGTGTCACCCGGAGCGCCTGGAGCGGCTGTTCCGGGCATTTCTTGAAGATCAGGAGACGGGAGTCTTGCAGCCGCAGGTGGCGAATCTGCTGACGACCCTGATGCTGGTCGAAGTGGCGCAGTCGTTACAGGAACGCGCCGCCGATCCAGAAGAGCAGAACGTCGTCGCCACCTGGGCGCACACCTATATCCGCATCAACTATGACCGCGCCATCACCACCAGCAAGGTCGCCGAGGCGATAGGCTACAATGCCGATTATCTGGGGCGCATCTATCGCAAGGTCTACGGCTGCACCCTGACCGAGGCGATTCACCGCTGCCGGGTCAGTCACGCGGCGGATTATCTGCTCGACAGCAGTCTGACCATTGAGCAGATCGCCCAGAAATGCGGCTTCAGCGACCCGGACTATTTCCGGCGCATCTTCCGCCAGTACATGAAAACGTCACCCAGCGAGTACCGCAAGGAGTTCTCGCGGATGCACATCAACACGCACTAAGGCTGTTCCAAGAAAATAATCGAGCAGTAGCGGCGGAGCTGTGTCTCCGCCCGCCGTTCACGGGCGAACACGTGGGTTCGCCCCTGCAACCGCTGGCGCGTCTTTTGTCTGGAACAGCCTAAAGGGAAGAGGGATGAGGGATGGGAAAGCATCCTGATCGGGCGCATTTTCTCATCCCTGGTAACTCGCCTCCTGCCGCTGCGCGCTAGCCCTTGACCGACCCCGCCAGCAAGCCGCGTATGAAGTAGCGCCCCAGCACGATATAGACCAGCAGCGGCGGCAGCGCGGCGACGATAGCGCCCGCCATCGGTAGATTCCACTTCACCGCCTCGCCGCCGGCAAGCTGCGCCAGCCCGACGGTGATCGGCTGGGAATCGGTGTTGGTCATGGTCACGCCGAACAGGAACTCGTTCCAGATCTGCGTGAACTGCCAGATGACGACCACCACGAAACCGGGGATGGACAGTGGGAAGACGACATGTTGATAGATGCCGAAGAAGTCCGCGCCGTCGATGGCGGCGGCTTCCAGCATTTCGTCGGGGATATCGACGTAGAAATTGCGGAAGATGAGCGTCGTGATCGGCAGCCCATAGACCGTGTGGATGAGGATCAAGCCGATGACGCCGCCGTACAGATTCACGCTGCGCATGAAGTCGAAGAGCGGGATCAGGATCGCCTGATAGGGGATGAACATGCCGAACAGCATAAGCGGGAACAGGTAGCGTTCGCCAGGGATGCGCCATTTGGCGAAGACGTAGCCATTCAGCGAACCGAGCAGCGAGGAGAGCATGGTCGCGCCGATGACCAGGGCGAAGCTGTTTTGCAGGCGCGGACCGAAGGCGTCGAGGACTTCGCTGAAGCTCTGCCAGTAGGGCGTTTCGGGCGTGTTCCAGGCGGTCGCCAGGTTGATCGCCGCCGGGTCCTTCAGGCTGGTCACCACCACCAGATAAACCGGCGTGAGGAAGACGACGGTGAGCAGGATGAGCGCAACGTAGATGGCGGTGCGTATGGTGTAGCGTCGCCATTGATAGGCGGTCATGCTCATGGCTTATCTCCCCCTGCTTCGGGATTCGCGAAGCTGTGACCACAGGTAGGGCACGATGATCAGCGTCACGAAGAAGAGCATGATCACGGCGATGGCGCTGGCTTTGGCGAAGGCATTTTCGCGGAATCCTTCGGTGTAGACCAGCAGACCCGGCACGACCGCCTTGGCGTTGTCGGGACCCGCCATCGCGAATACCAGATCGAAAATTTTGAGCGAAATGTGCCCCAGGATGATCATCGCGCTGAGGATGATCGGGTTGAGCTGCGGCAGGACGATGCGCCGGTAGACATCCAGTTCAGAGCAGCCATCGACGCGGGCGGCTTCGCGCAGTTCTTCAGGGACGCCGCGAATGCCGGCGATGAACATCGCCATCGTATAGCCGGACATCTGCCAGACCGCCGCGATGATGATGCCCACCAGGGCGGCGTTGAACCCCTTGGGGGCGATAGGCGTCTCGGCTTCCGGCGTGTCGAGCGGCAGCCAGACGAAATCCCACAGGCGAGCGGCGAACACCAGCAGGACGATGACCGCCGCCAGGACGGCGTAGCGCGACGCCCGCCAGCGGCGGGCGCTGGCATAGCGCACCGCCAGGAACGCCAGGATGGCGATCCCCGCCATCGTCAGGTAGGCGGGCACGTTCCCCCATTCGAAGGGCAGCCAGACATCCCGGCTGTTGATCCAGCTGAACTCGATGGGCGGCAGACCGAACAGCACCTGCGGCAGGATGTTGACGCCGCCGCCGGGCTGCAGCATCCAGCGCCAGATCGTCCCGGTCACGACGAAGGACAGCGCCATCGGAAACAGAAATATGGTTCGGAAGAAGCCCTCTCCGACGACCTTCTGGTCGAGCAGGAGCGCCAGGATCATGCCGGCTGCCACGCAGCCCAGTACGAACAGGACCGTGAAGAAGAAGGTGTTGACCAACGCATTGCGGAAGTAGAACTCCAGCGTGTCGGTCATGATGTTTTCGTAGTTTTGCAGCCCGACGAAGCTCTTGATCACGGTGGCAGCCAGCGGCGGCTGCGCCGGATTCTGCCCCCAGTCGGTCATCGATGTCTGAATGGCTTGTCCGATGAAGCCGTAGACGAAGATGCCGACGAGAATGAGCGAGGGCAGCAGCATCACGAAGGCGATGTAGCGATCTCGATTGTTGCGCATGAGAACCCCCTGAGCGCGGGGGCGATCCTGATCAGGATCGCCCCCGCACAACGGCTATCCGGCAGGCGAGCAGAGGGAGGGTTACGCCCCGGCGCACGCCCCAGAGGTGATGCAGACGGCACTCATGGCGCTGGCAGCCGCCTCAGCGCTGCCGCTGGCGATGAAGACTTCCATGACGGTGTTGAAGTCGCCCATGAAGCGTTCGTTGGCGGCGACGCCATGCGCCAGGCTGCCGACCAGACGGTTGCCCGCCCAGTCTTCGGCGGCAGATTGCAGATAGGCGTTATACAGGTCGGGCGCGGCGGCGACGGCATCGGTGCGCGCCGGGATCGAGCCTTTGAGCGGGTTGAAGGCGTTCTGACCTTCGACCGACCCCAGCAGCGACAGCCAGGCGATGGTGTTGTCGGGGTTCGGCGCGCCGACTGGCAGACCGAAGCTGTCCGACAGCCACATAAAGGAGCCGGCGGTATCGGGCGCGGGGGCGAAGCCGAAGCCGACGCCCGGTTCCAGACCGAGGGTGGTGGACATATAGCCGGCTGCCCAGTCGCCCATGATGTTGAAGGCGGCTTCGCCGGCGAGGACTTTATCGACCGCCTGCTGCCAGGACAGACCCGCCGAATCCGCTCCGACGTTGGAGCAGGCGAGGATTTCGCTGAAGCGGTTCCACACGGCGACCATCTCCGGGCTGTTCGCCAGAGTCTCGCCGGTCCAGATGCCGTTCCAGCCGTCCGCGCCCAGGATGCCCAGGGCGATGCTTTCCCACAGGTGGTTGACAGTCCACGCCTCGCCGACGACCAGCGGGGTCACGCCCGCCGCCTGAAGGGTCGGGCAGGCTGCCAGGAACTCATCCCAGGTCGCCGGGACGGAGACGCCCCATTCTTCGACCTTGGCGGGGTTGTACCACAGGACGTTGGAGCGGTGAATATTGACCGGCACACTGTAGATCGCGCCATCGACGGTCAGCAGGTCGATCAGGTCCGGCGGGAAGGCTTCATTCCAGCCCTGCTCCGCGTACAGACCGCTGAGGTCCTGCATACGACCGGCGACCACCCAGGTCCCGGTCAGTTCCTGCCCGGCGTGGACCTGGAAGGTGTCCGGGGGTGTGCCGCCGAGCATGCGGGTCTTGAGGACGGCTTTGGCGTTAACGCCGGAACCGCCGGTGACGGTGGCGTTGATCACTTCGACGTTTGGATTCTGGCTGTTGTAGAGCGCGATCAGGGCTTCCAGCGCCGGACCTTCGTCGCCCGACCACCACGAGAAAATCTCCAGCTGTCCGCTGAGATCCTGCGCTCGGACGATGCCGATGAGCGAGAGAGTCATCACCAGCACACCGATGATCAGTAAACGTTTTTTCATTTCAAATTCTCCTGCGAATCTGTGATTTCGTTTCGATGATCGGAGGATCATCTCTGTTCACTTTAGCACTCCATTTCGCCGCGCGCCCAGGCATTTTTGCCAGGTTTATGACACAATAGTGACAGTACGCCCTTTCAGCAGATCGACCGCTCGCTGTCCTACTTATTGAAGACCTGAAGCGCAAAGATCATGAGCCAGTCCCTGCCAGAAGCGTTCATTGATGATGTCAAACAGGTCCTCGAAAACCTTTACGATTTCCCCCTGCTGAACCGTCACACGCTGGCGCAGACGACGCGCGCCGGGCAGCCGAACGAGCCGCTGGGGCATCGCCTGCGGCGCGAAGTGATGGAGGCGGTGGAATCGCTCAAACCGGGGGCGGAAAACGGCGGTCATCCCAACGCGGCGCGCCTGTACAACCTGCTGCATATGCATTACGTCGGCGGTATGACGCTTCAGGAGGTCGCCAACGAGCTGGGCATCTCGGTGCGCCAAGCCTATCGCGATCTGCGGCACGGGCACGAGAGCGTCGGCGAAATCCTGTGGTTCAACCGCCAGCTTCAGGCACAGCGTCCGCCGGTCGCCAGCCCAGAGGCGGCGGTTGTCGAGCCGGTCGACGAGAAGTTCAGCGCCCACAACGCCGCGACCCTGCTGGAAAACGCTATCAAGGCGGTGCAGCGCCTCGCCGAGCAGAAGAATCTGCGACTGATCGACAGCGCCCCGACCGTGCCGATCCTCATCTCTACCAACGGCACGGTCGCCCAGCAGGTCTTCATCCATGTCCTCAGCCAGGCGATCCAGCAGGCACAGCCGGGCGATCTGCGCCTGAGCCTGCAGCCGCTTCCACCCGATCATGTGACGCTTGAACTGCTCTATGCCCCGCGCGATCTTCAGGCGGGGACGCTGCCCATCGCCGATGCCGTGCAGCGTTTCGTCCAGCAGCTCCGGTTCCAGATACAGGAAGAGCGCCTGGGCGACGCCCGACGGGTCTTTCGGCTGATGCTGCCGGCGCAGCAGCCGACCCTGCTGGTGGTGGATGACAGCCAGGGATTGACCGACCTGCTTCAGCGCTATTTCACCGACAGCAGCTATAAGGTGCTGGTCGCCGATTCCGGCGCGGCGGGGCTGAAGCTGGCGGAAGAGCTGCGCCCGGACGCCATGATCGTCGATCTGATGATGCCGGATATGGACGGCTGGGAACTGCTGCAGCGGCTGCGCAATAATCACCGCACGGGGTCGATTCCGGTGATCATCTGCTCGGTGATCAACGATCCCGAACTGGCATATTCGCTGGGCGCATCGCTGTTCATCTCCAAACCGCTCACCAAAGATCGCATCCTGGATGCCCTGCGGGACATAGGACTCTGATCCATGCAGTTAACCAACTTATCGTTTCGCGATACGCTGCGCACCCTGCGTATCGACATGGTGCGCTCGCTGACGACCGTCGCCGGCATCTTCTGCGCCCTGGCGGCCTACTCGATGCTGCTGATGGACGACTTTCATATCGACCTGTTCATCCTGATCGGTTCGGCGGCGGTCGTCATGATCCTGCTGCGGCGGCAGCTGCCGCGCCGCCTGAACGTCAGCCGTTACGGACTGCTGCTGACGGCGCACCTGACTCTGTTCGTCGTCATGCGCCTGACCGGCGCGCCCTGGCTGCCGTTCTTCGGCGTGCTGCTGGTGCTGATCAGCGGCATGACCACGACTTACATGCACTGGATTTCGGCGCTGACCATTTTCGGCGCGACCGCCCTGCTGCAAGAGCCGCCGATTCCGCTGCTGCCGCTGGGGGCAACGCTGGCGCTGACGGTGGCGGTCATGCAGACCTCGGTGACCATGCTCTACACGGCGCTGACCTGGTACAGCGCCATGCAGCGGCGCGCCGACGCCCTGCTGGAAGAGACGCGCCGGCGTCAGGCGGAGCTGGCGCAGACCGTCAAGTCGCTGGAGATCGCCTATACGAATATGCGCCGCATGCAGCAGCAGCTCATCGGCGCGCGCCAGCAGGCGGACGAGGCGCGCCGCATGAAAGAGCGCTTCGCCGCCAACATCAGCCATGAGCTGCGCACCCCGCTCAACCTGATCCTCGGCTTCAGCGAGATCATGGTGGTCACGCCGGAGGTTTACGGCGAGGCGCGTTTTGCGCCGAAGCTGACCCGCGACCTTTACCAGATTTACAGCAGCAGTCGTCATCTGCTGGCGCTGATCGACGACGTACTCGATCTGTCACAGGTGGAGCTGGCGACGATGGCGCTGAACCAGGAACCGGTGCAGCCCAACGCCTTCATCGAGGAGAGCGTGGAGATGTTCCGCAACATCTTCCGTGACGGCAAGCTTCAGTTCAATCTGGAGGTCGAACCGGACCTGCCGATCATCGAGATCGACCGGACGCGCATCCGCCAGGTGATCCTCAATCTGCTCGGCAACGCTCACCGCTTCACCACCGTCGGATCGGTGACGCTGAAAGTGCGCTGCTGGCAGCAGTCGGTGCAGTTCAGCGTCTCCGATACCGGGCGCGGCATCCCCCCCGACAAGCTGGGGCTGATCTTCGATGAGTTTTACCAGGTCGATTATTCGCTCAGCCGGAATCACGGCGGGGCGGGGCTGGGATTGGCGATCAGCAAGCGCTTCGTCGAGAGGCACGGCGGGGTCATCGAGGTCAGCAGCGAGGAAGGAGTCGGCTCGACTTTCACCTTCACCCTGCCGATCCACACCTACGGCGTGCGCGGCGACGGCGTGCCTTCCGACGGCGGGGAAACCGACCACGACGAGACGGTGCTGGTGCTGGATCGTGATCCGACGCTCGCCTCACTGATCCGCCGTCATCTGCCGTCCTATCAGGTGGTCCCGGTCGGCAACTCGGCGGCGCTGGCGGAGGCGCTTGAGCAGTACGCGCCGCGCGCGGTCATCGACAACCGCCGCCTGGCACAGGCAGACCTGCCGGCGCACGAGGCGCTGCACATCCGCTGTGCGCTGCCCAGCGCCTCGTGGATGATGAACCAGCTCCAGGTGCAGTCCTACCTGCCCAAACCCTTCAGCACGCAGCAGCTCGTGGAGCATATCCGGCGCATCGGACCGGTGCGGCGCGTCCTGGTGGTGGATGACGACGTGGGCTTTGTGCAGCTCATCCAGCGCGGGCTGGAGACGCTGCCCGAAGCCTATACCGTCTCGCGCGCTTACGACGGCGAGCAAGCGCTCAATGTCATCGGCGCGCAGAGACCCGATCTGCTGCTGCTCGACCTCGCCATGCCCACGATGGACGGTTTCATGGTGCTGCAAAAACTGCGGGCGGACCCGAACACCGCCGATCTGCCGATCATCCTGCTGACCGCCACCCAGTACACCCGCGAGGAGAGCGACACCTACGGCGACATCGCCATCGCGCGGCAGGGTGGGCTGCGCCCGGCGGAGGTGCTGCGCTACGTCCGGGCGGTGATCGATCAGGCGTGAGCGGCGGCGGTATAGTCGCGGAAGTGGGAGGTCATCGTCGCCCGACCGGCGCGGTCGATCATATAGGCTTCCAGACCGGGCAGCGACTCGATGAAGTAGACCCCCGCCCGCCCCATCGCGAACGCCGCCGTAGCGAAGCGGTCGGCTTCCAGCACGTCGGGACCGATCACCGTGATGCTGACGATCTCGTCCAAGGCGTCGGCGTCGCTGTGCGGGTTGTAGATGTGCGCGCCGCGCATGTAGCTGCCGGAGGTGGCGATCCCCCGATCATCGAGCGTCGCCGTCTTGACGATCTGGCTCAGGTCGAAGGGGTTGCAGATTCCGACGCTCCACGCCTGACCGCGCGCGTTCCTGCCATAAACCTGAACATCGCCGCCGGCATCGACGTAAAAGCTGCGAAACCCCCTGGCGTAGAGCAGCGACGCCGCTTCGTCGATTGCCCAGCCCTTGACGATGCCGGAGGGGTTGAACCTGCCCTGATTCCAGACATCGAAATAGCCGTGAGACTCCAGGCGGGTCTGCTCCGCCAGTTCGAGGATGATCTGCATGTCGGCGCAGCAGTCCTCCAGCGCCAGTTCGCCCCGGTTGACCCGCGAGACTTCGCTGGTCTCCTTGAAGGGGCTGAACGTTTGATCGACATCGTTGAAATACCCGTAGATGGCGTCGAACGCCCCGGCATCTGCCGAGGCGTCAACGATCTCTACGGTGATGGGCATACCCATCAGCCAGCGAGTCTGTTTCACAGGTCCATGCCGATCGCCGCATCGAGCAGCGCCGAGTCGAGCGACTGCACGAAAGCGCGGCTGCTGTCGGTGGCGCGAGAGACGACATCGATGTCGGCATCCTGCGCTTCAATCGCCTCGCTGATCAGGGTGGGCAGGGCGTTGCGAGTGATGATGTCCGATTCATAGGTGCTGCGCGGGTAATTGGCGATCAGCACATCGACCAGTACGCCATCTTCGATTACCGCTACGACCTGCATTGTGCCCCATCGCCCGGCATAGACCGGGTCGCCGTAGTACTGCCCGTCGTAGAATTCCGCGCCGGCAGCTTTCTCGGTGGACTGCGTCGCCTCGACGCTGGACTGTGCCGGCGCAAGTTCGACTTCCGGCGGGGTAGTATCCATGCCCGCCAGGTGATCATGTCCGCCGCGTCCGCCGCGACCACCCCGCCCGCCGGGCGCTGCGCCGTCCTGCTCGGTCGTGCTGGTGGTCGTGTCCGCCTGCGGATTGGTGTTGTCGCTGAGGGCGCTGACGCCGGTGTAGCCGGCGGCGGCGGAGGCGAGGATCATGGAAGCGCTGAGGGCGCCGACTTTCCAGTGCTTGCGACGTGAGTTGCTCATGGTTCCGTACTCCCGGTAAGGCTAAAGTCGTGACTCGGACGAGATCGTTACAACGTGCTGCGTGAAGCGGAAGGCGTCGCCGGTACGCGCCTGACCCGGCTGACCAACCAGCCGACGGGGCGTCCCAGGACGATGACGGCGAGGGTGGCGGCGAGCATGACCCACAGGTTGTAGGCGATGCTGCCCAGTTCATCCCAGCGGAGGTCGAGGAGCGAGGTGCTGCTTTCGCTCGGCGGCATCTGCGCCTCGGTGGTCGTCTCGCCGTTGAGTCGGGCGGCGAGATCGGCGACGGTGACGCGCCCGCTGTTGACGACGCTCAGCAGGTTCTCCAGGCTTCGACCCCCGGCGGACATCTCGGCGGAGACCGCTTCGACATCCACACCGGCAGCGGCAAGTTCGGCGGTGAGCTGTTCCAGAGTCATGCCGCTGGATGCCGCGCCGCCGGCAGCGGTCTGCATGGCGGTCATCGTGACACCCGTCGTCTGAGCGGCGTCCTCTGCTGCTGCTGCGACGGCGGCGCTGTCAACCTCGGCGGCAGATTCGCCGGTCGTGCCGGCTTCGCTGTCCGGCAGCGCCGGGCGCTCGCCCGCCATCGCGAAGCCTTCTTCGCCTGATGCCATGCTCAGCAGCAGGGTGGTGCTTTGAAGCGGACTTTGCAGATCGCCCTGTGCATACAGGAAGGCTCCGCTGATGACGACGACGGCGATGAGGAGGATGAACCCCCGCAGTCCCCGGCGGGAAATGTGCTGTGAACACGCCATGATGGTTCTCCTACGTTTGCGCTGCGATGTCACAGGCTAAGAATTGCTCTGCTGGCGGGCGCTGAGCCGGGCGGCGATCTTCGGCAGCCAGCCGAACAGATATTTCGCCCCGTTGGTCATGATCCATTTCCAGTGCATCGCCACGTGTAGGGCGACGATGATCAGCACCATCTCTGCGCCGACCATATGCAGGCTTTGCAGGGTCCGCTTGAACTCGTCGCCCAGGCTGAGGCTCAGACCGAGGGTGCGCGAGATCAGGATGCCGCTGATGGTCACGAACATCATGTCGGCGAAGAGGGTGACGTTGAGGAGGTAATTGACGCGCGACTCGTGCAGCAGCTTCCTGAAGAACGTCCGGGTGATGCTGACGATCCAGTCCCAGTGCAGGAGGATGTGCAGGGCAAAGGCGGCGGCGAAGAACAAGCCCAACAGTTCATGCAGCGCCAGACCGGTGAAGTGTTCTTCCATCTCCACGACGAAGACGACGGTCAGCAGCAGGTCGATGAAGACGTTGAGCTTGACCTTGTTGATTCTGCGCCGGCTGATAGCACGGTCAGAGGTGAATGTTTTCTTGGCGAGCGCCTGGGCAGCCATTGTGCTGGCTCCTGTGAACGTTGGCGAATACGTTCATCACTGTAGCGCCGAAGGTCTTCTCGATGGTTATGCCGATCTCAAATATCCCTAAATCTGATTTAAGGTTGGCGGCTGCCGGCGCCGCCGAAAACCACCTCAAATATCCTTAAATCCAGCGCCATACGATTGCATGTGCCGCCCGCGCGGTGCAATACTTGAAGGTGTGGGGGACCACTCAGCACAATCCCCGCAGGGTCGGTGAAATATGCCCCAGATCATCATCATCGAAGACGACCGGTTGATTTCCGAACCACTCGCCCGCGCGCTGCGCGGTGCGGGCTATGAGGTGACGGTCGCGAGCAGTGGCAAAGCTGGTTTGGAGATGGTCCGGACTCAAAAGCCGGATATGGTCATCCTGGACATCATGCTGCCGGAGATGGATGGCTGGGAGGTCTGCAAGGCGATCCGCGACCACAGCTTGGTGCCGATCCTGATGCTGACCGCGCTGAATGAAGAGATCGACCGCGTACTCGGTCTGGAACTGGGCGCGGACGATTACCTGACCAAACCTTTCAGCACGCGCGAACTGATGGCGCGCATCAAAGCGACTCTGCGCCGTGTGGAGTTCGACCGGGCAGGGCTGACCGAGGAACAGACGATCACCGTTGGCGAAATCCGCATCGATCTGGTGCAGCGGCGGGTCTTCAAGCACGGACAGAGGCTCGAACTGCGCTACAAGGAGTTTGAGCTGCTCAGCCTCCTCGTCGCGCATCTCGGCGAGGTCGTGACCCGCGCCGAGATCTTCGATAAGGTGTGGGGGACGGAGTGGCTGGGCGATATGCGCACCCTCGACGTGCATGTGCGCTGGCTGCGCGAAAAGCTGGAAGACGATCCCAGCGATCCGCAGTACGTGCAGACAGTGCGCGGCGTGGGCTATCGCTTCGCGCCGGTGGGGCGATCATGATCCGCCGCCTGCTGGCGCAGGTCGCCGCCCGGCTGCACCGGATGAGCATCCGCACCCGCCTGCTGATCGCCTACGTGGGGCTGCTGCTGATCGGTTTTCTGGCGCTGACGCTGGTCGCCGGCAGCCAGATCGCGCTGGCGGCGCGGGCAGATTACGAACAGCGGCTGCTGAACGAAGTGCGCCTGGTGCAGCAGGGGCTGCGCGCTGTCCTTTACAGCGAGGGGTGGACGGAAGAGGCGGAGGCGGCGCTGGCGGCGCAGATCGCCGAATACGAGGCACACCTGAACGCTTCAATTGTCCTCCACGCCCTGAATGAACGCGAAGGTCCCCAGCTGCGCGGCAGCTTCCGCGACGCGCCGGAGATGGAAACGGCGATCCGCGACGGGGTGGTGGTCGTGCAGCGCGATGACGATCAGGGACGCCCGGCGTTGTTCACAGCGGTGGCTCTGGGAGACGGTGGGCGCGAGGGAGGACAGGCGGTGGTTCAGCTCAGCGTCCCGCTGGAAAATCTGACCCTGCTGATCACCCAGCGCTGGCTGCTGCTGCTCCTGGTGCTGGCGGTCATCCTGGCGGTGACGGTCGCCGCCGCGCTGTGGGTCGCCCGGTCGATCATCCGCCCTCTCTATACTCTGCGCGACTCGGCGCTGCGCCTGTCGCGGGGCGATCTGGCGATTCGTGTGGCGAACCCTGGCGACGACGAGATCGGCGCGCTCGGCAGGGCGTTCAACGAGATGGCGGCGCAGGTGCAGGGGATGCTGGAAGAACAGCGCGCCTTCGCCAGCAACACCTCGCATGAACTGCGCACCCCCCTGACCACCATTCGTCTTCGCTCCGAAGCGCTGCGCTATGACGACAGTCTGGATGAGGCGATGAGCGCGCAGTACATCGTCGAAATCGACGAGGAAATCGGACGCCTGAGCAGCATGATCGCGGATCTGACGCTGCTCTCGCGCTTTGACGCCGGACGAACAGAACTGGGGCAGAGCGAGATCGATCTGGTGCGCCTTGCCGTCAGCCTGACTCAGCAGCACCTTGCTTCGGCGGCGGAGCGCGGCGTGACGCTGGAACTGATCGCCCCGGAGGCGATCATCCCGATTCGCGGCAGCCTGAACCACCTGCTGATCATCTTCCGCAACCTGCTGGAAAACGCCATCAAGTACACCCCGCAGGGCGGGCGAGTCACCTGGACCATTCGCCAGGAAGCCGGCGGGGTGCGCAGTATCCTTCAGGACACCGGTCAGGGCATTTCGCCTGACAACCTGGCGCACGTCTTCGAGCGCTTCTTCCGCGCCGACCGTTCACGAGCGCGTGATGTTCCGGGGACAGGGTTGGGGCTGGCGCTGGTGAAATCCATCGTGGATGCTTACGGAGGCTCAGTGACGCTGGAAAGCGCAGGGCTGAATCGGGGGACGACGGCGACGGTCTTTCTGCCAGCTCCTTCCTCCGCTTGATTTTTCAGCCGGAAGGCTCTTCAGCCGCGCGTCCCGTCGGCGTGAAGCGCACTTTGGCGACCCGCAGCCCATCCATCGCCTCCACGCGGATCATGTAGCTGCCGAACGGAAGTGTATCGTGTTCTACCGGGATGCGTTCCAGCTTTTCCGCGAAGTAGCCGCCAATCGTCGCCGAGTCCACCTCTTCGCCGGGGTCGCCGAAGCGTTCGATGATCTCGCCGATCGTCGTCAGCCCATTGACCACGAACGGATCAGCATCTCCGGCGTCGCCGGCGGGCGCGATGTCGAATTCATCTTCGACATCACCGACCAGCTGTTCCAGGATGTCTTCCATCGTCACCAGTCCCGCCATGCCGCCGTATTCATCGATGACGACGGCGAGGTGCATTTTGTGACGGCGCATCTGTTCCAGCACCCTATCGACGCTCAGTGTCATCGGCACATAGATCGGCATACGCAGCAGCGGCGTGATGTCGAAGGGAGGCGCGCCGTCCGCCAGCAGGTCGGGCTGCTCGATCAGCCGGTTGAAGATGTCCTTGATCGTTAGCAGACCGATCACGTTGTCGATGGTGTCCCTGTAGACCGGGTAGCGCGAATGATGCTGTTCGGCGATCAATTCGAGCATTTTTTGCAGCGGCGTGTTCACATTGACCGCATCGACATCGATGCGCGGCTGCATGATCGACTCGACGGCGATATCGCTGAAGTCGAAGACGCGGCGCAGCATGACCTCTTCGCTCTCTTGCAGCAGACCGGCTTCGCGGCTGGAATGGACCAGCATTTCCAGCTCTTCCGGCGAATGCACCGCCGAATGCTCGCCGGCAGGCTCGAAACCGAGCATACGGATGACGGCATTGCCGACGCCGTTCATCAGGTTGATGACCGGGCGAAAGATGTTGTGGAACAAAATGGTGGGGCGGGCGACGATGACCGATACGTCTTCCGGGCGCTGCAAGGCAATCGACTTGGGGGCGAGTTCGCCCAGGACGATGTGCAGCATGGTGACCAGCGAGAAGGCAAGGGCAATCGAGACGCTGTGTCCGACGGTCTCCACCATTTCAGGGGGCAGAAGGCGCTCAAAAAGCGGCTCGAAGAGGTGGGCGATAGCGGGTTCGCCCACCCATCCCAGACCGAGGCTCGCCAGCGTGATGCCCAGCTGCGTCGCGGCGATATAGCGATCGAGGTGCTGCAAGGCGCTCTGGGCGGCGCGTGCGCCGGCGCTGCCCTCCTGCACCATCTGGGCGATGCGCGTGCGGCGTGCGCCGACGAAGGCGAATTCGGCGGCGACGAAGAAGCCGTTCATGAACACCAGCGCCAGCACTGCCAGGATGCCCGTTGTCGTTCCCACCTGTAGACCCTTGTCAGCGACATGTCCGATCGCCGGTTACGATACCACGAAACGGGCTTCAATCTAGCGTAAGGTCGGAAATCTTGCCTCCCGCACCGAGCGCCGCTTTTTCACCGACGGTCCTTCAGCGAAGATTTGTGCATCCTTCATTGTTCGGCTGCGATGCGCCATCAGTGCTGCTTGATGCTTGATACGCCCTGCGGAACCCGCTAAACTGCGAAACATTCGAACTAATGCTTCATTATGCGCTGCACATGCCGCCTGCGTCGGTCAAAGTGCAGATCACGGTTGCAGAAGGGTAACTGCCATGAGCGATGTGGTTTTGGAAGCCAAGCCGATCCTGGAACGGTTCCGCCTGGACGGCAAGACCGCCCTGGTGACGGGCGGCGCGCAGGGGATCGGGCGGGCGTTCGCCCACGCCCTGGCGGAGTGCGGCGCTTCGGTCGCCATCGTCGATCTTTCGCTGGAAAAGGCGGAAGAAGTGGCGCACGAATTGATGGCAAAGGGCGTTCAGTCGATTGCCGTCAGGGCGGATGTCACTAAACCCGCCGACGCGGCGACGATGGTCGATGGTGTCATGAAAGCCTGGGGCAAGCTGACCATCGGCGTCAACAACGCCGGCGTGGGGCAGTGGGTCGATTCCGACAAGATGTCCGAAGCCGACTGGGATCGTATGCTCGACATCAACCTCAAGGGCGTCTTCCTGTGCAGCCAGGCGGAGGCGCGGGTGATGATCCCGGCGGGTTACGGCAAGATCATCAACACGGCATCGATGTCCGGTCACATCTCCAACACGCCGCAGAATCAGGCGGCATACAATGCCAGCAAAGCCGGGGTACTGCATCTGACCCGCTCGCTGGCGGCGGAGTGGGCGTCGAAGGGCGTCCGCGTCAACAGCATCAGCCCCGGCTACACGCGCACACAACTGGTCGATGACCTTCTGGCGACGCCCATCGGCAAGGAGATGCTGCCCGCCTGGATGGCGCTCACGCCGATCAGGACGCTGGCGGAAGTGACCGATCTACAGGGGGCGCTGGTCTATCTGGCGGCGGCAGTGTCGGATTATGCGACGGGCACGGACATCGTGATCGACGGCGGATACTGCGCCTGGTGAGCATCACACGATGAATCGACAGCAAATCCTCACTGCGCTGCGCCAGAACCCCGAAATCCCGGTGCTGATCGTCGGCGGCGGGGTGAATGGCGTCGGCGTCCTGCGAGACCTGGCGCTCCAGGGCGTCGATGCCCTTCTGGTCGAAAAGTCGGATTTTTGCGCCGGGACGAGCGCAGCATCGGGGCGCGTCGCACACGGCGGCATTCGCTATCTAGAGAACGGCGAATTTCGCCTCGTGCGCGAAGCGCTGCATGAGCGCAACCGTATGCTGCAAAACGCCCCGCACTGCGTCGAGCCGCTGCTGGTCGCCATGCCCGCCTACAGTTGGATGAAAGGGCTGATCCACGCGGCGCGGCAGTTCCTCGGACTCAAGAGCGTTCCGGGCGACCGGGGCGCGCTCATCCTGAAGATCGGCATGACGCTGTACGATCTCTATTCCGGCAGCCGCATCCTGCCGGCGCATCATTTCGAGTCGCGCCGAAAGTCGCTCGCCGAACGCCCGGCATTCAACCCGGCGATCCAGTGCGTTGCCTACTACTATGACGCCCGCATCCGCTTTCCTGAACGCCTCTGCCTGGAGCTGATCCAGGATGCTGCCGCTTCGCACCCCGGTGCGCGGGCGCTCAACTATGTGCGGCTGGTCGGCGCATCGGGAAATCGTGTGACGCTCGCCGATGACCTGACCGGCGAGACGTTCACCGTTCAGCCGCAGATCGTGGTCAATGCGACCGGCGCCTGGATCGATTTCGCCAATAAGTTCATGGGGCGCGAGACGGCGCTGATCGGCGGTACGAAAGGGGCGCATCTGGTCGTCGAACACCCGGAGCTGTGGCGCTTGACGAAGGATCAGATGCTCTTCTACGTCAACGCCGACGCGCGCATCTGCATCTTCTACGCCATCGGGCGGCGGGTGCTGATCGGCACGACGGACATCCCGGCGAACAACCCCGACCAGACGATCTGCGATGAAGCCGAGACGGACTACCTGCTGCGCTCGGTGGAGCGGGTCTTCCCCGACATCAGGCTCGACCGGTCGCACATCGTCTACACCTTTTCCGGCATTCGCCCGCTGCCCAGGAGCAGCGCCGCCACCGCCGGTCAGATCAGCCGCGATCACAGCGCGCCGCTGACCCCGCCGGGCGGCGGGATCGCCTTCCCGATCCTGAGCCTGGTCGGCGGCAAATGGACCACCTACCGCGCCTTCTCCGAGATGGTCACCGACGAACTGCTGAAGCTGCTGGGGCGGAAGCGCGCCGCCGATACCCGAACGCTGCCGGTCGGCGGTGGCAGAGATTACCCGCGCGGCGAATCGGCGCGCTCTGCCTGGATTCAGGCGTGCGCTGATGAGATCAGTCTCCCCGCCGAAAGGATAGCGACTCTGCTGGACCGCTACGGGACGACGGCGCGCGCTGTCGCGCAGTCCTGCGCTCAGGCTGGAGGCGATGCACCGCTGGCGGCGCATCCGGCATACAGCATCGGCGAGATGCGCTATCTGGCGCAGCACGAACGCGTGGAACACCTGGACGACGTGGTGCAGCGCCGGACGATGATCGCCATGCAGGGTGAGACGACGCTGCCCCTGCTGGAAGAGATCGCTGGGATCATTGCCCCGACGCTGGGCTGGTCTCCAGAGCGGCAGGCGGCGGAGGTGGCGCGGACCGCCGACATTCTGCTGGATCGCCACAAGATCGACGTTCGCCTTCCTCAGCCGAACTATGCCGCCCGATGAGCGTTAAGGATGTGCGCGGTATGGATCACGCCCATGAATGTCGATCTGGCAGATGAGGGGTGAGAGATGAGAAGTGAGGGGTGAGAGATGCGCTCGATCAGCGTGGTTTCGCGCAAGCCTCATCCCCCAACGCCGTGTTTCCCTTCGCCATCAGGTGGCAGAGCATTCCTCGGCAGGGTGACCGTGAAGACGGAGCCGTTCCCCAGTGTGCTTTCGACGGAGATGGTTCCGCCGTGCAGTTCGACCGCCTGCCGGGTGATGGTCAGCCCCAACCCCGTGCCGGAGATGACCCCGACGTTGGTGGCGCGGTGGAACGGCTCGAACAGGTGATCCAGGTCCTCCGGCGGGATGCCGATGCCGTCGTCGGATACCTTGAAGCCGACTTCTGTCTCGTCGAACCACAGCTTCACCCGCACGCTGTTCCTGTCCGGCGAATACTTGAGAGCATTGTGAATCAGGTTGCTGACGATCTGGCGCATCAGCCGGATGTCGAAGATCGTCTGCGCGGCTGATTCTGGGGGGACATAGGTGATTCGCCCGCGATATGCCGCCTGACTCTCGAACTCCTCGACGATGGCGCGGCAGAGCGCATCCAGGTCGCTCGGTTCGGGATTGAAGGCGACGCGCCCCGCCTGCAAACGCGCCAACTGAAGGACATCATCCATGATATCCTTCATGTGCATGACCTGCTGGCGGATGCGTTCCAGCCGTTCGTCGATCTGCCCATCGTCCATTTTCGCGCGGTAATAGGTCAGGGTATCGGTCGTCGCCAGGATCGACGCCAGCGGCGTGCGGAATTCATGCGACGACATCGACACGAAGCGCGATTTGAGTTCGTTCAGCTCTTTTTCGCGCTGGAGCGCCCGCTGAAGGGCGTCTTCCGCCTGTTTCCGCTCGGTGATGTCGCGGATGATGCAGACCAGGTTGGTCACCGCCTGTTCGGAATTGTTCACCGGCGCGATGCCGATTTCGACATCGACGCTGATACCGCTGTCTCGGCGGTGGACTCTGGCTTCGACGTGCCCCGTCTGGTGTGTCCTGGCGACTTCCCGGCTGATTTGATCAATGGTCAGGGCGTCTGCCAGATCAAACAGCGCTGCCAACCGGACGCCAAGATACTGCACCGGCGCGATCCCAAACAGAGTCTCGAAGGCGCGGTTCGCCTGCTGGATGCCGCGCTCGATGTCCAGCAGCAGGATGCCGTCGCCGCCGTGATTGAAGATCGCTTCGAGGCGATTCTTGACCCACTCCAGTTCGGCAGTGCGCTTGATCACCCGCTGCTCGAGCAGATCGCGCGCTTCTTGCAGCGCTGCCTCCGCCTGTTTGAAGTGCGTTATGTTTGAGGCGTTGAGGAGTGCTGAGCTGACCCTGCCGAAGGCGTCACGAACCGGCTGTACGCTGGCGCGGAACCATCGCTCTCCATTCCTTCCGGAAAGGCTGGTTTCGTAGACGATGCCGGAATTCTGCCGCATGGCTTCTCGGATGATCGTCATCTGCGCCGCCGCATCCTCCATCGAGAGGAAGTCTCGAAGATTGCTGCCGACCAGCGTAGAGGCGTCCAGCTCGATCTCCCGCGTCGCGATCTCGTTGACGTAAAGTATCTGACCATCCTCGTCAACCACCGCGATCAGCGCGTCCGAGCTTTCGACCAGGCTGCGGTATTTTTCTTCGCTGGCGCGCAGCGCCCGTGCCGCGCGTTCTCGTTCGGTCACATCGCGTCCGCTGCCCTGGTAGGCGATCAGCCGCCCCTCGGCGTCGAACAGCGCGCGATCTGTCCATTCGATCAGACAGCGGGTTCCGTCCCGCAGGATGGAGTGGTGAAGCGACGTGACGACAGGATTTTCAAGGGTGAGCGCCCTGACGTGGGCAATTGCCCGCTCGTGCTCCTCGGCAGGGATTTTTTCCAGGAGGCTGGTCCCCAGCAGCGCCTCCACCGGCTGACCGATCCACTCGCAGTAGGCGCGGTTGGCGAAAGTCAGGCAGAACTTGGCGTCATAGCGGCAGATCAAATCGGTCAGGTTTTCGACGATATTCTGGAAGAACGCTTCGTCGGCGCGGCTGAACTTCGCCGTGCTGTCGTCGGCGTGCGGCTGCGTATCGGGTTCGATAGGGTGCTTCGACATCATCGCCAGCTAATATTTACTAAACCTGGACCACTCTGCTGTTCATGAAGGATTGCCCTGCTTATGATATGAATTGTAACCGACAGATCTCCCCCATTGTGTAAAATTTCCAACCAGAGGATTCTCTCATTTTCAGGGCGCGCGTCATCCATCTATCCCTTGAACCCCGTCGCCCGGCATCAAGAGGCGTTTTCGTGAGCGCCGCGCCCTGCCCGGCTTTCGGGTTGACGATCACGCCAACGGTATTCGGTCTCATCTGTAGACCGGCGGCGAAAACCCGTCAAAGTCCATTACGGTCAGATCGTCAGCCGGTCAGCGCCGCTTCGACCTGTTCCGCGCTGGCGAGAGTCAGCAGGTGCGCCGCCAACGTCTGCGCCTGAGCGTAATCGGTCCGGCGGATGACGGCTTTGATTTCCGGGATGGCGGGCGCGTTCATGCTCAGCTCGTCCACCCCCAGACCGAGCAGGACGGGCGTCAGATGCGGATCGCCCGCCATCTCGCCGCACACGCCGACCCATCTGCCGCGCGCGTGCGCCGCTTCTACCACCTGCCGAATCGCGCGCAGCAGCGCCGGCTGGGTGTGCGCCGCCAGATGGCTGACACGGGCGTTGCCGCGATCCGCTGCCAGGAGGTACTGTGTCAGATCGTTGGTCCCCAGGCTGACGAAATCGACCCGTTCGACGAGAGGCGCGATCATCGTGACCGCCGCCGGCACTTCGATCATGACGCCGACCGGCATCGCGGCATTGAATGCGATGGATTCGGCAGCGAGCTGCCCCTGCACCCGCAGCAGCAGCTCGCGGGCGTGGTCCAGTTCTTCCAGCGTGCCGATCATCGGGAACATGACGCCAATGGGGTGATCGGCGCTGGCGCGGCAGATCGCCCGCATCTGGGGTCCCCACAGCGCCGGCTGATCCAGCCAGACGCGCGCGCCGCGATAGCCGAGAAACGGATTCTGTTCGGGAGGGATGTCGATGTAAGGGACGGGCTTGTCGCCGCCGATGTCGAAGGTCCGCACGATGATCAGGTGTCCCGGCATCGCCTGAGCGGCGGTGGTGTAGAGGCGGACCTGCTCCTCCTCGTCCGGTGGAGCAGCCCGGTTCATCATCAGCAGCTCGGTGCGGAACACGCCGACCCCTTCCGCGCCAAGGGCGAAGGCTCTGGCGGCGTCGGACGGCGCGCCGATGTTGGCGGCGACCTCGATGCGTCTGCCGTCGGGGGTGATGGCGGGCTGTCGGCTCGCTTCGCGCAGCCGCGCGGCATGAGCGCGCCGCTCCTCCATCGTCCGGCGGGCGGCGTCGATCTGCGGCGGGGTCGGATCGAGAATCAGACAGCCCGCATCGCCGTCCAGGACGACTATTCGCCCTTCGCCCAGGTCGTTGAGCGCACTGATGCCGACCAGCATGGGGATGCCCAGCCCGCGCGCGATGATCGCGGCGTGCGCTGTCGCCCCGCCGTAGCGCAGGACGATGCCCGCCGCCTGCTGTGGGTCGATCTGCGCCACTTCCGAGGGGGTCAGATCGGACGCCGCCAGGATGCAGCCTGACGGCACATCGCTCAGAACCGGGGTGTACGGCGTCAGCAGATGCAGGACACGCCTGCCCACGTCGATCACGTCGGACGCCCGCGTCTGAAGGTATACATTATCCGACTGTCGGCAGCGTTCCGCCGTCGCTTCGATAGCGTCCCACCATGCCGCTTCGGCGCTGAGCCGCGCCCCGGTGATGCCCTCGCGCGCCGTTCCCAGCAGCACAGCGTCATGCAGCATCAGCCGGTGCGCCTGGAAGATCGCCGCCTCGGTCCCATTCGACCGCCGGATCAGCGCCTCCAGCGCTTGCGCCGCCGCTTCGACCGCCGCCGCCAACCGGGCGATCTCGCCTTCGTCGTCCCCACTGGCGATCTGCGCCCTGGGGATCGTCGGGCGCGCTTCGTTCAGCGGATAGAGCCGCCCGACCGCCAGCCCGCTCGAAGCGCTGATCCCTACCAGCGCCCTGCCGGTGGGATCGTTCAGCGGGGCGGGCGAAGCGGCGGGATCGGCTGCCGGCGAACCGTCGTCGTCCTGATCGCCGAAATTGTCCAACGCCAGCCTGCCGATGGCGTCCAGGACCGCCGCCGCGCCGTCACCCTCGGCGCTGAATTCCAGAGGGTCGCCCTGGCGCGCATCGAGGAGCATCACCGCCGTGATGCTTCCGGCGCTGACGCATCGTTCACTTTTGCGCAGTGTCACGGCGGCGTCGTACTGCCCAACCAGGGCGACCAGCCGGGCGGCAGGGCGGGCGTGCAGCCCAAGCCGGTTGGGGACGATCAGCGGCAGGCGCAGCGTCGAGACTTTCTCCGTCGGAGGGGCGGAAAGCGACGCTGCCGCGCTGGCGCTCGGCGACGGGGCGAGATGCTGCTGTTTCGCCGTCAACGCGCCGCGCGCCTCCGCCAGCACGACTTCGATCGGGCTGCCGATCCCCGCCTGCACGGCGGCGGCGACCGCCCCTTCGACCAGCGGCGCGTCGCACAGGAAGACCCGCGCCCGACGCGCCTCGCCCAGGAAGTCGAGCGCCGTCTCGGCGCTCAGCAGGGCGCTGCCCAGGTCCATCAGGATGATGACGCCGTCATCGCTGTAGACCGCTTCAACGGCGGCGAGGACCTGCAGGGCATCGGTCCCGACGGGATTTTCGGGATCGTCGATTCCCCCGGCAGCGGCGATGGGCACGCGCCCCTGCGTCATCCCTTCGGCGATCTGGCGGACTCCTTCCGCCAGTGCGGCGCTGTGCGAAACCAGCACGAGACCGATCATGGCGCTGCGGCTACCCCTTCACGGCATCGCGCAGCGCCGCCAGCAGCAGCGCCGCCGAGGTAGCGCCGGGGTCCTGATGCCCGATGCTGCGTTCGCCCAGGTAGCTGGCGCGGCCTTTTTTTGCTTGCAGGGGGATGGTGTTTTTGACGGCTTGTTCGGCGACGGAAACGGCCGTTTTCATCATCTCCACTGTCTCTTTACCAGCATCCAAAGAGGTTTGCAGCGACTGCAAAACGGGTGCCCACACATCGTACATAGTTTTGTCGCCTAGCTGTGGCCGCCCACGCTGCACAATGCCATCTACCCCGGCTTTTAACAAAGCTACCAACTCGGCGTTACTCAACACTTCTTTTGAGGCGGTTTCGGCCGCTGCCCTGGTAAAAAATGTGCCATATAAGGGGCCACTGGCTCCACCAACCGTTGAGATAAGCGTCATACCAACTGTTTTAAGGATATTGCCGATGTCTTTATCGGTGACGGTGGGCAACTTCTCCATCACTTTGCCAAACCCACGTGCCATGTTAATGCCATGATCGGCATCACCGATGGC
>JABWBO010000137.1 GCA_013360465.1 Anaerolineae bacterium | reverse complement strand
TGTTTTCATGGGAAATGACTTTCTTGAAATGCGGCTTCGGACCTTCATTTCTACCGAAAGTCATTTCTTCTTTCCACAAAGAGCCAAACGTCAGGGACGGCATTCTTGCCGTCCGCCGTGTCGGACGCGATTAATCGCGTCCCTACATCCCGCCAGGTCTAAACCTATTCTCCATGAGATTGAGCGAAAAAAAGTGGGAATGATCGCCATCACTCCCACCGTAACGATTGCTGGCTGCACCAAAGAGCTAAGCAGAAAATCGACCCAGGTTCTACACTGCGCGGTGACAGGCGACCCAGTGCCCCGGCTCTAGCTCGATCAGCGGCGGATCGGGTTCTTCGTAGCATACCCCCGCGAGGGCGACCGGGCAGCGGGTGTTGAAGTTGCAGCCCAACGGCGGACGCGCTGGGCTGGGCACATCGCCGGTCAGGATGACGCGCTGACGCGCCTTCTCCTTGACCGGGTCGGGGACCGGGACCGCCGAGAGCAGCGCCTGTGTGTAGGGATGCAGCGGGTTGTCGTAGACGTTATCGACCGAGCCGACCTCGACGATCTTGCCGAGGTACATCACCGCCACGCGGTCGCAGATGTGGCGCACCATGCTCAGGTCGTGGGCGATGAACAGATAGGTCAGGTTCAGCTCGTCCTGGAGTTCTTCCAGCAGGTTGACCACCTGCGCCTGAATCGACACGTCGAGCGCGGAGATCGGCTCGTCGGCGACGATGAAGCTGGGGCGCAGCGCCAGTGCGCGGGCGATGCCGATGCGCTGCCGCTGACCGCCGGAAAACTCGTGCGGGTAGCGGTTGATGAAATACGGATTCAGACCGACCTTGATGAGCAGCTGTTCGACGTATTCCTGCTGCTCTTTCTTGTTCGACAGGACCTTGTGGATGCGCAGCGGCTCGCTGACGATGTTGCCGACCGACATGCGCGGGTTCAGCGAGGCATATGGGTCCTGGAAGATCATCTGCATCCGCTGGCGGGTCGCGCGCAGACCGCCGTCGGACATGGTCGTCAGTTCCTTGCCTTCGAAGACGACCGAGCCGGCGGTGGGGCGATACAGTTGCAGGACGGTCCGCCCGGTCGTACTCTTGCCGCAGCCGGATTCGCCGACCAGACCCAGCGTCTCGCCCTTGTACACCTCAAAACTGACATCATCGACGGCTTTGACCGCGCCGACCTGGCGCTGGACGATCAGACCGGCGGTGATCGGAAAATACTTCTTGAGTCCACGCACCTGCATCAGCGCTTCGCGATTGGCGGAGCCGGTGGCGCGTTTTTCGGCAGCCGGGGCGGGCGAGTTCATGTTAAGGCGACTCCTTCGTTCAACGGCGTCTGGACAGCAGTGCGCACATCGACCCAACAGGCTTTGAGGTGGTTGGACGCAGCGCCCTCGCCGGGCACAAGCGGCGGCATTTCGACATCACATTTTCCGGGCAGGCGGTAGGTGCAGCGGGCGAAGAAGGGGCAGCCCTTCGGCGGGATGCGCATGTCCGGCGGCGCGCCTTCGATCTGCGTCAGCTTTTCGCCGCCCTGGCGCATGTCGTGACGCGGCAGCGACTTCAGCAAGCCGAGCGTATACGGGTGGCGGGTGTCCTTGAACATGTTCATCACCGGTCCGCGCTCGACGATCATGCCGCCGTACATCACCTGCACGGTGTCGGCAAGCCCGGCGACCACGCCGAGGTCATGCGAAATCCAGATGATCGCCATACCAAACTGATCGCGCAGCTTCTTGACCAGTTCGAGGATCTGCGCCTGAATGGTCACATCCAGGGCGGTGGTCGGCTCGTCGGCGATCAGCAGCTTGGGGTTGCACGACAGCGCCATAGCGATCATCACGCGCTGGCGCATGCCGCCGGAAAACTGGTGGGGATAGCTCTTCAGACGCTTGGAGGCGTCGGGGATGCCGACCATCGAGAGCAGCTCGGCGGCGCGGGCGTCTGCCTGCTTGTCGTTCATGCCCATATGCAGCTTGAGCGCTTCGGTGATCTGCGTGCCGATGGTCAGCACCGGGTTGAGCGAGGTCATGGGGTCCTGGAAGACCATCGCGATCTCCGCGCCACGCACCGACCGCATGGCGTCGTTGCTCAGCTTCATGAGGTCCTTGCCCTGAAACATGACCTGACCGCGTTCGATCTTTCCCGGCGGCATCGGGATCAAGCGCATGATCGACAGCGCATGAACGCTTTTCCCGCTCCCGCTCTCGCCCACGATGCCCAGGGTCTCGCTCTCGTTCAGGGCATACGAGACATCATTGACAGCGTGGACGATGCCCTCCTGGGTATAAAAGCGGGTGACGAGGTTCTTGACCTCCATTAGGACGCCCAACGGAAAATCCTCCTACGCAATTTTGGATGGGATGACGGAAGAAACGTCATATTCCGTAATGATCAATAGATTATGCCCTACCTGCGAGGGCGCGCAAGTCTCAACATCGTGACGCCATCGGGCGGTCGCATTGCCAAATTTACACAATGGACCGCCCGATGGTTCAGAACAGAACAAAGGTTTTTCGCCCGATTCAGCGGGAGTCGATCCTTCAGTGTTCGATCACCGAGGGCACGGTCAGCATCCCCTTGAGGATGCGCTCCATCGCCATGGTATGCCCGCAGACGTGGCGGCTGTGGAAGAAGGAACAGTCACAGGTCCAGGTTTCGCTGCTCAGCGAGGTGTTGTGATCGCTGTTGTCGCCGTGGAAGGTGACATCGAACGACAGGAATCGAATACGGTCGGTTTCTTCAGCGTAGCGCATCGCCTTCTCGACATCGCTGACGACGTTCTGACCAGGGGCATAGGGTAGCGGCTGGCGCTTGAGCATGGGCTTCAGCAGTTTTTCCAGGCACATGATGTGCGGGCAAATGCCATGCGACTTGAAACCGGGACAGGAGCAGTCCCAGCCATCGGGGCTGAGACAGACCGAGTAGGTATTGTTGTCGCCTTTGAATTCGATGGAAAAACTCTGGAAGGTGGCGCGTTCAGGATGCGCTGCATACCACTTCGCCTTCTCGATCTTGCCGATCATGCCATAGTCCATGAGCTTGTTTCTCCTGTGCATGTATCCATCAAGATACCCTGTGTCTTAAAACAAAAAGCGCGCAGTGCCAGGGCGACACCGCGCGCTTCATCGCGTTTGAACCCACTTTTCTGAGCTTGCCTTGATAGGCATCTTTCCCCACAATGATCGTCGCTTCATACTGTAACTTTAACGCAGCTTGAAGGGACTGTCAACAAAAGTGAGGGTGATTTTCGTTTGTTTTTCACATGATGCTCATCCGCTGCGCCGGACGAAAGACGCCGTTGAGCCGAGCGAAAAGCTTCAGGTTGACGACGGCGATCCCTGTGAAGATCAGCGCTGTGCCGAACAGCAGACGGGCATCGATGGGTTCGTGCAGAATCAGCGCGCCCAGAAAGACGCTCACCGCCGGGACGATATAGGTCACCATGCTGGAACGCGCCGCGCCCAGTTCGCGCACCATCCAGTAGTACATCAGATAGGCGATGAAGGTATTGAGCGCGCCCAGCAGCAGCACCGCCCCCACCGCATCGCGCGAGAGGGTCGCCAGGTCGGTCGGGGTTTCGCCGCCCACCAGGGGTGAGACGAGGATGGCGATGCCGGAAGAGATCGCCGCGAAGGTCATCGCCCCCGCCGAAACCATGATCGGCGCATAGCGGTCTTTGATCTGCTGGCGGCTGTAGACCGTGAAGACGGCGTAGCAGATCGACGCGCCGACGACCGCCAGCGCGCCCAGGAATGCCGGGGTGATCTGCCCGTCTTCCGCTACCGAGCGGGTCGCCAGGATCGAGACGCCGATGAAGCCGATGGTCATGCCGGCGATCTTCTGTGCCGTGATGCGCTCATCGCGCATGGCGAAGTGCGCGACGATCATGGTGAAAAAGACGGCGGTCGATTGCAGGACTCCCGCCAGGCTGCTGGGGATGCTCGTTTCTCCCCAGGAGATGAGCGCGAAAGGCAGCGACGTGTTGCCGATGCCGATGACGATCAGCGGCAGCAGGTCGCGCAGGGTGAACGGCAGATGCGTCCCGCGCAGCAGCAGGACAAAATTCATGCCGATGGCGGCGATGCCGGTGCGAATGAACACCACCTGAAACGGCGTCAGCTCCTTGACGGCGACGCTGATCAACAGGAACGACGATCCCCAGATCAGCCCCAGTGCCCAAAAGGCTGCCCACTTTGCCACAGAGTTACTCCTCATCAGCAGGCTGTGCGTCTTTGCCGCACCGCTGTGCGATCCACAACAGAACAGGGGCGGTCAAAATGCCGCCCCTGTTCCGGTCAGACGCTCAATTGAAGACATTCCAAACTTATTAGAGACTGTTTGCAAACTGCTCACCTCACCCCGTTTCGCTGCGCTCAACCGCGCTCAACCGCCCCTCTCCAATTGGAGAGGGGCAGGAAACCGTCAGGTTTCCGGGGTGAGGTTGTGTGAAAACCGGCTTTTCAAACAGTCTCTTACAGACTATAGCCATTTCACAACGATGTCAATCTATATCGTGAGGGTCGGGGGACGACACGGCGGGTCGCCCGCAGCAGGATTCTCGGTGTACAATCAGGCTGTTGATGCTGCGGCGTTCAGGCGGACTTCCACGCCATGTCCCTTCCCGTCCGAAAGACCTTCACACGACGCGAGTATTTCGCGCTGGAAGGCGCATCCGATACACGCTACGAGTACCTGGATGGCGAGATCGTCGCCATGTCCGGCGCGAGCCTCGCCCACAACCGAATCGTCCTGGACACTGCCGGCAGCCTGAACAACCAGCTGCGCGAACGCGGCTGCGAGGTCTTCGTCACCGATACGCGCGTCAAGCTCGACGCACGGAACTACGTCTATCCCGACATCGCGGTGGTCTGCGGACAGCTGATGGCTGTTGTGGAAGGGGGTTTAGAGACGCTGCTCGATCCCACGCTGCTGATCGAAGTCCTCTCCCCCTCGACCGAAGCGTACGACCGAGGCGAGAAGTTCAAGCGTTATCAGGCGCTTGCCTCGCTGCGCGAATACATCCTGATCGCCCAGGATGCGCCGCGCATCGAGGTCTACACGCGCCAGGCGGATGATGCGTGGCGCTACGCGGTTGCCGTCGGCATGGAGGCGGCAGCGGCGCTCTCGTCGGTGGGCGTCACCCTGACGCTCTCCGAGGTCTACCGCCGCGTGACCTTCGAAGCGTAACCCTTCATCCCTCACCCTGTTGCCCGCTTTTTCGATCCTCGCTAGAATCTGCAGTATCCCGCGAAAACAAAATACCTTGATCGGGATGGAGATGGAGACCTTGTATGAAGACAGTGGTCCTTTTGTTCGTCGTATTCCTCTTACTGGCTGTGCCCGTGCTGGCGCAGGACGCCGATACGGTCGTCATTCGCGGCTTCGGCAACATCGTGACGTTCAACCCGGCGCTGTCGTCGGACGGCGCATCTTATCAGGCGTACAGCCTCCTCTTCCCCTCACCAGTCGAGACCGACCCGTTCACCGGCGAAACCGTCCCCGGATTGACCAACTGGGTGGCGTCCGATGACGGCTTGACCTACACCTTCACCATCCGCGAAGGCGCAGTCTGGAGCGACGGCACGCCGATCACCGCCCAGGATATGGCGTTCTCCATCGGCGCGGCGCAGAACACCGACCTGGGGACGATCTGGGAATCCAACGCCGACCTGGTGGAGAGCGTGACGATCATCGACGACCGCACCTATGAGGTCAAGATGTCGGATGTCAACTGCGCGGCGCTCAGCGACTTCGCCGCCATCCGCTTCCTGCCGTCGCACAAGTTCGCGGCGGACTACAGCGATTTCGCCTCCAGCGATTTCAACATGAACCCCGATGTCAGCGGCGGTCCCTACATCCTGGAAGAGTGGGCGCCGGATGAATTCCAGCGCTTCCGCGCCAACCCCGACTTCTGGGGCGGCGCGCCGCAGATCCCCTTCCTGATCAACCGCGTCATCGGCGAACAGGCGCTCGCGATTCAGGCGATTCAGGCGGGCGAGATCGACTACACCTACTTCCAGGGCGATCTCTTCGAGCAGATCTCCAACCGCGACAGCCTTCAGTTCGTCAACTTCCCGCAGGTGACGGTCAACTTCCTGGCGCTCAACTGGGCGGACCCGAACGCCCCGTCGCCTGCCTATGACGACGCCGGTAACCTGGTCGAACAGGCTCCGCACCCGATCTTCAGCGATGTCAAGGTGCGCCAGGCGATTGCGATGGGCTGGAATAAGCAGGACGTGCTGGCGACGCTGGGCGGCGAAGAAGGCGGCACACCGCTCGTCGGCGTGGTCGCCCCGACCATCGGCTGGGCGTACAACAATGAGGTCGAGGTCTGGCCCTATGACCCCGAAGCGGCGGCGGCGCTGCTCGACGAAGCCGGTTGGACCGATGCCGACGGCGACGGCGTGCGCGAATGCAACGGCTGTGCGACGGCAGAAGCCGGGACCCCGCTGGCGTTCACCATCCGCTACAGCAACATCCTCCAGCTGTTCGAAACCTCGGTGCTGGTGGCGCAGGATCAGCTCAGTCAGCTAGGCTTCGATGTCAGCCTGGAACTGGTGGAATGGTCGAACTACATCCCAGAGGTCTATTTCGGGCAGATGTACGACGCCACCGCCATGAGCAACAGCGGCGGCACACAGCCCCCGGACCCGAACGACTTCACCACCCTGCTGCTCAGCAATCAGGACATCCCCGGCAGCGGCAACAACCTCGCCTCGTACGTGAATCCTGAAGTGGATGATCTGATCCGTCAGGCGCGCTCGCTGCCCGGCTGCGATCCGGCGGCGCGCGCCGAGATCTACTACCAGATTCAGCAGATCACGCACGATGATGTCGCCTACGACTGGACGTTCACGCCGAACATCTTCCAGGTTGCCAACAGCCGCATCGAGGGCTTCAATCCGGGTCCCTCGTGGGTGTTCTACGGCTACACGGCGCACGTCCACGAGTGGTCGCTGTCCGGGTAGAGCGGTTCGTGCAGGTTCTTGAGGGACAAAACCCCCGCGCAAATCTCCCCTTCTCCCCGCTTACGTGGGAGAAGGGGTTGGGGGATGAGGGGGCAAAGTGCATAACAGCCCCTATTCCAAAATCGTCACGCTGGCGACGATGGCATCTAACGTCGGCTGAAGCGCCGCCTTCTGGTCGAGCGGCGCGCTGCTCGCCAGCACGTAGATCGTGCCGTTGTCGGCGCGGGCGGCGGTGATCGTCGAAACCATCATCGCCGCCGCCTCTCTTTCCCTGCCCTCCAGCACGACGCGCAGCGCCGCTCTGCCGCCAATCTGCGCCGGCTGAACCGCCTCGGTGATCGTCCAGCGCCCCTCGTTCAGCAGCGGACCCCGCCGCAGATACGTCTCCAGCGCCGCTTCCAGAGTATCCGTCTCGACCATGAGCCGCTGGCTGCGCTGGATGATCAGCGACGCGCCCGGCTCCTGGCGCAGCACTTCCGGGCTTGCCAGGAAGATCAGGTTGGTCTCCAAAATACTGTACTGCCAGTCCTGCGGATACTCGAAGCGCAGCGTGTTCGGGCTGAGTTCGAAGCGGTGGGGCAGTGCCATCCTGCCCGCCGCCTGGCTCTGGATCAGCGCCAGCGCCGTCAGCAGCGCCGCCCCGACCAAGACAGCGGCGCTCAGCAGGACCCGCCTTCGGCGCAGGCGCACCTGCCGCCGAGTCATTTGTCCATCCCGTGCTTGCGGCGCGGGTCGAGCGCGTCGCGCAGCCCATCGCCGATCAGGTAGAAGCACAGCACCGTGATCATGATCAGGATGCCGGGCCAGACCACCAGATGCACGCCGGTGACGAAATAATTGCGCGAGTCGGTCAGCATGTTGCCCCAGGTCGGGGTCGGCGGCTGCACGCCCACGCCCAGGTAGCTCAAGCCCGATTCGATCAGGATCAGGTTGCCGGCGATGATCGTCCCGGTCACGATCAGCAGCGAGAAGACGTTGGGGAAGATGTGGATGAACAGCAGGCGCACGTTGGACGCGCCCAGCGCCTTCGCCGAAAGCACATAGTCGCGCTCGCGAATCGACAGCACTTCGCCGCGCACCAGCCGGCACGTCCCGAACCAGCCGAGCGCCGCCAGGATGAGGATCAGCACCGTCGGCGAAGGCTCCCACAGCGCCGACGCCACCAGCAGGATGAAGAGCGGCGGGACCGAGCTGAGGATGTTGATCACCCACATGATGATGTCGTCGATGACGCCGCCGAAATAACCGCTGACCATCCCCAGTGTGCCGCCGGTGACGATGATCACCAGGCTGGCGCTGTAGGCGATTGCCAGCGAGATCTGTCCGCCGTAGACCAGGCGCAGGAGATGATCGCGCCCCAGGTGGTCAGTGCCGAGCAGCGCGCCGCCTTCGCCCGGCGCTTTGAAGCGCAGCGGGATGTTGGTGCGGTTCACGTCCAGGTTCAGCACATTTTCTACGTAGAGCGGCAGCAGCAGCGAAGCCAGCGTCATCGCCAGCAGCACCGCCAGCGCCAGCAGCGTCAGGCGGTCGCGCAGCAGGTGCGCCAGGGCGTCGCGCCACAGCGAGCGGGCATAGCGCGGCTGTCCGGCGGCGGGGGCGAGTACGGCGACGGCGGAATTCTTCTCGGCTGCCTTCATGCGCCGTCCTTCCTACTGAAACTGAATGCGCGGATCGAGCAGATCATACAGGATGTCGGAGATCAGCACGCCCAGGATGAACATCACGCTGGCGATCACCACCGACCCCATCACCAGCGGGTAATCGCGCTGGAAGACGGCGTTGACCACCAACTGCCCCATGCCGGGCCAGCTGAACACCTGCTCGACGATCACCGCCCCCGCCAGCAGCGTCCCCAGCGCCGGACCCAGGAACGTGGCGACCGGCAGCAGCGCGTTGCGCGTGGCGTGGTTCCACCACACCGCCCGGTTGCGCAGTCCCTTGGCGCGCGCCGTGCGGATGAAATCCATCTCCAGCACTTCCAGCAGCCCGGTGCGCGTGAAGCGCGAGATGAAGGCGATAGTGTTGAGCGACAGCACGAACACCGGCAGGATCATATGCCGGACGCTCTCCCACAGATCGACCTCGCCCCGGCTGCTGATGCTGCGCATCCCGCTCATCGGCAGCCAGTCGAGCTGAATGCTGAAGACGATGATCAGCAGCAGCCCCAGCCAGAACTGCGGCACGGCGTTGCCGATCACCGTGATCACCCGGATGATCTGGTCGATGATCGTCTTGTGGTAGATCGCCGCCAGCACGCCAAGCAGGATTCCCGCGCCGTAGCCCAGGATCAGCGCGGCGACGGCGAGCTGCAAGGTGGCGAGGACGCGCTCCAGCAGCAGATCGGCGACCGGGCGGCGGTGCTTGAGCGAGTCGCCCAGGTCGCCGCGCAGCAAGCCGCGTCGTGTGCCGGGGCTGTCGGCGGTGCCGTCACCGTCGCTGTCCACCAGCGTCCAGTCGTTGCCGACCAGCCAGTAGAGGTACTGCGTCATGATCGGCTGGTCCAGCCCCAGCTGGCGGCGCAGCCGCGCCGCCGTCTCGGTATTGCTGGTCTGCGGGTTGAAGGTGATCAGGGCGATCGGATCGCCGGGCGCAGACAGCATCAGCAGGAAGGTCACCAGGGTGATGCCGAAAAAGGTCGGGATGGCTTGCAGCAGACGCCTGCGGATGTATTTGTTCATGCCGTCTCACCCCACCGCCAGGTCGCTGACCTTGACGCGGAAGGTGTTGCGCCACGCCGCGCCGGGCGCGAGGGTGAAGGTGAACAGGTGCAGGAAGACCGTCCCCTGGTAGACCTGTTCGAAGCCGCCTTCGCTCATCGACACCGGAGCCAGCGGGAAGCGCCACAGCGCCCCGCTCTGCCCCGATTCCACCACCACTTCGAAGCGGCGAATCTGCGTGCCGACGCGGTAGTGGCTCACGCTTTCCGAAGCCGCCGCCGCACCCAAGCCGGTCACTTCGCCGCTGGGCAGCGAGAGATAGCACGATTCGGTATCGCCGCCTTCCAGCCCATACGCCGTCTCCACGCCAAAGCGCAGCGTCAGCGGGTCGCCGGAAAGGTTCGTCACCGTGTATTCGACCTGCAAAGCGCGTTCGCCCGCCGCCAGAGTGAAGCGCTTTTCCACCCGCACCGGCTGATGCACACCCGCCGCCCACACATGCCCCTCGCGTTGAAGGGCGACCGCCGCCCGTTCCGGCGCGGCGCTGATCGTCGTCTGGTACGCGCCCAGGACGAAATCGCCCGCCTCGTTGTAGCCGGCGCGGCGGAAGGCGTCGAGCGTCGCGTCGTCGCCCAGGAAATGATCGATGAAACCGGCGCGGCGGTGCCAATCGACCACCAGCTCGCGTTCCAGACCGAGCCGCTTGGCGCGCACCCAGGTCGTATGCACGTTATCCGGCGCGCCCCACTGCGGCATCTCCGGCGTGATCACGTCCAGCCGCCGTGCGGCGGCTTCCAGCGCGACATGATAGCCCTCGCGCCGCCGTGACATGATGTTGAGCAGGTTGCAGCGGCTCGGCAGATCGTCCCATTCGACCAGCGCGCCGCCGGCAGCCGGTGCGACCACCAGCGAGAACGGGCTGCCGTTCACCACCACCTCCTGGCGGCTGTCCAGGTCGAAATCGACCTGTTCGACGCGCAGCTTGTCGTCCAGCAGCAGCGCCTCGGCTTCCAGGATGTTGGCGTAGTTGGCGGCGCGGATGTGGAACAGATAGCTGCCGCCGAAGACGCCGTGCCAGTAGGCGCAGTTGCACTGCGCCGCCCAGACGCGCCGCAGCCCTTCGCGGCGGATGCCGTTCTTTTCCGGCAGGGCGTGCAGCCGCCGGCTGGTATAGGCGGCGCGCTTCTGCATCTGGCTGACTTCGGGATACTTGGCGAGGAAGCCGCGCCAGAAGCCGCCGCGCAGGTTGCGCAGCAGCGACCGCAGATAGTCGGCGCGCCCGGCATCGCTCCACTGCTTGATGTCGATCTCCCGCTCTATGTCGCGGCGCAGCGAGGTGATCTCGTGCATCCGTTCCGCCGGCAGCGCCCATTCCGTCATCTCCAGATAGCTGGCGGTCGGCAGATACGCCCGCCCGCGCGCCGGGAAGCGGCTCAGATAAGCGCCGGGGGTGATCGTCTCCAGCCAGTCGGCGTTCTGCGCCACCGCCTCGAAAAAGCGGTCCATGTAGCCGCTCTTCCAGCAGTGGTCCCAGGTTCCGGGCCACATGCCGAACTTCTCGCCGTCGTCGCCCATCAGCGCCAGCGGCGGCGGCGCGACCGGGTCGCCGCCCAACTGATCGGCTTTGCCGCGCAGCCAGCGCATCGCTTCCTCGACCGGTTTCCAGGGGAAGAGATAGCGCAGGTCCTTGGACGAGGCGAAGAGATTGAGCGGGAAGCCCTGCTCCTCGGTGACGTAGTAGCCGAACAGGTCATCGTCCTTGTAGCCGGCAAAATTGAAATGGGTGTCGTCCACGACGGCATATTCCAGCCCCGCCTGGGCGATAGGGCGCGCCAGCGACGGCTCCCACACCCGTTCCGCCAGCCACATGCCGGTCGGCTGTGCCCCGAAATCCGCCGCCACCGACTCGCTCATCATGCTCATCTGCCCGATCTTGTCCTCGTCGGAGAGCATGACCAGCACCGGCTCGTAATACCCGCCGCCCAGGATTTCCACCTGCCCGCGCGTCACCAGCGCCCGCACCCGCTTCAGGAAATCCGGCTGTTTGTCGATCAGCCAGTCGCGCAGGGGACCGGTGAAATGCAGGGCGACGCGCACCGTCGGGTGACGTTCGAGGAGCGCCACCAGCGGCAGATAGGCTTTTTCAAAGCCTTCGGCGAAGACGTTTTCGAAGTTCCCCACCGGCTGGTGATTATGGAAGACGAGCGACAGGTAGAGTCGGGTGGGCATGGGCTTCACTTTCTGGGCTGCGCCTCCTTCTGCGCCCGTTTCAGGGGCGCGGGGGAGGAGGACGAGGGTCGGATGAATCAGAATAGGCTGAGCTGCACGGGCGGTTCGTCATCGGGCGGCGGCGCTTCGGCGGGCGCGGGCGGCGTCTCCGGCGCGGCGGGTGGGACTTCGACAGGCGGCGCTTCGACGGACATCGCCGGCGGCGCGCTGACCGGCACCGCGCCGGCGGCGCGCATCTGGCGCACTTTCTTCAGCACGTTGATGATGCGCAGGAAGTCGGCTTCCATCTGCGGCATCAGCGCCGGGTTGCGCAGCACCGCCGCCGGGTGATAGAGGGGGATGTAGGCGCAGCGCTCGTTGTATTCCGGCTCGCCGTGAATCTTGCTGATCTTGCCTTCTGGGAAGTAGCGTGCCATGCTGTAGCGCCCCAGCGTGGCGATCACCAGCGGGTCGATGGCGCGCTCCTGGGCGTCGAGGTAGTGCTTGCAGGCGATGATCTCGTCGGGCAGCGGGTCGCGGTTATCGGGCGGGCGGCATTTGACCACGTTGGCGATGAAGACCTGATCGCGCTCCAAGCCGATCATCTTCAGCAGCTTGACCAGCAGATCGCCCGACCGCCCGACGAACGGCAGTCCCTGCTGGTCTTCGTTGAAGCCGGGACCTTCGCCGATGAACATGATTTCGGCATGCGGGTCGCCCGCGCCGGGGACGGCGCGCGTCCTGCCCTTATGCAGCCCGCACAGCGTGCAGGCGCGCACCTGGGCGGCGATCTGTTCGATGACGGCGGCGCGATCCTCGTTCATGGCGCGGCATCCTCTTGATAACGGCTCATCCCGTCGGTCCCTGGCGCGGAAACCCGGTGTCAACACGTGATGAAGGGCGTCGGACTCTGACGCCTAACTATAGCCTGAAAATGATTCCGCTTCAAAGCGCCGGACGCGACATCCAGGGCAAACGCATCAAATTTTCAATCAGGTCATGATGGGTTAACGCAGTACGGACAGCCAGAAGGCTGTCCGCCGTATCGGACGCGCAGAAACGCGCCCCTACGATACCTTGTAACCTTTTCTGACTCATTCATCGATTTTGATGCGTTTGCCCTGAGTCGCGCCACCTTGTCTGGGATTTTCCGCCCCGCCGCGCTATAGTCATTCACGTTTTGATTCCGATAAGATGGAGCGAAGACTCACCATGGCGAATTTCGACCTGATGCGCCGCCTCACCGTCAGCGAAGGCGGCAAGATCGTCCTGCTGGTCATGGATGGACTCGGCGGACTGCCCATGACCCCCGACGGTCTGACCGAATTGGAAGCCGCCCGCACCCCCAACATGGACCGGCTGGCGAAAGAGGGCAGCGCCGGCTTGAGCATCCCGGTGGCGCGCGGCATCGCCCCCGGCAGCGGACCTGCCCACCTCGGTCTGTTCGGCTATGACCCGTTGGTCTACGACATCGGGCGCGGCGTGCTGGAAGCGATCGGCATCGGGCTGGAAGTGGGCGATGGCGACGTGGCGGTGCGCGGCAACTTCTGCACCATCGACGGCGACGGGACCATCACCGACCGCCGCGCCGGGCGCATCCCGACCGAAGAAGGCGCGAAGCGTGTCGAACTGCTCAAGGATATTCACGTCGAAGGGCTGACCTACGACATCCGCGTCGGCGAAGACTACCGCTTTGCGATGGTCCTGCACGGCGCGGACCTGAGCGACGACATCGCCGACACCGACCCGCAGCAGACCGGCGTGCCCACCCTGCCGGCGGTCGCCGGGTCGCCGGCAGCCGAACGCACCGCCGCGCTGGTCAACCAGTGGCTTCAACAGGCGCGTCAACGGCTGAAGGGGTACGAACCCGCCAACATGTGTACGCTGCGCGGTTTCGCCAAGGACCCCAATCTGCCCAAGTATGCCGAGGTCTACAAGCTGCGCGCCGCCTGCGTCGCCGTCTACCCGATGTACAAAGGGGTGGCGCGGCTGGTCGGCATGGATATCATCGAGACGCACCACGACTACAGCATTCAGGACGAGTTCAACAAGGTGGCGGAAATCTGGAACGACTACGATTTCATCTTCTGCCACGTCAAATATACCGACAGCCGGGGCGAGGATGGCAAGTTCGACGCCAAGGCGGCGGTCATCGAAGCGGTCGATCAGGCGCTCCCTACGCTGATCGGGCTGAACCCCGACGTGCTGATCATCACCGGCGACCATTCCACGCCGGCGAAGCTGCGTTCGCACTCCTGGCATCCGGTCCCGACTCTGCTGTGGGCGCCGGCGACGCACATGCCCGACCGGGTGGAAGCCTTCGGCGAGCGCGCCTGCATCGGCGGCGGGCTGGGGCAGTTCCCGGCGGCGGACCTGATGCCGATGGCGCTGGCGCACGCCAAGCGCCTGGTAAAATACGGCGCGTAGGACCCTTGCAGCAGCGGACGCGACAGGGGCGCGGCACACTGCGCCCCTGCTGTACACAACATGAGGCGGGGGGCACACGTCAGAATGTTGGCGAGTTGATGAGGCGAAGCGATGGTCACGACGGCTGTCGAAATGGGGCTGCTGACGCTGGATGAATTCATCCGGCGCTTCGACGAGGAAGGTCCGTTTGAAATCCTGGAGGGGGAGATAGCCCCCAAGATGCCCAATGTCGCTCCGGAAACCTGACGGTTTCCTGCCCCTCTCCAATTGGAGAGGGGCGGTTGAGCGCAGCGAAACGGGGTGAGGTGAGCAGTTTGCAAACAGTCTCTAAGCTGTTTCGCGCGCTGACGCCGTTTGACCAGGCTGGCTCCATCGTCGTTTTCCATGGAGGCGACCTTCGTGCTGCTCAGCGAAGCGGGCTGGGTCAAAGGCGCGCGCATCCCTGATTTGATGGTCTACGAGGCAGTACGGTTGAAAGCCTATTACGAGTCGACGCCCGACTGGGAGGATAAGCCTTTTGCCCTCGTCCCCGATCTCGCCATCGGGATCGTGTCGCCCAACGACAAATACAGCGACATCGACGCGCGAGTGGAGCGCTACCTGCAGGATGGCGTCCGGCTGGTCTGGATCGTCGATCCGCAGCGGCGCAAGGTCGTCGCCCACCGCCCCGGCGGCGCACCGTCGGTCAGCCTGATCCTCGGAGATACGCTGACCGGCGCGGAGGTGATTGCCGAATTCATGCTGCCCCTGGCAGAGTTGTTCGCGATTCCCTGAACAGTGAAATCTCCAAAGCAATCCACGCGCGGGAGACCCGGCGGATCTCCCCTACGCCCGCCACCCCGTAGGGTCGAGCCGCCGGCTCGACCCTTGAAAAGATGCGAGACCTGGCTTAGATGAACGTTGTCATCGCCGGCGGTGGGCTGACCGGGCTGTCCGCTGCTTTTGAACTGCAACGCCTCGGCGTCGCCTATACGCTGATCGAGGTCAAAGCCCGGCTCGGCGGAAGCATCTGCACCCGCCGCGAGTCGGGCTTCGTGCTGGATGGCTCCGCCTTTCTGCTGGAACGCTATGACGTCTGGTCCTGGCTGGATGATCTCGGCATGGCGGACGCGCTGGTGTCGCTGGGCAACTATCGCGATGGCGATCTGGTCGCCTTCCGCGCCGGCACGGGGTCGCTGATCGACGCCCTGCGGTCCCGCCTGACCGGCACGATCCTCACGCGCATGGCGGTCAGCAGCCTGGGCGCGCTGACCCCGGCGGCGAACGCACCGATTGGCGTCTGTCTGGAAAACGGCGTGCTGATCGAAGCGCGCGGCGTGATCGCCGCCATCCCGGCGCGCTTCGCCGCCCACATGCTCTACACCCTCGCGCCGGAGCCTTCCCTCTGGCTGGCGTCGTACCGGTACGATCCCGTCGTCCGCGTCTCGCTCGGCTTTCGGCGGAGCGATCTGGCATCTGACCCGATTTCTGCGCTGGTTGCCTCGCCCCCGGCGGGGATCAAATTCCTGGAGACCCACACCCTCCCGGAGCGCGTCCCGGCGGATCACGTCCTGGTGCGGGCGGGCATCCGGCTGACCGAGCAGATCGCCGCGCCGGACGACGCCCT
>JABWBO010000029.1 GCA_013360465.1 Anaerolineae bacterium | reverse complement strand
GGTGAGTCAGTTGACCATACGGGTTCTCACTACCCGTAACCTCCTTCGAGGCAGTACATGAAAACGCCTTTACGGGCGCACCCCGACACCCCCTTTGTGGTTCGTGAATACGAACGAGCGAGTCATTACCAGTTCCTCTCAGTAACCCAACAAACTGTCGAATTCGCTGTGGCTGGCAAGGACTTCACGGAGGTGTGGTAAAGTGACATCCGGGAGTCTTGCTGGCGTGAGCAGCGAGCTTCAAGGTGAAGGCGACCGCAGGTCGCACGGGGAGGGGCGGCTACCTCTCCCCTTCACCGCAAAAGCCGAAGTTCAACTGTGGATTGCTGTCATTTCCGTGAGTAACTCACGTTGAGGAAACTCAATGCGATGGGTAAAATAGAGGGTATTAAGGTGATACGGATGTTCGACTTGGTTCCACTTCCCCCAGCCTCAACATAAAAGCCCGTCGGGAAACCGGACGGGCTTTTTCTTTACCCCGCCCCGCCCTGTGCGCTGCTGGTTCAGCAGTCAGCCAGTCGAAGCTGATCCGACGCCATCTGCCTTCCCTTTCCCGCCTAGCTCGCGACGATTTCGTAGGTTCCGGCGCTCAGTTCGAGGATCGTCCCCGAAGCTGCGCCGCCGTTCAGCGTCACCGACCGGCTGAAATTGGCGGGCAGGTGCGCGCTTGCCGTCGTGTTCGGCGGCACGACGACCGTCCAGTGGAACTTCCCATCGACCAGCTCCCACCCTGACGCGAGATCACCGTACAGCGTCTTGAGGCTGCCCCGCGCCGAGGTCAGCCCGCCGCCCGGCTGCGGGCGCAGCACGGCATGTTTGTAGCCCGGCTGCGCCGGGTCGAGGTCGATGCCAGCCACCGTCATATACAGCCATGCGCCAATCGCCCCATAGGCGTAATGGTTGAAGGAATTCATCTCGGCGCTCTGGAAGCCGCTCTCCGGGGTCCAGCCATCCCAGCGTTCCCAGATGGTGGTCGCGCCCTGCGTCACCGGGTAGAGCCACGAGGGCCAGCGCTTCTGCCACAGCAGATCGTAGGCGCGATCCAGATGTCCGTTCTGGCTCAGGACGTGCGGCAGATAGGGGGAGCCGACGAAGCCGGTGGAGAGGTGATTGCCGCGTCGTTCGATGTCGGCGATCAGCTCGCTGGCGGCGAGGGCGCGCATGTCCTGCGGCAGCAGATCGAAATGCAGCGCCAGCACGTAGGCGGTCTGCGTCGGTGTGAAGAGCCTGTCATTGAACACCTTCGTCTCGACCAGACCGTAATCGAACGCCTTCAGGTTGCCCTGCGAAATGCGGTCGGCGTCTTCCATGCGCTTCCAGGCGGCAGAGGGCATCGACGAGGCGGTAGTTACCTTGCTGCCGTACAGGAAACGCGCCCCAAATGCCGCCTTGACATCGGCGAAGAGCCGGCGGTAACGGGCGGCGTCCTCTTCTTTCCCCAGCACGGCGGCGATCTGCGCCATCAGACAGGCATCGTAAGCGAAGAACGCTGTGCCGATCAGATCGCGCGGGGTCCTGGCGTTGATCGACAGCCAGTCGCCGAAACCATGCCAGTCTTCGTACTCCGGCGCGCAGCGGATGAACGCCGGGCTGGTGCGGATGAGGAAGCCCATGAACCTGCTCATCGTGTCGTAGCTGGTTTCCAGGATGCGCTTGTCCCCGTAGCACAGGTAGATCGTCCAGGGGCAGATCACGGCAGCGTCGGACCATGCCGGACCTCCGTCCGGCAGGAAGGACGTCTTCATGTTGGGCACGACCGGCGGGATGATCCCCTGCGCATCCTGCGCGTCGGTGACATCCTGTGCCCATTTGGTCATGAAGCCGGCGACATCCATGTTGTAGGCTGCCGTGCGCACGAAGACCTGGATGTCACCCGTCCAGCCTAGGCGCTCGTCGCGCTGCGGACAGTCGGTCGGCACATCGACAAAATTGCCCCTCTGCCCCCAGATGATGTTGTGCTGAAGCTGGTTGAGCAGCGGGTCGGAACAGGTGAACTCGCCGGTCGGCGGCATCTCGGAATGCAGCACGACGCCGGTGATCGTCTCGCGCGAGACCTCGCCGGGATATCCCGAAAGTTCGACATAGCGGAAGCCGTGAAAAGTGAATTTCGGCTCCCAGACGATCTCTCCGTCGTCCTTGAAGGTGTAGTAGTCGGTGGCGCGGGCGCTGCGCAGGTTGGCTGTGTAGACGTGCCCGTCAGGATCGAGGACTTCGGCAAAGCGCAGGCTGATCGTCGTCCCTGCCGGAGCGCTGCCCTTGAAGCGGACGCGCCCCACCATATTCTGACCGAGGTCGAAGATGTGCCGCGAAGAGTCAAACCTCCCCTTGTCCACCGGGTCGCTGATCGGTTGGAGTTCTTCGATACGGCGCACCGCCGGTCCGTTGGTGGCGACGATCGCACTGCCGGAGTCTTCGAATACCCTCACCGCTGCCCATTCCCGGTCGTCGTAACCGGGCGCATCCCAGCCGGGCAGTTCCAGGCGGGCGTCATACTCCTCGCCCATCAGCAGATCGCTGCTAGCGATGGGTCCAAACTGGTATTTCCAGGTCGAATCGCTGACGGCAGTGACCTTCTGACCGCTCGCCAGAGTGATTTCAAGCTGTGCCAGGAGGAGCGGACGATCCGCGTAGCCCTGGCGGTGCGTCCAGCCGATATGCCCGACCGCCCAGCCATCGCCCAGGAGGGCGCCGATCACGTTTTCGCCCTTCTGGAGCAGGTCGGTCACATCGTAAACCATGTAGCGCACGCGCTTGTGATAGTCCGTCCAGCCGGGAGCAAGCGCTTCATCGCCCACCCGCCGCCCGTTGATCGAACACTCGTACAGCCCCAGCGCGGTGACGTACAGCCGCGCCGACTGCACGGCATCAGACAGGCTCAGCACCTTGCGCAGATAGGGGGCGGGGATCGTGCTGCGGGGCGCGCCGCGCAGGGCGCTGCCGATCCACCGCGCCGTCCATTCCGCGCGGTTCAGCAGCCCCAGCTCGAACCAGGCGGGGTCGCTCTGACTGACCGCGCCGGTCTCATCCCACACCTCCACTCGCCAGTAGACCCGCTGGCGCGACCGAAGCGCCTGCCCGCCATAGACGACGTGCGCCGACTGGTCGGACTCCACCCGTCCGCTGTCCCACAGGTCGGCGCTGCCCGGCGCGAGGAGCGTCAGCGCGCTGGCGGCGAGAAGGCGATACGCCGTCTGACATGCGCCAAAGCGCGGCGTCGTCATCTGCCAGCTGAGCCGGGGCGCGGCGATGTCGATACCCAGCGGGTCAGCGCGATACTCACAGCGAAGATGAACTATTGTCGTCAAGATCAGTCCCCCAGTTTAGCGCTGTCGAACAGCGAAATCAGCCGACGCGCGGCGCACCCGCCTTGCGCTGATAGCGCACCCGCACTTCCGAAACGCGGTTGGCGCCCTTCCCCATGATCACACGAATATCGCGGCTGAGCAGTTCGGTGTCGAACTGCTGGAAGAACAGCGCCGTGATGATCGCCATTTCATTCTTGGCGAAGTTCATGCCGGAACATTTGTGGATTCCGCCGCCGAAGCCGATGATGGCGAACGGATTCTTACCTTCGCCCTGCTCCGGCGCGAAACGCAGCGGGTTGAAGCGCTCCGGGTCGCTGAAGACCTCCGACAGGTGATGCGAGGTCGCGCCGCTGACCATCACCCGCCAGCCCGCCGGAATCTCGTAGGAGCCGACCTGGATCGGTTCCTCAACGGTGCGAATCTGGGTGTCGGCGGAGGGGCGCAGACGAGTGGTCTCGTCAATCGCCCAGTACACGTGTTCCAGGCGGCTGAGCATACTCCCGTCGAGCGCCGCAGCCGGCTGGACGTGCCGGGCGATCTCCTCCTGGACGAGGCGCAGATAATCAGGGTGCTGAAGCAGCAGCGCGATCAACCAGGCAGCCTGACCGGCAGTCGTCTCGTGCCCGGCGAAGATCAATCCCATGAAGATGGTCACGATGTCCTTGTCGGGCAGGATCGTGCCATCCTTGAGCGGCGTCGTCAGCAGTGTGGTGATCAGGTCGTTGTAGCGCTCCGGGTGATCGCGCCGCTTCTGGATCAGCGCGGAAAGCGTCGCATTGATCTTCTTCTTCGCCTGGTCGCGCCGCCGAAACTTGGGTAGCGGCAGTTTGGGCGGAAGCACCGGGTCGAGCGAAGCGGCGATGGCTTCGTACTGCTTCCAGAATCCCGCGCCCAGCTCCGCCTCATAGTCGGGACCGATGAAGGCGCGCCCGGCGACCGCCTGAGCGAGGTCCATCATCGCCTGAGCGATATCGACCTCGCCGGACTGACCGAGCGAATCCAGCCAGCGCTGAACTTCGATATTCATCGCTCTGGCGTAATCCACCATACGCTCGCGCTTGAAGACTTCTTGCAGTGCCGGGCGCTGGTTGTAGTAGGTCTCCTGGCTGGCGGTGAACAGCACTTCGCCGATGGCTTCCTTCAGAAAGGTGTAGCCATCCTGCATGTTCAGCGACTTGTCGGTCTCCGTGTAAAACTGGCGGTTGTGATCCGCACCGGTGATGACCAGCACCGGCTGAGGACCAAGCTTGATCGTGAACAAATCGCCGTGTTCGGCATACCCGCGCTTGAACAGGGTTTCACGATTCTGGAGCATTTCGACGAGGTGTCCGATGACGGGCAAACCCCCAGAGACCATTGGCGGAACTGCTGCGACCACGCTTGACTCCTCTTTCCCTGCGAACTTCAGGACTGCGCCAAGAGTTTCGGCAGCCCTGCTTAACGTGAACCATTCTATCACTCTGATCGCGCGCTTCCGAGCAGCCGCTCGACAATGACAACATCCCGCCACACGCCGTCCAGCTTCGCGTGCTTCTCGTAAATGCCGACCTCGCGGAAACCGTGCTTGTGGCACAGGGCGCGCGAGGCGCTGTTTTCGATGAAGATGCGCGAGACGAGCTTCCATAATCCCGCCGCTTCGCAGACGGGCAGGAATGACTCCATGAGGCGGCTGCCGATGCCCCATCCCTGAAATGCGTCGCCGACATACACGGAAAACTCGGCGATGCCAGCATAGCACTCGCGCGGGCGGTAGGTGGATGCGGAAATCCAGCCTGCCACCTGATCGGCGGCTTCGGCGACGAGGTGCGGGTGTCGTTCGTCTTCAAACCATGTCAGGATGTCCTCGGCGCTGCGCAGCCGCGTCTCAAAGGTGGCGATCCGCCGGGTGATCCCCTGGTTGTAGATGGCGGCGATGGCGGGGGCGTCGGCGGGACGGGCGGCGCGGACGAAAACCAGCGGTGGGCACTGCATAAATTTACTCCATAAGGGGGCGCACTCAGGACGAAGTGTCAGGCGGAGCAGGCAGGCTGTTCCGAGTAATCCTGTTGTGAAACAGCCTTCTCTTTCGCTTATTGTCGCCTTAACAGCCTGTACGCACAATCTTCAAGTAAGGATCAGGAACATTGGAGAAGGGTTCAGCGATGACAGCACAGATCGCGGTGTTCGGTGATATTCACGCCAACCTGCCCGCCCTGGAAGCGATCCTGGGCGATATCGCAGCGCGCGGGCTGGCAGAACTCTACTGCCTGGGCGATTTGGTCGGCTATGGCGTTTTTCCGAACGAAGTGACGGGCGAGATACGCCGGCGCGGTATCCCGACACTGATGGGCAACTACGATCAGGGTGTCGGCAGCAGCAGTGATGACTGCGGATGCGCCTACAAGACCGATGTCGAACGCCGGCGCGGCGAACGCTCTATCGCCTGGACGAACGCGCACACCGACGACGATCACAAAGCCTACCTGCGCGCCCTGCCCGCCCATATTCCCATCACGTTGGGCGATCTGACCGTCCTGCTGGCGCACGGCAGCCCGCGCAAGGTGAACGAATATCTGTTCGAGGACCGTCCCGACGACTATTTTGAGCGTATCATGGACGCCGCAGGGACGGACGTGCTGGTTTGCGGACACACCCACCTGCCGTATCACAAGACGCTGCCCAGCGGCAGGCAGGTGATCAATGCCGGCAGCGTCGGCAAACCGAAAGATCGAGATCCGCGCGCCGGCTACATCGTTCTGACGGCGCACGCGCGCGCGCTCAAGGTTGAGTTTGTGCGCGTATCTTACGATGTAGAGCGCGCCGCCCGCGCCATCGAAGCGACGCCGGAGGAGGGCGGTATGCCGCATGTCTTCGCGCAGATGCTCCGCGACGGCGCTGGCTGATCCAGCGCCGTCCGGCGCGCCGCGTCAAGGCGCGTTCAAAACGGTGATTCGCCCCTCAAGCAGCGGCTGCAGCGGCGAATGCTCGCGCGCGTATTCGATGAACACGTCATCGAAGAAGACCACCGTATCGGCAGGGTCGATGCCCCGGTCGGCGAACACCTGATAACCGTCGCCGCCCTTGCGCATGAAATCGTTGGTCACGACGGTGTAGAAGGCGTCGGGATCGACGGGCGTGTAGGTTTCGCCATCCCGCCCCAGCGTTTCAGCGCTGACGATGCGACTGCGCACCGGCAGGCTGAGGTCATACGTATAGCGCATACCGGAGACCTGTGGAAACCGCCCGGTTCCGCTGGTCTCGTTCACGCGCGATACGCCGTTTTCCAGCGCCAGGATCAGGTCTTCACCGCGAATATCAAATGTCGTCAGGCGGTTGGTGAACGGCAGGAACTCCAGCACGTCGCCGCGCTCCAGCACGCCTTCAGCCAGCCCGCCGCGCATACCGCCGCCGTTCATCAAGGCGATGTCCGCCCCGGTGCGCCAGCGCAGCGCATCGGCGACCAGGTTGCCTAACTCGCATTCGTAGACGCGGCAGCCGTCTACGGAATAACTGCCGATCACCTCCACCGGCGCGCCGCCCGTCGAACGAATGACCCGACGGCGTTCGACTTCCACTTGGGCGTTCAGATCATCGACCAGCGCCTCAACGTCGGGGTCGGGCGTGATGTCGGCGCTCAGCAGGATCGTGTCTCCCTGCCACTCCGTCAGCACCCCGGCATCGTCAAACGCCAGGTCGATTCGCCCCATATAGCGCAGTTCGCCGCGCGCCCCGCCGCCCGACTGCACGATCAGCAGAGGTCTACCGTCGGCGGCTTCCATCACGGTCGGGTAGGCGCTCACGGCGTCAGGCGCGGTGTTGCTCAGGAGTGTGCGGGTATTGCCGCCGACGATCAGATCAACGCCGGTCAAGGCAGGCGCGATCTCGACATCGGCGTCATAGCCCAGGTAGGACAGCACGATCACAACGTCTGCTCCGGCGTCGGACAGAGCGTCTGCCTCTTCCTGAAGGATCGTCGTGTAATTGCCGGCGAAGATGAGATCGCGCCCCGGCGACGAAAAGCGCGGGGTGGTGTCGGTCGTGATCCCGATGATACCCACCGGCGTGCCGCCAACATCCAGCACCGTCGAAGACAGGAATTTGTCCGCCAGGGCGTCGGACCGCGAGGCGTCGATGTTCGCTGCCAGGACCGGGAAGTTGAGGGCATCGATGAACTGCGCCAGGATGACATCCCCGTTATCGAATTCCGGATTACCGACGGTCATGGCGTCGTAGCCAAGCGCATTCATCATCTGGGCGTTGTCCTGCCCGGCATAGACACGGTGGAAGAGCGTCCCGGTGAAACGTCCGCCGGCGTCGAGCAGCAGGGTATTGTCCGCCTCCTGGCGGATCTCCCGCACGACCGCCGCCAGGCGCGCGGCACCGCCGACGCCCTCGGCATCCGGCAGATGGTTGGCGCGGGTATCGTTAGTATGCATCACCGTCAGATGAAAACTGTCGTCCTGTTGAGCGAAAAGGGTTGAAGCGGCTGCCAGGACAAGGAGCAGGAACGACAGGCGCAGATGACCGAGCGACAAGCGAGCTTTCATCGTAATCTGCCTTCTTCGTCCAGGAGTAGACGCACGCATGAAGAACACGACGGAAATGCTGCTGCAATACTTGTATTAGGGTAACTCAGTGATCGCGTCAGAACCATAAAGATTACTTTAAGACTCGTCGGGATCGCGAGGGATCGGCGGACTGTGCCGCCGCTTCTGCTAGCCTGGGGGAGTGGCAACCCGCAGCCCACAGGAACGGGCACGCATGCCGGGCGCGCGGGAAGTTCGCACCGCCAGGCGGGCAGTGGTCGGCGAACTGAGGAAACTGCCGCCGCGCATCACGCGCTCGGTTCCTTCATCTGCGCCGGTGGGGTCCGCCTGTTCATTCGTCGTATAGAGCGCGTACCAGTCCCCCACCCACTCGCAGGCATTGCCAACCATATCATAGACGCCGCTCCAGGCGTGATCTGCCGGGCGCGACCCCACCGGATTCGGCGCGGTCGGCGCGGTTCCGCCGCGCGAAATCTCGTTGATGATGCTGTAGCCTAATTGGTAGCCATCACCCCAGGCGAACAACCGCCCGACTTCGCCGCGCGCCGCATATTCCCACTCTGCCTCGGTCGGCAGCCGACCGCCGCGCCAGCGAGCATAGGCGTCGGCTTCATACCAGCTCAGGTTCAGGCGCGGCTGACGCGGATCAGCCGTCCCACCGCGATCCTCCGGTCCTTCAAAACCGTTGGTTTGCAGCCACGCCCATCCCTCATCAGACCACCACTGGGCGTCGGCATAGCCGCCGGCATCGACAAACGCGGCGTAGGCTTCGTGGGTGACCTCGTAGATATCCATCCAGAAGGCGCTGACGCACACGCGATGCGCGGGCATTTCTTCCTCAACTGCGTCGGGGTCGCGCGCCGGGTCGCTGCCCATCACAAAACATCCCGCCGGTACGAGCGCCTGCGCGACCAGCCGGGCATCCAGGCGCTCATCATCGGCGAGGGACGCGCCGGTCGTCGCCGGCAGCAGGGTTGGCGTCGGCGTCGCCGGAGAAGTCTGACTGCTGACGATCAGAAATATCCCGATGCCGAAGATGATCAGCAGCGCAAACACTGCCAAAGGCAGCGCCGAAAGCCCGGCGCGCCGCTCACGGGGGGGCGTATGCGCCGACACAGCGGGCAGACTCGCCGCAGGGAGCGACTGCGATTGGCGCACCACTGGAAGCTCCAATGTCGAGCTTTCGGGATCGCGTCCGGGTGACAAGTAATCCTGCATGGGCAGAGGGCTGAGCGGAGACAGGTCCACCGCCCGACCATGCAGCGCGCGGCGCAGCAGCGTCGCAAATTCCGCCGTCGTGGCGAAGCGCTCTTGCGGATGCTTGGCAATGGCGCGCTTGACGACCTCATCGACCGCCAGCGGCAGTCCATCCCGCACCGACTCCATCGGCGGCGGGTAGGTGTGGAGGTGCTGAAACATCATGCTGGTGGTGGTATCCGCCTTGAACGGCAGACCGCCCGTGAGCATCTCGTAGACCAGGATGCCGAAGGCGTACAGGTCGGCGCGTCCGTCGACAGGCTGCCCCTCCCACTGCTCCGGCGACATGTACGCCGGCGTGCCGACGATAGCGCCGGTGCGCGTCATACGGGTGTTTTCGCTGATCAGTTTGGCGATGCCGAAATCGCCGAGCAGCGCGTTGCCGGTAGTATCCAGCAGGACATTCTGCGGTTTCAGGTCGCGATGGATGACGCCCTGCGAATGCGCGTAATCCAGCGCCGCCGCGATCTGGGCGATCAACCGTTCAACATCCGCCACCGGCATCAAGCCGCGCTTCATCAGATCGGCGAGGTTGCCGCCCGGCGCATAATCCATCACCAGACACAGCAGGCGATCATCGGAGAGGTATTCGATCAATCGGAGGATATTCGGATGATGCAGCGCGGCAATCGTCCGCGCCTCGGTCTCCAGGCGTTCCGCGAAGGTCGGTTCGCCCATCAGTTCAGGACGCATTACCTTGATGGCGACATCGCGGTCGAAGGCAGTGATCTGCTGCGCACGATAAACCGTAGCAGAAGTGCCATCGCCCAACAGCGAGACAACGCGGTACTGCCCGATTTGCTGTCCGGTCAGGTCGTTCTTGATCGTCATAGTCCTGAACCTGGGCGATGGTGTCATCTAATTCACTTCATTATGACGCGGCTTGTCTGTGATGACAATTCCTTTCACCAACCTCAGGAAAACCTGCCGGGGGCAGCGGTGCGCTGCATCGCGCACCGCCCCTTGATTGGGGGTGGTACAATACTCGTTCATGCAGCAGCAAATTCCAGTTCTGACACGGGAAGAACGGCACGATGGCAATTGATGAGACGAGCGTCGCCGGGGCGGGCGCGGCGGCAGACGGCAAACGGAACTTCATCCACGACATCATCGACGAACATAACCGCACCGGGCGCTTCGGCGGGCGCGTTCACACGCGCTTTCCACCGGAACCCAACGGATACCTGCACGTCGGTCACGCCGCGTCGATCTGCCTGAATTTCGGCATCGCCGAAACCTATGGCGGCAAGACCAACCTGCGCTTCGACGACACCAACCCCACCAAGGAAGACCAGGAATATATCGACGCAATTATCCGCGATATCCACTGGCTGGGCTTCGAGTGGGCGAACCTGCTTTACGCTTCAGACTACTTTGAGCAGCTCTACCAGTGGGCGGAAAAGCTCATTCAGGACGGCAAGGCGTACGTCGATCCGCTTTCGGCGGATGAAATCCGCGAGCATCGCGGCACACTGACCGAACCGGGCAGGAACAGCCCCTATCGCGACCGCTCGACCGCCGAAAGCCTTGATCTGTTCCGGCGGATGCGCGCCGGCGAGTTCAAGAACGGCGAGATGGTGCTGCGCGCCAAGATCGACATGGCGTCGCCGAACATCAACCTGCGCGACCCGGTCCTGTACCGCATCCTGCACGCCCACCACCCGCGCACCGGCGACGCCTGGTGCATCTATCCGATGTACGACTGGGCACATGGGCAGAGCGACAGCATCGAGGGCATCACCCATTCCATCTGCACGCTGGAATTCGAGGATCACCGACCGCTCTACGACTGGTTCGTCGATCAACTGGGGATTTATCACCCACAGCAGATCGAGTTCGCGCGGGTCAATGTGACCTACATGATCACCAGCAAACGCAAGCTGCTGCGTCTGGTCAAAGACGGCGTGGTGCGCGGTTGGGACGACCCGCGCATGCCGACCCTCTCCGCCATGCGGCGGCGGGGCTACACGCCCAAGGCGATCCGTGACTTCGTGGAGATGGTGGGCGTCTCGCGCTCCGGCGGCATCGCCGATATTCAGATGCTCGAATACTGTGTTCGCCAGGACCTCAACAAAACCGCCCCGCGCACCATGGCGGTGCTGCGTCCGATCAAGGTGGTGCTGACCAACTACCCGGAGGGACAGGTCGAGTGGTTCGACTCGCCGGTGAATCCTGAAGACCCGGCGGCGGGCACACGTCAGGTTCCGTTCTCGCGTGAGCTGTACATTGAGGTGGAGGATTTCATGGAAACGCCGCCGCCCAAGTTCTACCGACTCTCGCCCGGCAAGGAAGTGCGTCTGCGCTCGGCGTATTTCGTCACGTGCAGCGAAGTGATCAAGGATGCCGACGGCAGAATCGTCGAACTGCGCTGCACCTATGACCCGGCGACGCGCGGCGGTGATGCGCCCGATGGTCGAAAAGTCAAGGCGACGCTGCACTGGGTCAGCGCGGCGCACGCCGTGACCGCCGAAGTGCGCCTGTATGACTACCTGCTGACCGTTCCGAAGTCTGGCGATATGGACGACGACAAAGATTTCTTGGAGTACATCAACCCGAACTCTCTGGAAATCCTCGACCGGGCTTACATCGAGCCGTCGATTGCCGGCGCACCGGTCGGCAAACAGGTGCAGTTCGAGCGGGTCGGCTACTTCACCGTTGACCCAGACAGCACGGCGGAGAAACTGGTCTTCAACCGCACCGTGACCCTCAAGGACGAATGGTCAAAGCTTCAGAAACAAGGGGGGACCGGCTGAGGACTGAGCCGAGGAAGAGCGGCGAAGATCGCCCTTCAAACCCCTTTAGAGCATGTTATACTAACGACAGACTCTAGAGGGATAGTTCAATGGTAGAACAGCGGCCTTTGGAGCCGTCAGTCCTGGTTCGAGCCCAGGTCCCTCTGAAAGTGAATCGCCCCCAGGAACGCTGTTCCTGGGGGCGGTTTTCATGTCGGGGTAGTCTCCAGACTACGGGTGGTTACCGGAGTTTTCGGTGACGCTGAGCGTGCCGGAAATGAATGTCCCGCTGGAGAAGGAGCCGATCCACACGTCGTATCGACCGGAAGTCGGCGCATTGAAATCAATCGTCGGGTTCAGCGTGCCGAAGCTGTCGTCGATGCAGTGATAGCTGCCCAATGGTGAGTTGATGACCATCGTCGAGTCGCCGGAGCCGACGAAATAGAAGCGCAGCAGCGGGAACGCGCCGGAGGTGTAGTTGACGCTGAAGTCCGGCGCAGAGGTCGTGAAACCGGCGCATCCGCCGCCCAGATAAGACACGTTGACGCTGCCGCCGGAGGTGATGCCTACCGTAAACGGATCGGGCACGAAGCCCGAGGTCAGCGCTGTGCTGCCGTAATTCGCGGGCAGGCTGAAGTTCAGCGTGGGAGAAGGCAGCGGCGGCAGGGTCGCGGTCGCCACGACCGGCGGCGGCAGCGTGAAGGTGGCGGTGAAGATGGGCGACGTCGGAGTCGCAGGCGCAGGCGGCAGAGTCGGCGGGATGATCACCGAGACGGCGTTGCAGATGCCGCCGATGCGGACGACGGTCGCCGAGACCCAGCCCAGCACGCCGCCGACGTTGACCTGATACCAGCTGTTATCGGGTATCCTTCCGAAGACCAGCGCGGTGGTGTTGGGCTGCAAGCGGGTGACGATGGCGTAATTCAAGCCGGGACCCTGGCGGACGTTGACCGCCGAACCGGTCAGCGACGCCACCTGACACGCGCCGTTAGGCGGAATATCGACAGGCTGCGGCGTCGGGCTGAGGAAAAGGGTCGGCACGACCGGAACGGTCGGGAGAGTCTGGGGGATACCAGCGCCGGTCGGGCAGGCAGGTCCGGCGGCGAGTTCAACGCACAGATTGAAGGGCTGAGTCCCTCCGATGCCGCTGTACGAGATTTCGACCACGTAGTTGAGCGGCACCGCCGCCGGCGGAATGCGATAGCGTGCGCCGCTCAGGCGGGCGCTGGAAAGCGCCAGCACTTCGTCGGTGTTGGCATCCTTCAGCGCTACGACCGGCGCAGCAATCGGCAGCGTCGCCGAAATATTGACGATCACCGAGTCCGTCAGACTGCCGACGAACGAGAAGGCGCGCGTGCTGTTCTGCGTATCGACCTGCCCGGCGATCAACTGCCCCATCGTCACCGGCGAGGGCGGGCTGATCGTCGCGCTCCCCTGCACGCTGAGCAGGAAGTCGCCCGTCGCATTAACGGCGCTCCGCACCCGGATCAGGTAAATCCCAGCGCTGGGCAGAGCGACCGGCGACTGGATGATATCGACGCCGCTGGTATTCACCGCTCCACCGACCACGATGCCGGATGCGCTGATCACGTCGAACTCAGGGCGTAAACCGGGCGTGATAGCGAGGACCTGAACGGCGACCGTCCGCCCCGCATCGACGGTGAGCGCGAAATCTGCCCGTGCGCCCGACTGGGGCAGCGAACCGACCTTGTTCTCGTTCAGGTTGATGGGCTGCGCCGTCTGCGCGGAAACGCTGTAGACGCCTAGAAGTCCTATAACGATGACGAACAGAAACGTGAATTGAAGCCTTCGGACAAACATCGTGATCCCCTCTCAGCAGCAAACGCCCTCCCCCTGATCTATGCCGGGTTCATGTGGAGAGCTTCATCTGAAGTATCGTAGAAAATGAGATCTGCCACAAGCTATCCAAAGGCATGGGTAACCTGATACACTTGGCGATGGTTCAGGTAACAGGCGAGATCAGCGGAAGGCTTCATGAGCAACAAACCAAGTCCATTCGATTCTGCGACGCTGCGCCGAATGCTGGTCGCCGGGGCGGTGCTGGCGGTCGGCGGAATCATCCTCTTCGTCCTGCTCTGGTTGGCGCTCGGCAGCGCCAACGTGCAGAACTTCCCCCGGCTGATCCTGTCGCTGTGCATCCCGCCGGCGATCATCGCGCTGCTGCTCGGCGGCTACTTCCTCATTTCACGGCGATAAGGCGCAGCACCAGCGCCACCGGCGCGCCTGCGGCGTGACCGGGCAGGCTCGGCTCGCGGACGGCGTCGATGCGCAGCCTGACGGCGCTCGCCGCCGCGTGAAAATCGCCATACAGGTGCGGGTAGTGTTCGACGGCGTAGGTCTTCCCCCGCGCGTTGAAGGTGCGGCGCGCTCCCGTGAAGTGAAGGATCGGATGGAAGTCACTGACCAGCGCCGTACCGCCCGCTTTGAGGACCCGCCCGATCTCGGCAAATACCGCGCCAAGACGCGGCAGATGTCCCACCGCCATCCCGCAGATCAGGATATCGACCGACTCCGATGCCAGCGGAATCGCCTCCATCGTCGAAAGGACACGGAAGGGCAGCGGGCTGCCCGCCAGCATGTGCGGGCTGTTATCCAGCGCGATGACCCGGCGCGCCCCGCGCTCCCGCAGCAGCAGCCCAAAGCGCCCCGTCCCGGCGGCGAGATCGACCGCCTCCGCGCCGGAGACATTGGGCAGAAGTTCGCTGATCGCCTGCCCTTCCACCGCCATCAACGGATTATGCGCCGTCGGGGGGTACTGCGCCGCCCACAGGGCATAGGCGTCAAGGCTGGCAAGCGTCGGCGCAGCGCGTGGTCGCCCGATTCGTCTCAGGAGATTCATGGGTAAAGCCGGCGCTCCATGTCGTGCTGGATGTGCTGCCCTTCTGCCTCGACGGCGGCGTCTTCCATCGTCTGCGTGATGGTCCCCAGGATGACCAGGTCGCACCACAGATCGAAGTGGTGATCGCTGACATCATAGCGGATGCGAGCGCGCCAGGGCAGTCGAAGCCACAGAAAGGCGATGCGGCGGCGCTCCTCGCGGGTGGTGCGCCGCCGCAGATTCACCGCCCAGAGGGGCAGCGGGCTGTAAAGACGGGGGTTCTGCCTTGCCTTATCGCGCAGCGTGTAGGCAGCATAGGAAGAGACTCCCAGCAGGACTCCCAGGATCACCCCACGCGCGGCACGCGGTTCGAACAGCGACAGCAGAAGCGAGCCGGAAATGACGAACGCCGCCAGCGACAGCAGCAGCTGCGGCAGGGTGTAGTAGGTGTCGTCCGGCTGGTAGCGGGCGAAGACCGACAGCACCGGTCCTTTGAACATGCCCGCCGCGATCAGCCCATAACGCAGCAGCAGCCCGGCGCTGAGCAGCAGCAGCACGCCGTACAGGACGAGATCAACCAATCCACGCGCGTTCAGCTGAGTCATAGTTGCAGCAGGGACCTGGCTCCCTTGTGCAGCGGGCAGACGCACGCCCCGCATTCCGGACGTTCCCCCGCGCGATAGGATCGGCGCAGGTCCAGGGCGGCATCGCTGTTCAGCATCTTGGGCAGTGCCACGCCATCAGCGCCATGATGCACTCTGCCCGTCGTCGGCAGGAAATAGCACGGGCGCACCCGTCCATCGACCTCGACCACTGCCGAGATGTGCGGCGCATTGCAGCGCACCGCAGGAAACGGCGCGGCGCCCTGAATGGCGCGAAAGTAGCTGACCATCTGACGAAGCCTGGCGGGCGACTCAGCGAGGCGACCAGCGGCGAAGGCATCGGCGAAATCGCGCTCAACCTGATCCAGCACGATGCTCAGTTCGTCACATTCTTCGAGCGTCAAAGCGCTGTCGGTCGGGGCGGGGTCCGGCGCAGCGGCAGACCCCGCGCCATCGCTCGACGAACTGTTCACCGGCAGCGCGGCGTCGGCGACGAAGCGCGGGCCGAAAGCGACCGGGCTGCTGACATCGACGGCGAGAAAACTGATCCTGCCGGCTCCGGCACTCAGGGCGGCGCGGATGATCTGCGGCATCTCGCGAAAGTTGGCTTTTTGCAGAGTGGTACGGGTGATTACCGGTTTGCCGGCGCTGCTGGCGGACTCGATACCGGAAAGCACCAGGTCAAAGGCATCCACACCGCGAATCGCGCTGTAGGTCTCCGGCGTGCCGCCGTCCAGGCTGACCACCAGCTCGTCGGTCGCGTCGATCACCGACTGAATCTGCCTGCGGACGAGAAGCCCATTGGTGAGGAGGATCACCCGCGCGCCGCTGCGACGGAATTTCTGCGCGATATCGTGCCAGTTCGGGTGCTGCATCGCCTCGCCGCCGCTAAGTACGACCCAGCGTGAGCGAAGCGCCGCCGCATCGGCGACCAGCTTGTCCACCAGGTCGGCGCGCATGTTGCGGCGCGGGCTGCGCCAGATGTCACAGGTCAGGCAGCGGCTGTTGCACCCGTCGGTCAGGTACAGCACGAGGATCGGCAGCGTCCACAGCCGATCCCCAAGAACGTTCAAGACGTGTCGCGTCGCCATGCCTCAAGTATAGCGCGAAACACGCGGCATGGGCGGCGATCTGTTCCAGCAGTGTTCCCGCTACGCGGCTGCGCCTTCCGCCGGCGCGGCGTCGGAAGGTTTGCGCCGGTCTCCGCTGAGCCTGCCGGTGAGCTTCGCCCAGAGCCACCACAGACCATACATGGCGAAGACCATCAGATAGAGGATCGCCGGGATGCGGATCACCTCGTTGACCTGGTACGGCTGGCGCAGGATCAGATAGGTGACGCCGATCGCTCCGGCGAAGGCGAGTCCATACACCCACTTCAGCCAGCGCTTGTAACCCAGACCGTGCATCTGCGTGACGATGAACATCGCCAGGAAGCCGAAGAGGAACATGTAGACCAGCCCACCGCCCTGGTTGAGCGCCACCAGCGCTGCATGAGGCAGAACCAGGACCTCCAACAGGAACTTCCAGTTGCGATTCAGGTGCATCTTGGTGAAGAAGATCGACCCCTGGACCATGACCAGGATGACATGGATGAACCCGCCGAGATGCCCCAGCGTGAAGACCATCGGGTGAAACCAGAAGGTGTAGATGACCGCGAAGCTGAAGGCGTAGCCGTGATACTGCCGCATCCAGGCGTAGAATTCCTGGCGGAAATTGACCTTGCGCCCAAAGAAGATGCCGCGCCGCTTGTTCTCCATCGCCACGATGACGAAGAGCATCATGATCACCGTGAACTGCGCCGTCCAGCTCGGTAGATCCTGGGCGATCCCGTCGTAGAAGAACATCGTCTGAAAGAAGTGCAGGACGATGAACAGGGTGTTCACGCCCAGCGCCGCCCAGTTCGCCCCGCGAAGCTGATCGGTGTATTTGGTATAATGCTTCTGGGCGTAATAGATGCACAGCCAGACGCCGATCTGGTGCAGCCCAAAGCCCACCCAGGCGGTCGCCCTCGACCAGAAATCCGGGTCGGCGCGCTGCCATTCATAGAAGAAGCCGTCAGACGCCGGTCCTGGCTGCTCCAGCTCGAAGCGCGTCAGCACCACGCCGAGCGCCACAATCGCCAGACAGGCGATCACGGCGAGGATGATGCCATAATCCGCCGCCGTCCTATCCTTCCATCGCGCCATCATCGATTCCAACACACCCGCACCCCCTTACGTCAGTATTCCATACAGGAGTGTGACGCGCGCCGCTTACCGCGAATTTAGCGCCGCATAAGCGCTTGATGAACAGCGCGCCAGATCACGTCCAGATAGGCGTCCCGGACTCGCTCAGGGGAAAGATACCTCTCGGCATAGGCGCGCCCGCTCTGGCTGAAGGCGGCGCGCCTCGCGGAGTCGCCCGCCAGCAGGTGGATCGCCTCGCGCATGGCGGCAGAGTCGCCGATAGGCACAACCACGCCCGCCCCGGCATCGTTCAGGAGCGCCGCCCCTTCGCCGCGAATCGCCGCGATCACCGGCATACCGCTCGCCAGCGCCTCGTACAGTTTCGCCGGGCGTGTGCCGTAGGACAGCCCGTGATCGCCCATCGAGATCAGGCACAGGTCACCCGCCGCCCAGGCATCAGGCATCTGGTCATGGGGCAGGATGCCGGCGAAATGGACGTTATCCAGGGCGCGCTCGACAGCCTGAGCGCGCAGCGCCGGCTCCTGCGTCCCGGAACCGACGAAGAGAAAAACGATCTCTGGCAGCGCAGCGGCAGACTCCAGGATGGGCACGAAGTCGTATGTGGTACTCATGTTGCCGACGTGCAGCGCCACGATCTGATCGAGCGGGATTCCGAAGCGGTCGCGCAGCGTCCGACGGTCGCCTACGCCGGGACGAAAACGGGCGAGATCGACCCCGTTGGTGATCAGTGAGACCTTCGCCGGGTCGGCTCCTGCGCGCAGGATGCCGGCAACGACCCCCTCGGTCATGCCGACGATCTGGGCAGCATCGCGGTACGCCCAGCGCTCGACCGGGACCGCCAGGCGGACGAGGGGGCTGTCGGCGCGCAGCACGCCCGTCTCAACGGCGGATTCGGGCCACAGGTCGCTCACGTTCAGCACCACCGGCGCGCCCTTGATGCGCCGCAGCCAGCCGCCTGCCAGCGCCATGAACAGCGGATGCGACTCCAGCAGGATGGCGTCAGGGCGGTGGGCGAATGTGCCGCGCAGCGCGACGCTCAGCATGGCGCTGATCTGGTTGAGCAGGCGGGCGCGGGCGCGCTTGCTCGGTGAGGCATAAAGCCAGGCGCGCAGCACGGTCACGCCGTCCAGCATCTCACGCATGAACAGCCTGCCCCGGTAGGGTTCGGCTATCGCCCCCGACCAGTAGTGCGGCATGACGGTCAGCACCGTCACGTCGTGTCCCTGCTCCGCCAGCAGACGCGCCAGCCGGCTCAGGCGCACCGCAGACGCGCCGCCGTCCGGCGGGTAGAACTGTGTGACCAGCCAGAGGCGCAGCGGACTATCGCGCATGGCGCGCTTCTTCAAAGATGGACCCCAGCCGGGCGGCGAGCGCCGCTTCGCTGTAGCGTTCGACGATGGTGCGGCGGGCGGCGGCGCGATCAAAGCGGGTATACTCGGCGACCATCCGGCGCATCCCTTCCGCCAGCGCCGCCGGATCGCCCGGCGGGATCAGGATGCCGGTCTCCGGCGTGATGAAGTCCTCCGGTCCGCCGCAGCGGGTGGACAGCACCGGTACGCCGCACGCCATCGCTTCGGCGATGGTCACGTTGAAGGTCTCGACGGCGCTGGCGCAAACGACGGCGTGGCTGCGCCGCATCAGGTCGGCGACCGCATCGGGCGTCAGCCTGCCGGCAAATGTGACCCGATCTGCCACCTGCTGCCGTTCAGCCTGCGCGGCGATCTCCGCCTTGAGGGGTCCATCACCGCCGATGGTCAAATGCACGTTCAGCCCATCGGCGGCGAGCCGCGCCAGGGCGGCGATCAGGATATCGAACCCTTTGCGCCTCTCTTTCAAGCCGGCGACCAGCGTGAAGTGAAACGGCTCGCCCGGAGTCGTCTGGCTCGAATCAGGCTGAGGAGAAAAACGAGTCGCGTCGATGACATTTCCGAGCGTCTGCACCGACATTTCCGGCGCGTAGCGCATCAGCGCCTTCGCCAGCGCCTTCCCGACCGCGCAGCGCACCGCCGCCCGTCGCAGCACCCGCCTGATGATCTGCGGCTGCATGGGGAAGATGATCTTCCCTTCCAGGTAGGAAGTCGAGTGTTCCAGGGTGACGTAGGGGATACCGATCCTATCGCGGATCACGGACGCCAGATAGCCGCCGTAGAAAGTATCGTGAGCGTAGAGGACATCAGGCGTCCCATGAGCAAGAGCGTATCGCTGGTACGCCGCAGCGCCGGCGCTGCCCGTCAGCAGCGCAGCCACCGGCGGAAGCGGGCGAGGAAACCATCCCCAGTGCATGCGGTAGACGGGGATATCGGCATCGTATTCGAAGTAAGTCTCGCGGGTGACGCCCCGCAGCGAACCGATGCCGTCGCGGCGCAGCCTCTCGCGGGTGGCGCTGAGGCGCGGAGCGATCAGAACGCCGACCTGATGTCCGGCTTTGTGCAGCGCGAGCGCCTGCTTCTCGATGAAAATGCCCGTCACCGGGTTCTCGGCGGTCGGATAGTAAGAGGCGGCGATCAGGATATGCATACGCTCACGCGCTCGCCTGCTGGCGAGTCCACATCTCGGCGGTGATCAAGCGGTGCAGCAGCGCGCTGGAGTCGCTGACGCCGCTCAGCTGACGCTCCCAGATCGCCTCGACGCCGGCGCGCTCCACCCAACCGCGCGGCAGGACGCCGTCAAAGAGGATGGCGCGCACGCCTTCGCGCAGGCGGGCGTCGGTCTTGAGCCACTGCCCGAACGGCGTCGGATAACCGAGCTTGTCCCGCCGGTCCACGACAGAATCGGGGACGACCCCGCGCAGCGCCCGGCGCAGGATGACCTTATTGACCGCGCCGTTGATCTTGAGGTCGCCGGGGATGCCCAGGGCGAATTCCGCCAGCCGGTGATCCAGAAACGGCACGCGCGCCTCGATGCTGTACGCCATGCTGTTGCGGTCCTCATAATGCAGCAGCGCCGGGATGCTGTCGCGCCGCAGCGCGCGGTACAGCAGGCTGTTCAGCGAGTCAGCGCCGGGCAGCACCAGGGGCGGGTCTTCCGCCTGGCGGACATGCGCCAGCGCGGCGAGGTCCGGCGTCAGCGCTGCGCCGCTGAAGCGCCCGTGACGGGCGTAGCCGGCGACCCGGCTGGCAAATTCGCGGGCGGTGAACCAGGGTTGAAAGCGCGACCACACCTGAGCGGCGAAGTGAGCGCCCTGTGGCAGCGCCCGCAGCGGATTACGCCGAAGCAGATCGTGCAGGTGGGCAACGACGTAACTGAGATAGCCGCCGAACAGCTCGTCCGCGCCCTGTCCGTCGAGCAGCACGGTGACGACGCCGTGCGCCAGACCCATGACGAAATTCTGTGAGTACACGCCGGTCGTCCCGGTCGGGATATCCTGATGCCAGGTGATCCGTTCCAGACGTTCCAGATACCGGTCGGCGTCCGGGGTGACGGTGTGCCCCTGCGTGCCGTACTGGTCGCCGACCAGGCGGATGTAGCGCCCCTCGTCCATGCCTTTGACCGGGTAGATGGTGCTGAAGCTGTTCATCCGTCCAGCGGGATCGGTCTCGCGCAGCTGCCCGGTGGCGATGGCGACGATAGCGCTGGAATCCAGTCCGCCGCTCAGGCAGGTCCCGACCGGAACGTCACTGCGCAGTCGCAGACGAACGGCGTCGCGCAGCAAACGCAGGAGTTCCGCCTCCGGGTTGGCGTAATCATAGGTCGCCCGCGCCCGACCGAGATCGATGTCCCAGTAAGCGGCGGGTTCGCCAACCACGCCGTCTTCGATGATCAGCGAATGACCGCCGGGCAGTTCGCGCACCCCCTCGAAGAAAGTGCGCGGGGCATTGTAGACGCGCCCATAATGCAGAAACCAGGCGAGCTGGCTCAGGTCCGGTTGAAGCGCGCCGGGCAGCAGCGGGCGCAGCGCCTTGATCTCGCTGGCGAAAGCGATCTGCCGGCGGTCGCAGACATAGTAGAGCGGCTTGATGCCGAAGCGGTCGCGCGCCAGCCACAGCCGGCGGCGGCGCAGATCATAGAGCGCGAAGGCGAACATGCCGATGAACCGTTCCAGACACGCCAGCCCCCAGGTGCGGTACGCCTGCAGGATGACCTCGCCGTCGCCGTCGGTGTGGAAGGCGCAGCCGAGCGCCTTCAGCTCGTCGCGCAGCTCCAGGTAATTGTAGATCTCGCCGTTGAAGGTCAGCCAAAGGTCGCCTTCGACGGTGGTCAGGGGTTCGTGACCGCCCGGCGACAGGTCGATGATCGCCAGCCGGCGGTGCGCCAGCGCCAGATCGGGCGAAAAACCGAGCGGGCGGCTGAGTGGATCATGCCCGATCTCCGGCGGCGTGTCCGCACCGCCGCGCAGCGCCCAGCGCCCGCTCGACGTTTCCACCAGCCAGTAACCTTCGTCGTCCGGTCCGCGATGACGCATCAAGCCCGCCGCCTGCTCCACGCAAACTGGATCGATTCGTCCACCATCCAGACGCCAGATGCCCGTTATTCCGCACACAGTTCGCCCATACTACCCCGTCCAGCGCATTTCGCGCCAAGCCGCAAGTCGAAAGAAACGAAGTCAGGAATGGAAACAAGCGCCGTCACAGCCCCTCACTCCTCATCCCTTCATCCCTCACCCCTGCCATTTCTTGCTTAGGCTGTTGCAGTAGGGGCGGAGCTGTGTCTCCGCCCGCCGTTCACGGGCGAACACGTGGGTTCGCCCCTGCAACCGCTGGCGCGTCTTTTGTCTGGAACAGCCTTAGTGTATCCGAAAATCGCGCCGACGCGACGGTCTCTAACGTCCCGCATATGTCGCTATGCTATAATCGCCTTTCGCAGCACCTTGAACCAGACCTGTAGCAGAGGCGAGCATGTTCAAAAATCTCGTCACATCCGTCTTTGGCGACCCCACCGCCCGCGCACTCAAGGGCTATCGTGAAGTCGTCGAACGTATCAACCAGTTCGAGTCAGCCCTGAAGAAGCTGACCGACGCGGATCTCCGCGCCAAGACCGACGCCTTCCGCAAGCGGCTCGCCGGCGGCGAAACACTCGACGATCTGCTGCCCGAAGCCTTCGCCGTAGTGCGCGAGGCGTCCACGCGCACCATCGGTCTGCGCCATTACGACGTTCAGATGATCGGCGGTATCGTCCTACACGAGGGCAGGATCGCCGAGATGAAGACCGGCGAAGGCAAGACTCTGGTCGCCACCCTGCCGCTCTACCTCAACGCGCTTGCCGGCAAAGGCGCGCATCTGGTCACGCCCAACGACTACCTGAGCAAGGTCGGCGTGCAGCAGATGGGACCTGTATATTATTTCCTCGGCATGTCCATCGGCGTGATCCAGAACATGGGCAACGATCCGACGACCGGCTCCTATCTGTTCGACCCGAATTACCCTTCCGACGACGCCCGCCTGCAAAACCTGCGCCCTGTCAGCCGCCGCGACGCCTATCAGGCGGACATCACCTATGGGACCAACAACGAATTCGGCTTCGACTACCTGCGCGATAACATGGTCGGCGATCTGCCGCAGATGGTGCAGCGCGACCTGAACTTCGCCATCGTCGATGAAGTGGACAACATCCTGATCGACGAAGCACGCACGCCGCTGATCATCAGCGGACAGGCGGATGAGCCGTCCGACCTGTACCGCCGCTTCGCCCAGATCGTGCGCACCCTCAAGGCGAGCAGCCAGGAGAGCGTCGAAGACGACGAGCAGGAACCAGACGGCGACTATGTGATCGACATCAAGGACCGCGTGGTCTACCTGACGGACGCCGGAACGGAGCGCGTCGAACGGGCGCTGGGCGTCGAAGGGCTGTACACGCCGGAACACGCCGATATGGTCCCCTATCTGGACAATTCGCTGCGCGCCCATGCCCTGTACCACCTGGATAAGGAGTACATCGTCCAGGAGGGGCAGGTGATCATCGTCGATGAGTTCACCGGGCGTCTGATGTACGGGCGACGCTTCTCGGAAGGACTGCATCAGGCGATTGAAGCCAAAGAAGGTGTAGAGATTCGCCGCGAAAACCTGACGATGGCGACCATCACCTTCCAGAACTTTTTTCGCATGTATCGCAAGCTGGCGGGCATGACCGGCACGGCGGCGACAGAGAGCGAGGAATTCGAGAAGATCTACAATCTCGAAGTCGTCAGCATCCCGACGCATCGCCCGATGGTGCGCAAAGACCACGATGATCTGATCTACGCGAACGAAGGCGCCAAGTTCAGCGCCGTGATCGACGAAATTCGCGGGCGGCAGGAGCGCGGGCAGCCGGTGCTGGTCGGCACGGTGGCGATTGAGACCAGCGAGCGCCTGAGCAAAGCGCTGAAAAAAGCCGGCATCCGGCATGAAGTCCTGAATGCCAAACAGCACGAGCGTGAGGCGGACATCATCGCCCAGGCGGGACGCCTCGGCATGGTGACCATCGCCACCAACATGGCTGGGCGCGGCGTCGATATTCTGCTGGGCGGCAACCCGGAAGGTTTGGCGCGTGAACGCCTGCGCCGCGATGGCAAGGATGTGACCCAGGTCCCGCCGGAAGAGTTCAAGGCGATGGTCGGCGACATCGCCCGCGAAATCGACCCCGACCGCCGGAAGGTGATCGAGATGGGCGGGCTGTTCGTCCTGGGCACGGAACGGCATGAAGCGCGGCGAATCGACAACCAGCTGCGCGGGCGTTCCGGTCGTCAGGGTGATCCAGGGGAATCGCGCTTCTACCTGAGCCTGGAAGATGATCTGATCAAGCGTTTCGGCGGCGACCGGGTGAAGAGCGTCATGCAGTGGGCGAAAATCCCGGAAAACGAGCCGATTGAACACCCGATCATCAGCCGTTCCATCGGTCAGGCGCAGATGCGCGTCGAAGGCTACAACTTCGACATCCGCAAGCGCGTCCTGGAATACGACGACGTGGTCAACAAGCAGCGCGAGGTGATCTACCGTCAGCGCCGCGAGGTGCTGAACAACTCTTCGCTGCGCGACGAGTTCCTGGACATCCTGAACGCCGCTGCGGTGGGCGTGATCGGCGAATTCGGCAGCGAAGGCGCTGCCCTGGAAGAGTGGGATATGGCGGCGCTGCTGCGCCAGCTCTACACCGTCTTCCCGGTCCCGGCGCATATCACGGCGGAGACTCTGGAAAACGCCGATTCGCTGGAGGCGCTGGAAGACATCATCGGCGATGGGTTGGAAGAAGCCTATGACCGCAAGACGACGGAACTCAGCGAAGACCTGATGCGCCGCATCGAGCGCGTGGTCATGCTGAGCGCCATCGACTTCTACTGGCGGCGTCACCTGACCGATCTGGACGTGCTGCGCGAGGGCATCGGCTTGGTGGCGATGGCGCAGCGCGACCCGGTAGTCGAATACAAACGTGAAGCCTTCCAGATGTGGGAAGCGCTTCAGGATGAAATTCGCACCCGTGCAGCGCGCGACATCTTCCGCGTCCAGGTCGGTGTACCGGCGCAGGCGCAGCGCGTGATGCAGCGCGTGGTCCCGCAGAATGTCCAGGCGACCAGGGAGGGAGCTGCTGCCGACAGCAAGCCGGAACCGGTGCGTAAGTCCGGCGTGAAAGCCAATATCGGGCGCAACGATCCGTGCTGGTGCGGCAGCGGCAAGAAGTACAAGCACTGTCATTACAAGCAGGATCAGCGGGGCGTGACCGAGTAGCGCTATGGTTCAGGACGCGCACGAACAAGAAGCCATGCTGGCGTTTGTCCGCACGACGATGAACACCTTCGCCAAGTGGGACGTGATGACGTTCTTTCACAACAACCCCCACGCTTCGGAGACCGCGCGCAATATCGCGCGCTTCGCCGGGCGGGAAGAGGATGAAGTCGCCAGGACGCTGCCCGCGCTGGTCGAGGACGGGCTGCTGCGGGTGCAGGTGGCGCTCTACCAGACTATCTATCGCCTGACCGACCGGGATGAAACGCGGGCGAATGTGGCGCGTTTTCTTCACGCCTGCGAAGACCGTGATTTTCGCGCCCGCGCCATCCAGACGGTCATTGAGGGGGCATCACAGACGTGAACTCGGCAGCCTTCAGCCAGCTTCTCACCCTGTATACCTGGTTTCTGCTGGCGGCGGCGATCGGCTTCCTGCTGCTGATCGCCCGCTTCTACCAGAAATTCTCCGGCGAGAGGACGTACTACTGGCTGTATCTGGCGCCCATCGGGCTGTTCGGGGTCGAGGCGGTGCGCCAGACCCGTCTGCAAATGGTCGATGACGCCGTCGGCGTGCTGCTTTCCGCCGCCGCCGGGCTGCTGCTGATCGCGCTTTCTACCGTACTCTATTGGCGCATGACCAGCGGGCGCAAACTGCCGGAAGGGTGACACGCATGAACCAGCTTTCCGCTGTTGCCGTGCTGATCGCTCCGTCGGCGGTCGCCTTCGCCTTCCTGGTGCTGGGGCTGCTGAGCCGCAAACTCGGCACAGCGACCCGCGCCCGGTCCTACTACCTCGGCTTCTTCGCCGCCGCCATGTGCATGCTGGTCAGCGGCGGCGCACGCTTCCTGTACGCCCTGCTGCCGGTCGAAAGCGGGACAGTAGCGGACTTCGCCCGCGTGCTGATGATCGATGGTCTTCCGGCGCTGGCGGCGACGCTGGCGGTCATGATGGCGTGGCGCTACTGGAGCTGGCTGCTGGCGGAGCGAGCCTGATCCAACTACAATCGGCGTTTTAGGATCAATGTTTCACGGATATGCGTCTGAACCGGCTATGAAGGGGGACCGCCTGCGATGGACGACGCTCTGCTGCAACAGGCTCGCGCGCTGCCCAAAATCGAACTGCACCGCCACCTCGAAGGGTCGCTTCGGATCAACACCCTACTCTCTATTGGCATGGAACACAGGCTGACCCTGCCCAGCACGACGGAAGAGGGTCTGCGCCCCTTCGTGCAGCTCATGCCGGGCGAACCACGCAACTGGCAGCAGTTCCTCGGCAAGTTTGCCGTCCTGCGTCAGTTCTACCGTTCAAAATCGATCATCCAGCGCGTCACCCATGAGGTGATCGCCGATGCCGCCGCCGACAATGTGCGCTACCTGGAACTTCGCTTCACGCCGCAGGCGCTCAACAACCTGATGAAATGCGCTTTCGACGACATCGTGGACTGGGTATGCGCCGCCGCTGCCGAAGCGGCAGCAGCTCACGACATTCAGTGCGCGCTAATCCTGTCGATGAACCGGCACGAGGCGGTCGAAGTCGCCGAAAGCGTGATCGAGACGGCAATCGCCTTCAAGGATCGCGGCATCGTCGGGATCGACCTCGCCGGTCAGGAATCCGGCTTTTCGTCGCAGCCGTTCGCCCGGCTGTTCGAGCGCGCTAAGGCGGCAGGGCTGTTCATCACCGTTCACGCCGGCGAATGGTCCGGCGCGGAGAACATCCGCGAGGCGGTAGAGTCGCTGGGGGCGAACCGCATCGGGCACGGCGTGCGCGCCGGCGAAGACCCGGCTGTCGTGCAGATGTTGATCGAACGCGGCATCCCGCTGGAAGTTTGTCCGACGAGCAACGTGGACAGCGGCGTCATCGGAACGTATGCCGAACATCCGATCACGGCGCTCTACCAGGCAGGGGTCAGGACGACGCTGAACACCGACGATCCGCTGATCTCCAATATCACCCTCAGCGACGAGTACGCTGCCGCCATGCGCCTGCTCAAGTTCAGCATCGGGGACATCAGACGTCACATCCTGACCGCCGCCGACTCGGCATTCCTGCCGGCGGAAGGGCGCACCGCGCTGGTCGCCCGATTCCGGTCGTGGCTGGACGGCGATCAAGGAGGCAAGCTTCAGTGATCACGCTTGGTGACATGCGCCTGCATCTGATCAACGACTGCCGCGTGCTGGTCGAAGGCGGCGGGGCGTTCGGGCTGGTTCCGCGCGCGCTGTGGCGCGGCATGATGCCGCCGGATGAAGATAACCGCGTGCCGATGACGCAGCACGTCCTGCTGGTGCAGCACGGCGGACGCAACATCCTGATCGACGCGGGCTACGGCGAAAAAGTGCCGGAAAAACAGCGTGGCTATCTGTTTATGGACCGCTCGACCGGCGGCGTGCGCGGAGCGCTGGCGCGGCTGAACCTGACTCCTGACGACATCGATCTGGTCATCGACACGCACCTGCACAGCGACCACAGCAGCGGCAACACCGTGTACGGCGAGGGCGGCGCGATCCTGCCCATGTACCCGAACGCCGAATATGTGGTGCAGGCGCGCGAATACTACGACGCCACGCATCCCAACGAGCGTACGCGGGCGACGTATCTGACGGAGAACTATGTGCCGCTCTACGAGAGCGGTCAGATGCGACTGCTCGAAGGCGATACGGATTTTGGATCCGGGATTCGGGGGGTGGTCACGCCGGGACATACGCCGGGACACATGAGCGTGATTCTGGAAAGCGGCGGACAGTTCGCCATGTTCACCTGCGATCTTTCCAGCTACGCCATTCATTTTGAGCGATTGGGCTGGATGACCGCCTACGATCTGGAACCGGTAGTCACGCTGGAAAATAAGCGCATCTACCAGAAATGGGCGCTGGAGACCAACGCCCTGCTGATCTTCCCGCACGACCCCGTACGCCCGATGGGGCACTACGTCGAGGGAGCGGATGGCAAGCGCGCCGTCGTCAAGGTCGACGAACCCTACGCCTGAATTCCCCGAAGCTTTACTGGCGGCTCTGCCATTCCTCAATGGTCTTTTGCAGATAACGGCGCACTTCGAGGTCGGCGATGTCGTTCACACCATCGTAGAACTGCCCATCCACCTCGATCACAATCGCCCCGCTCAAGCCGGAGCGCACATGGATTCTGCGACCGGCGAAGTCGCCGCTGACCGCGCGTTTGTGCTGAAGGAAGGCTTCGATGGACGCGCCAATGTTGATCGACGGGATTTCGACGGTGGGCGGCTTGCGTCCCCGGCGGGTCGTGAGCGGCGGCTGGTCCTCCATGCGGAACCTGGGCAGATCGCCGGGAATGGTCCCCGGCGCAGCGTCCAGCGGCGGCGAATCGAAGTCCGGCGGCATCTCGAACATCTCTTCACCCGCATCCGGTTCTGCCTCAGGGACGGCGGGCGGCGCGGCAGTGAGATCGCGCAGGGCGCTGTTCAGCCGGTGCATGAAGTCGGCATCCGCACCCGACACCGGATGGCGGTAGGCGCGCCCGCCGATCTGCACGATCAGCGACCCGTCGGCGACATCCCGCAGGACCGTGAACACCTCGACAGCGTCCGCCGTGCCGCCGCTGCTCAGCATCAGCCGGTAGGCTCCCCCAGGGCGGGCGGCGGGCGGCGCAGAGTCCAGCGACGGCGGCGGCGGCGGCGCGCTGAACTTCTGCGGCAGCGCCGACCCACGAGGCGCGGCAGGTTTCTCGCTGGGATTCGACAGCGCATCCAGATCGGGCATCAGATCGTCATCCATCGGTTTGATCTCCATCACCACTTCTACGCTCGGCGCAGCGCTGTCGCGATTGCGCCGGCGGCGCGACCAGACGATATAGGCGAGCGCGCCGATCAGCAGCATCCCCGACCCGCAAAACATCAGGATCAGCCCGACGGGAATCTGTCGAAAGAAAGCCTCAATTCCGCTATCCATCTCGCCTCGCCTCCAGAAGACTCACCGCCGCTGACAGTGCGGACAGAAATGCGTGCCGCGCCCCGCCGCACGGATCTTCTCAATCGCAGCGCCGCAGCGCGGGCAGGGTTCGCCAGTGCGATCATACGCCGAGAAATGGTTCTGCGCCTCGCCCTGGCTGCCATCCGGCTTGCGATACCAGTTGATGCTCGCACCCTCGAATTCCACGCCATCGGCAAGCGCCGCGCGCACGGCTGAGTGCAGCCGCTTGACCGCCGCCGTACTCAGCGTATTTGCCGGCGTCAGGGGGTGAATCCTGGCGCGCCACAGGGCTTCGTCGGCGTAGATGTTGCCGACTCCGGCGACGAATGCCTGATCCAGCAGCAGGGCTTTGATGCCCCTGCCCGTCTTCGCCATCCGGTCGCGCATATACGCCTGGGTGAAGCCGCCTTCCAGCGGTTCGGGACCGAGATCGACCTCCAGTTCATCGAGCGACGCCACCAGCGCCACGAAGCCGAACTTACGGGCATCGGAAAAGCGCAGCTCGCGCCCGCCGTCCAACCCTAGACGGAAATGCGCCCAGCGGTCATCCGGGTGCGCCAGCCCGGCGTCGGTCACGTAGAGCCGTCCGGTCATCTTGAGGTGGACGACCAGCGTATCATGATCCAGCCGGCACAAGATATATTTCGCCCGGCGTTCGACCGCGCGAAAGGTCTGCCCGGCGACGCGCGCGGCGAACGAGTCGGGATCGGGCGTGCGGATGGTCTTCGCCCAGTCGTACCAGAGCGCGCCGGCGACCCGCCCGACGAGCGGTTCGCGCAGCCCGCGCACGACATTTTCAACTTCTGGCAGTTCCGGCATGGGTTCAGGCAGCTTCCTGTACAGGCGGCGGTGAGGTCGGTCGAGGTCTGCGAACAAACTCATTATAGAGCAGGAGCGCGCCGCCGAATTGTAAGAAGAATGTCCGTAGCGGCGCGCCCCGAAAGGCGGGACTCAGTGGATCAGGAGTCGAGCGCGAAACGCTGGAAGAACGCCCACATGATCGCCGTCGCGTCGAAGTCCTGGCGGGTCCTGCCGATCAGCAGGTCGAAGCTCGGCGCAGCGCCGGGCCAGGTGTGCCCCCCATCAGGAATGGTATACAGGGCGACTTCCGCGCCGCCCGCGCAGCTGCCATACTGCGTGATCGTCGGCGCGGACGCCGCGCTCCCCGACGGAAGCGCCATCTGGGTGATCGCCGCGTCCGCGCAGCCGTCGCGTTCGGACCACTCCCGCGCCCAGGTCTCGATATTTGGCAGGCGCATCGCTTCTGAGCCTTCATAGGGCACGATCGGATCGACCACGCCGTGGAAGCTGATGACCGGCACAGGACGCGCTGGGGTACATCCTCCATCGAGCGCCGGATACGCGCCGGCGACCGTGCCGATGGCGGTGATGCGGTCTGCCATTTCGCAGGCGAGGCGGTGGCTCATGCCGCCGCCGTTGCTCAAGCCGGTAGCATAGATGCGCGCCGTGTCGATGCACAGCGCCGCCGCCAGGTCGTCCAGAAGATCACCGAAGAACGCCACATCATCGACCTGCGCGCCCATGAAGGCGCTGCCCGCCGCGCCCGACCGCGCATGGAAGAACGCGCCGGCATTCCAGCGCAGCGGAAAACCCGTCCCGCGCGGGAAGACCGCCAGAAAGGTCTCCTGCTCGGCATAGACATCCCAGCGGGAGAAATCGCGCTGCTGCTGAGGGTTGGAAGAAAAGCCGTGCATGCTCAGCACGACCGGCAGCGGCGTCGTGCCGTCATAACCGGTCGGAACGTACAGCCGGAAATGCCGCTCCTCTCCGCCAGAGACGAGGCTCAGGTCGCGCCACCCCGGCGCTTCGGGCGCGCCGCTCGAACATGCCGCGCTGGCGGTCTGCGCCAGGGCGGACGCTGGGTTCGCCAGCCCGCCCCATGCCCACAGCAGCCCCAGTATCACCACGCCCCATCGACGCCGGTCGTTCACCCGCTTCATCACATCCTCCTACAACAATACGCTAACAATGCCCTATCGCAGGCGAACCTGCCCGCCCGATTTTAGCGCAAATCGAACGGTGTTATACTGGAAAAAGCAAACCGAACATACGGACGCATTTTTCCACGCATGACTGACCAACCCTTTGTACATCTTCACGTCCACACCGAATATTCGCTGCTGGACGGGTTCTGCGACATCAAGAAGCTGACCAGACGCGCCGGTGACCTGGGCATGAACGCGCTCGCCATCAGCGATCATGGCACGATGTACGGCGTCATCGACTTCTACAACGCCTGCAAGGAAGTCGGCATTAAGCCGATCATCGGCATGGAGGGCTACATCACGCCCTTCGACCGGCGCATGACTGACCGCGACCCCACCAAGGACCGCGAGAATCACCATCTGCTGCTGCTGGCGATGAACGATACGGGCTACAAGAATCTGATGAAGATCGCCAGCGCCGCGCAGCTGGAGGGTTACTACTACAAGCCGCGCATCGACAAAGAGTTCCTGGAACGACACAGCGAAGGCATCATCGCCACCAGCACGTGCCTGGGCGGTCAGATTCCGGGCATGATTATGCGGGGTAACGACGACGGCGCGCGCGCCATCGTGGATTGGTACATCCAGACCTTCGGCAAGGATCGCTTCTACCTGGAACTTCAGCATCACAAGCTGGACGAGCTGGCGGCGGTCAACGAGTGGCTGGTGCGCAGCGGCAGAAAAGATCAGGTCGGTCTGGTCGCCACCAGCGATGTGCATTACATCACGGCGGAAGATTACGACCCACACGACACCCTGCTCTGCATTCAGACGACGGCGCTCAAAGCTGAAGCCGACCGGATGCGTATGAGCGACAACAGCTACTACCTCGCCAACCCGGAACAGATGTGGAGTCTGTTCGGGCACATCAACAACGGCGAGGCGCTGCTCAACACCGTCAGGATCGCCGAGATGTGCGATCTCGATCTGAGCCGCAAGGAATACCATCTGCCGGTCTTCCCCGTCCCGGAAGGGTTCACCAGCGACTCCTTCATGCGTCACCTGGCGGAAAAAGGACTGGTCTGGCGCTACGGCGACCGCGCCTATCGCGAAGCCGATCTGCGTGAGCGGCTGGAATTCGAGATCGCCACCATCGAAAAGATGGGCTTCGCCACCTACTTTCTGATCGTCTGGGACCTGTGCGAATTCGCCCGTCAGGCGGATATCTGGTGGAACGTGCGCGGCAGCGGCGCGGGCAGCGTGGTCCTCTACTCGCTGGGCATCACCAATATCGACCCGATCCAGAATAACCTGCTCTTCGAGCGCTTCCTCAACCCCGGTCGCGTGACCATGCCGGACATCGACATGGACTTTCCCGATGACCGCCGCCACGAGATGATCGCCTACACCTCGCGCAAGTACGGTGAGGATAAGGTGGCGGCGATCATCACCTTCGGGACGCTGGGAGCGAAAGCTGCCGTCCGCGATGTGGGGCGGGCGCTCGGCGTCGATCTGGCGCTGGTCAACCAGGCGGCGCGCCTCATCCCAACCGAGCCGAAACCCAAGCCGGTCCACGATTATGTGGAGGGCAACCCCGACCTGAAGAAACTCTACGGCAGCAACGAGGCGATCAAGCAGGTGATCGACACCGCCGCCCATTTGCAGGGGGTCAGCCGTCATGCCTCGACGCACGCCGCCGGGGTGATCGTCGCCGATCAGCCGCTCGTCGAGTATCTGCCGCTGCACCGGCAGACGAAAGAGACGGACGACGCAGGCGCGCTCAAGCAGGTGACGCAGTTCCCGATGGAAACATGCGAGGCGATTGGGCTGCTGAAGATCGACTTCCTCGGCTTGTCCACGCTGACCTATCTGCGCCGCGCCTGCGACCTGATCGCGCGGCATCACGGCATCCGCTATTCGATGGACAACATCCCCTACCGCCCCACCGGCGACCCGACGCAGGACGGTATGCTGCGCGAAACCTTCGCGATGTTGGGGCGGGGCGAAACGGTCGGCGTGTTCCAGCTGGAAAGCAGCGGTATGCAGTCGATGTTGCGCGATATGAAGCCGTCCAAGTTCGAGAACATCGTGGCGGGCGTGTCGCTGTACCGTCCGGGTCCGCTGGAATTCATCCCCCAGTACAACGCACGGATGCACGGCAGGGAGCAGGTCGAATATCTGCATCCAAAACTCGCCGACATCCTGGACGAGACCTACGGGATCATCGTTTACCAGGAACAGATCATGCAGATCGGGCAGCAGTTGTTCGGCTATTCGCTGGGCGAAGCGGACCTGATGCGGCGGGCGGTCTCCAAGAAGAAGAAAGCCGACCTGGAGAAGCACCGGACGATCTTCACGGAGAAGGGACCGGAGTACGGCGTCAACACCGATACGGCGGGCAAGATCTTCGACCAGATCGAGTTCTTCGCCAACTACGGCTTCAACAAGTCGCATGCGGCAGACTACGCTGTCATCACCGTGCAAACGGCGTACCTCAAATGTCACTACCCTGCCGAATATATGGCGGCGCTCCTCTCCACTTATTTCGATGACGCCGTCAAGGTCACGACCTTCCTCGCCGAATGCAAGCGCCTCGATATCCCGATCCTGCCGCCGGACATCAACGAGAGCCAGCTCGATTTCGACATTCAGCCGCTCATAGACGGGCGGCGCGGCATTCGCTTCGGCTTGGCGGCGATCAAGAATGCCGGCGTTGGCGCGCTCACCATGCTGATCCACGAGCGGGAAACCGGCGGGCGTTTCAGGGACCTGGCAGACTTCGCCTCGCGCGTCGATCTGCGCCACGTCGGCAAGCGCACTGTCGAAATGCTGGTCAAGGTCGGGGCATTCAGCGCGATGGGGTCGCGCAGCCAGCTCGTCGCCGCGCTCGACCGGTTGGTCAGCTTCAGCGCCGACCAGCACCGCGCCCGCGAAGTCGGGCAGATCAGCCTTTTCGGCGATGTCATGAGCGCCTCCAACGATGACCTGCTCAGCAAACTGCCGAAGATAGAAGAGGTGAGCAACCGCAGCATGCTGGAATGGGAACGCGAGCTGCTCGGCATTTACGTCTCCAGCCACCCCATCGACGAGTTTCTGACGGCGCTTCAGGGCGCGAACGTCATCACCAGCCACGACGTGCTGAACGCCGACGGGGCACTGCACGAGAAACCGGTACGCTATGCCGGGCTGGTCAGCAGCGTGCGCAAGCTGGTCACCAAGAGCGGCGACATGATGGCGGTGGTCAAGCTGGAAGATCGGCTCGGCGCGGTGGATGCCGTCCTCTTCCCCAAGATGTGGGACCGCTTCAAGGAGTTCTTTGAAGAGACGGGCGAGGTCGTGCTGGTCAGCGGCAGGCTCGACCTGGGGCGCGGCGAGCCTCAGATTCAGATCGAAGGCGTGACGCAGGAATTCGAGATGGCGGTCGGCGATTCGGCGGCGCTGATCCCGACCTACGCCGATGCGGAGCCGATCTGGATGGAGGGCGAAGAGGATTTCAGCGAGCCAAATATGCCGGCGGCTCCTCAGCCCGCCGCGCCAGCCTTCACCGCGCCGCCCCCGCCGCCCGCCCCCGCCGCCTCGGCAGAGCCACCCGGCTTCGATGCGCTCCCGCCGCTGGACGAAGACGGCATGGTCTTCGATGATGCGCCGCTGGAATCGTTAGAAGCCCCACCGCCGCCGAGCAAGCTGGTGCGCGTGCGTTTCTGGCGCAGCGGCAGCGAAGAGCGTGACCGCTGGCGGCTGACGAAGCTGGTCGGCGAAATTAACGCTTTTTTCGGGCGCGACCATTACGAGATCGTGGTCATCGAGGCGGGCGCGCCAACTCACGTCCTGCGCTTCAATGGCAAGACTACCCAGTGCTGTGATGCCCTGCTGCGCAAGATCGAGAAGCTGGAAGGCGTCGAGATCGAAATTCAGGAAGAGTCTGGTATCGCTGCAACAGGACGTTAAAATAGGCTCGCGCTCAAGGTAAGGGGAGCATCGAACGCTATGAAACGCATCGCAGTGATGACCAGCGGGGGCGACTCCCCCGGCATGAACGCAGCAATTCGCGCGGTCGTGCGCACGGGCATGGAGCTGGGCATCGAGGTTTTCGGCATCCGGCAGGGCTACTCCGGGTTGATGAACGGCGACTATAACCTGCTCACCAGCGTTGAGGTGAGCGGCATCCTGCAGCGCGGCGGAACCATCTTGCAGACCGCGCGCAACGACGAATTCAAGACTCCTGCGGGTCAGAAGAAGGCGCTGCGCCGCCTGAACGAAAAAGGCATTGAGGGGCTGATCGTCATCGGCGGCAACGGCAGCCTGACCGGCGCGCTGGCGCTCAGCAAACAGGGATTCCCGACGGTCGGCATCCCCGGCAGCATCGACAACGATATCAACGGAACCGATATGAGCATCGGCGTCGATACGGCGCTGAATACCATCCTCGACGCGCTCGACCGCCTGCGCGATACGGCAACTTCACATCAGCGCGCCTTTTTGATCGAAGTGATGGGGCGCAACTGCGGCTATCTGGCGCTGATGGGCAGCATCTTGGGCGGCGCGGAAGTGGTCGTCACCCCGGAACGAGAGGTCAAGATGGAAGAGGTCGCGGCGGCGCTGGAAGACGCCTACGTACGCGGCAAGACCCACGCCATCGCGGTCATCGCTGAAGGTGCGCCGTTCAAGGTGACCCAGCTCCAGGAATTTCTGAGCGGCAAAAACGTCGGTTTCGAGATCCGCCTGACCATCCTGGGGCACATCCAGCGCGGCGGCAGCCCCACCGCCTTCGACCGTCTGCTGGCGACGCGCATGGGCGTGAAATCGGTGCGCGTCATTAACGCCGGCGAATCGGGCGTGATGGTGGCGCAGGTCGGGCGCGAGATGAAGACGATCCCTCTACAAGAGGCAATCGACCAGATTCGCCCGATCACCGAGAGCTACTACGAGATGGCGCGCTTCCTGTCACGCTGAGCCAGCCTGTACTGCTCGCTGCATTCTCCGGCGTGCCGCCCATACTCTGGGCGGCGCGCTTTTCGTTTTACGCTGCCGCTACTGCGCGACGTAGGGGATGCCATTCACTCGCCCGCTGACGTGTACGCTCTGCCCGGTCACGCCGCTGGTCAGCGTGAAGTCGAACGCCGCCGTGAAAGCGTTCTCGTTTTCCAGCACGCGAATATCCCCTTGCAGCGCCAGACCGGCGGGGTCGGCAAGCGTCAGAAAATCGTCTTCCAGGTCAGCGAGCGCCACCAGAACGCCGAACTTGTCCGGCATGATGGCGGCGGCTTTGGTCAGCGTGTGCGCCCCGGTCAGGTTCTCCGGCGCGTAAAGTGTCACGGTCAGCAGCCCGGCGTCTGTGCCGTCCGCGTCGCGCACATCGATGGAGAAGATCAGCCGGCGCGTCGGAAATTCCGCCGGATTCGCTCCAGGGACGGATTCGAAGGCGATCAGCGAGGCGCTGCCGGTCGGAAAAGCGCCGGTGGAGAGCAGATCGCCGTCCACAGCAATCTCCGCCGCGGCAGCCGCCATATCGTCGAAGCGCGTGATCGTCTCGACGCTGATGATCGTCCCTTCCAGCGGCGGCGCGGTCGCGCTACCCAACGCCTGACGTGCCGCCTCCGCCGTCAGGTCCTGCGGCGGCAGCGCGGTGGAGTCAGCAGGAGTCGCCTGCTGCACGGAGCAGGCGCCAGCCAGCGCCGCGATCAGCAGCAGCGCTGTCCAAATCGCCAGCCGAAAGTCGAATCGATTCGTCTGCTCAGACACGTTGCACCTCACCCCTCGCCAACATCCCCCGCGATTTCACCCACCCGCGCCCTGATCAGATTGATCAGCGCCAGGGTGGGCACGCGCAGATCGACCCCGCGCTGTCCGGCGCTGACCAGGATGTGCTGGTGTTCGGTCGCCGATTGATCGATGAACACCTTCCAGTTCTTCTGTACCAGCGCCAGCGCGCTGATGCCGCCGACTTTCAGACCGGTCAGCGCTTCGGCGTCCTTGTGCGCCGCCATGCGCACCTTCTTCTCGCCCGTCAGCGCCGCCAGCCGCTTGAGTTCCAGGCGCTTGTGCGCCGGGATCATGCACAGGATCGGCTTGCCGCCGCCATCCGGTTCGACAACCAGTGTCTTAAAGACCAGGTAGGGCGGCATGCCGAGGACTTCGGCGATCTCTTCTGCATCGCGCAGCTCGTCGGAAAACTCGACCACCTCATAGGGGATTTTGTGCTGCTCCAAAAGCCGCATCGCGTTCAGTTTCACGACCATAGCCGCTCTTCCTGCCTCCGCCTTCAGCGATACTGCGCCCGCGAGAACTTACCCATCAGCCCCGGCGCAATAACTCCACCCCACGCCAGCATCCGGTCAAACCAGCGCAGATAGACCACTTTCGACCGCCGCTCGACCGCCCGGACGATTCCCTCGGCGACGAACTCCGGGGTCATGACTGGGACCAGCTTATGCGACTGCTTCGGCGCGCTGTCGGTCGATCCCAGGCGGCGGGCGTTGAACTCCGTCGCCGTCCGCCCGACGCGCATCTCGGTCACGCCGATGCCGTCGTCTTCCAGCTCCATACGCAGCGAAGCGGCGAAACTAGCGGTGAACGCCTTGGAGGCGGCATACGTGGCGTAGTAGGGCGCGATCAGGGTCGCCAGAACCGACGAGATGATCACAATCTGCCCACCGCCGCTTTGGCGCAGCGCCGGGACGCCGGCGCGGACAGTATGGTAGACGCCATCCAGGTTGGTGCGCAGCACGACCTCGATATGCGCCCATTCCGCCTCGACTACCGCGCCGCGCTGCCCGATGCCGGCGTTCGCCGCCAGCGCATCGAGTCGTCCAAAACGCGCGACCGTCTCCTCGACGGCGCGCTGCATCGCATCAGGATCGGTGACATCGGCGGTCAGCGGCAGGATGCTCCCCGACAGGTCGCCCGACTCCTCTACCAACGCTGCCAGCCGGTCGGCACGCCGGGCGACCGCCGCCACGTTCCAGCCGCGCCGACAGAACGCCAGCGCCGTCGCGCAGCCGATGCCGCTCGATGCGCCGGTGATCAGGAGGGTTCGCGTGAGTTCGATCATGGGTTGAAGTATACTACCGGTTGTGAGGCTGCGTATATCTTACGGTATGCCGGAATGGCAGAACAGACAGGCTGAGCAATGAGCAAGAGAAAGTCATCAGCGCCGACCACCTATGTACTCAAGGTCACCCTCAAGGACATTGCGCCGCCGATCTGGCGCAGACTGCTGGTCGCAGGAGACACGAGTCTGCTGCGTCTCCATCTGATCATCCAGGCTGCGATGCCCTGGGATAACACGCACCTTTTCTCCTTCATGATCAACGGATACGAATACAGCGTGTCGAACGGTGAGGGCTTTGAGAGCGCAGCAGATCGGAATGCGGCTCAGTATACGCTGGCGGATGTCGCGCCCAATTCCGGCGCCAAACTGACCTACCTGTACGACTTCGGGGACAGCTGGGAACACAATATCCAGGTTGAGGAAATCAGACCGAGACTTTCCACAGATGTTCTGCCGAGCTGCGTCAAGGGCAAGCGCAATGCACCGCCGGAGGACTCCGGTGGAGTCTGGGCATATCCTGAACTCCTGGCAACCCTGCGTAACCCGAAAGCGCCGGATCGCCGGGATCTGATGGAATGGTTGGGCGGGTCGTTTGACCCGGAACACTTTGATCTGGCGGAGACCAACGCTTATCTGGCGGAGCTGGCGGCTATACCGGAACAAGTCATCCTGTCGAAGGGCATACCGCCCGAATTCTCGCTCATGCCATTTGAAACAGACAACCCGATGCATCTCTTCGAAGGTCTCATGTCCTCGCTCGTAGGCGAGGTGAGAGAGTGGCTCAGTCCACGTCGATCCCAGATCCAGGTGGAAATGCTGCGTCACATCGCCAACTTCGTCGCCGAACACGATCTTGGTTTTGTGACCGCTGCCGGTGCGGTGTATGAAATTGGCGACACGGAACTGTCGCCCGCCATCGCCTTCATCGCCCGAGAACGCCTCGCCGCCCTGCCAGACAAGGGATTCATACCCATCGTCCCTGATCTGGCGGTCGAGATCGAATTTCCCGACCTACCGAGCGTTCACAAGGAATCGACGGAAAATCTGAAAGCACTGCATCGCGCGGAGGTCACAACCTGGCACGTGCTGCCCCATAAGCGTCAGATCAAGGTCCAGGTTCCCGGCAAGCGCGCCAAAACGCTGAATTTCAACGACACGCTGGACGGTGGCAGCATCCTGCCAGGTTTTTCGGTCGCCGTCGCCACCCTCCTGAAGGCATAAGGCAGCAATGTTCGTACCCGGCGCTCCCTACAGCAAGCCGCTCGGCAGCGGCTTCACCCTCAAATCGGTCGACACGCTTGAGGATGCTGAACGGGTCGCGGCATTCAATGCGGTGGTCTTCGGCTCACAGGAAGAGGCGCTGAGCCGCGTCCTGCTCATGAATCACCCGCATACCCGCCCGGAACACTGGCTGTATGCCGAGGAGGATTCCAGCGGGCGCGTCGCCGCATCGCTCTGCCTGATCCCCTGGCGCTGGAACTATGCAGGGGTTGAACTGCGTTCCGGTGAACTGGGCATCTGCGCCACGCTGGAGCCGTTCCGCAACCAGGGGTTGATCCGCGCGCTCACCGTTCGCCACAAAGAACTGCTCCGCGAGGGAGGATTTCACCTCAGCCACATTCAGGGCATCCCTTACTTCTATCGCCAGTTTGGCTACGAATACGTCCTGCCCCTGGAAGGCGGTTGGGAGATCGAGCTGCGCCAGATCGCCTCGGACCTGCCCGAAAACTACATGTTCCGCCCGGGGGGGATCGCGGATATTCCTACGCTGGCAAAGTTCTACGACGACGCCAGCCGCGACTACGACATCAGCGCACGGCGCGACGCAGGCGTGTGGCGCTTCATTCTGGAACCCGCGCCCGGCATGGGCACGAACGTGGATGTCTTCCTGCTGCTCAATTCTGCCGGATACCCGGTCGGCTACTGGTGCATCCAGCATTACGGGTTCGGCGAGGGTTTGAACGTCGGTGAAGCCTCGCGCCTCGATCATGCCAGCGCTTCGGCGCTGCTGCCGATCCTCAGAAGGCAGGCGCTCGAACGGGACAAGCCCTACATCCGGCTGATCACCCCGGACGATGGCGCGCTCGTTCGGACAGCGGCGGGAAGGGGAGCGCATGATACCGGCAGGTATCAATGGCAGATTCACATCCCAGATGCATCGCATTTCCTACGCGCCATCGCGCCGGCGCTGGAACGGCGGCTCGCCGGGAGCATGTTCGCCGGTCTTACCCAGACGGTGATCTTCAATCTCTACCGGGAAGCTTTCGCCCTGCGCTTTGAGTCTGGCAGGCTGGCGGCGGTCGAACCGCGCGGCAGTACGGAGGGCAGCGAGATTCGCATCCCCCCGCTGCTCTTTCCGGTGCTGGCACTGGGCTGGAAGACGCGCCAGGAACTCGCCGAACGCTATCCCGATTTCATTATTCGCGGACACCACCATGCCCTGCTCGACACCCTGTTTCCCCGGATGAACGCCTGCCTCTACCCCAACTACTAGCGCCTCAGATCTGCACCGGTTCGTGGTAGATGCCGAAGACCTCCCGCATGACATCGACGATCTCGCCGAGCGTGCAGTAGGCGCGGGCGCAGTCGAGCAGGAACGGCATGGTGTTGTCTTCACCCAGGCAGGCGCGCCGCAGGGCGTCCAGGGACGCGCTCGCTCGCTCGCCGTCGCGCTCCAGGCGCAGCCGCGCCAGCCGCGCGCACTGACGTTCGTAACCCTGCGGGTCCATCTCCAGGATGGGAATACTCACCGCTTCGTCGGCAGCAAACTTGTTGACGCCGACAATCGCCCGCTGATTCAGGTCCAGCTCGCGCTGGTGGCGGTAGCTGGCGTCGGCGATCTCCCCCTGGAAATAACCGGCTTCCAGCGCCGGGATGACCCCACCCAGCGACTCGATGCGGCGAAACATCTCGTATACCTGCCGCTCGGTCTGGTTGGTCAGCGCCTCGACGAAGTAGCTGCCACCGAGGGGGTCGATGGTGTTGATCACCCCGGTCTCTTCGGCGATCACCTGCTGCGTGCGCAGCGCCAGGGTGACGGCTTTTTCGCTGGGCAGCGCCAGCGCCTCATCCATGCTGTTGGTATGCAGCGACTGCGCCCCGCCGATCACGGCGGCGAGCGCCTGAATCGCCACGCGGACCAGATTCACTTCCGGCTGCTGCGCCGTCAGGCTGACGCCGGCGGTCTGGCAGTGGAAGCGCATCAGCCAGGAACGCGGGTCCTTCGCGCCGAACGTCTCGCGCATCTCCCGCGCCCAGATGCGCCGCGCCGCCCGCAGCTTGGCGATCTCCTCGAAAAAGTCGTTGTGTACGTTGAAAAAGAAGCTGATGCGCGGCGCGAAGCTGTCGATGTCCAGCCCGCGCGCCACCCCCCAGCGGACGTACTCCAAGCCGTCCGCCAGCGTGAAGGCGAGTTCCTGGGCAGCGGTGCTGCCCGCCTCGCGGATGTGATAGCCGCTGACGCTGATCGTGTTCCACTGCGGCAGATGTTCCGTCCCAAAGGCGATGGTGTCGGTCACCAGCCGCATCGACGGCGGGGGCGGGAAGATGTATTCCTTCTGGGCGATATATTCCTTGAGGATATCGTTTTGCAGCGTGCCGCGCAGCGCCTCCATCGGCACGCCCTGCTTTTCGGCGGCGGCGATGTAGAACGCCCAGAGGATCGCCGCCGGGCTGTTGATGGTCATGCTGGTGGAAACCTGATCGAGCGGGATGCCGTCGAAGAGCAGTTCCATATCCAGGAGTGAGCTGACGGCGACACCGCACTTGCCGAATTCGCCGAGCGCCGCCGGCGCATCGGTGTCATAGCCCATCAGCGTCGCCAGATCGAAGGCGACCGACAAGCCCATGTTGCCCTGCTCCAGCAGATACTTGTAGCGGGCGTTGGTCTCTTCCGCCGTGCCAAAGCCGGCGAACATGCGCATCGTCCACAGCCTGCCGCGATGCCCGGTCGCGTGAATCCCGCGCGTAAACGGATACTCACCGGGAAAACCCAGGTCGCGCAGGTAGTCGAACTCCGTCACGTCGAGCGGCGTGTACAGCCGGTCGATCTCCTCGCTGCTCTGGGTCATGAAGCGGGCGCGCTGCTCCGGCATCCTGTCGAGCGTCTTTTTGAGGGTTGTGCCTTCCCAGTGCGCCTGCGCGGCGGCGAGGTCCTGCAGCGCTTGGGGGTCATGAAGCGGCATCGTCAGCAGTCTCCAATGAACTCATTTTTCGAAAAATCGGGGGCATCGCGCGGCGTGCGCCTCTACAAGGTCGTATCTGGCGCACCGTCAAACAGCGTCTGCACCGGCGTGCTGATGCCTGGCAGACAGGCAAAGGCGAGGACATCGCCAGCGGTGAAACCCGCGCGCCGCGCCACACTGCCCGTCGGTGTACGTCCACTGCCCTTGTAGAGGACCGACAACTGCCGGTGAATCGGTCGGGATGGCAAGCGTGATCATGCTTCCTGGCTCCACAACTTTGCCGCATTCCACCATTTTCATTGTAACATGGCGTGGCGCAGTCACCGCCGCCACAACGGCGCTTTGTGCTATGATCAGCACATGGCAGAAGAAAAAGACCCCAGGCGCATCACCACCGAGTCGCTCCTGCGCGCCGTCGCAGTCGGCGATTCGCGCATCGACCAGCTGATCGTCCCCGCGCTGATGGCGGTTGGCGTGCTGCACATCATCGCCCGCATCGCGCTGAACCATCCGCTCGGCATCGCGCTGGCGGTCGCCAATCTGGTCGTGCTGGTGCTGCTCGCCGCCAACACCGGCGTCCGCCGGGGCATCGTCGGGGCGCGCTTCACGCGCGTACACGCACTGCACATCCTGATGAACTGGTTCTATTCTTCGCTCTGGATCGCCCTGATCCGCCTCGTGCCCGGCGCGCCGCTGACCGGAAAGAGCAGCGAACAGACCTACTTCCTGATCATCGTGCTGATCGCCGTCGGCTGGATGTTCCTGCGTTCGGCGGCTGTTCAGACTCGCGCCTTCCACGCCCGCTTCAGCACAGCGATCCCGCCATGGGAGCAGATACTCCTCGCCGCTAACGAGCTGATCGCCACCGGGCTGGCGGCGCTGACCGGGGCGAATGTCCTGGTGCGCGTCTTTCAGCCGGATATCTTCACGGTGCGCTTCGACACGCTGTACACCGGCGGACTCCTGACGGTCACCTGGCTCTACTATCTGGGTATGCAGCTGATGTGGACGCAGCGCTGGAACGACTGGCTGAGCCAGAGCCGCACCTGGCTGCGGCTGGCGCGGCTGTTCGCGCCGCTGGCGCTGATCGTCTGTACACAGCTCATCTACCGCCGCTTCCTGGAACGCGGCGACCCGCGCACCGCCGGGCTGCTCGGCGATACCGATCTCGATCTGGCGGTGCTGGCGATCACCCCGGTGCTGTGGCTGCTGATCGTCGTGCTGATCGTGATCGTCGTCATCAGCCGGCGCGGTCTGCGCGAGCGTTTTCTGCCCGACGATCTACTGGAACGACTGCCGGCGCGGATGAGCAGCATCCTCAAGACCATCTCGGATATGGACATGCTGCTGATCCTGGGGGTACTCGCCACTCTGATCCCGGCGTATCTGCTGCTGCTCGGCGATACCGGCGGGCTGATCGGTCTGCTGCGCCAGCAGGTGCTTCAGCGCGGCAGCGCTCTGATCGAGACCAGCGAGCAGGCGCTCTCGCTCCTTTTCGCCCTGCCCTTCTACGTGCTGCTGGTGGCGCTGCTGGCGCTGTACGGATTCGCCCTGGGGCGCTCGGCGCTTCCGGCGGACGAGCGCGAGACGCTGGTGGAAAAACTGCCGGTCGGCTTCCTGATCGTGCTGATCATCACGCTGTACATGTTCGCCGTGCCGTTCAGCCAGGTGCTGACCGAGGGGCGTCTGCCGGAACTGCCACAGGACCTGGGGCGCATCCTGGCGTACAACGTCGTGATCCCGCTGGTCCTCCTCTATGCCCATTATTTTGTGTTGATCCGCAGCCCCTACGCGCGCGGGCAGAAGCGCTGGCGCGAACGCCAGACCCAGATGCTCGTCGAGCAGCTCGACAGCATTCAGAGGCAGATCGGCGCGCTGAACCAGCAGATCGACACGATTGAAGTCGCCTGGCAGCGCCATCACAGCGCCGATGCCCGCAGCATGAACAACCTGTTTCGCTACGTGCAGCTCAACAGCCAGCGCGACGATCTGAACATGCAGCGCCTGCGCCTGCTCGACGACCGCCAGCAGCTCAACGAGATCAGCGAGACGCCGGTGTCGGTCGCTGTGGCGCGTCTGCCGGTGCGCATCGTCAGCATCGGCATCCCCCTGCTGCTGATCATCCAGGTCTACCAGTGGGCTATCGTCAACGACGGACTGCGCCAGATCATCAACGATCCCAGCCTGACCATCCTCGATTTCTTCCGCGCCATCCTTCAGCAAACGCAGTTCTGAATCGCTTACTTTAAGGCATAAATTTATCATAATTTAAGGTTTCTGGACTTTAGTGTAACATTTTCTTAAAATCATGCCGTCACGTGCCCTTATTGAACAGGGGATATTCCTGGATACCACAATGACTCAGCATGAAGACTTCATTATGGCGCTCAGCGCAGCGCAGCAGCCGCTCTCGGCGGACGACACGATAGCTGAAGCCGGGCGCAAAGTCCTGCTCAACGAACTCATCAAGATGCTTCAGCATGAAGCGGGCAGCCGTACCGGCGAAGACATCGAAGACGTGCATGACATGCGTGTCGCCATCCGCCGGATGCGCAGCGCCCTGCGCCTGCTGGAACCCTATTTCAAGCAGAAGGCGATTGCCCCCTACAGCCAGGGATTGCGCAAGATCGCCCAGACGCTCGGCACGGTGCGCGATCTCGATGTGCAGATCGATGACCTGGAGAAGTATGCAGCCGAGCGCCCCGACGAAGAGCGGGCAGCGCTGGAAAAAGCCGCCGGGCTGCTGCGCGGGCGGCGCGACAAGGCGCGGGAACGGCTGGTCGGCGCTTTCGACCGCGCCGCTTACGGGCGCTTCGTCAAAGCATTCGGCGTCTTCCTGACCACCCCCGGCAAGGGCGCACGGGGAGACAGCGACCGCGACGAAATTCAGCCGGTGCAGCTGCGCCACATCCTGCCGGAGATGATCTACCGCCATCTCGGCTCGGTGCGCGCCTATGAAGAGGTGCTGCCCGAAGCCGACCTGCTGACGCTCCACGCGCTGCGCATCGAGTTCAAGCGGCTGCGCTACGTGGTCTCGCTGTTCGGCGAGGTGATGGGGTCGAACGCCAGCGCGTTTATCGAGGAGATGAAGCTGATCCAGGATCATCTGGGCAGGCTGAACGACATGAGCGTCGCTCAGGAGCATCTGAATGATCTGATCAGCGACTTCTCGCGGAACGACGATTCCGACGTTCAGGAGGCTCTGCGAACCTACATCGCAGCGCTGGAGGCGCAGAAGACGGCGCTTCGCGACGGCGTCCCGGCGATGTGGCAGCGCTTCAACACCAAGAAGGTCCAGCGCCAGCTGGCGATGGCGGTCGCCGGGCTGTGATCGGCGGCTGATCAGGGGTCAGGGGTGGAGGGCGGCGAAGCGCCGGTTCCGCCGCTGACCTTCGCCCCGCCCACTGCCGGATGCACCGACCACGCCACGCCCGCCGCCGTCAGCAGCAGCGACGCCAGATGCATCGGCAGGTAGTAGCGCTGCCATTCCAGGGGCGTCAGCAGTGCGGTGGTCAGCGCCGTGATCACCGCCCAGGTCAGCAGCATCACCCGCGTCCGCCGCTCGACGCTGCGCCCGCCCAGCAGCGCGCCCAACCCGGCGACGACCTGAAGGGGCAGCAGAAGATCGAACAGGACGCCTTCCAGCCCCGCCGCCTTCAGATCGCGCACGCCGTCGAAGACGGATGCCTCGTAAGCGTTGATCTCGCCGCTGATATAGTTCGCCCAGGACGGCACTTCGTAGTACTGCGCCGGCGGCAAAAACGCCTGACGCAGCCAGCCGCTCAGCGCCGCGCCGGTGTCGCCGTAGCCGCCGAACGCCGCCGCCTGCCCGGCGAGCAGATCGCTGCGCAGCGCAAGTACCTGACCCGCGCGCCCGACCGGGTCGCCCCACCATGCCGGATTGAGCGCGTAGAACAGCCCCAGCGCCAGCAGCGCCGAGAGGACGAGCCAGATCAGCCCACCGAGGATGTGCCGGTCTCGGCGGCGCAGCATCTCCAAACTCAGCAGCGTCAGGCAGCCGCCGTAGACGGCGATCAGCGTGAACGCCGCCGTATGCTTGCTCGCCAGCGCCAGCCCCGCCGCCAACGCCAGCAGCAGCGCCGCCCCCCAGGACCGCGACCGCGCGAACCAGACCCCCGCCAGCACGGTGAACAGGCTGAAGGCGATCAGCGCCCCTTCCATCATGGCGCGCCGACCGTTGATGAGCAGCGCCGGGTGCAGCGCGTAGAGCAGCACGGAGACGAACGCGCCGACCCGCCCACCAACCAGCCAGCCCAGGGCGAACATCGGCAGCAGACCGAGGGCATACAGCGCCGCCGAAGGGAGGCGCGCCGTGATCAGCAGATCGGACGACGGCACGTGCCCATTTTCGATGTTGTAGGTCCAGTCCGCGCCCCAGTCCCAGGGCTGGTTGATGTCCTCGACGCTGTAGCCGCGCGCCTGCCATGCCAAGCCGATCAGCAGTTTGGTGACGACGCCGTTGATCAGGCGAAGCTCCTGGGCGGCAGGGTCGGCGGGATTCTCCTGATAGCGCTGCGAATCGAGATCGCCTTCCAGGAAGATCGCCGCGTAATCGCGGCTCATGGCGATCTGCGTCGCCTCGTCGGCGTGGAAGGGCGTGACCGGCACGCCCGCCAGGATGTAGGCAACCAGGGCGATCAGGACGGCGGCATAGATCAGCCCGGCGATCAGCGGGCGTTCGAACGGGCGTTGAAACAGCACAGCCATCGGTCTTGTCGTCATCGCGCCCTGCCTACTGGTCACTCAGCGTGTAATTCTGCGCCTGGGTGCGGAACAGGTGGGCATAGATGCCGTCCCGCGCCATCAGCGCGTCGTGCGTGCCAGATTCAGCGATCTTGCCCTGATCCAGCACGAAAATGCGGTCCGCCATGCGCACGGTGCTGAGGCGATGGCTGATCAGCAGCGCCGTCTTGCCGCGCGCGATCTGCTTGAAATGGTCGAAGACCGCCGCCTCGGACATCACGTCGAGCGCCGCCGTCGGTTCATCCAGGATGATCACCTGCGAGTCGCGATAGAAGGCGCGGGCGAGCGCAACCTTCTGCCACTGCCCGACGCTGAGTTCCTGCCCGCCCTGGAAATAAGCGCCGAGCATCGTATCGTAGCCGTGCGGCAGCGCCGCGATGACCGGGTGCGCCTCCGACTTGCGCGCGGCGGCTTCGACACGCGCACGATCTATCTCGCCGGACGGTTCCGCAACCCAGATGTTCTCCGCCGCCGTCATGTAGTAGGTGACGTAGTCCTGAAAGATGGCGCTGATGGCGCGCCGCAGGTCGGCAGGGTCGAAGTCGCGCAGGTCCACCCCATCGATGGTGATGCGCCCATCCGTCGGGTCGTACAGGCGGCACAGCAGCTTGGTCAGGGTGGTCTTGCCCGCGCCGTTTTCGCCGACCAGCGCCACCATCTCGCCCGGTTTGATCTCCAGCGAGATCGAATCCAGGACGGGTTTAGCACCGGGCACATAGCCGAAGGAGACCTGCTCGAAGCGGATGCCCTGCTGCATGGCGGCGGGGACCGGCAGCGGGTGGGCGGGCGCGGCGATGTTCGACTTGATCGCCATGAAGGCGTAGTAGTTTTGTAGGAAGAGATTGTCCTCGTACAGCTGCGCGAGCTGCGACAGGATGTCGCCGAAATAGCCCTGGGCGCGCTGGAACGCCTGGAAGCTGATGACCAGGCTGCCGATGGTCACGCTGCCCAGCAGCGCATCGTTGGCGATCAAGCCATAGGCGACGAACAACGCGGCGACCGCCGCCGCCTGCGCGCCGATGTCGAAGACGGCGCGGCGCGTGGAGATCGCCATGCGCTCCTGGCGCAGCGTCGTGCGCGCGGCGACCGAGCGCCCCGTGAACAGCCCGCCGAGGTTGAACAACCTTACTTCTTTGGCGTAGTGGCTGAGGGTGAGCATGTAGTTGTAGTAGACGAGCAGGCGCTCGGTGGCGCTGCGGCGTTTGAGCCAGGCGTTGAGCATCCGCGAGGACCACAGGCGCACGAACAGGCGGGGGATCGTCGCCGTCAGCACGATCAGCGCGATGGCGATGTTGACCGTCGCCAGCAGCCCGACCATGCCGACCAGCGACAGCGCGCTCTGCCCGATGCGCAGCAGCCCGCTGACGATGCGCGGCGGGCGATAGGGCGCGTCCTGTTGGGCGCGATACAGGGTGTCGTAGACCTGGGCGTTCTCGTAGTACGCCAGATCGACCTCGACCGATTTCATCTGGATGCGCGCCAGGATGCTGTCGGCGACCACGCTACCCTGGATTTCGGCGACCAGCGTGTTGAGCGTGGCGAACAGCGTTTCCAGCAGGGTCAGCAAGCCGACCAGGGCGATCAGCCCGGCAATGTGCGAGAAGTCCCGCCCTTCCGCCGGCAGCCCCAGCTGCAAGGTGATGTCGTCGATCATCAGCTTGGTGACATACAGCACCATCACCGGCAGCGCGCTCTGGATGACGACCAGCACGGCGCTGGCGGCGAACAGGCGGGGCGACGCGCCGTAGACCAACTGCACCGCCTGGCGCAGGTTCAGGGTGCGGACGATGTTCTCACGGAGAAGGGCGGCGATTCCCATAGGGTCCTCGAATTCAGGGGCGGTCAGAAGCGAGTGAATTCTACCAGATCAGCCGGGACAGTCGATGTGATCGACGTGGTGACAGCGTGAAAGCGACCGGCGCGGCGGGACCGCGAGTGCCGCCGCGCCTTTGTCGAATGTGGACTTTCAGGGTTTCGCCGGCATGTCGGGGTTACCGGGGTTGAAGTGCTTGAGGATGACGAGCGGTTCGGTCGTGCTGCGATTGGTGATCGACACGCCCGCCCGCGCCGCTTCAGCCGTGACGAAGAACTCATCCTCGGTCATCTGCCCGAAGCGGATCATCGTCGGCGCGGCGATGGGATGCGGACCAAACGCGCCGTAGCCTTCGACGCAGATCAGCCCGTAGGCTGCCGGGTCGGAGACGGTCACGGTGCGCCCCGGCTGAACGGTCAGGCTCTTGGCGCTGAACCATTCGCTGCCATAGGTGATCCACTTCTCCTCATAGCCGTCCATCGCCTCGGCGGGCTTCGCCGGGATGGGGGGCAGAAAGAAACGATCCACGAAATCGGGGGCGGTGTTGGCGTCCCAGTCGAGAAGCGAGAGCATGTAGTCGTAGTCGTAGTGCTTGTCCAGCGGCATCTGCGCCGTCAGCAGCGCGCGGTCCACCACGTAGTAATCGGCGATCAGCGACTGCCACATGCTGAAGACATCGCTGGCGCGCTGCGGTTCATAGGTACACAGTGTGCCGGGCGCATGCAGCACGCCGGGCGGCACGTACCAGCCGGTATCGACCTGAAGACGGTGCGCCTTGGAGAGGGTCAGAATCTTGTTGTCGCCCTTCTCGAAGTTCTTCAGGCATTCCACGACCTGGTCCTGAGTCGTGCCGGGGTTCAGCCCGAAGAAGGTGAAGGGGAAAGTGTCGAGCGCGAAATTGTACTGCGCCGGGTAGTAGTAAGCTTCCGGCTTGCCGAGCTTGCTGACCTCGGCGGCTTTCTCGTCGCTCTGATGCAGGTGATGCGGCAGCGGGTACATGTTGTCGAAGAACTTGCTGTACATGACCCACCCACCGCAGCGGTCGATCACGTCCTGTCCCAGCAGTTCCGCCCCCATCTCATCGAATGCTTCGGCGAGGGTGATCTTCAGCTTGTCGCTGACAAAGATGTAGCTCAAGCCCTCGTCGTGCGCCGTCAGGGGTCCGTTGTCGGCTTTGGTGGTGCTGGAAAACCAGCGTTCGTCGATGCCGCCGCGATTCCCGCCCAGCGCGTACAGATCGTCGGGATGCAGGCGCAGCCGCCGCCCCGGCACGCAGAAGGAACGCGGGACCCAGGTCGGCATCAGGCGGAAGATTCCCCCGCCGGTCTCCAACGCCTGTTCTATCAGACTTCGATTGGACATGTGGTCATCCTTTGGGGTATCAGGTCGGGGCGCAGCGAACCACGCCCCGACACGTCTATCACGCGAGGCAGCTAGCCGCCGGCGACCTCACCAATCCGTTCGGCAGAGTCGATGTTGGCGCTGTCGATGACGATGGGCGTCAGCAGCACCGGGTTCGCCACACTGTAATCGCAGCCGCGCGCCTGCAAGACGGCGACGCGCAGCGCCGTGCGAATCTGTCCACCGGGGAACTGCTCGACGGTCCCGTCCATACCGCCGTTCATGATGCTTTCCAGTGCTTCCGGCAGGGCGTCAAAACCGACGATCTTGACCTGATCGCCCAGCCCGGCGGCGTTGATCGCCTCCAGCGCGCCGAGCGCCATGTCGTCGTTCGCCGCCACGATCACGTCCGGCGGGGTTTCCAGTCCGGCGAGACCGGCTTCGGTCACGCTCAGACCTTCATCGCGGCGGAAGTTCGCCGTCTGTTCGAAGACGATGGTGTAGGCATCGCCCGCCGCTTCGATGGCGCTGAAGAAGCCGGCTTTGCGGTCAATCGCCGGACCGGAACCCGGCTGCCCTTCCAGGTAGAAGATGCGTGCGCCGTCGGGGTAATTGCTCATCACCCACTGCGCCTGCGCCTCGCCGCCCAGGACGTTATCCGCGCCGACATGGTTGAGGATGCCGGGCACGCCTTCGACGCGGCGGTCCACCGTCACGACGATCACGCCGGCGTCCACCGCCTGCTGAAGCGCCGGAGCCATCGCCGCCACATCGAGCGGGCTGATGACGAGCGCCTGCGCGCCCTGAACGATGGCAGCTTCCACATCGGCGGTCTGCTTCGGCACACTGCTCTGACCGTCGGTCTCGACGTAGGTCACGCCGCCGATGGCGGCGGCTTCATCGCGCCCCTGCGCCTGCATGTGGACGAAGAACGGAAATGCCAGATCGGGCATCGAGCCGTAGATGGTCAAAGCCGCATCGCTGGGGCAGGCGGCAGTTTCGTCACCGAGCAGCGCAGCGCCGCCGGTCGCCTCACCCGCCGCTTCCATTCCGGGGACTTCCCCGATCCGCTCACCTTCCATCAGATTGGTGGAGTCGATCACCACCGGGGTGATCAGCTGAAGGCTGTTTTCCGGCGCGGCGCCGGTGCGGGCGAATGCGACGGCGATTTGCAGCGCTAGGCGTCCCTGCTGTCCGGGGAACTGCTCGACCGTGCCGTCCATGCCGCCGTTCATAATGCTTTCCAGCGCTTCCGGCAGGGCGTCGAAGCCGATGATCTTGACCTGATCGCCCAGCCCGGCGGCGTTGATCGCCTCCAGCGCGCCGAGCGCCATGTCGTCGTTCGCCGCCACGATCACATCCGGCGGCGTGTCCAAGCCGGCGAGACCGGCTTCGGTGACGCTCAGCCCTTCGTCACGGCGGAAGTTCGCCGTCTGTTCGAAGACAACCGGGTAGGCATCGCCCGCCGCCTCGATGACGCTGAAGAAGCCGGCTTTGCGGTCAATCGCCGGACCAGCTCCCGGCTGTCCTTCCAGGTAGAAGACGCGCGCGCCATCGGGGTAGTTGTCGATCACCCACTGCGCCTGCGCCTCGCCGCCCAGGACGTTGTCCGCCCCGACATGCGCCAGGATACCATTGACGCCTTCGACGCGGCGGTCAACGGTGACGACGGGGACGCCGGCATCGACTGCCTGCTGAAGCGCCGGAGCCATCGCCGCCACATCGAGCGGGCTGATGACAATCGCCGCCACGCCCTGAACGATGGCGGTTTCGACATCGGCGGTCTGTTTCGGCACACTGCTTTGACCGTCGGTCTCCAGCAGGGTCACGCCCAGGTTGGCAGCTTCATCGCGAATCTGCGCCTGCATGTGGACGAAGAAAGGAAACGCCAGATCGGGCATCGAACTCAATACGGTGATGTCATCCTGAGCGGCAGCCGGCATCGAAAGCGCGAGCAGCGCGACGATGATCAGCAGCAGCAGCAAACGAATTTGCTTCATCATGAACTACTCCTTGCATCTATTGACTGTGTGAACCGATGAACAAGCGCTGCGCCTCCTCCAACGTCATGCTGAGGAAGCCCGATCATGTTGAAGTGCAGTCCCATATCTCGTCGGGGCGAGCCGGCGACTCGACCACAGGACCACGAGACTTCTCAGCGTTTCTGCCGCGCCTTGATGAACTGGTCGAACCAGACCGCCAGCACGATGATGGAGCCGATGACGATCTGCTGGACGTAGGACGACACATTCATCAGGACCAACCCGTTGTTCAGGACGCCGATCAGCACCGAGCCAACGACCGTTCCGAGGACGCTGCCGCGCCCGCCGAACAGGCTGGTGCCGCCGATGACGACCGAGGCGATGACGGTGAGTTCATAGCCGTTGCCGGCGACCGCCTCGGATGAGTTCAAACGCGAAGACAGGACGAACCCGCCCAGCCCCGCGAAAAACCCCACAATAACATAGACGCTGAGGATCAGCCGGCGGGTGTTCAAGCCGGAGAGGCGCGCCGCTTCGATATTGCCGCCGACTGCGTAGACGTGTCTGCCATAGCGCGTGTAGCGCAGGATGATGTGGGCAACGACGGCGAAAGCCAGAAAGACGATCACCGGAACCGGTACGTCGCCCAGCACCTTGCCCTGCCCCCAGAAGTTATAGGCGGCGTCAAAAGTGCTGATCGGTCCGCCGTTGGAGTACTGAAGCGCCGCACCGCGAAAGACCGACAGCCCGCCGAGGGTAACAACAAACGCCGGAACGCCCAGGCGGGTGACGGCGATCCCCTGGATCAAACCGCCGAGTACGCCGATGATCATGGCGAGCGCCGCCGCAATGGCGACGTTTCCCGCCAGTCCCGACACATCCGCACCGAAGAGGCGTGTGAAGAATTCGCCGCCCTTGTAGATATCGGCGCAGACCAAGCCCGCCAGCGCCAGCAGAGAGCCGACCGAGAGATCGATGCCGGCGGTCAGGATGACGAAAGTCATGCCGATGGCGATCAGCCCGGTGATCGATACCTGCCGCAGGATGTTCCAGAGGTTGAGCGGCAGAAGAAAGCGCGGATTGAGCGAGGTGAAGATCAGCACCAGCGCGATCAGAAAGATGAACGGCGCAAATTGTCCTAACAAGCGGATGACATCAATTCGTCTGGAGTTCAAAGAATTCGCTCCACTCTGCGCAGTAATGACCGGCAATCTAGGGTTTTGCGGAAGCCCCGGACAGCGCCATCGCTTCCATCAAACGCTCTTCAGTCGCTTCGGCGCGCTGGAATTCTCCCGTCAGCCTTCCCTCTCGAATGGTCAGGATGCGGTCGCTCATGCTCAGGATTTCCGGCAGTTCCGACGAGATCATGACGATGGCGATGCCCCGGCTGGCGAGTTCGTCGAGCAGCTGATGCACCTCGGCTTTCGCCGCCACATCGATGCCGCGCGTCGGCTCGTCAACGATCAGCAGCTTCGGCTCCATCGCCAGCCAGCGGGCGATGACGACCTTCTGCTGGTTGCCGCCGCTCAGGTTGCTGACCGTCTGATCCTGCCCCGACATGCGGATGTTCAGCGCCTGGCGGTAGCGCTCGACCATCTGGCGCTCGGCGTCGAACCGCACAAAGTTGAACCAGCGCAGCAGCCTGCCCAGGGCGGCGATGCTCAGGTTCTCGCGCACCGCCAGCGCCAGGAAGAGCGCCTGCTGCTTGCGATCTTCCGGGATCAGCCCGATGCCCAGGCGAATGGCGTCGAGCGGTGAGCGAATATCGGCGGGTTTGCCCTCGAAGGTGATCGCGCCGTGTTCGAAGCGGTCGGCGCCGAAGATCGCCCGTGCCGCCTCGGTGCGTCCCGCCCCGATCAGCCCGGCAATGCCCAGGATCTCGCCGCGCCGGACTTCGAAGCTGATGCCGTGCAGCGCGGTCTTGTTGGGGTTGTTCGGGTCGGCGGCGGTGCGCAGATCGCGCACATTCAGCACCGTCTCAGCGGCGGCGTAGGACTGCGTGCGCTTGAACAGCTCGCTGGCGCTGCGCCCCACCATCATCTGAATGATGGTGTCCAGCTTGACATCGCTGATCGGCGCGCTGCCGGCGTTGCGCCCATCGCGCAGCACCGTGATGTGATCGCACACCCGCATCACCTCTTCCAGATGGTGGGTGATGAAGATGATGCTGATGCCCTTCGCCTTGAGATCGCGGCAGATGCCGATCAGCTGATGTACTTCATGCTCGCTTAGCGCGCTGGTCGGTTCATCCATGACGATGACCTTCGACTGCATGGAAAGCGCCCGCGCGATTTCGACCATCTGCTGTTCGGCGACGCTCAGCGCGCTGACCGGCGTCATCGGGTCGAGGGCAATTCCCAAGCCCTCCATGACCGTCCGCGTCTGGTCGCGCAGTCGTCCCCAGCTCATGAACGCGCCGACGCCCGGTTCGCGCCCGATGAAGACGTTTTCGGCGATGGTCAGATGCGGAACCAGGGTAAATTCCTGGTAGATGGTGACGATACCCATCTGCTGCGCCTGATGCGGCGCGGCGATGCTGACCGGAACCCCGTCAAAGAGGATCTCTCCGGAATCTGGCGCGTAGACCCCCGCCAGAATCTTCATCAGCGTCGATTTCCCGGCGCCATTCTCGCCCAGGAGTCCGTGTATCTGCCCGCGTTCTACGGTCAGCGTCACCTCGCTGAGCGCCTGCACACCGGGAAACGCCTTGCTGATCGAGCGCATTTCAAGGATGGCGGTCATCGTTTGCTCTTTCGCGGCGCGCCGGTCGATTCACGCACGATCAGCTCTGGCAGCAGGACGATCTGCTGCGCCCCCGGAGGTTTCTCGTCGATCAGGCTGAGCAGCATGGTGATCCCGGCGCTCGCCAGGAGTTCGAGCGGCTGGCGCACGGTCGTCAAAGCCGGAGTCAGGTAGGCGCAGGACGGGATGTCATCGACGCCAACGATGGAAACATCCCTGGGCACGTGGATGCCATGTTCGGAGAAGGCGCGTATCGCCCCCAGCGCCATCAGATCGTTGCTGGCGAAGATGCCGGTCGGCAGCGCACCGCCGGAATCCAGCAGCCGCTTCGCTGCCGTGTATCCGCCATGCAGTCCGAAGTCGTCGGCAGTCGGGATCAGCGTCCCATGCCCCTGCGTGAGCGAGAGGAAAGCCTGCACGCGCGCCTCGACGACGGTGATATCGCGCGGGGCGACCAGCATGGCGATAGCGCGATGCCCCAGGTCGCGCAGATGCCCGACCGCCAACCGGACAATCGCCTGGTTGTCGATCATGCAAGATGCACCCTGGTAATCCTGCGGCACCCGTTCCATCGCCACGACGGGAATCTGCATCCGACTGAGGTGCTTGCTGGTGTTGGCGGAGCGGGTACTCTGGACGATGAGCAAACCATCGACCCAGCGCGAAGTGACCTGTTCGACCGCCTGGATTTCCAGCTCCGGCGAATTGCGGCTGTTGACGACGAAGACGTTGTATCCGCGCTGCTGCGCCACCGTCTCCACCGTTTCGACCATGACGGCGAAATACTGGCTGGCGAGGTCGGGCACGACCAGTCCAATCACCTGCGTGCGCCCGGTGCGCAGTCCCTGGGCGATAGAATGCGGCGAATAGCCCAGCGCCTCGATAGCGTCTTCGACGCGGCTGCGAGTCTCGGCGGCGATATAGGGCCAACCCCGCACCACGTTGGAGACCGTCGTGATGGAAACCTGGGCACGGTCGGCGACATCTCGCAAAGTCACTCTTCGAGCCATTTTTCAGTTGAACTCACGCCATTTTTTACAAGCAGTTACTATTTCGTGAAGTGATTTGTAACGTTTCACAACACCTCACACTTTAGCGCGACTTGGGCACGGCGTCAAGCAACTGCCCGAAGCGAGGGGGTCAGCGACGCAGCCAGGCAGCCCCAGAAGGCTGTCTGCGGCTGAAGCAGCGTGTAAGGGTAGTGATCGAAAAAACCGACGATCATGAACGCCAGCGCAGTAGAAAGCAGCGCAGCGCGGGCTGCCCGCTCCGTCCCCCGGCTGGCGCGCACCGCGCGGATTCCGGCAGTCGCGCCGCACAGGAGCGCCCCGGCATACAGCGCCAGACCGATCAGCCCCAGGTCCGCCGCCGCCGCCAGATAAATTTGATGCACATAATCGCCCTGTAGATCATAAAACTCGTCGCGCAGATAGTCGCTGGCGCGCCAGGGCAGATTGCCGATCCCCACGCCAAGCAGCGGGCGCTCGCGGATGGCGCGCAGGGCGAAATCGGTGAAGACGATGCGATCGGAGACGGATCGCAGTTCCAGCGATTCTTCCCCGATGCCGGCGCGGGCGCTGATGAACGGCGTATAGCGCACCGCGAAGCCGATGATCACCATGCCCACCAGCGCGCCGCTGACGACGACCGCCACACGGAGCGACGGCGAAGGACTCTTCCCCCGCAGATCGGCGCGAAGGATCGGGACCACCAGCAGCAGAAAGGCGAGCGCCCCACCGGCAGCACCCAACCAGGCGGCACGGGAGAAGGTCAGCAGCAGGGCGGCAGCGCCAAGAGTCAGCGCGGCGACGCCGAACCAGCGCAGGAATCGGGACCGGTCTCCGAAGATCAGCGCCGACGCCGCGAACAGCCCCGGAAGCAGCACGCCGGCGAGGATGTTGGGATGCGGCAGCAGCCCATAGGGGCGAACGTAGCGCAGCCCGTCGGCGATCAGGATGCTTGCGCCGCGCGACCAGGGCGAGAACGGGAATTCGCCCAGCGCCCGCAAGCCGAGATCGCCCTGGGTGAGCGCCTGAGCAGTCGCCAGGGCGGCGTTGAACGCCAGCGCCAGCGCCAGCGCCAACAGTAGGCGGCGGGGCGATAGCGCGCCGCTCGCCGTGACCAACGCGAAGAGCGCAACGATGCCGAACTGCAGGGCGGCATTGACGGCGACCTCCGGCTTGGTTGCGCCCATGAACGCCCACGACTGAGAGAAGAATCCCCACAGCACGAAGCTCAGCAGCAGCGCCGCCCACGTTCCAGCCCAGGGCGTCCTGCGCAAGCGAGACAAGCCCGGCAGCCCGGCGATCAGCCACAGGACGATGGCGATCAGCATCGGGATCAGGAGCAGGAAGCGCCCAATGTACAGCGGCGAGAGCGCGTAAGCGGCGGGAATGCGCAGCCAGACCGGGGTCAGCACAAAGGTGATGAAGACCGCCAGAGCATTCAGCGGGCGTATGATTCGACTCACCAAAGCAGCCTCCAACTCTTCCCCGGCTTCCTGTAGAATTCAAACAGATGTTCAATGCCTCAAGGAGTGATCATGAGCGCAAGTCTGGCAGTATCGGAAATAAAACGCGGTCTGGACTTCATGTTCCGTGAGACGTTCGAGAGCGTACACGGCATCTTCCTGGATCGCGATACGTCGCTGTTCGAGACGCTGGCGACGATCAGCGCCGAAGAAGCTTCACATCCGGTCTCCGCCACCTGTGCCACGCTCGCCGCCCAGGTGGAACACATCCGTTTCTACCTCGACACTCTGGAAGGGTACATGCTGAAAACCCTTGAAGGCAGGGTCGATTGGGCGCACATCTGGAATACGGTGAGCGCCGTCACGCCGGAGGAGTGGGAAGCCAGCAAGGCGCGTCTGCGCGCCAGCTACGAGCGCGTCAGCCGGCGTTTCCAGGAGATGGAGACCCTACAGGGTGAGGATGACCTTGGCACGGCAATGGCGATGATCGCCCATACCGCCTACCATCTGGGAGAAATCCGTCAGGCGCTCTGCACGCTCAAAAGCTAAGCGCCCGACGGTGCTGTCCGGTGGCGAGACGTAAGAACCTTCAGCGTACGCCGGTCTGAAGGAATAGATTTGTGCTGCATTGGCATGACCCGACGCTGAGCGCAGCCCTAGAAGGGACTCTCACGGGATGATCACTCCCCCGGAACGAACGATTGATCTGCCGATCACTGGCATGACCTGCGCCGCTTGCGTGCGCAATGTCGAGCGAGCGCTGAAAAAGACCGAAGGCGTCGCCGATGTCGTCGTCAATCTGGCGACGGAAAAGGCGACGGTCACCTATCAACTGGGTGCAGTCACGCAGGCGACTCTGATCCAGGCGGTCGAGTACGCGGGTTACGGCGTACTCGACCTGTCCAACATGGCGGCGGACCAGGCAGCAGATGTCGAACGCGAGGCACGCGAGAAAGAAATCCAGCGGCAGCGGCGGTTGGTCCTGATCGGTGCGGCGTTCACCCTGCCCCTGTTCATCCTGAGCATGGGGCGCGACCTGGTGATGGCGGCGTATATGCCCGGCATGGCGATGCAGGACATGACGGCAGAGATGATCGCCATGCACAGCGTGCCGGCGGCGCTGGCATGGCTGCTGTGGTCGGGAATGCCCGCCCTGTTCTTCCTTTTAGCGACGCCGGTGCAGGTGATCGTCGGCAGACAGTACATCGTCGGCGCGTGGAAGTCGCTGCGCAGCGGGACCGCCAACATGGACGTGCTGATCGCGCTCGGTTCGCTGGCGGCTTACCTCTACAGCCTGGTCGTGCTGGCAGCGCTGCTCTTCGCCCCGGAAAGTCCGCTGGCAGGCGGACACGTCTACTTCGAGACTTCGGCGGTCATCCTGACCCTGATCACGCTGGGCAAGCTGCTGGAAGCCCGCGCCAAAGGGCGCACCAGCGAGGCGATCAAGAAGCTGATGAACCTTGCGCCGCGCACGGCGACCCTGCTGCGCGATGGGGAAGAGGTCGAGGTCCCTATCGATCAGGTCCGGGTCGGCGACCGGCTGGTGGTGCGTCCCGGCGAGCGCCTGCCGGTGGACGGCGTGGTCATCGACGGCGACTCGGCGGTCGATGAGTCCATGCTGACCGGCGAGTCCCTGCCGGCGGACAAGCGCATCGGCAGCGAGGTGATTGGGGCGACGGTCAATAAGCATGGGCGGCTGATCATCGAAGCGGAGCGCGTCGGCGCGGGCACAGCCCTGGCGCAGATCGTCCGGTTGGTCGAAAACGCACAAGCCTCCAAAGCGCCCATCCAGCGCATCGCCGATCAGGTCAGCGCGGTCTTCGTGCCGGTGGTGCTGGTGCTGGCGGCGCTGACCTTTCTCGGCTGGCTGGTGATCGGGCAGGCGGGCTTCACGGCGTCGCTGGTACACGCGGTGGCGGTGCTGGTCATCGCCTGCCCGTGCGCGCTCGGCTTGGCGACGCCGACGGCGATCATGGTCGGCACGGGGCGCGGCGCGGAGATGGGCGTCCTCTTCAAGAACAGCGAGGCGCTGGAAGCGGCACACCGCCTGAACGTGATCGCCCTGGATAAGACCGGGACGATCACCCGGGGCGAGCCGGTCGTGACCGATGTCGTCCCGCTCAACGGCAGCACTGCCGACGAGGTGCTGCGCCTGGCAGCCAGCGTGGAGCGCGCCAGCGAACACCCTCTGGCGCGGGCGGTGGTCGATCAGGCGCGGGCGCGGGGCATCGCCTTCATCCAGCCGAAAGCCTTCGCCGCAGAAAGCGGACGCGGCGTGACGGCAGCGGTGGATGGCATCCAGGTGCGGGTGGGCAGCCCGGCGTTCGTCGGCGCGGAAGGTCTGGCGGAAGTTGAGCGGCTGTCTGCGCAGGCGCGCACCGTCGCCGGCGTCTCCGTCGATGGGCAGCCGATCGGGGTGATCGGCATCGCCGACACGGTCAAGGACGGCTCAGGCGAGGCGGTGGCGGCGCTCCAGGCGCTCGGCTTGCAGGTGGTGATGATCACCGGCGACAACCCGCGTACGGCGCAGGCAATCGCCGGGTCCGTCGGCATCACCGAGGTGCGCGCGCAGGTGCTGCCCGATCAGAAAGCGGCGGCGGTCGCGGCGCTGCAAGGCGGAAACCGCCGCGTGGCAATGGTCGGCGACGGGATCAACGATGCGCCGGCGCTGGCACAGGCGGATGTCGGCATCGCCATCGGCACGGGGACGGATATCGCGATGGAGGCGTCGGACGTGACGCTGGTGAGCGGCGATCTGCGCGGAGTGGCACGGGCGATCACGTTGAGCAAGGCGACGATGCGCACCATCCGCCAGAACTTGTTCTGGGCGTTCTTCTACAACGTCATCCTGATTCCGGCAGCGATGGCGGGGCTGCTGGTTCCGATGCTCGCTGCCGCCGCCATGGCGACGAGTTCAGTCTTCGTGGTTTCCAACTCGCTCAGGCTTCGCGGGAAAATAGTATGATTTGAGAAAAACTGAGGCATACCCTCGCCTCAGTTTCTCTAATTAGCCTGCGCAGGGGTTTCGCCATCAGTTATCGATAACAACAAGGCACTTCTGATAACCCGACTTGGCTAAGCTTCAAGTGCAACAGAAACAGGCACGGGATTGCGAATGATGTCCAGTACGGGGGATGTCTTCTGGACATACTCACACAGTTGCTCCAATTTTTCGCGCGGCGCATCCGCTTTGACTCGGTAGGAAACCCGAATATTTTTGTAACCGGGACGCATGGTTTCGGACAGCCCCAGAAACGCATGGAGGTCTAGATCCCCTTCTAAACTGAAATCGAGCTTCTCCACTTTGATGCCATGAGCCGCGGCGTTGTATATGAAACCGACACCGAGACAGGAAGCCAGCGCGTGCAGGACAGCCTCGACTGCGTTTGCGCCCGCGTTCTGACCCAGGAGGACAGGCGGCTCATCCCCTTCAAGAATGAGCGGTTGCGTGCGGGATGTATCCTCAGACCCCGCACCATAAAAACTCTGGATGGTGGTGCGGGAATGTCCCCCGCTAATCCACTCCGTTTGTGACCGGAACGTGAACTTCGCCAGATCAGGATTTTCCTTGATAGCATTCACTGTCCCGACGAGCTGATCCACATTGACACCGTTTACCATACTTGCTGTTTGCTGCACGATGTTCCTTCTCCTTATTCATTTAAGAACTCAAGACTTGTTCGGATGATTAAGAACTGAGCGTCTGGTCGCCGTTCACCAACGCTTCGACGGCGGTAGCCGCACCGATTATCTGTGCCCCGCCAATGGCGACAAACTGACCGATAAGGTCGCTCAATGGTGCGAAGCCGTCCGTCTGTAAGCCATCGGTCTACCCTTGAGTTGCCGCCCACACCCCTTCAATCGTGAGCAAGATGGTGGTCCGCTGGCTGGAACTCAAGGAAGTGCTGGCAACCCAAGTGTCAGCGATGCTCATTCGATGTCATCGTTGCCATGCGTGTTGTGAGCCATAACGTGTCCCCTGAATTAGACTCCTTCACTATTTACGTCGAATGAAGTAACGATCACCTTCATGGGTGACAAGTTCATGTTTTGCCAGTCTGCACCAGGCGCGCAAATTGGTTGCCACACTTGGGTCTGTTGCCCGAACCTCCAGCGTTTGTCCGGGTTCCAGGCGGTGCAGCACTGCCGCGATCTCGTCGAGGGGTCCGTCCGCGCAGCCTTTATCGCCTGCATCATAGAAAGCATTGGCTTCGAAAATAGAAACAGGATGCGCTTCGCCTAATTCCGCGACAGGGAGTGCTTCTAGTGCCGCATTCCATTCAGCTTGATTGACCGCTTTTCGGGCGCGAAACATGTTTACCGTTCCTATTGGCTTCCTCGTGTTCCTATAACTTAGAATAGGCAGAATGCGGCTACCTGTCTTCATTCATTTGAGTGGAAACATGAATGGAAAAGTTCTGTCAGATAGAGTAGGATGAATGGTTGTGGCGATAAGTTCACTAATTATCATTTGGGGAGGCGATTGTGGAAGAAAAACCGCCATCGCCAGATCAACTAACGGAACGCGAAATAGAGATTTTGGAACACTTGGCAACCGGACTTTCAGACCAGCAGATCGCTGCTGCCCTTTTCCTTAGCTCTAATACGGTCAGATGGTACAATCGCCAGATTTACAACAAACTGGGGGTCGGCAATCGAACGCAGGCTATCGCTCAGGCGAGAGTACTGGGACTCCTAGACTCGAAAGCTACCCCCACCTCCCCGCCTGTTCAGACAAGTCATCAAGTACCCACTACAAAACAACAGAAGGTAGAACAGCGTATCCATTTCACCCACAGTTATGATGGAACACGGATCGCTTATGCGATAGCTGGGAACGGTCCGCCGCTGGTCAAAGCCGCCAATTATATGAGTCATCAGGAGTATGATTGGGATAGTCCGGTATGGCAGCACTGGCTGGAAGAGCTGACCCACGAGCATTCCCTCATCACTTCTGATGAGCGCGGCTCCGGGCTGTCAGACTGGGACACTGAAGATGTATCCTTCGAAGCGTGGGTGCGTGATCTTGAAGCGGTGGTGGACGCAGCAGGGGTTCGCCAGTTTCCTGTCTTTGGGATGTCACAGGGTGGTGCGGTTGCCGTCGCTTACACGGCACTTCATCCTGAAAAGGTCAGTCACCTGATTGTGCATGGTGGTTACGCGCGGGGCTGGTTGAACCGAGACTTAACACCGGAAGGGATCGAAGAGGAGAAACTGATGATTAGCCTGATGCGGGTTGGTTGGGGAAGGGACAATCCGGCCTTTCGACAGGTATTCGCCATGCAACTCTTTCCTCAGGCACCTGCCGAACAAATCCACGCTTTGGAGATGCAAATGCGTATCTCGGTTTCTCCTGAAAACGCAGTGCGGTTGGAAAGTGAAATGCACCGTATCGACGTTCGCCATCTTGCGACGCAGATCAAAGTCCCGGCCCTGATTCTGCACTCGCGCGGGGATGAAGCGGTCCCCTTCAACGAAGGTCGTTTACTTGCCTCGCTGATTCCCAATGCCCAGTTCGTTGCCCTGGAGAGCAAGAATCACCTGTTAACAGAACACGAACCCGCCTGGCAAAAGTTTGTAACCGCCTTCCGCAATTTCCTTAGCAGCAGTGGCGTATAACTACAAATGGTACACGGATTGCCTAACCTCACCCCGTTTCGCTGCGCTCAACCGCCCCTCTCCGTTTGGAGAGGGGCAAAAAATCGTCAGATTTTTGGGGTGAGGTTGGCTCAAAAAAACGATGTTTCGTACTGAAGCTGAGCTTTCGTGATTCACTGATAATCGAATTCAAGGCGGGTTTAAGACAAAAGAACCCCGGTTGATATGAATAGTTTATGGTGTAATAATACTACATTGAACCACTCTATGGAACGGCGGGCGCGATGGCATTCCGCATAAAGTGATATTTGTCGTTTCCAACTCGTTAAGACTGCGCAAGAAAATGGTCTAGCGGCGACTGGATCAGCGCAGTGAGGCAGCCTTTCATGGACGGGATAAAGGCTGCCTCAATAGGTGTATCCTCTGATTGTGAATCCGGAGGGGTTCCGCGCGGAGGTTGTCGATGCCGTCAGTCCAGCGATTCAACAGCGATTCGGACTGTATCAACCGTCCCGGTATCGGCGGCGATCACGTTGTCATCCGCATCGAAGATGTCGATCTTGAACGGTCCCTGCCACGTGTCAGCGGCTGAATCATATTGCAGCGTGCCGACAACTTTGAGCTTCCCGGTATAGGCTCCCGCGCCGTCGCTGTACAGCGCCACGAAGGTGTATACAATGGTTCCGTCATCATTGCTGATCCAGTTGCCGTGCCCTGATGTTTCGCCCAGAAGTGGAGGTTCATCGACGACGAGTGTCCCTTCAGCGCCGAAGGTCAGCAACGCCGGGAAGGTATGTCCCCCATCCGCCTGAACCTGGTTGACCGTCATGATCTCCGCATACCACGAGCCGTACAATGTCTCGACGTTCGCACTTCCCGCCTGTGCAAGCGCACCGGTCAGAATCAGAAACATGGCAGCCATGATGATTGCCGAGATGATTTTCCTGTTTATGTTCGACATGCTTATTCTCCTGAATATCTATTGATGAGCAGCAACCTAATTGGATCATAGGTGAGGTGACGAAAGTAGTGCTATGCTATACAAAAGTTATACAGTTGCGTATAACAAAGGCTGAACGTTCCCATGAGCGCCAAGACCACATTTGGCGCGTGGTTCAGACAGCGGCGCAGGGCACTTGACCTCTCCCTTGACAACCTTGCGAACAGCGTGGGCTGCGCAGCCGTTACCCTCTACAAAATTGAGTCTGGCGAACGGCGACCCTCAAGGCAGATCGCCGAACTACTGGCGGCTCATCTCAAGATTCCGGCGACGGAGCGCGCTGCGTTCGTCAGATATGCGAGAGGGGAAACGGCATCGCCCTACCATACTCCTACGAATTTGACGCCCCCTTCCACGCCCTTGATAGGGCGGGAACAGGACCTCGCTGCGCTGCAAAGACGCCTGCATCGAGAGGATACGCAGCTGCTCACGCTGGTGGGACCGCCGGGAATCGGCAAGACGCACCTGAGCCTCGCGGTTGCCTATGACCTGCTGAATGAATTCGCTGACGGCGTATATGCTGTCTCCTTGGCATCCCTCAACGACCCCGGACTTGTCATGAGAGCCGTTGCGCAGACGCTTGCAATCCCAGAAGTTGGTCCCCAGTCCAGATTGGAGCGCCTTGAGGCTTACCTGAGTGATAAACAAATGCTGCTGGTGCTGGATAATTTCGAGCAGGTCCTGGCCGCAGCGCCGCAAGTCGCCGAGCTGCTTGCGGCGTGTCCATTCATCAAAATTCTGGCGACCAGCCGCGCCCCGCTGCGCATCCGCCGTGAGCGCCAATTTCTGTTAGCGCCGCTGACGCTGCCGGATATGAAGCTGCTCCCTGAAGTCGAAAGCCTTCCGCGATTTACGGCTGTCGCCTTATTTATCGACCGGGCGCAGGCGGTCAGATCGGATTTTTCGCTGACATGCGAGAATGGACCGGCTGTGGCGGCGATCTGCAATCGACTCGATGGGCTGCCGCTCGCGATTGAGTTGATCTCTGCGCGAGTCAAGATGCTTACGCCGGAGGCGCTGCTGGAGCGACTGCATGGGCGGTTTCTGCTGGCGTCGGATGGACTGCGTGATCTGGAACCGCGACACCGGACTCTGAATGCAGCCATTAGCTGGAGCTACGATCTGCTCGATGCACACGAGAAATCGCTGTTCATGCGGTTGGGCGTGTTTGTGGAGGGTTGGACGCTGGAGGCGGCTGAAGCCATCTGCAACACCAGCATCCTCGATCGGATGGCGTCGCTGCTGGACAAATGTCTGATTCAACAGGGGACCAGCGTTCGCTTTACGATGCTGGAAACAATTCGTGAATATGCCTTGGAGCGTTTGACCGAAAGCGAGGAAATTCAGGATGCTCGGCAGCGCCATGCCGGCTTCTTTCTAAAATTGGCGGAAACGCCCTCCGCCGATTTACCTGTCTGGCTAGACCAAATCGAGCGAGATCATGGTAATGTACGCGCGGCGCTCGACTGGTGTTACCACAACGATTCCAGCACAGGGCTGCGCCTGGTGCTGGCAGTCAGCAGTCATTGGTTGATACGTGGGATGTTGATCGAGGGGCGGTTCTGGATTGAAAAATATTTGAGCCTCCAGCAGCATGTCGTTCCGCTATACATCCTGCGTCCCCTGCTTCATGGCGCGGCGAACCTGGCGCACTTTCAGGGCGATACATCGGCTATGTGCGCTTACGGAAAGCAGCTGATGGCGCTTGGCGCCAAACATCGGGACAAGTCCAGCACTGCATTTGGGCGCTTCTATTTGGGCATGGATGCACTGCATAAGCAGGATTTCCAGCAGGCAGAAAGCCTATTTGACAGAGGATTAGCGCTCGCACGCGAGGTGAATAACGATGATCTTGAAGGGTCACTCCTGCTGATGCTCGGCAACACGGCGTTTCTTCAAAAGGATTATGAACGGTCCGCGCAAATATACGCTCAGGGCTTGGCAATACACCGTAAAGTCGGGAATAGGTTTGTCGAAGCTATGCTCGTCATGAGTTTGGGGGCGGCGCTGGAAAAACAAAGACGCTTTCCAGAAGCGCGCGACCTGTACTACCAAGGGCTGGCGATCACCCGTGCGCTCGGTGACAAACTTGATCTGTCGCTGACCCTGGAATACCTGGGAAGACTTGCCGGGGTCGATGGAGGTAAGCACCAACGAGCAGCGCGACTCCTGGGGGCAGCAGAGGCGCTGCGCTTATCGATCTGCGCACCTATCCCCCCGCTTGAGCAATCGCTGCACGACGATCTGGTGGCACAGCTGCGGGAAAATCTAGATGAGTCCGCTCTTAATGCCGCCAGGGCAGAGGGGCGGCTCATGACGTTGGAGCAGGCAGTTGAATATGCCCTGTCAGACTAGGGAAAAGCGCCGCCATCTTGAACCATTGGCGTGAACGGCAGATGTGCTGCGACTTGGCTTAGTTCGACTTTGCACATCGCAACGGTACATTCATTCCCACAGCGAAGAAAAAGCTGTCAAAAGCTATCAGGGTTTTCGAACATCGTCCTTTCACAACGATCTGCGAAAACTCAACGCAAGGGTCTTACCCAGGCGGACAGCGTCGAATGAAGATGTGCAAAGTCGAGCTTAGAGTTGGCGCAATTCGTAGAGGCGGCATTCTTGCCGTCCGCCGTGTCGGACGCGATTAATCGCGTCCCTACATCCCGCCAGGTCTAAACCTATTCTCCATCAGGCTTGAGGCATCTGGTTCTTCGCCTCGGCAGGCATCGGCTTAGGATCGCGCAGACGCAGAGTCACCCCGGCGCAGAGCGCCAGCAGGATGAGCGCCAGCAACAGCGATGGCGTGAATGAGTCCTCCGGGGTCTTGATCACGCTCATGATGAGGACGAACACAACCGATCCCTGACCGAACAGCTGGATCAGACCGTTGGAGGTCCCCTCCGGCGTGGGGTGCGTGATCTCAGCAGCGTACTGCATGGCGATCGGCATGGTGCTGACCAGAAAGAAGCCCAGAACGAACGCCGAGACGAGCAGCAGCCCGTAGTCGGTCGCAAACGTCAAGCCGATCACGCCGGGGATGGCGAGCAGAATACCGAGCAGCAGATAGCGTTTGCGTTTGCGCTGTCTATCAGAAAACGGCGGGATGATCAACGCTCCTAACACGCCGCCGACGAGCATCAGCGCGCCGAGCGTGCCGGCGTCGGTCGAATTGAACCCGCGCAGCCGGACGATCCCTTCAATCCACGTATTGATGCCATTGAAGATGCCGAGTCCAATGAATGAAACCAGCAGGATGATCCAGAACATGCGGGAACGCAGCGCGTGCTTCAAGCCGTCCAGCATGAGCGCGCGCACGGCGTATTCGGGTGGACAGGGCGGCGTTGCCGGGCGTTCGCGGGCGACGAAGAGGAACAATACGCTCGAAAGCGCCGTCACGCCGCCATAAAGAAGCTGGATGGTCGGTATGCTGAGCGTTTCGCTGAGCATCGGAGTCAGGACCATGCCGACTGCGGTCCCGACGAGGTTTGCCAGCGTCACCAGCCCGACGGCGGTCGCCCGTTCTTCGACTGCGAACCAGTTCGCCGGCACTTTCGTCCAGGCGTTCAGCAGGAACGGCTGCGCGACCGCCACGATGATGGTGCAGATCAGAACCAGGGGGTAATTCGCCCCGGACAAACCGCGCGCGACGCCGCCAACCGCCATCAGGATGACGCCAATGCCGACGCCGCGCCGAAAACCGTAGGTGTCGATCACCCACGATGCCGGGATTGACAGGGGCAGAAAGGCGATCATGAAGGACATTGCCAGCAGCCCGATTTCGAGATCGCCCACGCCGTAGAACTGCGCTGCGCTGCTGGTGATCGGCGCATAGCTGATCCACAGGGTTTGAATGGTGAGATTGACGAACATGAAGACGGCGAGGACAACCCAGCGGTAACCGTAAACCCGATACTCGTTCGCAGACACTTAAGCCTCTCCCGCATTCAATTGTCTGAATAAGCGCTTGTTCTGTTGGTGGAGCTGCCGAAAGACCGCATACTGCCGGTCGTACAGCGCATGAACCTGCGGGCGCGGCGTGAACGTCCTGGCGACGCGCACGATGCGCGGAACGTCCTCGAAGCGGATCGCGCCCAGTCCGACTCCACAGACCAGCGCCGCCCCCGCCGCGCCGGCATTCTCCGGTCGCTCGATCACTTCGATGACCCGCCCGGTGACATCGGCGAGGATTTGCCCCCAGGTGTCTGACCGCGCCCCACCGCCGACGAAGCGCACCACCTCGCGGCGCGGAATCTTCTTCTCCACCGTCTCCAGCATCCAGCGTTTGTGATAGGCGTCGCCTTCCAGGACGGCGCGGATCAGGTCGCGCTTGCCGGTCTGCAGGTTGATGTTGAAGAAGATGCCGCGCGCATAGGGGTCTTCAAACGGTGATCGATTGCCGTGCAGCCAGGGGGTGAAAATGACGCCGCCCGCCCCCGGCGGGGTCTGTTCGACAACTTTGCCGAGATAGGCGTACAGCGAGCGGTATTCTTCCTCGCGGTCGGCGATGGTGCGCTGTTCCAGATAGACGCCGATCTCGTCCAGCGCAAGATGATCGCGAATCCACTGCAAGCAGCGCCCTGAAGTCTCCTGCTCTGAGATGTAGTTGTACCTGCCGGGGACCGCCGCGAGGATCGAGGCGACCATGCCGTTGATGTCGGTCATCCGGCGGTCAACGGCGGCGCACACCCATCCCGACGTGCCGATGTAGATGTGGGTGCTGTTCGTCTCCAGACTGCCCGAACCGAGCGCGATCAGCGTGACATCGCCGCCCCCGCCGAAGACCGGCAGTCCGACCGGCAGCCCCAGCGCCTCCGCCGCAACCGCCGTCAACCCCCCTACCGGATCGGTGGCGCGCACGACGGGCGGCAGATGATCGGGGTTCACGTCGTAGGTGCGGCACAGCCCGTGATGCCACGACAGTCTGCCGGGACGTGTGTCAAAGAGGAAGGTCGCGTGGGCGGTGTCGCAGCCGAAGGTGAATTCCCCCGTGCAGCGCATGACCATGTAGTCTTTGACATCCATCCAGCAGTGCATGGCGTCAAAGAGGTCAGGGCGTTCATCACGCAGCCACAGGTATTTCCACACCGGGTCTTTGGCAGATGCCGATGCGCCGCCGGTGATGCGCAGCGCATTCAACAGCTTGACGGCATTCATCCCCTCGATCTTGATCAGCCCGTCCCCCAGGTAGCGCCTGCGCTGCGCCGTGCCGCGCGTATCCATATAGCTCATGGCGCGGCACAACGCCGTCCCCGAGGCGTCAACCGGGATGAATCCCTGCATCTGGGCGCAAAACGCCATCCCCTGAACCGCTTCCGGCGCGACCTGAGCCTGCCGCAGCACCCTGTGCGTCCCCCGGCAGATCGCCCCCCACCATTGGTCGGGGTCCTGCTCGATGCCGCCGTTGTCCAGCACGTAGAGCGGGTATTCTTCCAGCGCCGTCTCGACGATCTCCAGGGAGCCGCCCAGACGGTACAAACACGATTTGCTGCTGGTCGTCCCGACATCGTGAACCAGGATCAGGGGGTTTTGCATATGATGACCTCAGACGCAGCAGGAAAGCACGGTTTCGAAGCGATGGAGCGCGTCGTCGATCACCTCATCGGTGTCCGCCAGACTCGTGTAGAGACGGCTGCCCGCCAGCGCGATGATCCCCTGCGCCATGAATGCCGCCCCCATCTCCTCCATCATGTGCTTGCGCGGCTTGACTTCGCGCATTAGCTTGATCGGGTTTTTGAAGTCGAGCAGCATCACGCCGGAGGTCTCAAGATGGACAATCGACCCCTGATTGTAGGCGACGAACGGCAAATTGAGCCTTTCGATGATCGCCTGCAGCCCGCGCGTGAGCCGATCCCCCGCCTGCCCCGCGATCACCGCCGCGTTTGTCGTTTCCATCGCTTCGATGGCGAAGTAGCCCGCCGCACAGCTCAGCGGATTGGCGGAAAGCGTGCCACCGACATAGGCGCGTTCGCCTGTGCCGCCGATGCCCGCAGCGAAATGCAGCATGATCTCACGCCTGCCGCCGACCCCGCCCGCCATCGGATAACCGCCGGTGATGCACTTGCCAAACACGGTCAGATCGGGACGAACGCCGAAGTATCCCTGCGCGCCGCCCAGACCGAGGCGGAAGCCTGTCACCACTTCGTCGAAGATGAGCAGTGCGCCGAATTCGTCGCATAATTCGCGCACCTTCTGGTTGAAATCAAAGGGGACCGGTCGCGTCCCGCTTTCCGGTCCAACCGGCTCAAGGATCACCGCAGCGGTCCCGCCGCGCAGTCGATTCAACATGAGCGTCCGGCGCAGCTGGTTCAAATTGTTCGGGAAGAATTCCTGGGTGTGGCGCGTCGCAGCTTTGGGGATGCCCGTCGATTCCCGCCGCCCTGTGCCAGGGATGTGCAGACCATACACCATCTGGTCGCTCCAACCGTGATAGGCTCCGCCCACTTTGATGATCTTCTGCCTGCCGGTGTGGACGCGCGCCGCGCGGATCGCCGCCATGACGGCTTCCGTCCCTGATCCCAACATGCGGAACATCTCGACGCCCGGCATATGCTGGTTGATCTTCTGCGCCAGCTTCAGTTCGTATTCGTGGAACAAGCCTGTGACCGGGCTGCATTCACGCACGAGGTCGATGAGCTTCTCGCGCACGGGGGCATAATTGCTGCCCAGGATGGTCGGTCCGCCCGCCTGCAGGAAGTCGATGTAGCGGTTGCCGTCTTCGTCCCACAGATACGCCCCTTCCGCGCGCTTGATCGCTATCGGGAAAGGATGATTAAAGGCGAGGTTATGCTGCACCCCGCCGGGGATGAACCGTTTGGCTTCGTCGGTCAGCGTTTTCGAACGCGGGCATTCTTCGTCGAAGTAGCGCAGAAACTCCGCCATCTTGTCACGGCGGATGGGGCGCATCGGCTGGCTGACCAACCGACCGAGCTTCCGGTAAATCTCGTCGGTGTCGTGCCATGCCAAAATCGCGTACTTCTGCGCTGTCGGGGCGGCGATGCGTTCCATGTGTCAGCCTTTCTGACCGGCAAGCTGCTGCTCGATCTTCTTCTGTTCGCTGCGCAGTTTGGAGAAAGCGATCTCGCGGATGAGAAACGGGATGGCATCAACTTTGGCATCGGCGCAGAGCGCCAGCACGTAGCTCAGCGCGGCTTTTTCCAGCAGCAGCACATTGTGATAGGCGCGTTCCGGCGTCGGACCGAGGCAGAGCGCGCCGTGATTCTTGAGGATGTAGGCGTTATGGTGATTCTGGACGCTCTTGCGGACCTGCTTCGCCAGCATCCCTGTGCCGGACGGCGCATAGGGGATGATCTCGACGCTGCGACCGAGGAAGCGCACCTGTTCATCGAACAGCGCGGGAATCGGCTTGGCGATCAGGGACATGGCGCTGGCGAAATCCTGATGCGTATGGATCACGCAGCCGACATCCGGTCGCGCCTGATACACGGCGCTGTGGAAGCCCGTCTCAATCGACGGCTTGAGCGTCCCGGCGATGTGCGTCCCGTCAAAGGCAGCCACGCAGATGTCGTCCGCGTTGAGGCGGTAGTAGTCCTGGTTGGAAGGCGTGATGGCGAGCGCGTCTTCTCCGCTCACACGGACCGAGACATTGCCGCCCGTCCCCTTGAGAAAACCCTCATCCGCGAGCTTACGGCTGGTGTCGATCACCTGCTGACGCACAGAATGATAGTCAATCATCGCGATACGCCTATCCGAACTTTACATTGTAAAGATTGTATGGCAGCATCTTTACATCGTCAAGATAACGCGGCGGGATCAGTCGGATGAACGATCAATATCATCACGGCGACCTCAAGAACGCCCTGATACAGGCAGGGATTGAGATTCTCTCGAAGGAAGGGGTGCAAGCCCTGAGTCTGCGCAGCGTCGCCAGGCGCGCTGGGGTGAGTCACGCCGCGCCCTATGCGCACTTCGCAGACAAGGAAGCCTTGATCGCCGCCATTGCGGCGGAGGGATACCGCAAGCTGTACGCGAAACTCACCGCCGCGCAGCAGGCATCGGGCGATCCGCTCGTGCGTCTGCATCAGACCGCCTTCGCCTATCTTCAGTTCGCCCTCGACGAGCCGGATCACTTCAGGATCACCTTTGCCGGTGTGGTCGAAGCGGAGAGAGACTACCCGGAATATGTGGAGCAGTCGCAGCGCTGTTATGCCCTCGTCGTGGAACTGGTCAAAGCGTGCCAGGCACGAGGGCTGTTCACGGACGAAGACACCCAGCTCTTTGCCGTGAGCATCTGGTCCAGCATTCATGGATTCGCCCAGTTAGCGATCGCCAATCAACTGCCCGGCGCGCTCGTCAGCCGGAAGTCGATCCACGATATATTCCGTTTCCATCTGCGGCAGCTGCTCGCTGGTCTGGAAAAGCCGTGAAGGTTTTTATGCGGTCACCCGTCAGGTTCACAGCTTTCTGAGTTCGTCGAGCAGCGCCGGACGACTCGAGTACTTGGCGCGGATTCGCTGCACAAGCGCCTGCGCCCGCGCCTCCTGCCCTATCTTCTTCATCTGGCGCAAATAGGCGGCGGCGCGCTGGTATGTTCCTCGGTTGCTCGCATTGACAAGGATACCGTTAACGATCTTCTCGTAGAGCGCGGCGACTTCCTCTGGAAATCGAGACTCCAGCTGATCGCGATACGGATCGATCAACCACGCTCCCTGTATATCGGTCTGCACCAGCGTCATCAGGTCACGCCACCGATTCTCCCGTGCATACAGCCATGCCCGCTGCTCCGAGCGTCGCGTATCCTTGATCAGCCTGTCAACGAACGCCGCCCATTCAGCAGCGGGAACCATCTGGCGGAGGAGTTCGAAGTCATCCTCGCCGGCGCGATCCAGCCACAGGGCGCGCGCGCCGTCGATCACCGCCGTCTTATCGCCTTTCTGTTGAAGCAGCTTCACCCGCAGGGCTTGATACTGATTGGTCAGCCCTGGCAGGCGGCGCTGGTCACTGGAGGCGATCCCTGCCTGTATCTGCCGCATCGCTTCTTCCAGGTCGCCCTCCGTGATGCAGCGCTCGATCCATTCCATACGAATGCGGTCCAGATGGACATTGGCGCGAAGGAACTGGTCATAGGCTTCCGGTCCATCGAAGCGGTCGATGAGCGCAAGCCTGAACAGGGCGATCTGTTCCAGGCTGTAGCTGCTGATGTAGCCGCTTGCGCTCGGCTTCGAAGCCTCCGCTTCAATGTCATCCAGCGCCGACGTGAACAGGGCGCGCTGTGCAGGGCTGCTGACCTGTTCCTCGGCAATTTGCAGCAGATCCCACCGCCAGTCCCAGCTCTGGAACTCACTGCGACGTACGCGATCGAGGCAGTACACGAACAACGCCTCTCGTCCTGGCTCGCCTTGCAGCGAAGCGATCTCACTCAAGCCTTCTATGGACGTGGCAATGCATCCGCCAAGTGAACCACTGGAGTCATCCGCCTGCGCTATAGCCACCACGGTTTCATCGATCACTGCCTGATACACGCTGACCGCCTTGTCGATCTGCCCGGCGCTCCGCCACTGCCCCGCCTGATGGAGCAGCTCGCTGATCTTGCGTCCTGCCCGGTTTGCGCCGGCATAGTCCAGGAAACCATAATCACCGCGCCCCGTCCGCAGCGCATCTTTGACGACCCGCCGATAATCCATCGGCTTGCTCTCACCGGCGTCCAGATGGATGAGCAGTTGATTGAGCAGACTGCTGTCGTGTTGGGCGAGTTCCAGCAGAATCGAGACCAGCTGTTCGCGCGAAGTCTTTTCGAGGTGCCGGCGCAGCTTGTCGTGACGGGTCTGGCGTTTTACCGGTTTCTTGCGCGGCTTTCCCCCAAGCTGATCGGGGTAAGCTTCTTCGACGGCATAAAGCACGGCGGCGACATGCTTGCAGTGTTCGCCCATATCATACGGACAGGTGCATGAACAGCTCAGGCTGCCGTCAGAGAGAAGCTCGACACGCACATCGTACACCTCCGTGCCTTCGACCTGCGCTTCCCATACGAGTTCTTCCTCGTCGAACGACAAATCGAGGATTTGCCCATGACGCAGGTATTCCCGCCCGCGTGTGAGAATCTGTCCGGGGATGATCTGTTTGAAATTGGCAAAGGTCAGGGTCATGGCGAACCTCTGAGGGCGTCTGTCCTGTCAGGCTGTGAATCATGCCAGAATTCACGACGGGCGTCCACGAACTGCCTCCTGGGTAGTACGCTACCGTCACATTTGGTAGACTACGTGAAATTCGAGGAACCTGTAGGGATAGCGCGCCCATGACCAACGAACCGCTCATCAGCCAGCTTGACTCGCTGTGTTCAATCACCCTTCAACAGCAAAAAGCTGCGGCGGCGCTCCAAAAGGCGCTCAAAGCCGTTACCGATGTCCAAAGCAAGGCGCAGAAGACCCTGCGTGATTACAGCGCGCAGAATACGGGCGCGGACATCGGCACAGCGCAGGAAACCTTTGGGCAGATGCGGCTGAAAGAAGAGGTGGTTGATCCGCTGCTGCCTGATCTGCGGCGTGAACTCAAAGCGCTGACGGCGCTGAGTTCAGCCCTGAAAGAGGCTGCGACAGCGCTGCGGAGCGACCCGGTTGATGTGACGCGGCTTGACAAAGCGCTGTCCCACCTGCAAGCCGCCAAGCAGCCAGACATCGCGGAATTGATCCCTGAACTGAGTCAGGAACTTGATGTGGCGCAGCGCGTTCTTGGTGACGAGTTCGGCGCAAAACTGCGTGACGCACTTGCCGAGCGAGGGATCAGCATTGGCGGGCGCGCGCCAAAGTTCGTGATCGGACGCTATGAGCTGGAAGCCAATTTCGCCAAGCGTTTCCTCATCCTGCGCTACGGGAAAGATGTGGTTGTCCCCCATATCTCTGTTACGGTCGAGGCAGCGCTGAAAGCTTACCAGAACGCCGCCAAAGCCATTGAGGGACGCAGTCAGGATGGCAAGACCTGGATCGCCCAGTTCTACGAAGCCTATCAGCGGGCGCGCCGAAAACTGGAGATTCATGGCGAGCGCGTCAATATCGTGGACTGTTATGTTGAAATGGCGGTGCTGCGCCAGGGGCGCGCCTTCTATATTGAGCCAAGCAAGCACACTTTCAGCGACTACAGCCGCGCGCAGTTCATTTATGATTTCTACGAGTTCGCCAACCGACGGCGTGTCGCCCATAACGGACAGGTGGTGCGCGCACACAGCGCCACCAAATCACAGACGGACAACGCTGCGAAATGTATGTGGATCGTCGAAGGGGATGGTCCGCATGACGGACGGCTCATCGCCGACGTAGAATTCGAGAAGGAGTAGGCGATGCTGCCTGAACCCCATCTTGCGCGGCAAATCATCGAAACGTTAGGGCAGTCGGGGACTCCCTCTTCCAAGGGCGTGAGCTACTACAACGTCGGAAACGAATCGCTTCTGGCGGCAATCGATTCTCACTATCTTGGTTCCTATCTGGCGGATGGCGGCGCGGTTTTCAAGCTGGTCGTTGGCGATTACGGCAGCGGCAAATCGCATTTCCTCTACTGCGTGCGCGACCGCGCCTGGCAGCGCAACTTCGCGGTAAGTAAAGTCGATCTCAGTCCGAAGGAAAGCCCTTACGATGATCAGCGGCGCGTATACGCAGCGGTCGCTTCATCGGTTGTCTGGCACGAACTGGGCGGTCTCAGCGAAGACGAACATGGGCTGAGTCGATTTTTTGAAGGGACGCTGCGCCGCCTGGTCAATCCCTACGGGCTGGACTTAGCGGAAGCTGAGGCGGCGGATATTCCCGAAGTGCGCGCCTTCTTACAGACATTGGCAATGACGCCCATCGACAGCCTGAGCTTTCACAAGGCGGTGCAGGGCTATTTCCTAGCCCTGCTGCGCGGGCAGGAGCGACGTCTCGAGTCGCTGGAGCGCTGGCTGCATGGTGAAGAGGTCAGCCCGGAAGACATGCGCGATCTGCGCCTGATCGGCGTCACTGAGAAGATCAACAAGAATAACGCCTTCAAGATGCTGCGCTCTTTGAGCCAAACGGTACGCGCGCTGGGCTATACGGGATTGGCGCTGCTGTTCGATGAGGGCGACCGCATGCTGAGCATCGGCGGCAAGGCGGAAAAGACGGCGACCGACAACCTGCGCGAGGTGATCGACCGCTGCCGTGAAGACCTGCCCGGCGCGCTCTTCATGTATGCCGTTCCGCCTGATTTTCTGCATACGGTTGTGCCGAAATACCCGGCGTTGCAGCAGCGGATTCAGGCGCCGAACTTCTTCTCGCGCGCTAATCCCTTCAGCCCGCAGATCGACCTGGAACATCTTGATGTGCCTGACGCAGATCTGCTGACACAGATCGCCTACCGCCTGATGCCGATCTTCGAGATCGCCTACGACCTCAAACTGAATGGCGACGTTCAAAGCGAGAATATCCGCCTGTTTTCTGAAGCGGCGCGTAATTCATACCTGGCAATCAGCCATCGCCGCCTCTTTGTCAAAGCACTGGTGACGGAATGGTATCGCCAAAAGGAAGAAGGCGAGACGATCATCACGCCCGGATACGCCGCCGCTGCAATCAAGGGACAGAGCGACGCGCTGAACCTGCTGGCGGACGAAGAGCAGAGTCCCTACTAAAGGTGCATTCGTGGAAGCCAAAACTGTTTATCATCCCCAGTTTGGTGCGGGGCAGCTGCTGAAAACGTACATGGGGGGCTATGAGTGGGAAGTCCTTTTTGAGTCTGGGCGGCGTTTCCGGCTGCCCGCCAGAGAGTTCAGCGCTGAATCTGTCACCGAAATTCAGGGGAATCAAGTGTTTGCGCCGCTGAAGGCGCGAACCGTCCAGCTTGAGACCGATCAGTTTCGCGCCCGACAAACTCTCGAAGCGCTGCGTATTGGCATCGTCCCAGTGCAGGACGCCGAAACCCTGACCATCGGCTTGGAGGCGGAGCGGGTCACGCTCGACCGCGCGTTCGACCGCACCCGCGAACGGGGAGGCGACGTGCTGGCGGTGATCGGCGATTACGGCTTCGGGAAAAGCCATTTCATCGAATTGGCGGCGCGCCGGGGTCTGCGCGAAAACTTCATCATCGCCGCTGCCAGCCTGGACCTGACGGAAGTCCCCCCCAGTAAGGCGCACAAGATCTATGAGGCACTGGTCACCTCGCTGCGCTATCCCGACACCGAACAGCGCGGGCTGGCTCCCTTGATCAGAAAAGCGCTCGAAGATCCACAGGCGATCAGCCAGTTCATCGCCCTTTCGCCGCGCGAACCGCAGGACTGCCCGCTGGCAGCGGCGCTGCTGGCGCTGCAAAACTGCCCCAACCAAAGCGCTTTCGAAGAAATCATCCAGTGGTTAAGCGCCCAGGTGAAACCACAGACGGAAATGAAACACTGCTTCAAACGACCACCGCGCCTGTATATCTCTGGCGAGAACGCTCGTCAGTACAGCTATTTGCTGACCGGGATCAGCGTCCTGGCGACCCTGCTTGGCTACAAGGGTTTAGCCGTGCTGATCGATGAGTCCGAACACTACTCGCTGCTGCGCGCCACGCAGCGGGACAAAGCCGACTCATTTTTCAAAGCGATGATTATCGGCGCGCTGGGGCTGCACAATGGCCGCATCGACGGACAGGCTATCCCCGATCACGCCCGCGCCGAATACCCGATCAGTTACGCATCGGATGCGCACATGCTGTTCCTGTTCGCGCTGACGGAAAGCGAAGATCGAATGCCGGTCGGGTCCTGGCTCGCCCCTTCGCAGATCGTGCGCCTGGATGATCGTTTCATCGAAAAGGACATCCGCGAATTCTTCAACACACTGCTGCGTTATCACGCGCTCGCTCACGGTTACGGCTACCCGCCGCCGCGTGAACGTTATGAAGGACTCGCGCTGGACGCGCCCGCGCACCTGGCGCGCGCACTGGGACAGCACCGCATCAATCTGCGTGAGTTGATCCGTACTGCCGTGACGATCTGCGATCTGCCCTACGTTCACCTTGATTATCCGCCGGAAGACCTGCTGCTCGAGCTGAGGCGCGGGCTGAAGGTGTGAATGCGTCCGAGCTGAAGTCTCGTCTGCCGCGCACCTGGGGCGCGTTCTTCGGGCACTACGGTAGTTTCACCCCGGTCCAGAACGCAGCTGTTCCGCTGCTGCTGGCAGGCGAAAACGTCGTGCTGTGCGCACCGACTGCCAGCGGCAAGACCGAGGCTGCACTCGCTCCACTGGTCGAGCAGCACCTTCCTCCGGTGCGTGACCCCGGCTTGAGGCTGCTCTATCTGCTGCCCACCCGCGCGCTGATCAACGACCTCTCGACGCGGCTGACTGCACCGCTGGAAGCGCTGCGCCTGTCGCTTGCCATCAAGACCCGCGACCTGGACACCTTTATCCCCAGGCATCCCGCCGATGTGCTGCTGACCACGCCGGAATCGCTCGACTCGCTGCTGGCTTCGGAAGCCAGGGCACTGATCCAGGTCCGCGCCGTCGTGATCGACGAACTGCACACGTTTGATGGCACGGTGCGCGGCGACCAACTGCGCGTGCTGCTCAACCGCCTGCGTCAGGTCCGCGCCCATGCTGCTGGCAGGGGCGATGCTTCAGACAAGGCGATCCAATATGTGGCGCTGTCCGCCACTCTGCCCCAACCAGATCGCGCGGCTGCCCGATATTTCCCGGCAGCGCGGATCATCCAGGTTCCTGCTCGACGAGCCGTTCAACTGGAAAACATCGCGCTGGATCCTGACTCGCCCGCGGCTCTGCTTGATTGTCTGACCGCCTTTCGTCAGCGCGGATGGCGCAAGGCGATTGTCTTCTGTAATACCCGCGCAGAGGTTGAGGCATACGCCGCCGCCGTGCGCATGGCTGGCTCCCCTTTTGGCGACGCCGTATATGTCCACTATTCCAACCTGGAGCGTGAACGTCGGCGTGAAATCGAGGTTCAGTTCGCTCATGCCGAAGCAGCGCTGTGTTTCGCCAGCAGCACGCTCGAACTGGGCATCGACATCGGCAGCATCGATGTGGTTTTTCTCATTGGCGCGCCGGGGAGCGCTGCCGCATTCTCACAGCGAATCGGACGCGCCAACCGCCGTCAGGCGTTTGCGCGAGGCGTTTGTTTCTATCGGACGCCCCTCGACAATCTCCTGTTTAACGCGCTCTTACATGCTCCTGAGAGTCTTGGCGCAGCTGTTTTTCGCCCATCGACGGCGGTCCAGCAGATCTTCAGCCTGCTCAGGCAAAGTCCGACAGGAGCCGTTCGTCTTAAGCCGCTGTCCGATCTGTTTGAAGGCATGCTCAGCGCCGCTGATCTGGAAGCGATTCTGGGACAGCTTCAGGCATCCGGCTATTTGAACGCCGGGCGCGCGGGAGAATGGCGACCGGGAGAGCGCCTCAATCGACTCGTCGATCTGCAAACGACGGAGAACGCGCCGCTGAGCCTCTACAGCAACATCCAGACGGATGGCGCGACGAAGATCAAGATTCGCGATCAGCATACACAGCGCGTCGTCGCCAGCGTAGATCGTCAGTGGCTCGACCGCGACGTGCTGACCCTGGAAGGTCGTCCCTTGAACGTCGAGTGGGCTGACGACGAAGCCTTATGGGTATCTGCCTATCGCGGTGAACAGCCGGCGCACTCGCTCTATTTCCGCTCAGCACGGCAGGTCCTCAGCTGCGACCTGGCGCAGCAGCTGCCGGCTCAGCTTGGGCTGAACGCCGGCGAAGCGCCTCTGGTCCCCCTTGAAACCGGCTGGCTGTGGTTCCACTGGCTTGGCGATGTGTATGGGCGGGCGCTGCTTGATCTGCTGCGCTATGTCCTTCCTGCTGAAGAGACGCCGCAGCCGGGTTTGTGCGTGTTTCTGTCTGAAGAACCGCACAGCTTGCCGGCGTGGACGACGACCCAGATCGCTCGCTATCTTTCCGACCAGTATCGGGGCTATGAGCAGTGGTTGGCGCTTGGCGCGTACCAGCGCTTTCTGCCTTTAGAACTGCGCCGCCGGGCGGTGGTGGATCAATTCGATGTGCCGCGTTTCGTCAGCGCCATCAACCGCCTGAAGATCGTCCAGTCCATAGATACGCTCACCCAGTCGCTGCAGAACTTGGTGTTTCCGACCATCCTGTAGGCTGACCTCAAACGCAGCTAACTCCACTTGGCAAAACGGTCCGCCCGCCCCAACCCAACGGGACATCTTGTGTCTCAAATCGAAGGGGGTCCGGGGACAGCAGCCTCCAGGTGGGATGCGAAAAACTGAGCGATGTCTTCCAACGACTGGACCGTCTGCGGCAGGGTCAGGAACAATTGCCACACATGCCACATCCGAGGGAACACTTCGAGCCGCACCTCGACACCGGCTGCCGCAGCCAATGCCCGGATACGGACCGCATCTTCACGAAGAATTTCATCCTCACCAGCATGCAGCAGCAGCGGCGGCAGCCCACGCCAATCGCCAAAAACCGGCGAGATCATGGCGTCGCGAGCGTCGTTGTCCGCCACGTAGGATCGATTGAACATTGCCACCGCTTTGGGATGCAGCAGCGGATCGCTGAATGATTTCACGCTTTCCCACTGGGTCAGATCTGCTACTGGTGATAGGCATGCGGCAGCCGCAGGAAGGGGATCCCCGCTGTCGCGCAATCTCATCAGAGTCGTGATCGTCAGGTTGCCGCCTGCCGAGTCGCCCGCCACGACGACGCTGCGAGCCGGAACGCCTTGCTTCAGCAGCCAGCGATAAGTCGCTGTGCAGTCGTCCAGCGCAGCCGGGAAGGGGTGTTCCGGCGCGACGCGATAGTCCACCATCAATGCGCGCACGCCCATCTTTCGTGCCAGATAAACCACCATATCACGATGGAGTGATGTCATTCCGTACACGAAGCCGCCGCCGTGCAGGTAAAGGAGTACTCGATCCTTCGGGCTGTTCCGAGGGATGAACCATTCACAGCGCACGCCGTCGGCAGAAACAACCTCATGGGCAACATCATCGGTTGAGCGCACGCGCCCGGCGCTCCGTTTCTCGACCCAGCGCGCCAACGAAAGCGGCAGGTAGGCTTGCGCAAGGCGCACGATGGGCAGCGCTGAACGGATCATACGTTCGACAGAAGTCGGCATCATGGTGAAGTCAGTCCTCTACGGGTGCTTCAGGCGTTTGCAAACTGCTCACCTCACCCCGTTTCGCTGCGCTCAACCGCCCCTCTCCAATTGGAGAGGGGCAGGAAACCTGACGGTTTCCGGGGTGAGGTTGTATGAAAACCGGCTTTGCAGACACGCTCTTAGTGAATAACAGACTGCGCTCTAGATGGGAAGTTCGCCTAGCCGATGGGCTTTACGGCGCGCACTCTTTTGCTGCTTGACAATAATGAACAAAGGTTCTACTCTTGTGTTTGTCAAAAACGCATCTCAAGGAAAATGAATATGAGCGAAGTCCGTGTACTGGTCGGCACACGTAAGGGCGCTTTCGTTCTGCGTTCCGACGAGGGGCGCAAAGACTGGACGGTCGAGGGTCCGCTGTTTCCCGGCTGGGAAATCTACCACATCGCCGCAAGCCCCGCCGACCCGGACAGGCTGTACGCCTCGCAGTCTTCCGGTTGGTTTGGACAGGTCATCCAGCGCTCCGACGACGGCGGTAAGACGTGGGAAGCCGTCGGCAACGAATTCGCCTACGACGGCACTCCCGGAACCCACCAATGGTACGATGGTACACAGCATCCCTGGGAATTCAAGCGCGTCTGGCATCTTGAGCCTTCGCCAACCGACCCGGACTCCGTTTACGCCGGAGTCGAGGACGCCGCCCTCTTTCATTCCGGCGATGGCGGCAGAACCTGGCGCGAACTGCCCGGTCTGCGCAGCGCCAAGGGGAACCTGTGGCAGCCGGGAGCCGGCGGCATGTGCCTGCACACTATCCTCCTGAGTCCCGATGATCCGAAGCGCATCTTCGTCGCCATCTCCGCCGCCGGCGCATTCCGCACCGACGACGGCGGAGTCACCTGGCGACCGATCAACCAGGGGCTGCGATCCGACTTCGAGCTGCCCGACGCCGCCGCCGAAGTAGGACACTGCGTCCACAGCATCGCCCTGCACCCTTCGCGTCCGAAAACGCTCTTCATGCAGAAGCACTGGGATGTCATGCGTTCGGACAACGCCGGCGAACTGTGGCGCGAGGTCAGCGGCAACCTGCCCAGCGATTTCGGCTTCCCCATCGCCGTCCATGTTCACGAGCCGGAGACGATCTACGTCGTGCCGATCACCAGCGACTCCTACCACTACCCGCCCGATGGCAAGCTGCGGGTCTATCGCAGCCGGACGGGCGGCAACGAGTGGGAAGCGCTGACCGACGGGCTGCCGCAGAGCCACTGCTACGTCAACATCCTGCGCAATGCGCTGGCGGTGGATACGCTGGGGTCCTGCGGCATCTACTTCGGCACGTCTGGCGGTCAGGTCTATGTCTCCGCCGACTCCGGCGATCACTGGAAGGCGATTGTCCATGATCTGCCGCCGGTTCTTTCCGTCGAGGTACAGGTCCTGCCATGATCCGGGTGACGCTGCCCACACATTTGCGCACCCTGGCGCAGGTGAGCGGTCCCGTCCTGCTTCAGGTCGATGAGCCGGTTACCCAGCGGGCGATCCTGGATGCGCTGGAGGCGGCGCATCCCATGCTGCGCGGGACAATCCGCGACAAGGCTTCCAAAGAACGCCGCCCGTTCATCCGCTTTTTCGCCTGCGGGGAGGACCTTTCCCACGAGCCAACCGACGCGCCGGTGCCAAGCGAGGTCGCAGAGGGGAAAGAACCGTTTCGCATCATCGGCGCGATGGCGGGGGGTTGATCTCGGAGGTTCGCTGCCATGTTTGAGCTATCTGCCGCCTACTACGATGCCGTCTACGCCTTCAAAGACTATGCCGCCGAGGCGGTCCGGCTGCACACCTTCATCAGCAGCCGGATGCCGCAGGCGCGTACCCTGCTTGATGCCGCCTGCGGCACGGGCGCGCATCTGTCCCATCTGCGCGAACACTATCAGGTAAGCGGGTTTGATATCGATCCGGGACTGCTGGCAGTCGCGCGCGGTCGTCTGCCCGACGTACCGCTAATGCAGTCCGACATGTTGACGGTCGATCTGGACCAGACGTATGATGTCGTCACCTGTCTGTTCAGCAGCATCGGCTACGTGACGACTCTGGACAATCTCCATGCAGCGCTGCGTGCCCTGCGCCGCCATGTCGCGCCCGGCGGACTGCTCATTATCGAACCCTGGTTCACGGTCGAACAGTTCCACGATCGCTATCTTAATCTCGTCACGGTCAATCAGCCCGACCTCAAACTGGCGCGAATGACGCTCACCGAAGTGCAGCGCGCCGATCCCGTTACCCGGTCGATCCTGCATTTCCAGTATCTCGTCGGAACCTCCCAGGGACTCTCGACCTTCGGCGAAGACCATGTCCTCGGACTGTTCAGCGATGCGCACTATCGCGCCGCCTACGAACACGCCGGACTGACCGGCATAGAGTTCATCGAGGAGGGGCTGGACGGGCGCGGTCTTTACGTCGGACGCGGCTAAGCCTGCCAGACCGCACCGCCTGGGGGATGGGCATCTGGGGTTGTCGGCTGTACACTTCACCTGCCCAACAACCCCTGGAGGCGATTGGGCTGCCAGGATCAGGCGATAGAGGATGTGACATGAAGCGACCCGATCAGAAGAATCTCCTTGGCGTTCTGGTTCTCGTCGGCGTCCTGCTGTTCGGCTTGACATCCGCTCTGGCGCAGTCCGACGTGATCCCCTGGGAATCCTGGGCGGCGGTTGATCTTCGCCTGCTCGATGACGACAACACCGGTTCGACGTTCGCCATGAGCGCGGTGGAGGGCATCCCGGCGCTGCGGATCGCGCCGAGCGGAAGCAGCGAAGAGACCAAACTCGCCTACCCGGTCAGCGGCAGCGATCTATTGGCGTGGCGGGATCACGGCAGGATTCGCCTTGATGTCTTCCTTCCCGAAGCGGAGGCGCTCCAGGTGAATGCCTTTTTTCTCGGTCTGGGCGATGTCACAAGGGGTTGGTCCTGGGTGGGCGGGGTTTTCGGCGAGGCGAGCGGCGATGCCGGCTGGGTGGCTGTGACGTTCATCCTCGACGCTGCGCTGCGCGAGACCGACCCGGACGGCAGCTACATGATGTATCTTTCGTTCTTCCACGAAGGCAGCGGCGGCAAGGTCCCGCTCACAGAACCGATCTACGTCGCTGGGATACAGCTGATCGCTGATTCGGTCAGCGCGGCGGGCGACAGCGGCGCTGAAGTGCGCTATCGCCAGGAGATCGATGCACTGCTGACGATGGACGACGACGCTTTTGTGGACGCCATCGCCCGCCAGACCTTTGATTTCTTCTGGTTGGAGTCCAACCCTCAGACCGGGCTGGTCAAAGACCGCAGCACGCCCGACTCGGTGTCGAGCATCGCATCGACAGGCTTCGGGTTGGCGTCGATCCCCCTTGCCATAGATCGCGGCTGGATCGACGCCGAAGCGGGCTACGCGCGGGTCCGCGCCACGCTGCAAACGTTCCTGAGCGGGGGCGTTCAGGGCGAACGCGGATTCTTCTATCACTTCGTCGATATGGCGACGGGCGAGCGGGTATGGAACAGCGAGGTCTCGTCTATCGACACGGCGCTGTTGGTCGCCGGCGCACTCGTCGCCGGGTCCTATTTCGCGGACACGGAGGTGCAGACGCTCGCCGACCGTCTCTACGAGAACGTCGAATGGGATTGGATGCTCGCCGGCGGCGATCTTATCCGCATGGGCTGGCGACCGGAAAGCGGGTTCCTCGGCGCTAAATGGGACCACTTCGACGAAAGTCTGCTGCTCTACGTCCTGGCGATCGGCTCGCCGACGCACCCGATCCCCGCCTACAGCTGGGACCTATGGGACCGTCCGGTCCGTTTCGGCGGCGAATACATCTACCTGCCCGGCGAGCCGCTGTTCGTCTACCAGTATCCGCTCGCCTTCCTCGACCTGCGCGGCTTGGAAGACGCCTACGCCCATTATTGGAACAACGCCGTCCGCGCCTGTGAGCGCAGCCGGCAGTTCGCGCGCGATCACAGCGACCGTGTGCAGACCTATCAGCATGGCGTGTGGGGGATCAGCGCGTCGGATGGTCCAACGGGCTACCGCGCCTATGGGGCGTCGGAGGCGAACCACGACGGCACGGTTGCCCCCTATGCCTCAACCGCCTGCCTGCCCTTCACGCCGGACCTGGCGCTTGAAGGGATGCGCGCGCTGCTGCGGCAGTTCGGCGGGCGCGTCTGGCGGGAATACGGCTTCGTCAGCGCCATCAACGCGGACGCAGAGTGGTACTCGCGCGACCATATCGGCATCGACCAGGGCGACATCCTGCTGATGATCGCCAACCATCAAGACGGCTTCGTCTGGGAACAGTTCATGGCGAACCCGCCCATCCAGACGGCGTTGGGGGTGATGGGCTTCGTCGAAAGCGTCGGTGAGTACGCGGTGACCCCCGCCTATCTATCGGCAGCGGCGGTGCGCTGAATCGCCGCCGGGCTTTTCACCATCCGTCTGTGAGGAGGGCGCGCGTCTCGGCGACGGCGACCTCCCAGATCGCCATCATGTCGGCGTCGGATCGCTGGTACAGACCGGCGTAATTGCCATCGCCCAGCAAATCGCGGACAGCGCGCGGAGAAAGCATCCGCAGGCGGTCCAGATCGACCGGGGCTTTCTGCGCGGCGGGCTGCTCGATGCCCGGCAGGCGAGTCCAGGGGAAATTCTCCATCCACGAGGCATGAGAGGCGACCACGTCGATGCTCATGACCTTCGCCCAGGTCTTCGGCGCGTTCCACCAGTTGTGGAATCGAACGGTCACGCCGGCGTGATCCGCCATCCATTCGGCGGCGTAAGCCTGCGCCGGAGCGTTGCCGCCGTGCCCGTTGACAATCAGAATACGGCGGAAGCCCTGCTCGGCAAGCCCATCCAGGATGTCGCCGATCATCCGCAGGTAGGTCTCGATGCGCAGGCTGACGCTGCCCGGATAGGCGCGAAAGTACGGGGTGATCCCGTAGTTCAGCGGCGGAAAGACCGGGATACCGAGCGGTTCTGCGGCTTCCACCGCCACCCGCTCGGCAAGGATGTTATCCGTTCCCAGGCTCAGATAGGCATGCTGCTCGGCGCTGCCGATCGGCAGCACACAGCGGTTGTCGCGCCGAAGCGCCTCTTCGATCTGCATCCAGTTGCGGTCATGTATGCGCATCGGTCCCTCTTTAGCCCCTGGTTTCCCTCAAGCATAGCGCGAACGCCGGACGCTGCCACCCCCCACTGAAAATCCGATGGTGGATATGTCCGCGCGGCTGTCCTGGCATCATCGCTCCGGCTAGAATAGAAACTTTCTGATTGCGATAGGTCGTCCATGCTCAATAACCCACTCGCCATACACCAGACTCGCGACGGCTACCGCTGGGTCATGCTCGCCTTGTGCGCCCTCACCCCGCTCGCCGTCGTCACGCTGCCCAACATGTCGCTCCCGCCGCTGTTCGCCACCATCGCCGACGACCTGGGATTGACTCTGGTAGAGATCGGCGTGGTCTGGGGCGCAGGCGCGATTGCCGGCATCTTCTTCGCCATGATCGGCGGCACGCTCGGAGATCGCTTTGGGACGCGCGCCACGCTGGTCGCCGCCTGCCTGCTCGCCGGACTGTGCGGCATGACGCGCGCTTTCGCCCTCGATCTCAACACGCTGCTGCTCGGCACGCTGGCGTTTGGCGTCTTCCAGGCGATCATCCCGGTCATGCTCTTCAAAGTGGCGCGGGGGTGGTTCCCGCCTCGTCAGCTTGGCATGGCGAGCGGGGTGATCTCGGCGGGGTTCGCCGGCGGGCTGACGCTTGGACCCCTGCTCAGCACGAGCGTGATCCTGCCGGCACTTGGCGGCTGGCGGCAGGTCCTGATCTTCTACGGCGCGGCAGCTATCGCGCTGAGCTTGATCTGGCTCGTCGTCCACCCGCCGAAACAGCAGCACGCCGGGAACGCGCCGCACCCCGCGTTCATTGATGGGCTTCGGCACGTCATACGGCTGCGCGATATGTGGATTCTGGGCATCGGAGGGATGGGCATCAACGCCTGCTTTGCGGGCTTCACAGGCTACCTGCCGACGTACCTCAAATCGATCGGATGGCAAGCGCTGGATGCCGACCGTGCGCTGGCGGCATTCTTCATGACCAGCCTGATAGCGGTGATCCCCCTCTCGGTGCTGTCGGATCGCCTGCGCCTGCGGCGTGGTTTTCTGATCTTCGGCGCACTCATCCTCTCCAGCGGCGTCAGCCTGCTGGGTGTGGTCGATGGCGATCTAGTCGTGCCGGTCATCGCCGTGACCGGGATCATCTTCGACTCGTTCATGGCGATCCTCAACGCCAGCGTGCTGGAAGTGGACGGGCTGAACCACGCCTTTTCTGGTACGGCTATCGGCTTCGCCACCATGATTCGCAGCCTCGGCGGGACATTTTCGCCGGCGGTGGGCAACAGCCTGAGCGGCATCGCCCTGAGCGCCCCTTTCCTGTTCTGGGGCGGCATGGCAATGCTGACCGCGATCATCTTCATCTTCGTGCTGAAGTCGAAGGCGTCAGCTTGAAGCCGCCCGCCCGTCTCACCCTGACCGGCGCGCTGACGCCGGCGCAAGCGCTGACTTATCTCTATCTGCCGTTCGAAGTCCCTGAAGGCATCGGGCAGATCGACGTGCAGTACAGCTGCAGCGACGCCATCGCCGCTGATCCGGGGCTGTCCGGCGGCAGCACCATCGACATCGGCATTTTCGACGCGGGCGGCATCGGCTTTGCGAGCGGCGGCTTTCGCGGCTGGAGCGGCAGCGCCCGCCGCGTCTTCAGCATCGGACGCGACTCGGCGACTCCCGGCTACATGCCCGGACCGATCCCTGCGGGAACGTGGCACATCTGCCTGGGGGCATACAAGGTCGCAGCGCAGGGCTGCGCTTATCGCGTGGACATTGACCTCATCCCCGCTGCTGCGGCGAATCAGGCAGCCTTCCCGCCACGCCTCGCGCTGGATGATGGCAAGCGCGCAGTGCTACGGGCGGACGGCTGGTATTCCGGTGAGCTGCACTGCCACACGGTGAACAGCGACGGCGATTCGACCGCCGCCGAGATCGTCGCCCTCGCCGAAGCGGCAGATTTTGACTTCCTCGCTGTCACCGACCATAACACGCTGACGCAGCAGGTCGATCTGACGCGACTCACGACGCCGCTGCTGCTCATCCCCGGTCTCGAAGTAACGACCTATTTCGGGCACTGGAACGTCTGGGGCGGCAGTACATGGATCGATTTTCGTGTCCAGCAGCCCGCCGATCTGGAACGCTCCCTCGCCTTCGCGCGCGCTCAAGGCTGCCTGATCTCATGCAATCACCCTCGACCGTACGGTCCCGACTGGGCGTTTCCTGAAGTCGGCGGCTTCACCTGCGTCGAAGTGTGGAATGGTCCCTGGGAACTGCTGAACAGCGCCAGCCTCGCCTTCTGGGAGGTGCGGCTGAAACGCGGGGAACGGCTGGTCGCGGTCGGGGGCAGCGACCATCATTTCAGCCATCGACCGCACATCGCGCGGCTGGGTTTTCCGACCCTGCGGGTCTACGTCGCGCCGGATCGTGCGCCGACCGCCAGGGACATCCTGGACGCCATCCGCGCCGGGCACTGCATTATCACCGAAGCGCCTGACGGACCCGGCATAACGCTGAACGCCGGCGGCTCCATGATGGGGGATCACCTGCTCCGCCCGGCGGACGATCAGATCGCACTGGACCTCGCGGTGACCGGGGGCGCGGGTGGGACGCTTCAGCTGGTGGGCAGTGACGGCATCCTGACGGAAGCGGACATCACGCAAGACGATCAGCGGCTTCACCTCGCGCTGAAGCTGGGAGGCAGCCTCTACGTCCGCGCGCAGCTCACCGACTCCGGGCAGATGCGCACCCTCACCAACCCGCTCTATTTCGGCTGAACGGCTCAGACGGCAGCCGCCGGCACAGGCAGCGCCTCCGGGCGCAGATAGACGAACCGCACGCCCTCCGCCTGCTGCACGAACGCCGGGCGGAAGCGCAGCGCGGCATAGAGCGGGTGATGAATCGCCAGATGATCCTGGCTACCGTCGTAGGGGCGCAGGACCTGGCTGTCGTTGACGGCGTAGGTGTGCGCAACCCGGTTCTCCGGCAGATCGGGAGTGATCGGGTTGGCGACGGGCACATGGATGAACGGCGAGCGCGCCGCATTCAGCGTCCCGCCCACCCCGACGTGGCGCAGCAGGTCCAACAGGATGCGCCGCCCCTGCCTGCCTGGGATCAGCACATCCCCTTCAGCGATGCACCCGCCGCCCTCGAAATCATCAAAGCCGAACTGCATCCTGCCCTCGTTCGCCGCTTCTGTGGCGCTGATGCGGCTGGCGCACAGGCGAGCATCCAGCCCCAGGTGACTCCGGTTGTATTCGACCACCAGCGGCGTATTGTTCCACAAGCCATGACACACCATGACGGCGCGCGGGTTGAGCGCCAGCAGGCGAAAGATGGCGAGCGGGTGCGCCTCCACCGGCGGCTCTGGCTGCGGCGACGCGAAAATCGAGAATTGAAGTTCGTGGTGCGGGTCGAGGCTGGCGGCGGTGAAATTGCACACCCACAACGCCATCAGGGCGCTACCCTGGTCGTCCAGGATCGGGGTGAGCCGCTCGCCGCGCAGCAGTTCCCGCGCGCGCGTCCCGTCCGCTGTCCCGCCGATGAACAGCATCGATCCATCGTAGATGTGGTAGGGAGTCGGCGCATCGGTGCTGCCGATGCGAACGACTCCCTCCAGGGGGTAGCGCCTGAACAGTAGATGTTGATCGCGCGGGGTCACGTGTCTCCTCCCAGATGTTGTCGTCTGCCGAGAAACTGCTGCACACTACTCCGATGTATTGGTGACCGCCAGCACAAAGGGATGGACCGGTCCGCAGCCTTTACGCTGGAGAAGATCGCCGATGACCGTCAGCGTCCATTTCGAGTCGGCAATGTCGTCCACCAGCAGCACCGGCTTACCTTTCAGCGCCGAGGTCACGAAAAAACGCGAAAGCAGGTTTGCAGCCTGCTGGAAACTGTTGCGCATCTCCGCCTGGGGTAGATGCTGATCCTGATGCTGAACGACTTCGGCGAAAGGCAGCGTGAGGCGGCGCGCCAGACGTTCGGCAAAACCCGGGACGAGCGCCGGACGGCGCAGCGAGGGCACAGGGACGACGCCGCTGACGGCGATTCCCGTCGACGCCCAGTACTGCCGGAGCGCCTGCGCCGCAGCTTCGACCAGATCATCCCCATAGTTGCCCTGAGCGCGCCCCGCGCGCACCAGCGCCCCCCAGCCTTCGTCGAAAAAGCCGCACAGCGCCATGCCCGTCTGATTCACGCGGATATCGGTAGTCTTCGGGAACTGCGCGCTGCGCGCGGGCCAGCGCCGGCGCGGATCGAAGAGCAGCGGCTTGCCCTGGCGCAAAAACTGCTGAGCCTGCTGAATATCCGCCGCCGCTGGTTGAAAGCTGCTCTGCGCGCCGGTGCAGTTCTTGCAGCGCCCGCAGCGTTCCACCGGCGCGGGATCATCGAGCGCCCTGGCGAGCGCGCGCATCAGACAGCCGCGCTCCTGCAAATACGCCTTCATCTGCGCCAGTTCAGCGGTGCGCGTCTGCGTCACCGCCGCCCATCGCCCATAGTCCGGCTCGGCATTGACGCGCCGCAGGACATAGTCGCGGTCCTGCTTTTCGATGATGCGCTCGACCTCCAGGTGCGTCAGGATTTTTTCCAGCGTCGAAAGGCGGACGTTGACCCGCTGCTGAAGTTCCATCCGGCTGAGGTGCTGCCCCCGAAGCGCCTCTATCGTCTGCTGCACGTGTTCCGGCTTGGGAAACGCCGTTTCGATGAAGTAGCGCTGAATATCTTCGTCGCCGGGTCCGTGCATCAGCACGATGTGCGCCTGATCGATGCCGCGCCCGGCGCGCCCGATCTGCTGGTAGTAGCTGATGATGTTGCCCGGCAGCTGATAATGGATGACGAAGTGCAGATCGCTCTTGTCGAACCCCATCCCCAGAGCGACGCTGGCGACCAGCGCTTTCACCTCGTTGCGCATCAGCTGATCTTCCAGCGCCTCTCGGTCTTCCGCCTGAGACTCCTCGACATCGGCATAGTACGCCTTGGCGAGGATACCCCGGCTTTGCAGCCAGTCTGCTACCAGCCGGCAGTCGCGCGTGGTCGTGCAGTAGACGATGCCGCTGCCCGGCAGACGGTGCAGCAGGTACTCCAGCAGGACGAGGCGCTGAGCAGAATCCTGCGGCTCGGTGTAGACGTACAGCTTCAGGCTTTCGCGGGTGAGCGCGCCGCGCTGAATGTTCAGAGATGCGCCCAGGATCGCCGCGACATCGGCGACGACGCGGTCATTGGCGGTGGCGGTCGTGCCGATGATCGGCGTCCCGGCAGCGATATCATCGAGGAGCGGCATGATACGGCGGTAATTCGGGCGGAAGTCGTGCCCCCAGTCAGAGATGCAGTGCGCCTCATCGATGACGACCATGCCGATGGCATGACGCAGTTCCTGCCACACCTCGATCTGAAAACGGTCGTTCGCCAGCCGCTCCGGCGAGATCAGCAGAAGGTCGATCTTACCCGCCAGCAGCGCCGCCTCAATTTCCGCATGATCTTCGCTGTTGGCGCTGTTCAATGTCTGCGCTGCGACACCCCACCCCGCCGCCGAGGCGATCTGGTTGCGCATCAGCGAGAGCAGCGGGCTGATCAGCAGGGTCGGTCCTGCGCCGGCGGCGCGCAGCAGGCGGGTCGCCATGAAGTAGACGAGACTCTTGCCCCAGCCCGTGCGCTGCACCACTAGCATGCGCTCGCGCCGTTCGACCAGCGCCGCAATCGCTTCCCACTGTCCTTCACGGAACTGCGCCTGCGAACCAAGCGCCTCCTGAAGCCATAGTGTCGCCTGCTGCTGAGATGTCATTACAAACTGCCCTGACCGGTGACCGCTTCAGCTTGCCCGGCATCACAGGCAGTCACCATGGGATTGAGTATAGCCAATTTCCGGTCGATCAGGTGCGACCACCTGAGCCAGCAGCGCAGCCGCGCCAAAATCGGCTGCCCGGTCATGAACGAGCCAACCGTCCGGGGTTTATGGAGATAGCGATTCAGAATGATTACAGAATCCCCATGATGCCTGCACCAGTTCTCCACGCCCCTCTGGCATCCTGAAGGCAGGCTGAACAACGACAACAGCCCCTTCGCAAACAGGATGTACAGTGAGGAGCAAGAACATGGTCAAGAAACTCGGTCTGTCTATGATCGCGGCAGTCATCATGGTCACGGGCGCGTTGAGCGTATCCGCCGATGATACCGAGACCCCTCCGCCCAACTTCACCGATGGCAGGGTCAACGCCTACGACGCCGCCGCGCCGGTCGCCATCTACGAGACGCACGAGACGATCTGGGCGGAAGACGAGAACGGCTGGGCAGTTCAGGTGGATGTCGTCAGCGGCATCGAGGTGTGGCAGTGGGACCCGACGACGGAGACGGCGCATAAGACTCTCTACGTATCCATCGAGGAAATCGAGACGCTGATCGCCGAAAGTGACGGCAGCGATGTCGTCCTGGCGCAAATGGGCGGCGCGGTGCTGAACTACTCGGACGACGGCACGCTCTGGTTGGTCGCGCCCAGCACCAGCGGAAGCTACTTCTTCTCCTGGGAGAAGGACTTCTAGGGTCTGTCTGCAAACTGCTCACCTCACCCCGTTTCGCTGCGCTCAACCGCCCCTCTCCGCGCGGAGAGGGGCAGGGGGTGAGGTTGTGTGAAAACCGGGTTTGCAGACACGCTCTAGTCACACCCTGACACTATCCTCCATTCCCCCTCCAAACGAACAGCCTGGCAGCGACCAGGTTGTTCGTTATTATGCGCTGCGCATCCACCCTGACAGCGCCTTCTCAGCAGGCATTCATCTGATCTGCAAAATTTCTGAACAAGCGCCTCCTAAGCTGTGAATATCACCTACACGAGGAAAAACCGACGATGGACCTTCACAACGACGACAAGCCGGTGGGGCGCGTACTCACCCGCCGCGAAATTCTCAGATTGATCGGCGGGGGCGGCGCGGCGCTGATCACCGGGCTGAGCGCCCCCCGTCTGCTGATGGCGCAGGATGCCGCCACTGCCACGCCGAGCGCGGCACTGCCGGCGTGCATCGTCCGCCCCGAACTGACCGAAGGTCCCTATTTCGTGGACGATCAACTGAACCGGCGCGATATCCGCATCGACCCCAGCGACGGGTCGATCAAGGACGGGCTGCCGCTGCGGCTGATCTACCGTGTCTCGGATGTGACCGGCGGAGCCTGCGCCCCGCTGGCGGGCGCGCAGGTCGATGTCTGGCACTGCGACGCCGACGGCGTGTATTCGGGTGTGCAGGATGCCGGTTTTGACACCAGCGGGCAGACGTGGCTGCGCGGCTATCAGGTGACCGACGAGGACGGCATCGCCGAGTTCCTCACCATCGTGCCGGGGTGGTACTCTGGGCGAGCGGTACATATCCACTTCAAGATTCGCACCGATCCCGCCGACGACCAGGGCTATGAGTTCACCTCGCGGCTCTTCTTCGACCCGGACCAGATCGCCGAGGTTTACGCCGATGTGCCCTACGCCGCCAAGGGTCTGCCGGACACGCCGAACAGCACTGACGGCATCTTCCAACAGAGCGGCGGCGTGCTGACGGTGGCGCTGAGTCCGCTGACGGTGGAAGAACTGACGGCGCTCGATGTGACCTCTGGCGTCAGCGCGACCTTCGACATCGGGCTGGACCTGAGCGACGCGGGCGCCGGCGACGACGATTCGGCGAGCGCCGGCGGCGGCAGATCCGGTCGGCGTCCCTGAGACATCCACGAGATGACGCGCCCTACCCGATTGGCGCACCCTCGCTGATTCGCCGCAGGCGGGCATTGGTTTCAGCGCCCGCCTGATCGGATACAGCCAACCGCTTCGCTCGCGCGGGTGAAGCGGCTGGCGAACCCGCAGAACGGCTTCTCTCCATGCTCAGCGCGCCCGCATGCGGTTGCCGCGCGCGTTGTGTTCGACCTCAGCCAGCCCCAGGAGTTCCAGCAGCGGCGGGATGTACATGCCGAAACGCCCGCGCAGCCCTTTCTTCAGACCATACCAACCGCCGACGGGGTTATCCGCCGAGCGCCCCCAGGCTTCGACCGTGCCGTCTTTCGCCTCTTTCTGCTCGTCGGCGCTACCCAGTTCCATCCAGTCACCCCGTTTCTTGAGCATCTTGTGAAGGTCCTCGATGCAGCGTAGATCGTACAGCAGGACGGTCTTGCCGACCGTGCAGACCAGCGCCGGCGGGCTGAGGCTCTCGTCCTTGTAGAGGGTATATTCCGAGGTGAGCGGCGGGGTTTGCAGGACCCAGGGATCCGCCTTTGTGCCGCTGCCGCTGTAGTTGGGCGTTGCCATTCCGGTGATATCCTTTCGTACAGTGCTGTCGGTTCAAGTTTCTGCATGGCTCGCCGTTTTGCCGCGACGTGGAAGATCAGATCGGCAACCCGATTCCATGATGTAACGATGTTGCCGGGCAAAAAGATGCGCTGCGTCGGGAAGTCACTATACTCAGTGAGTCACGGATTGCCTAACCTCACCCCGTTTCGCTGCGCTCAACCGCCCCTCTCCAAACGGAGAGGGGCAAAAAATCGTCAGATTTTTGGGGTG
>JABWBO010000136.1 GCA_013360465.1 Anaerolineae bacterium | reverse complement strand
GCGGCGGCGGGGGCGGCGGCGGGGGCGCTTCTGGCGCTGGGACGGCGCCCGGCGACGGCGCTGGCGGTCGCCTTCGCCGTGTTCGCCATGATCTTCCTCACGGTCGTCGGCGCGCCGCGTAGCCTGCGCGTGACCACCGTCCTGGCGGTCTGGATGATCTACCTGCTGACCGAGGGGGCGCTGGCGAGCAACGCCCGTCCCGATGAAGTGCGCCCCGCACATCTCGGCTTTCAGCACACCTTTGGGGTGCTGCTGCTGCTGGCGGTGGGCGTCGCCAACGATCCGCTGTTCACCCTCTTCGCCCCGGCGGTCGCGCTGAATCTGTTCCTGGCGCGGGCGCGCCTGCCCTTCTGGTTCTGGGGCACGCTGGCGGTGCTGACCGGGATCGGCGTGCGCGGCATCAGCCTAACCTACGTCTCGCCGGACTGGTGGTCTTTCCCCGCCGAGCAAACCCCGCAGATCATCACCCACATCCCCTTTCTGATCGCCGACGCCTGGCGCGAACCGCAGCGCTGGCTCAAGCTGATCGAACTGATCATCGGGCAGTTCACGCCTTTCGGGCTGATCCTCGGCATCCTCGGTCTGGCGCGGCTGTCGCGCTGGCATCCGCCGGTCGGGGTGATGACCATGACCGCCTACGGCACGTATCTGGTCTTCGGCTTGATCTACTTCGGCTTCGACGCGCCGGTCCTGCTGCTGCCGCTGCTGGTCATTCAGGTCTACTGGATGACCTACGCCTCGTACACCTTCAGTGTCTGGCTGCGCCGTTCGACGGATGCGCCGGCGCGGCGGGCGGAACTGGGCGCGGCGGCGGCGTTCGCCATCCTGCCGATCCTGATGGCGCTGCGCATTGCCGGGGTGGTCTAGCGCCAAAAGGCATTTGCAGATACGATTAGCTTTGAGGAAGCCTGAAACGCAGATGGCGCCCTACGCCACGCCCAACTCGGATCTTACGCAATGCATGATCAAGCCATAGGCATCAAAGGATTTCGCGACGGACTGCTCGTCACCATGGAAGAGGTTGAGGAGTGGCAGGCGCTCGTCGACGATCTTGCCGAACGCATCGACGGACAGAGTACCTTCTTCGCCGGCGCACGCATCACGCTGGATGTCGGCGCGCGCCCCGTCACCCGTCATGAACTGGGATCGATCAAGGCGATGCTCGACCGGCGCGGGCTGACGCTGATCAATGTGCTGACGGAGAGCAAGACGACGCTTGATGCGGCTGCCTCCCTGGACGTGCGCGGCAACCTGACCACGCCGCCGCCCGCCGCCGCCGAACCGGAGCAGTCGTCTGAAGAGGATGGCTCGATCGGCGTGATGATCCGCAAGACCCTGCGGGGCGGGCGCACCGTCCGCAGTCATGGACATGTCGTCGTCTTCGGCGATGTCAACCCTGGGGCGGAAATCATCTCCGGAGGGGACATCATCATCTGGGGTCGGCTGAGGGGGATCGTCCACGCGGGCGCGAACGGCGACGAATCGGCTGTCGTGTGCGCGCTGGATATGATGCCGACCCAACTGCGCATCGCCAGTTATATTACCGTCGCGCCGGCGGACAAGCGCCATAAGCCGCGCCCGGAAATCGCGCTCATCCGCAGCCGGCAGATCATTGTCGAAGCCTGGAAGTAACGGAGACATCATGGGGGGGAAGGTCATCACGATCACGTCGGGCAAAGGCGGGGTGGGCAAGACGACCACCACGGCGAATCTCGGCGTCGCGCTGGCACAGTTGGGCAAAAAAGTGGTTATGATTGACGCCGACATCGGGCTGCGCAACCTGGATATCGTCCTGGGCATGGAAAGCCGCATCGTCTATGACCTGGTCGATCTGGTGGAGGGGCGCGCCAAGCTGCGACAGGCGATGATCCGTCACAAGCAGTTCACCGACCTGTTCCTGATCCCGGCTGCCCAATCGCGCGACAAGACCGCCGTCAGCCCTGCCGACATGGTGCAGATCACCGATCAACTGCGCCAGGAGTTCGACTATATGCTGATCGACTCGCCCGCCGGCATCGAACGCGGCTTCCGCAACGCCGTCGCTCCGGCGGACGATGTGCTGGTGGTGACCAACCCCGAAGTCAGCGCGGTGCGCGACGCCGATCGCATCATCGGGCTGCTGGAGGCGGAGAAGAAGCCTAACCCTCGGCTGATCCTGAACCGGCTCAAGATCGATATGGTGCGTCGGGGCGATATGATGTCGCCGGAAGATGTCGTCGATTTGCTGTCGATCAAGCTGATCGGCATCGTCCCGGAAGATGAGAACGTCGTCCCATCGTCCAACAGCGGCGAACCGGTTACCATGATGGAAAATTCCAGAGCGGGCGCAGCTTACAAAGAGATCGCCCGCCGCCTGACGGGTGAAGACGTGCCGATGAAATCTGCCCAGGATGAAGGCGGATTCCTGAGGCGTCTCGGTCGGTTTTTTGGCGGGAGACAGTAACAAAGGGGTCGATGATGCAGGATTTCCTGTCGCGTTTACTGGGACGCAGCGCCAAGGGCACCGGCAGCCTCGCCAAGGAGCGGCTCCAGTTCGTCCTCATCCATGATCGCATCAACCTGCCCCCAGAACGCATGGAAGAGATGAAACGCGAGATTCTGGCGGTGATCGCCAAGTACGTGACCATCGATGATCACAATGTCGATATCGGCTTGCAAAGCCGTGACCGCCTGAACCTGCTGGTGGCGGAGGTCCCGTTCGTGAAGCCGGTCGAAACACCCGCCCCCGCTGTAGACGAGAACGATGACCTGCCCCCTGCTTCTGCGCCCGACGCAGCACAGAGTACCTGACCCTGCGGCGCGCCGCCTCAGCATGACCCTCTGCTCCTTCTGCCCGCATTTCTGATTGATCGTTCAGCAATCGCATATGGGTATTGGTGGATTGACTCATGTCCCGTGCTGGTAATATCTGGCAAAATTTCGACTGGCTGCTGGTCCTGCTGGCAATCGGTCTTACAGTGTTCGGCGTGCTGATGATTCGCTCGGCGACGCTGGGCGCCATCGACCCGGAGCTGATCAACCGCGTCCCCAATCAGATTCGCTACGCCATCCTCAGCTTCCTGGTGATGTTCGGCTTGGCGGCGCTCGACTATCGCCTGCTCGGCGGCATCACGCCCTGGCTGTACGGCTTGATGGTCATGCTGCTGGTGCTGGTCTTCTTCTTCGGCGTGGAAGGCGACGGCGGACTGACGCGCGGCTGGCTGAACATCGGCATCCCGATTCAGCCTTCGGAGATCGCCAAGCTGCTGATCGTGGTCACGCTCGGTCAGTTCCTGGCGCGCAACTATGAAAAGATCGGCGATCTGCGCACGCTGGCGCGGGCAGCGCTGCATATCGGCGTCCCTGCCGGGTTGATCTTCATCCAACCGGACCTGGGGATCACGGCGGTGTTCGCCGTCATGTGGCTGATCATGATGTGGGCGAGCGGGCTGAAGCTCCGCCACATCGCCATCTTCGGCTTCGCCTTCGTCCTGGCGCTGCCGATCATCTGGACGCGCATGGAGGTCTATCAGCAGCAGCGCATCGTCTCGTTTATCTTCCCCCAGGCGGACCCCGACGCCTACTACAACATCCTTCAGGCAAATATCAGCATCGGCTCCGGCGGGCTGCTCGGCAAAGGCTATGCCCAGGGTCCGCAGAACGTCGGGCGCTTTCTGCGTGTGCGCCATACCGATTTTATCTTCAGCGTCATCGCCGAAGAATTCGGTTTCGTGGGCGCGATGGCGGTGATGATCCTGATCGGCGTCGTCATCCTGCGGGTGCTGCGCGGGGCAAGAATCGCGCCCGATCCTTTTGGCAGTCTGATCTGTTACGGCGTGGCGGCTTTCCTCTTCTTTCAGACGGCGGTGTCGATCGGCATGAACCTCAGCCTGATGCCGGTGACCGGGCTGACCCTGCCTTTCATCAGTTCAGGCGGTACATCGCTGCTCTCCACGCTGGCGGGCATCGGGCTTGCCGAGAGCGTGATCATGCGCGGCAGACGGGTCTAGCCGGGGGTCACAGCCAGCGCCACGCCCAGCACACCTCGATGACCACCCGCGTCAGCGCCGCCAGAGTCTCGCGGTCGAAGGTCGGCGCGCGGTAGATCAGCCGCGCCGCCAGGAATTGCAGCTTCGATTCGCGCTTCACATCGGTGCGCAGCCGCACATAGCTGACGATGAAGCGGCGGAATTCCGCCACCTGTGTCGCGCCGCTGTCCGGCAGGTTGCTGAATGCCGCCAGCGCCCAGGCGCGCGCCCAGGGATCGCTCATCGCATGGATGACCGGCAGCGCCCGCATCCGCTGCGCCGGAGTCAGCAGGGCGCTGAGCGCCGCCAGCGCCGACGCCCGCGACCACTCATAGCGGATCGTCAGGCTCTCTTCGTAGAGCGCGGTGATCGCCGCATCGACCTCACGGCTTCGATGAACACGGGCGATATCGACCAGCGCCCAACCGCGCAGCACCGGCGAGTGGATGCCGCGCGCCTGCGCCTGCGCCTCGACGATGTAGGCGTCGCGCTCCGCTTCAGATGCCGCCGCGCGGGCGGCAGCCAGCGCCAGGTAGACCATAGCCCGGCGGGTACGCTCGCCGCCGGCTTCGGCGCGCCGGCGCACCTCGCGCTGCTCGTCGGCGGGCAGAAAGGGGCTGAGCAGGGTCAGCGCCTCGATGCTGCTGCCCGGATCGCTGATTCGACGGGCGATGTCGAGCGCCGAAGGGAGCAGCGCGTCGTTCAGGCGCTCCACCAAGCCCATGACGATCTTCAGCCCCGCCGCCGAGTCCATCTCGTCCAGCACGATGCCGACGACGCGCGGCAGGAGCGCTTCCGGCGCGGACGAGGCGAAGGGAGCGACGGCGCGAGACCGCACACGTGGATCGCGAATCGTCTCGGCGGCGTCCAGCGCCCTGGCGAAGATCTCCTCCTGGGCGTCAACCGGGAGCGCCCGCGCCAGGGTGGCGACGGCTTCGACCTGCGCCCGCTCATCGTGGACGCCGTATGCCTGCGACAGCAGCTCTGCCAGCAGCTCGCGGCTCAGGAAGGGGGTGAAGGCTTCATAGACATCGGCGCGCGCGCGCCGGTCCTGGATCGATGCGGCGCTGATCACCGCGAGGTGGCGCAGATCGGCGGCGGCGACTTTTCCGGCAAGCGCCGTCAGCAGTTCGGCAAACGTGTCATCTTCGATGAACAGCCGCTTCGCCTGAGCGACGCACAGGCTGACCCAATAGCTGTCGGTCGGGCGCAGCGCCTCCGCCAGCATGACGAATGCCCGCGCCCGCGAACGGGCATTGGGCAGCGCTTCCGCCGTCGCCATCGCCTGTTCCAGCACGCGCTCACGCGCGCTCCCTTCAGCGATGGTGGAGAAAGCGGCGGCGGCAGAGACGGCGACCCACCAGTCCATTTCGGCTTCAAGCCCGGCGCGCGCCCGTTCGACGCACAGGCTGCGGCGCGAGTCATCCGCCCCAAGGCGGCGCGCCAGGGCGGCGTAAGCGCGCGTGCGGAAGGCGGGATAGCGCAGCGCCTCGATCTTGTCCAGCGCCGCATTGAGCAGCGGCTCCGGCAGCAGCGAGACAAGGCTTTCCAGCAGCCGCACCGCATAGCGCTCGTTGGTGATACGGCTGAGGGTGTTCAGAACCCGCAGCAGTTGATCGGCGTCCAGGAGCGGCGACAGGCTGATCAGCGATTCAGCGAGCGACTTGTCATGGTGAATGCCCATCGCCTCGCGCAGCGCCCGATCCAGCAGCGCGGTCCGTCCTTCGGCTTCGTCCAGGGCGGCGATGACGCCGGCGAACGTCACCGCCCGCGACTCGCTCACGTCGTCCAGCGCCGCCGTCATGTCGTGAACGACGGACTCTCGCTCCTGCCCTTCCAGAAAACCCGCCAGCGCCGCCAGCCGCGCCGCCCGGTACTGCGGCTCATAGATGTTATAGGCTGCGCCCAGCCCGCGATGCAGCGCCGTCGCGCGCTGATCGGGCGTCAGGCGGTCAGCCTTCAGCAGCCGGGCGTACCAGTGTGCCCGGCTGATCGGGCTGGAGACATGTTTGGCGATGCTCAGCGCACGGTCGGGCGTCCACCCCTCAAGCGCAATTTCGACGGCGCGCGCCACCAGTCCCAGTACATGATTCGACGCCAGGCTGTTGATGGTGGTGCGTATCAACGCCAGCCGCGCCAGATCGACATAGGCGCTGAAACGCTCATCGCCCGCCTCGATCTGCCGGAGCGCCGCCGGCTCGGCGATCTCGAACCAGGCGGTCTCCAGGTCGGCGACGTAGCCGTCGTACAGATAGCCATCGGAGGCGACACGGGCGTTGAGCCAGCGGTCATCCAGGAACAGCGCCCGTATTGCCTCGCTCGCGCCCGCCCCACTCAGGTGGTAGATCAGGTGGGCGTACAGATAGCCATCGTCGGGCACGGTATGCCAGCCGTCCCGTCCGCCGTAGGCGTCGAGCAGCGCCCGATGCGCCGCTGCCGGGTCCGGCAGTTCGGCGCGGATGAATTCACGCAGCAGGTCGTGGAGGATGATCGCGCCGGAGGTCCCATCCTCCTCGTCGATCTCCAGCAGCGCCCGCGCCGCCAGATCGACCAGCAGATCATCGACGGCGACCGCATCCAGGTTTCCCAGCGACTGCCACAGCCGCCGAACGGCGCAGCGCGCGATCGGCTCCTCTTCCTTGAAGATCGCCAGCGCGGCGTAGAGGGCGCGGTCGGCGGGATACAGCGCATCCAGGCTCAAGCCGAAAGTCAGCCCCAGGCTGTCGTGGATCGATTCCGGGCGGCGGGCGGCGAGCCGGCGGGCGTCAAACGCTTTGAGCCAGTCCGCCGGGGTGCGCCCGCGCAGCTGCGCCCCCGCCAGCCGAATCGCCAGGGGCAGCCGCCCCAGCGTGTCGGAATAGATGCGGCGCTTCACATGCGCCGTCGCGCCATCCAGCGCGCCGCCCGACCACTGCTCCAGCAGGTTGGCAGCTTCGGGGTCGGTCATCAGCGGGATGGCGACCGTCTCCACGCCCAGGGCATGAGCGACCTCGGCGTCACGGGTCGTCACCAGCAGGCGAGAGCGCTCGCCGCCGACACGGAAATGTTCGCCGTCGCGCCGCCGCCACACGTCATCCACGATGAGCAGACAGGCGCGCTTCGCTAGCAGCCCGGCAAGACTCTCCTTCAGCCGCTCAATCGACGGCGCGGTATCGCCGATCCCGCCGCCCAGGATTTCCACCCAGGCGCGCAGCTTCGCCTTGAGATCGTCCTCGCGGGCATCCTGACCGATGGATACCCACAGAATGCCATCCGGGAATGCCGTCTGCACTTCCGGGTCTTCGCAGAGCGCCCGCGCCATCACACTCTTGCCGATGCCGCCCATGCCGTGCAGCGCCACGCCATCGGACTGCTTCAGGAGCGCGGCGCGCAGCCCCGCCAGCAGGTCAGGACGGGTGACGTAGTTCGCCGGAAGGCTGACGTGGCGGTAGAAGTCACGCCGCCCCGGCAGCGCCATCTCGCCCTCTTCGAAGCGCGACAGCAGCTTGGGCAGCGCCCCGGCGACCTGCCGCGCCAGATCGTCGGGCGAATGGAAGAAGCCGACGACATGACTGCCTGTGATCGTCGTTTTGAACGCCGCCAGACGTGATCGTCCCGGCTCACCATCGATGTAGGCGGGCGCCCAGGGGAGCGATTCGCCCTCGTCATCGGTCTCGCCAACCACATACAGCAGCATCGGCAAATGCCGCTCCAGCGCCCAGCGATATTCCCACTCGGTGATACCGGTCGCGCCGTCGCCGCTGTGTGCCGCGCCGTCCTGTTCGACGTACGACATGTCCGCGCCGGGGGCGAATCCGTAGCGATGCGCGTAGATGCCGATGAAGATTTCCGCCTTGCACACCTCGTCGTAGCACTTTTGCAGCGCGCTGCGCTCGGTCGCATCGAACTCTTCCATGGCGATGGGAAACGCGCCGGCGTTCAGCACGGCGTCCTTGACCTTGTCGCGGTATTTCCTCAGATCGCGGCTGGTCGAGCTGATGAACACATCAATGCGTTCCGGCATGAGGGCATTCCTGCGGGAAAAATCTGGCGCGCCGTCCGATCATTCGGTCTGCGCGGCTTCCGGTACCGCCCGATTGTAGCATGAGCGGGCGCGCGGTGCGCCGCACAGGTTGTGGTATCATCGGGCAGGCTTCGCGCCGTTCCTGGTTCAGGCAGGCGTCATCGAAAGGATCTCGGTTTGACCGCCACATCTCCTCGCCCCGTGCGCGTGCGTTTCGCGCCCAGCCCCACCGGCTCGCTGCACATCGGCGGGCTGCGCACTGCGCTGTACAACTGGCTTTTCGCCCGGCATCACGACGGCGTGTTCGTGCTGCGCATCGAAGACACCGACCAGAAGCGCTACGATCCACAAGCGCTGCGCGTCCTGATGGAATCGCTGCGCTGGGCGGGTCTGGATTGGGACGAGGGTCCTGAAGTCGGCGGGGGTTACGGTCCCTACGTGCAGTCGGAACGACTGGGGCTGTACCAGCGGTGGGCGAACTGGCTGGTCGAAAATGGGCACGCCTACCCCGCCTATGAGACGCCGGAAGAGCTGGAACAGATGCGCAAGGAACAGGAAGCGGGCGGCGGAAAACGCGGCTACAACCGCGCCCACCGCGACCTGATGCCCGATCAGCGCGCGGCGTTCGAAGCCGAGGGACGCCCGAAGGTCATCCGCCTGAAGATGCCGCTGGAAGGCGAGATGCTCGTCCAGGATGCCATTCAGGGTGAGGTGCGCTTCGACTACGGCGTGCTTCAGGACATGGTGCTGCTCAAAGCCGACGGCTTCCCCACCTATCATCTGGCGCACGTCGTGGACGATCACTTCATGGCGATTTCGCACGTCATCCGCGCGGTGGAATGGCTGTCGTCGCTGCCCGTCCACTGGCAGCTGTGGCAGGCGTTCGGCTGGGAGATTCCGACCTATGCTCACGTCCCGGTCATGCTCAACCCCAACGGCAAGGGCAAGATGAGCAAGCGCAACCCACCTAGGGACGCGCACGGCAACATCATCCCGGTGCTGGTGCATGACTATATCGCGGCGGGCTACCTGTCGGAGGCGGCGTTCAACTTCCTCGCCAACAACAGCTGGAATTTCGGCGACGATCAGGAGGTTTACACGCCGCAGGAAGCAGTCGCCCGTTTCGACCTGACCGGCATCAACCCGACCAACGCCGCGCTGCAAATCGACAAGCTGGACTGGTACAACGGCGTCTACATCCGCCGGCTGGATCCGCTCGACCTCGCCCGCCGGCTGCGCCCCTTCCTGGAGTCGGCAGGGTACGAAGTGAACGTCGATCTGCTCAGCGCGCTCGCGCCGCTGCTTCAGCCGCGCCTCAAGCGCCTGAGCGCCGAGGAAGTCATGGCGTATGCCGGGTTCCTCTTCGCCGAAGATTTTCCGCCGCCGCCGCGCGAGGTGCTGCTGAAAGGGTTCAAGGGCGATGCTGCGACAGCCGGGACGGCGCTGCGCAGCGCCGGCGAAGCGCTGGCAGGGCTGGCGGCTTTCGACGCGGCGCAGATCGAAGGCGTGCTGCGCGCCGCCGCCGAGGCGCTGGGGATGAAGCCGAAAGAGTTCTTCAGCCTGCTCCGCAACGCCCTCACCGGACAGGAAGTGACTCCGCCGCTCTTCGACACGCTGCCCCTGATCGGGCGCGACGAGTCGCTGCGGCGGCTGGCGGAAGCGGCGGCGGCGCTGGCGGGATAACTCCCGCAGTCGGCGGCTTGATGCTCGGGCATCGTATGGCGTCGGCTGTGCAGCCGGAATGGCATAGTCGGCACGGGGCATGACGCCAGGCGTTGGGGACGCCGCGAGTTGAGGGTTGATCCGCTACGGGAGGCGTGCTAACATTTTCCCCCAGTGATGTGGGATAGTTCAACGGTAGAACCGCGGACTCTGGATCCGTTAATCCTGGTTCGAATCCAGGTCCCACAGCACACGATATGAAAAGCCTGTTCAATCGCTGAACGGGCTTTTTTCTTGCCTGAGCACGGTTCGAATCCAAGCGCCGTGTTTGTGATGCACCACAACTTTTTGTGGAAAATCCATGATGCCTCATACATTTGATAAGGATTGAACGGATTGTTCGAGTCCTCTACGAACCAACCTTCTATCAATTCAATCGATATACAAGACACGACTCGAACAAGGGCTTATGGATATAAGCCCTTTGTCGATTTCAGTGGATAGACGCAGATCTCTGCATTGCGGAGTTCGAGTCTAGTGGTCAGATCGGATAGATTTTAGGAAAATGGTTGTACTCGTGAGCAGAAGGAGTATAGCCATGATCGAATTGAGCGAAGACGAACGAAAGCGGGT
>JABWBO010000246.1 GCA_013360465.1 Anaerolineae bacterium | reverse complement strand
ATCCGGCGACGAACGCCGCCGCCGCGAAGCCGATCAGGTAGCCGCCGGTCGTCCCGGCGAACGCCGCCGCGCCCTGTCCGCGCGCATCGACGGGCGCGCCGAGGGCGATCAGGGCGACGTAGGCAAGCTGGCTGAGCATACCGTCGCGCGCCCCCAGGATCATGCCCGCCAGCAGGACCGCGAGCGGCTGCAAGGTGAAGGGCACGGGTTCGAGCGGGATGCTGACCCGCGCGGCGAGGATGGTGATGAGCGTGAAAGCGGCGATAGACGCCAGACGGTAGGCGGGCGTCCAGTCGCGCGTTTGAGGCAGAGAACGGAGCATGGGAGTCCTCTCTTTCAGGTCTGATCTCGTATCGTTTCGACGGGCGACCCGGCGGGTCGCCCCTACATCCGACGCCTTATCATGGCGGACGCGCGGTGGCGCGGTCCGTCACGCGGCGAACGGCGTGAACCTACAAAGGGCGTTTACGTCTTGTTGTCCACCGTCGGTTCGACGACGACTTCCAGCAGGGTGAATTCCGGCTTCAGCCGGGTCGATGCCGCGCCCGCCGCCTCGGTCGTCAGCACCTTGTCGGAATCGCGCTCGATCAGCGTGACGACCGCCCCCATGCCGTGCAGTTCGAAGCGGGTGTACAGCTTGCCCGATTCCTGGGCGTTGCGAAAATACGCCATCTTCCCCTTGGGGTCGATGCGGCGCAGCCTGCCCTTCGCCTTGTTGAAGCTCATCTTCTTCAGTTCGTTCAGAAGCTGCTCGCGCTCCGCACGATTCAGGTATGCCATCGCGGTGACCTCGTTCTCAAGTTAGGGATCGTACCGCTTCAATTGTATAATCTTCATTGCCGTCGGCAAAAGGTTGTGATGATGATCCCGGAAAACGCGCTGAGTGTCACCACGCTGACCACCTATATTCGCGCCGTCTTCGAGCAGGACAACCGCCTGCAGGACGTGTGGGTGCAGGGAGAAGTCTCCAACTTTCGCCGCGCCTCGTCGGGTCATCTGTACTTCACCCTCAAGGACGGCAAGGCGGCGGTGCGCTGCGTGGTCTGGAAATCGACGGCGCTGCGCCTGCGCACCCTGCCCAAAGACGGCGACTCGGTGCTGGCGCACGGCTACGTCTCGGTTTACGAGCCGACGGGCGACTATCAGCTTTACGCCGATAAGGTGCGCCCGGTCGGCATCGGCGATCTGTACGCCCAGTTCGAGCGGCTGAAGGCGAAGCTGGACGCCGAAGGCTTGTTCGACCCGCTGCGCAAGCGTCCCCTGCCCGCCTTCCCGCACCGCATCGGCGTCGTCACCTCGCCGGAAGCCGCCGCCTTTCAGGATGTCCTCAACGTCCTGCGCCGGCGCTTTCCCCTGGCGGAAGTTGTGCTTTCGCCGACCCTGGTCCAGGGCGCGGACGCCCCGCCGCAGATCGTCCGGGCGCTGGAACGCCTCAACCGCCGCGCCGACATCGAGGTGATCCTGGTCTGTCGAGGCGGTGGCAGCATCGAAGACCTGTGGGCGTTCAACGACGAAACGGTCGCCCGCGCCGTCGCCGCCAGCCGCCTGCCGGTGATCAGCGGCGTCGGGCATGAAGTGGATTTCACCATCTGCGATTTCGCGGCGGACGAGCGCGCCGCCACGCCTTCCGCCGCCGCCGAAATGCTCACCCCAGATATCGCCGAACTGCGCGCCGACGTCGCCTGGCTGGGCGATCAACTGCGCGAGGTCTTCGACCGGCAGGTGCGCGAACGCCGCGAAGCTCTGAACGCCGCCGCGCGGGCGCTGCGCGGCGTTTCGCCCGCCGCCAGGGTGCGCATCTACC
>JABWBO010000135.1 GCA_013360465.1 Anaerolineae bacterium | reverse complement strand
GACGCGCGGCGGCAGATCGACCGCCGGGGCGCTTCCCCCGGCAAGCGTCCGCACCTGCGGCTCCGTGCCGTACTGCCAGCGGTTGGGGACGGGCGTGCGCCCCGGCGCGCCGCGCGACTTGATGCGCAGCACGCGCTTCTCGACTTCCGTCTCGGCGGCATCACAGCCGCTGATCTCGTCCAGCCAGCGCTGATACTGCGGCTTGCTGTCCACGCGATCCAGCCCGCCGGGGATGCGCCGCGTCAGGCAGAGCGCGATCTGCGATCCGAAGCCGGCGGAGAGGTGCAGAGCATACTGCACCGGATAGCGTCCCCCCCGACTCAGGTTCAGCACGCCCAGTTCCTCATCGACCTCTTTGAAGTTGGGCACGGGCGGCACGATGCCGTATTCCAGAATTTTCAGGGCGATCACGTCCTCGATGCCGACGCCCATCGGATGACCGGTGAAGCCTTTGGTGTTGGCGATGATGATCTCTTTGGCGACTTCGCCGAAGACGTGGCGCAGCGCGGCGATCTCGGCGGAGGCGCTGCCGCCTCGCGCCGGGGTAAAGGTCTCGTGCGACATGAAGACGGTCTGCGCCGCCATCGTTTGGCGATGCACGCCGAAGCGCCGCTCGGCGCTGGTGATCAGCGCCTCCATCACTTGGGAGATGTGGCTGACATCCAGGCGCGTGCCGTGAAAGGCGCTGTTGCGCGTCTCGGTCGAAAGCACCTCGACGATGCCGCGCATACCGCGCTCGCGGACGGCATCCTCGCTTTCCACCACCAGGGCGCAGGCTCCCATGCCGAGGATCGTCCCGTGACGCCGCCGGTCGAAGGGCAGCGCCGCCTCTTCCACGCGGTCGTCGGTGGCGGCGGCTCCGGTCGCCAGGAAGCCCGCGCCGATCCATTCCAGCAGCCGGTCGCTGGTCACGTTGTCCGCGCCGATGACGATCACCCGCTGGCAGCGCCCGGCGCGAATCCAGTCTTCGGCGATGGCGAGCGCCTGGGTGGTGCTGGCGCACGCCGCGTTGACGTGGGTGTTCGGTCCGCGCGCGCCGATGTATTCGGCGAACTGGCTGTGTCCCATCGCCAGCACGCGGAAGATGAAGCGGCGGTCGAACTCGTAGGGTTCGCGGTCCAGCAGGTCGCGCAGGTCCGCCATGCGCCGGTTGATCTCACTGAGCGCCGCCGGGTCGGCGACGACGCGGCGCAGGTCTTCCAGCAGCGCCAGCTGCTCCAGGCGGTTCTGGTAAACGAAGTAGCGGTTGAACTCATCGGCATAGCGGTCGCCGCCGGGGAAGGCGCTGGCGAAGATCACGCCGGTGCTGTCGCGCAGGCTTTCCGGCAGCATCCAGCGGTCGGGCAGGAATTTGCCGGTGCTGGTGGGGCGGAAGGTCTGCACCAGCGGGATGCCCGCCTCGCGCAGCGCGTCCAGCCCCGCCGCCATCGCCAGCTGCGTGGTGATGTCCAGCGCTTCGATCAGTTTGTCCGGCACGCCGAATTCCTCCGCCAGGTCGAAAGCGCCGGCGCGCGCCGCCAGCTTGATCACCTCGCCGGGGTCGGTGATAGTCTCGAAGCGGTTGTTGCCGTCTTCCGATTTGACCAACCGGGTGACGCGCTTGCTGAGCATCTTGCGGCGGAAGCGTTCCGGGATCAGGTCGATGAACTGCTCGCCCTGCAAGATGCGGCGGGCGTTGTCCGGGTCGAACAGGCGTTTTTCCGCGCCGGGAAGCCCCAAGCCGCTGCCGGAGAGGACCACCGAACCGCGCGGCGGGGCGCTGCGGTCAAAGGGCGCGCTCTGCGCCGCCGGCTGGCTGTTCTGCTGCATCAGTCTTTCGACGAGCTGGCTGAAGGCGGTGAGCGCCGAAGCGTCCGCCGGGGAACTGACTGGCGATGGCATACTGACCTCGTTGGTCTGTGAGGCGGCGGGGATGGCAGACACAGCGGCGGTCTCGATGGCGGCATATCCCGCCGCGTACAGCCCGCAGAGTGCCTGATTCAAGCTCGCCAGCGCGCCCTGTTTGGGGTGGTTGGTGAGCAGGGAGAGCAGATCGGACTTTCCGGCGAAGACATCATCGACGAAGCCCTTGAGGGCGCGCTTCGGACCGACTTCGACGAAGGTCCGCGCGCCGGCGTCGTAGAGCGTCTCCAAGCCTTTGACCCACTGCACCGGCGAGGCGATCTGCTCTTGCAGCAGGTCCTTGATCGCTTCGACGGACGAGGGGTAGAACCTGCCGGTGACGTTGCCCACCAGCGGCAGGCGCGGCGGGGCGATGTGCAGCCGGTCGAGCATCTGCCGCAGGGGGGCGCTCGCCGGTGCGACGATGCGGGTGTGGAAGGCGTGGCTGACCGGGAGCGGCAGCGCCTTGTAACCCGCTTCGATGAAGCGTTCCACCGCCGCATCGACGGCGGCGCTTTCCCCGCCGATGACCGACTGACTGGCGCTGTTGATGTTCGCCGGCACGACGTAGCCGTCGATGCCGCTGAGGGTTTCGACCACCGCGTCATAGGGCGCGATGACCGCCGCCATCCGCCCCTTGTCTTCGACTTCGACCCGGCTCATCTCGCTGCCGCGCGCGGCGGCGGCTTCCAGCGCTTCGGCGAAGGGCATGACCCCGGCGACCACCAGGGCGGCGTATTCGCCGAGCGAGTGTCCCATCACCATGTCGGGCTTGAAGCCGTAAGATTCCAGCAGGCGGTAGAGGGCGATGTCCAGCGTCAGCATGGCGGGCTGGGTGATCGCCGTCTGCATCAGATTGATCTCGGCTTCGGTCAGCGCCGAGGCGTTTTCGGCATCGACGAAGATGTAGCGGGTCAGCGGCTTGCCGAGGATCGGCGTCATCACCCGGTCGGCTTCCTCGAAAACTTCGCGCACTACCGGCGACAGCGCGATCAGCTCGCGCCCCATGTTGACGTACTGGCTGCCCTGACCGGGGAAGAGGAAGGCGATCTTGCCGGGGCGTTCGCCGCTCCCCCGGAAGATACCCTGCGACTGAAGCGGCTTCCAGGCGGTGAGGCTGTCGAAGCCCATCGCCTTCTGCGCCAGGTGGGCGCGGTGCAGCAGTTCATCGTGATCGCCGAAGTCGATCAGCAGGCGCTCTTTCGCCGCCAGATCGGCAGGGCGGGGCAGCGCCGGGGGTGGCATCCAGCCGTTTTCGATCCGCCCGACGAGACCGTCCAGGGCATCTTTGAGGGCATTCGGCGTGTTCGCGCCCAGGGCGATCATGCCGCGCACCGGGGCGGTCGCCGGCGGCGCGGGGGCGTCCAGCGAGGAAGGCGCGGGCGCAGCGCCGAGCGAGACGCCGGCGTAGCGTTTGCCCTGGGTGAGCAGACCGGGGACGTGTTCTTCCAGGACCAGATGAAAGTTGGTCCCGCCGAAGCCGTAGGCGCTGACGCCGGCGCGGCGCGGCGTGCCGTTCGCCTTCTCCCAGGGCGTCACCTCGTGGATCAGGGTGAACGGCGCGGAGTCGAAGTCGATATTGGGGTTGGGGCGTTCGGCATTGAGCGTCGGGGGCAGGGTCTTGTGATGCAGCGCCAGGGTCGCTTTGAGCAGCCCTGCCGCGCCTGCGCCCGCCTTGAGGTGTCCGATATTGCTCTTCACCGACCCCAAGCCGATGCGCCGGACCCCCGCCCCGCGATAGATCTCGTTCAGGCTTTCGACCTCGACGATATCGCCGACGCGGGTGCTGGTCCCGTGCGCCTCGACCATGCCGGCGGTCGCCGGGTCGAGACCGGCGTTTTCCCAGGCGCGCCCCATCGCCAGCTTCTGCCCGATGGGATTCGGGGCGGTGATGCCCTTGCCGCGCCCGTCGCTGGAACCGCCAATGCCGCGAATGACGGCGTAGATTTTGTCGCCGGCGCGTTCGGCGTCTTCCAGCCGCTTGAGTACGAACGATGCCGATCCCTCGCCCATGACGAAGCCGTCCGCGCCGTCGCCGAAGGGGCGGCTGCCGGTGGCGCTGAGCGCACCGATCTTGCAGAACTTGATGAACGTGCTGACGCCCATGTTGCGGTCGATGCCGCCGGTGACGACCGCATCGATATGATGTTCGACCAGCATCTCGACGGCGCTGTTGATCGCCGCGAAGCTGGCGGCGCAGGCGGCGTCGGTGATGAAGTTGGGTCCGTGCAGGTTGAGGACATTGGCGACCCGCCCGGAGATGATGTTGGGCAGTTCGCCGGGCATGGAGTCTTCGGTGACGGGCGGCAGACTTTGGGCGACGACTTCCTGCCACCGGGCGAGGATGCCGTCTTTCACGGGGGCGGGCAGCTTCTCGAAGCCCTCCACCGAGCGCAGCGCCCGCGCGTATTCCGGGAAGGACAGGCGCAGGAAGGTCTGATAGTGCAGCTCGCCGCCCATCGCCGTGCCCAGGATCACCGCCGTGCGGTCCGTGTCCAGCGCCCGGTCGGGGCAGCCGTAATCCGTCAGCGCGTCAGAGGCGATCTGCAGCGCCCACTGCTGCCCCTGATCCATCGCCGCCGCCACGCGGGGCGGAATCTTGAAGCGCTTCCAGTCGAACTGGAAGCCGCGCACCCACCCGCCGATCCTGCTGTAGGTCTTGTCGGGAACCTCGATGTCGGGATGGTAGTAGTCTTCGACTCGCCAGCGATCTTCCGGGACCTGGGTGATGCTGTAGCGCTTGCTGAGGAGGTTGTGCCAGAAGGCGTCTACATTGAGCGCATCTGGCAGGATGCAGCCCACTCCTACAATCGCGATTGCTCGATCTGCCGTTGTGTCCATGCCGGCGCGTCCCCTACGCTATTCTTGTCGCACTTCGAGATCATGCGCCGGCGGGCGTCGGCGCGGGCGTATATTTCGTTCGTCGTGTCCTACGGCTTGGCGAAAGCTGTCGTCAGCCGTTCCGCTGCCCGGTCCATATCGGCGATCTGCCCCGCCTGCGCCTGATAGATGGCGTTCAGCCCGAGCTGATCCAGGAGCGCGCCCTCGGTTTGTCCTGCGCCCATCAGCCACTTCATGCCGTCGCACGCCACTTTCACGGCGGCTTCGCGGGCGTTGATGCGCGCGAGCGCCTGGCGGGTGGGCGTGTCCAGCCCGGCGACATCGCTCGGATGACTGCAAACCCGTTCGCTGAAGATCGCCGCGCCTTCGGCAGCGGCGATCAGCTCGCCCAGGCGGAAAAGGATGTGCTGGTGACGGGTCAGCCGGTCGATGCGGGCGCGTTCCAGCAGGACAGCGAGAGCGCTGAGCGCCAGCGCGGCGACGCCCGCGCCGTTTTCCGGCTCGCGACGGTGGACCTCCTGCAGGCGCTTCGCCCAATCGGCATAGTACGCGCCGCGCGACTTGAGGTGCAGCTGCCAGCGGTCGCGGGCAATCGTCCACTCCATGATCTCCGAGGTCCCCTCGTAGATGGTGGTGATGCGCACGTCGCGCTTGATCTTTTCGACCATGTATTCGCGCGTGTAGCCATAACCGCCGTGTCCCTGAATGGCGTCCTCGGCGGCTTTGTTGCCGGCTTCGGTGGCGAGATACTTGGCGACTGCGCCTTCGGTGGCGAGACCTTCTTCGCCGGCGTCGAGCCTTTCGGCGACCCATTCGATGTAAGCGCGGCTCGCTTCCAGGCGCGCGGCGTTGGGCACGATCAGCTTGTGGGTGTACGCCTGTTTTTCGGTGAGCGGCGCGCCGCCCTGGATGCGCTCTTTGGCGTAGCGGATCGTCCGGCGCAGCGCCTCCCAGCCCGCGCCCATGCCAAACGCCCCGACCATCAGCCGGGTGTAGCCGAAGACGGCTTGCGCCTGCACCAAGCCGCTGCCCTCGACGCCGCCGACCAGACGGTCCGCCGGCACGTAGACGCTGTCCAGGTAGAGGGCGGCGGTGTTGCTGGCGCGAATGCCGTGTTTGTCTTCCGGTTTGCCGAAGGTGAAGCCTTCGGAGTCGTGATCGACGATGAACCAGCTTGGACCGCCGGGGGCGAGCGCCAGGATGGTGTACAGGTCGGCGACCGCGCCGTTGCTGATCCACTGCTTGCGCCCGCTGAGGCGATAGCCGGTCACGTTGCCGTCTTCCATGACCGGTTCGGCTTTGGTGGTCAGCGCCGCCAGATCGCTGCCCGCCTGCGGCTCGGTCGCGCCATAGGCGAGGAGCAGCGATTCTTCGGCGATCCTGCCCATCCAGTAGGCTTTCTGCTCCGGCGTCGCGCCGACGCTGATCGGATCGCTGCCGAGGAAGGTCGCCAGCACGCCGGTGGCGATGCCCAGGTCAAACGATGCCATCAGTTCGGAGATGCGATAGATGTCGTAAGCGCCGCCGCCCAAACCGCCGAAGTCCTCTTCGATGAAGGTCAGATGCAGCCCTAACTGAGCGGGGTCGTACAGCTCTTCCAGCACGCTGCGGGGGAATTCGTCCTTGTGATCGAGTTCGAGCAGGTATTCCGGGGTGAGTTTCCGCTGGGCGTACTTGGTCAGCGTACCGAGGATCATGTCCAGGGTATCACCGTCGAGTCGAGGCATGACAGGACTCCTGTGAGTGTCAGGCGGGGCGCGGGACAAGCGTTGTGAGCAGTTGTTTACACTATACAGCGGGGACGGGTGTCTCTGAAATTACGCATGTCAGGGACTTCTTGTGACGAAATTCACAGTTTCACTGATCTGGCTCTTGCATATTTATCCGGCGCTCATAGACCAGCCGGCGCTCATAGACCAGGTTGAAGCGTCTGCCCTGTGAAACGCGACAATCGAGGCGGTCGGGCGTGAAATTGCGCACTATAATAGAGGCGCGATCACAAACAGCCTTTGTCCGCTGTCCTGAAGCAAGAGAGCCATGATGCAGACCACGTCCAGAGAGGTCACGCGACGCTACACCCTTCTGCACAGACTGGGAGCAGGCAGCATGGGCGAAGTCTATGCCGCCATCGACCGTCTGACCGGGACGCGGGTAGCGCTGAAACGGGTCTACTATGCGCCGCTCGATGTGTTCACCGCGGCAGACCCCGATTCGTCCGCCGACGACGATCTGCGCCGGCTGCTGGCGAACGAATTTCGGGTGCTGGCGTCGCTGCGTCATCCGAACATCATCAGCGTCCTCGATTACGGCTTCGACGCGCAGCTCTTCCCGTTCTACACCATGGATCTGCTCGAAGACCCGCGCACCATCCTGGAGGCGGGGCGCGGCTACAGCCTGGCGCAGCGCCTCCAGGCGTTCACCCAGATGCTCCAGGCGCTCGCCTATCTGCACCGGCGCGGCATCCTGCACCGTGACCTGAAACCGGCGAACGTGTTGATCGACTCGCACGATGTCGTCCGGCTGCTCGACTTCGGGCTGGCGGCGCAGGGCAGCGCTCAGGGGATCAGCGGCACACTGCCCTACATGCCTCCGGAAGTCATCCTGCACGGCAGCGCCAGCCTGCAAAGCGACTTGTTCTCGCTGGGGCTGATCGCCTACGAGCTGTTCGCCGGGCGTTTCCCTTTCAGCGCAGAACGAACCAACGATCTGCTGGATCAACTGCTTCAGGCGATGCCCGATCTGGAGCCGCTGCCCGAAAACGTGTGCGGTGTGATCGCGCGGCTGCTCATGAAAGACCCATCGGATCGCTATGCCGACGCCGACGCAGCACTGGCGGCGCTGGCGGCGCAGTCTGGCGGGACAATCGCCGTCGAAAGTCACAGCACGCGCGAAAGCCTGCTGCAAGCGGCGCAGTTCATCGGTCGACAGATCGAACTGAACCAGCTCAGCCACCAGATGGATCAGATCGTCAAAGCGGTCAATCACGCCGCGCGCGAGCCGCAGCCCGACGCCGGTTATGGCGGCGGGGCGGTCCTGGTCGGCGGCGAATCGGGCGTGGGCAAGTCGCGCCTGCTGGACGAACTGCGCACCCACGCCCTGCTGAACGGCGCACTGGTGCTGCGCGGACGCTGCGTGGCGGAAAGTGCGCAGCCCTTTCAGCTGTGGCGCGAGATCGTCCGCCGGCTGATCCTGGAAGAGTCGCCTAACGATGTCGACGCCGGCGTCCTGCGCGAACTCGTCCCGGATATTTCGGAGCTGCTCGGCAGGACGATTCCGCCTGTGCCCGGCTTGGGCGCGAGTTCCGCCCAAGCCCGCCTGGTCGAAGCCATCCTCAGGCTGTTCCAGGCGATGCCCCGCCCGACGCTGCTGATCCTGGAAGACTTGCAGTGGGCGGGTGAAAGTCTGATGCCGCTGCGGCAGCTGCTCGCGCTGTGCGACCGTCTGCCGCTGCTGATCGTCGGCAGCTACCGCAGCGAAGACGCGCCAACCCTGCCGAGCAAGCTCAGCGGTATGCGCCACCTGACGCTCGCCCGCTTCACGCTCGACGAGACCGCCCAGTTGATGACGGCGATCCTCGGCAGCCCGCGCCGGCAGCATGCGCTGGTCGATTACCTGCACCAGGAAAGCGAGGGCAACGCCTTCTTCCTGGTCGAGGTGATCCGCACGTTGGCAGAGGAAGCGGGAAATCTGCGTTCGATTGGCTCGCGCACCCTGCCGGAACACGTCATCGCCGGCGGAATCACCCAGATCGTCGCCCGACGGCTGGGGCGTCTGCCGGCGGAGGCGCTGCCGACCCTCAAACTGGCAGCCGTCGGCGGGCGCGCCGTCGATGAGCGCCTGCTGCGCCATATCGTCGGCGACGAGGCGCAAAACGGGCTGCGCGCCGCCCTGGACGCCGCCATCCTGGAGGTGGTGGACGCCGAGTGGCGCTTCGCCCATGACCGCCTGCGCGATGCCGTCCTCGCCCTGATTCCGCCGAACGAGCTGCCGGCATATCACCGGGGCATCGCCGAAGGCTTGGAGGCGATCTACCCGGAAAATACCGATCTCGCCTATGTGCTGTCCGACCACTGGCGAGAAGCCGGCGACCGCGAAAACGAGACCTATTACGCGGTGATCGTCATGGAACACCGCCTGGCGCTCGGCATCCTCAACGAAGCCAGCAGGATGCTGGATCGGGCGCTGCTCTACACCCCGCGCGATCCTCAGGTACAGCTGCGGCTCTATAAAATGGCAGGTGAGATCTACTACTTCCTGGGCAAGGCATCGCTGAGCGCCGAAGCCTATGCCGACTGCCTGAAGCTGGCGCAGCGGTTGAACGACGAAGATGCCGTCGGCAGGGCGCTGGAAGGCTTGGGCAACACCGCCTATGCCCAGAGCAACTTCGACCTCGCCCTCGACTGGTATGAGCAGAGCCTTCAGCGCCGGCGCGCCAACGAAGACAGCCGGGGAATCGCCAGCACCCTGCACTTCATCAGCATGCTCCACCGCTTTCGCGGCGACTACGAGAAATCGCGGCAGGCGCTCGAAGAGAGCGTCATGCTGCGCCGCCAGGTCAACGATGTGCGCGGGCTGGGCGACAGCTACTACCAGCTGGGAATCCATGCCCGTCTGCGGGGCGATTACCCGGCAGCCATCGCCTTCCTGCGGCAGGGGGTAGAGATGCGGCGCAGCATCGCCGACGGACGAGGGCTGAGCGATGACCTGAACAATCTGGGGATCGTCTACACCCTGATCGGCGATTACGAGCAGGCGGAGTCGTCGCTGCTGGAAAGCATGAAACAGCGCAGCACGACCGATGATCTGCGCGGCGTGGCGAGCTGCCGGAATTCGCTGGCGGAACTCGATCTCGTGCGCAGGCAGACGGGCGCAGCCATTCGCAGCTTCAGCATCGCCCTCGGCATCTGGCAGGGCGCCCAGGACGGATGGAATATCGCCAACAGCCACGCCAGCGTGGGCTATGTCCAGGCGTGCGCCGGCGAGGTGCTTTCCGCCAAATACCATCTCTATGAGGGGCTGGTCACCGCGCAGCGCATCCCGGCGCTGTTCATCGTCCTCAAAGCGCTGATCGGCTGGGCGCAGGTGATGATCCATGAAGGGCAGGCGATGCAGGCGGCGATGCTGCTGGGCAGCGTCGAACGTCACCCGGCGATGACCGCGCAGCTTCGCCAGATCTATTTCGACCCGGTGCGGGCGGCGCTGGATATGTCCGCTCATGCCGACGACTACGAGTCCGGCAGGACTCTGAGCATCGAGGGTTTAATCGCCATGATCCTCGACAGCCAGAAGCGCGCCGATCAGACGGGCTGATCGTCGAAGCGGCGGGCGCGCGTCCCGTTGAGCGTGACCAGCAGCGATGTCCCCACGTCGGCGAAGACCGCCAGCCACAGCGAGGTCGCGCCGCTGAGCGCCAGCGCCAGGAATCCCAGTTTGACAGCGAAGCTGATGGCGATGTTCTGCCGGATGAGCGACCGCGCGAAGCGGGCGAGGCGCAGCGCAAAAGGCAGATGCGCGAGATCGCTGCCCATGATCGCGACGTCCGCCGTCTCAAGCGCCTGGGCGCTGCCGGTCGCGCCCATCGCCGCGCTGACCGCCGCCGCCGCCATCGCCGGCGTATCGTTGATGCCATCGCCGACCATCAGCGTCGCGCCGTGCCGCCGCTCGATCTCCCCGACGATGCGCGCCTTGTCGCCCGGCAGCAGATC
>JABWBO010000028.1 GCA_013360465.1 Anaerolineae bacterium | reverse complement strand
CTGTGCGCCCGGGCCCTCGTCACCGGCACCGACCCGGTCAGCGGCGCGGCGCTCACCGGTACCCTGCTCGCCCAGTCGGAGCGGGTCCGCCAGGGCATCCGCGAGGTCCAGATGGAAGGCCGGCTTGGTGGCAAGCCGACGATCATCGTGTCGGGCCGCTCGGACACCCTGATCCCGGTCAACCACGCCTCCCGCGCCTACTACGCGATGAGCCGCCAGGCCGACGGCGCCGCCAGCCGGCTGCGTTATTACGAGGTCACCAACGCCCAGCATTTCGACGCCTTCATCGACAACGCCGCGCTGCCGGGCTACGACACCCGCCTCGTGCCGCTGCACGTGTATTTCAACCAGGGGATGGACCTGATGTACGCCCACCTCAAGAACGGCACCGCGCTGCCCGCCTCGCAAGTGGTGCGCACCACGCCGCGGGGCGGCACGGCTGGCTCGGCACCGGACATCAGCGCCGCCAACCTGCCACCGATCGCGGCCACGCCGGCCGGCGCCGACAGCATCAGCTTCGGCAACGGCGTGCTCGCCGTACCGGAGTAAGCCGCTCGCCGACAGGCCCGACGCAGGCAACAAAAACCCGGCTCGCAAGCCGGGTTGTCATTTATCCGGTAGCTCAGCCCCAGCCGGACTCGGCGATCCACGGCCCGGCGCCGGCCGCGAGGGCATCGCGCACATAAGGCACGATGGCCTCCGGCAGGGCGCCCAGGGCAAACCAGCGGAGGTCGTCGCACTTGTTCGGCTCGGCGATCCGCGGCTCGCCCAGCCAGGCCTGCGCCCGCAGGAAGAAATCGATGCGGTTGGTGTCGGAGCGCCGATGCACCACCCCGAGCACCGCCAGGGCATCTTCGGCCAGCTCGATGCCGAGCTCCTCGCGCATCTCGCGCACCGCAGTGGCGCGCAGGGATTCGCCCTCCTCCACGTGCCCGCCGGGCAGGCTGTAGAGCCCATCGAAAAAGCCGGTGCCGGCCCGCCGCATCAGCAGCACCTGGCCGCCGCTTTCGAGCAGCACATGCACGCCGGTGGGAATGCCCGGGTGACGCATCAGTGCTTGCCCGTGCTGCCGAAGCCGGCCGCACCGCGCTCGCTTTCATCGAAGGAATCGACCACGTTGAAGGCCACCTGCAGCACCGGCACCACCACCAGCTGAGCGATGCGCTCGAGCGGCTGGATCGTGAAGTGCTCGTGGCCGCGGTTCCAGGTGGAGACGAAGATCTGCCCCTGGTAATCGGAATCGATCAGCCCGACCAGGTTGCCGAGCACGATGCCGTGCTTGTGGCCCAGGCCCGAGCGCGGCAGGATCAGCGCGGCCAGCCCCGGTGCCGCGCGATCGAGGTCGTCGGCGTGCACCGGCAGATACGGGATGCGCCCGCGGATCAGCGCCTGCGTGATGCCGCGCCAGGGGGATTCGACCAGCGTGTCGGCCTCATCGCGTCCAAAGAAATCCTGATTGGGTTGCGACCAGACGACGCCAATCGAAGCGATCGGCTGCCGGTCCGTGAGATAGGCGGCGTGCTGTTCGTGCCAGCGATAGATCGGCTCGGCCGTCCGGTACATGCGGCGATCCTCGTGGTAGGCGCCGACGTGGTGCCACCACGGCTGCAGGCCGCCCGCGATGCCGTCGAGCATCCACAGGCGTGCCTCGGGAGCCGGCTTGCTGGCGAGGCGGAAGGCCGGGCGGCCCGCCTGGTACAGGGCCATGCTCTCCGGGATCAGCTTCTCCCATCCGAGGAGACCGTGCAGCCGTTTGGCGGCCTCGCCGTTGTGCTGAAAGCCGCTCTCGTCCCGGCGCGACTGGTGATCGAGCATGATGATGTCGGCCCGGCGGCAGATCTCCTTCAGGTCGCGAAAACTCGCCGAGGCGGCGCCGACCGAGCCGCTGATCATCCCCGACCAGACGCAGTCCGGCCCGCCCGCCTCCCGCGTGATGCGGTTGTTGAGATCCCAGATCTCCAGCCGGCGGTCGTAGTTCCAGCGAATCCACTCGCGGTAAGCCGGATCGTCCCAGTTCTTGCGGGCCGGCAGTTCCCGGCCGGAGCGTTCGCGAAACTTCCGGCGGCAGTTGTCGCAATGGCAGATCGTGCCGCGGCCGAGGCCGCTCCAGCTGTTGTCCGTGAAGCCCTCGGGGCGGTAGCGTCCGGCGATCTCGCGCAGGATGGCCGGAATGTGCTGCTCGTAATAGGGGCCGTTGATGCAGGTGACGAAAAGCTCGCCGGCCTTGTGGGGACGGCCGCTGGCGTCGCGGGCGAACCAGTCGGGATGAGCCTGGTGGAGGTCGTCGTGGGCGCGGTTGGAATCCATGCGGGCGAAGACCACCAGGCCGTCGTCATGGGCGGCGCGGCAGAGTTCGCCGAAGACCGACTGCGCATAGACGCCGAGGACATCGGCGTCCACCAGGATGCCTTCATCCGCCACCATGGTCAGCGTGATGTGACCGTTGTAGCTGACGATCACGCTCGCCAGCCCCATCGAGGGGTTGAGCGGGAAGAAACCGTAGACCTGCTTGAGTTCGTGACCGAGCAGATAGACCGGAATCGGCGGAGCGGCGACATTGGTACACCAGGTGTGCGCCAGCAGCGAGAAGGCGACAGGAGCCAGTCCCCAGATCGGCTTGTGCATGACCGCCGGCAGCAGCGAGGGCAGGGTCAGCATCAGATCCATCGAATAGGCAAGCCCGGAATCCTTCATCACCTTGCTGTATTTCATGACGGCGGCGAGGTGTTCCAGCGGGTCCGGCACGTTGAACGGCAGATCGATGGGCAGGACGGAGATGCGGTTGCCGTAATCCCCTTTTTCCTCTGCCGTGCGCACATTCACCGGGACGAGCGCGCGCAGGAAGGCTTGGCGCGTCCCGCCGTGATCGTTGACATAGTGTTCGACGGCGCGCGCCATGATGGTCAGCATGACTTCGTTGACCGATGCCTTGCGCTTGGCGCGGATGGCGTGGATGTCGTCAAGGGCGAATTCCGCCCACACCAGCCGCTGTTCGCCGGTATTTTTGCCGTTGATCGGCAGCTTCTGAATCGGCTTGACGTTGTTGCTGATCAGATGAGCGGCGGCGACCAGCATGTTGAGCCGTTCCTGATCGCGCGTCAGGCTGCCGAACACTTTGACCGCTTCCGTACCGACCTTGCGCAGCAGCCTGACCTGGTGGGTGAGATCGCGCGTGAGCGAGTCCGAAAGCAGTGAGAACGGGTTGGGCAGCGCGGGGGCGCTGTTGATGAAGCGGCGATCCTGCGGGACCTGACGCGGGGCGACATCGAGCAGGAAATTGAAGAGATCGACCGCCGCCAGACCATCGACCATGCAGTGATGGACCTTGAAGAGCATCGCCGTCTGACCGGGCAGCCCATCAATGAGGATGATTTCCCACAACGGACGTCCCCGATCCAGCGGTTCGGCGGCTAACCGCCCCGCCAGGCGGCGCAGCGCCCCCAGGTCCTCTGGCGACTCCAGCTCTACGCGGCGGATGTGGTCGCTGACGTAAAAATTCGGGTCGCGTATCCAGGTCGGCGCGCCGAGGTTCAGGGGAGCCTGGACAATGCGCTCCGCGTAGCGCGGACAGAGCGGAATGCGCGATTCAATGAAGCGGATGAACTCATCGAGATCAAGGCTGCCGTCGAAAATCGTCAGCGCCCCGATATTCATGGGCGTCTCGGAACGCTCCACGTAGTAAAACGCTGAATCGACCGAACCCAGGATGTCAGAATACGCGCGCATGATGGTGCATTGCCCCCTAAGCAGTTGTCATTATTCAGTGAACACCGGCGAAGCCCCAGCAGCGGCGGGTGGGACAGTCGAGACACGCCAGACAGATCAAGTCCTTGCAAACGCCTTATCCAGGGCGCGATGCGCTGCCCTTTCGCCGCTTTCGACCAGACGACGCTGAAGCTCTGGACGGAACGAGAATTCGGGCGCGAGGAAGAATTCGCGGTCCTCCGGGTCGGGTTCGATCCAGATCATGCGCTTTTCGGGAAACTGCTGCTCATACACATCGCGCCAGCCCAGGATGCGTTCGTAGAGGGCGATATGCACCGACTGCTTGACGATGTTGTACCAGCCTTCATCGCGCACGGTCTCGCCGTTGGACATGTACAGCGGGTGATAGGTGTGCGAGCAGATCACCGTATCCGCCAGTGCCAAGCCGATGTCCATCGACAGCGTTTGGCGCACCTCTCCATCGATATAGTAACGGTCCTTGATCTTGACCGGCTCGAACATGCCCGGCACGGCGCTCGACGCCAGCACGGCACGGTGCAGCGGCACATCGGTCATGAAGGCGTTGACGCCGTCGTCATAATCGACGTGGGCGTTGAAGACGGCGCGCTTGTGTTCGTCAAGGCTGGTAGCGGTCACGTAGAGATCGATGGGTGTGTCGTGGAAATCGTCGGAAGGCAGCAGCGCCCGCATCAGGTTTTCCAGTTCCGAGGCGTTGAAGAAGCTCGGCGCGTGGCGCTGGCTGAGGATCAGCCGGTCGAGGATTTCCGAGACGACATCGCCGCGATGCACGGTGGGCAGCGTCAGCATCATGCGCAGCCCGGCGAAGAGCGTATGCGCGCCCTGGCTCGCCATGTGTCCGAACGCCGGCTGAAAGACCATCGCCGCCGTCAACCGCTTCACGACCGTATCGATGCGCGGGACGTACACCGATTTCTGATACAGCGAGGCGACCAGCGCATCCGCTTCAACGCCGCTGGCAACCAGAGTCCCGGCGACCGCCCCGGCGCTGGTCCCGACGATTGAAGAGATGTTCTCCAGGTCCAGGACCTTCAGGACGCCGATGTGGAAATAGAAGGCTTTCGTCGCGCCGCCGCTCAAAACGAGGGAGACGCCCGGTTTTTTCTGCAACAACGGAAGTTCGCGGCGCATCAACAAAGCCTCTTTGGGCGAATAACTTCATGTCTTTATTCTAGTCTCGGTATCACGGCGCAATTACGGATCAATGTCATATCAAACAGCGATCATCAGCATCAACGGTGATTTTCCTTCCTCTTCATAATGAAAAGAAGAGAACCGCCAAGATGATTATGGAGCGAGCGTAATGACAGGCATGACCGCCAGTTTTCTAGATGAGGACGCCATCCTCCCAGAAGAAATTCAACCACTGTCCGAACCGGTTGACTTTGCCGCCGACCCGGCGCGCATCTTCATCACCGGGGCGACCGGCTTCGTCGCAGCCTATGTGATGGCAGAACTGCTGGACACCACCCCGGCGCATCTGTACGCCCTGGTGCGGGCGGATGACGTCGCTCACGGCATGGCGCGTATTCGCAAGAACCTGGCGCACTACTGGCTGTGGAAAGAGGCTTATGCCGAGCGCATCACGCCGGTCATCGGCGATCTCAAGCACCCCCTGCTGGGCTTGTCGTCCGACGATTTCGCGGCGCTGGCGCGCAGGGTCGAGGTGATCTATCACGTCGGCAGCAAGCTGAGCTACATCGCCCCTTACGAATTCCTGCGCACGGCGAACGTGGGCGGCACGGTCGAGGCGCTGCGGCTGGCGACGACCGGGCGCGCCAAACCGTTCCACTTCGTGTCGTCGCTGGGCATCCTGCTTGGCTTCAAATCCGTCCCCGGTGCGATCCCCCAGGGCGGTCTGGAGACGGACGCGCTGGATGCCGAAAAGTGCCCGGATGTCGGCTACTTCCAGACCAAATACGTCTCCGAGCGGGTGGTGCGCCATGCCGCCGACCGGGGCATTCCGGTCACTATCCACCGTATCGGCTTGATCGTCGGGGACAGCCGCAATGGGCGCTCCAACGAAGACGATTTCGTCGCCCGCATCCTGATCGGCTGCATTCAGGCGGGCTATGGACCAGATATCAAGAACGCGATGGACATGACCCCGGTCGATTACGCGGCGCGTTCCATCGTGCATCTGTCGCGCCAGCCGGAATCGGTCGGCAAAGTCTTCCACATCCTCAACCCGGACCCGATCACCTGGAGCAACATCATGGACACGGTGATCGAGGCGGGCTATCCCGTGCGCAAGCTGCCGTTCAACGAATGGGTAGACGCCATCGAGGAACACGAAGACCCGATGACCAACCCGCTGCACCCGCTGCTGCCCTTCTTCCACATCCAGTTTGCCGGGCGCATGCTGGGCGTGAGCGAAACCGCCTATTACGCGCTGGGCACGAAGCTGACGCAGAGCGCGCTGGATGGATCGGGGCTGCGCTGCGCCACGGTCGATGGCGCGCTGGTGCGGACGTTCCTGGCGCAGTATGTGGAGACGGGACGGCTGCGCGCATCGATGGCGACGGCGTGAAGCGAAGTCCGGGGTGATCACTGGCGAAGACAAAAGCGCAGCTCCTGCTGGCGGGCAAAACATGAGCTATGTGCCGGCGAAGCTGCGCGACTCCACGCTGGAACGTGCTGGCGGCTGCTGCGAGTACTGCGGTTTCAGTGAATCACGATTCTGACCCATCATGCTTGATTCGCGAGCGCCGCCGAGGGCTAAAGCCCATCGGCTAAGTGAAGACCAGCGCACTAAAGGCGCTCCTTTATCCCCTTCAGTGGGGTAGTCTGTATGCTTAGCCGGGGTGCTTTAGCCCCCGGCGAACTGCCAAATGGAGTGCAATCTGTGATTCACTAGGTTTGCTTCCTGGTGGGGCGATCCGGTCCGATAGCCCCACTTCATATCCAATCCATCAGGCGGGCGATGCTTCTTCCAGCGCCTCTGCCGCCTGCTGCTGCAAACTGACGTGATCCCAGATCACCCACTCTTCGGCGATCCGGCACGTGTCACACCAGCCGATCATGGTTGATCCTCCTGAGCGCACCTGGGGCAAAAAACGCGGGCACCGCCGGTTGTTATCGGCAGCGCCCGCGAACAGCAGCGCGTGATATGGGGTTGTGGGCGTTGGATAACAACACCGTGACGGAGCGTCTGCTCAGCCACGCCCTCTGCATTATCCGTTACCAATATCGTAGGGATGAAGACCTCTTAATGCCAGTGCCAAATGTCACCATCGCCAGCATTTGCACGGGGCATCCAGCATCGCCACTATCCCTTGCTGACGAATCGCGTTACGCTATGATCAGGTGCAGTAAGGAGGTGGATCACGAAGACCTTTCAGCGCCTCATCTCAATCCTGATCCTGATCGCCGTCATCGTCGGTTGGCTCATCCGCCGGCGCATCTTCGCGCGCCTGGTCGGGCTGCCCGCCCCGCGCTGCGGCGTCGATGTCCTGCGCGGCGTCGTCATCCCCATGCGCGACGGCGCAAAGCTGATCGCCGACCGCTACATCCCGCAGACTCCGCCGCCGCACCCCACCATCCTGATCCGCACGCCGTACGGGCGCAACGCCGCCGCCGGCGCGTTCGGCTTGATGACCGATTTCTGCGCCCGCCGCTTCGCCGAACAGGGCTATGGCGTGGTCGTCCAGGACGTGCGCGGACGCTTCGATTCGGGCAGCGCCTTCGAACCCTTCCGCTTCGAACGTGAAGACGGCTGGGACACCCTCACCTGGCTGAGCGAACGCGACTGGTGCGGTCCCATCGGCATGTGGGGGTCGAGCTACCTGGGGATCGTCCAGTGGGCGGCGGCAGATCACCCGGCAGTGCGCGCCCTCATGCCGATGATCACCGCCTCCGACGTCTACGACGTGGCGTTCCACGATGGCGTCTTCAACCTCGACCTGGGCGCGCGCTGGATCGCCATCCTCAACCTGCAGGAACGTTACAAGCGCCGACCCCTGCTCTCCAGCGCGGCGCTGGTGACAGGCGTAGAACGCAGCGCCCGGCGCGCCTTCCAGCATTTGCCGCTGATCGAAGCCGACGACGCGCTGCCGCCGGGGACGGTGCGCTACTATCAGACCTGGCTGAACGAGCACCGGGACGGCGAGAATCTGCGCCGCTACTTCCCCACCCCAGCGATAGAAAAAGTGACCGCGCCGGTCCTGCTGGTCGGCGGCTGGTACGATTTCTTCCTGCGCGCCCTGCTCAAGGATTACGCCGCGCTCCGCGCCGCCGGCGGCGCGCCGCAGATGGTGATCGGCAACTGGGTGCATTTCAGCTATGCCTTCTTGATGCTGAACACCCTGGGTATGGCGGTGCGCTGGTTCGATGAGACCCTCAACGCCGGGGCGCGCCCATCGGCAGAAAAACCCCGCAAACCCGTCCGTCTGTTCATGCTGGGCAGCCGGCGCTGGCGGGAATATGACGCCTTCCCGCCGCCGCATCAGGCGCGCTGCTGGTATCTGGATGGCGGCGGCAGGCTGGACGTGGTCCCCGGCTCCGCCGCCCCGGAGACGTTCACCTTCGATCCGGCATCGCCGCCGCCCATCGCCGGCGGCGCGCAGTTCTCGCTTCGTGCCGGAGCCGCCTCGAACGCAGAGATGGAACGCCGCCCCGATGTGCTGGTCCACACTTCGCCGGGCATGGCTGCGCCGTTGGAGATCGTCGGTCCGGTGCGGCTGGCGCTCTACGTCCACAGCGCCCCCTGCGAGACGGCGGATTTCTTCGCGCGGCTGTGCGTCGTGAACAAGCAGGGCACGTCGGTCAACCTGTGCGACGGGTTGATTCGGGCAGCGGCGGCGTGCGGGGAAGGGCAGTCAGACGGCAGTCTGCGCGTCGAGATCGACCTGGGCGCGACGGCGTACCGCTTTGAAAAGGGCGACCGCATCCGATTGGTGATCGCCGGGAGCGGGCATCCGCTCTGGACGCGCCACACCGGCGGCGCGGACCCGATCCGCGATACGACGCTGACGCCGATCGTGCAGACCGTCTATCACGACGCCGCGCATCCTTCGGCGCTGACTCTGCCGGTCATCGTGTGAGCGCCGGCGCGCCGCCCTGCGCTAGAATCGTAACGATGAAACGACAGCTTGCACGAACCGGATAGGGACAAGCCATGACTGAACCGACGCGCTGCGCCTGGGTCAACCTGGGCGAGCCGCTCTACGTGCGCTATCACGACGAGGAATGGGGCGTGCCGATCCGCAGCGACGACCGCCGCCTGTTCGAGCGGCTGTGCCTGGAAGGCGCGCAGGCGGGGTTGAGCTGGCTGACCATCCTGCGTAAGCGCGAGAACTACCGGAAAGCCTTTGACGGCTTCGACCCGGCAGTCGTGGCGCGCTACGACGACGCCAAAGCCGCCGCCCTGCTGGCAGACGCCGGCATCGTGCGCAACCGGGCGAAGATCGCCTCTGCTATCAACAACGCCCGCTGCGTCCTGCGGGTTCAGGAGGACCTGGGCAGCTTTTCCGATTTTCTCTGGTCGTTCGTCGAGGGGACCACGCTTCAGAATGCCTGGGCGGTGCTTTCCGATCTTCCGGCAGAGACAGCGGAAAGCCGCGCGATGAGCAAGGCGCTCAAGTCACGCGGCTTCACGTTCGTCGGACCGACGATCTGCTATGCCATGATGCAGGCGACCGGGATGATCAACGACCACACGGTCGATTGTTTTCGCTACGCCACCGTCACCTCTTCGCAGAGGTAGACATCCTGAATGGCGTTGAGGAGCGCCGCGCCTTCTTTCATCGGGCGCTGGAACGCCTTGCGCCCGCTGATCAAGCCCATGCCGCCGGCGCGCTTGTTGATCACCGCCGTCTGCAAGGCTTCGGCGAAGTCATTGTCGCCGCTCGCGCCGCCGCTGCTGATCAAGCCCGCCCGCCCCATGTAGCCGTTGGCGATCTGGTAGCGGGTCATGTCAATAGGATGATCGCTGCTGAGCTGGCTGTAGATGCGCTCGTCCAGCTTGCCATAGCCGGAAGAACCGGTATTGAGCGCCTTGTAGCCGCCGTTGATCGTCGGCAGCTTCTGCTTGACGATATCTGCCTCGATGGTGACGCCCAGATGATTCGCCTGCCCGGTCAGGTCGGCGGCGGTCTCGTAGTTCTTGCCGTTGACTTTGAAGCCGGGGTTGCGCATGTAGCACCACAGCACGGTCGCCAGCCCCAGTTCATGCGCCTGGTAGAAGGCTTCCGCCACCTGCACCAGCTGTTTGGTGCTTTCCGGCGATCCGAAATAGACCGTCGCGCCGACCGCGACCGCGCCCATATCCGCCGCCTGCTTGACCTTGCCGAACATCACCTGGTCGAACTGGTTGGGATAGGTCAGCAGCTCATTGTGGTTGATCTTCACCATGAAAGGGATGCGGTGGGCATACTTGCGCGCCACCGACCCCAGCACGCCGAACGTCGAAGCGACGGCGTTGCAGCCGCCCTCAATCGCCAGCCTGACGATGTTCTCCGGGTCGAAGTAGATCGGGTTGGGCGCGAAGGAAGCCCCAGCCGCATGTTCGATGCCCTGGTCCACCGGCAGGATGCTCAGATAGCCGGTTCCGCCCAGGCGTCCGTGATCGAACATGGCTTGCAAGCTGCGCAGGACGCGCGGGGTGCGGTCGCTGCTGAACCAGACGCGGTCGATGAAGTCCGGTCCTGGCAGATGCAGGTCGGCTTTATCGATGGTCTGGCTGGTATGCTTGAGGAGATAGTCCGCCTGGCTGCCAAGCGCCTCGGCGATTTTGTCAATCGTGTTGTAGGTCGATGTCTGCTGCTTGATGGCGGCAAATACCATGAGTACACCTCTTTGTACACTCGCCTTCATGAAACGCACACGAGTATAGAGAAAAGGCGGCGGCGTTTCCACCTGTGATCTATCAGGTTTTTTTCACCGCAATTCCTCCTCGTTTTCTCAGGTTTCAGCACAAGGCTATAATGAGCGCTGTTGTCATACCCTGGAACTTCCTTGATGGTCAGGCGTTGGCTGGCATCCCCACTAATTCAATCCGTCATCCAGAAGACGCTCCGCCTGCTGGACGCACCGGCATCGGTCACAGACCGGCACGCCCGCTCGCAAATCCTGCTGTTGAACGGGCTGCTGGTCTTCGCTGCCACCGCCCTGTTCGGCGGGGTAGTGCTGGATCGCTTCGTCTCGGTGCATGATCCGATCGTCTTCATCACGGCGACCCTGTGCGCGGCGGCGCCGCTGCTGGTGCGCGCGGGCTACGCTGCCGCGGTCAGGAATACGCTGGGGATCACCATCGCCATCCTACCCCCTATCCTGTGGGTGATGAACCCCATTCCGCCGCAGGTCCTCGCCGCCTGGAATCTGACCTGCGCCACCAGCGCCTATCTCCTCTTTCGCCGCGCGGCGATGATCCGGGTGGCAATTCTGAGCCTGATCGCCGGCAGCGCGGCGATCCTGATCTCTCCCTGGAATCCCCAGGGCTTGGGGACTCTGCTCTACCTCGATCCGCTGGTCCTGCTGATGCTCACCTACGCCGCGACCCTGCGCGACCACGCCGATCGGGTGATCGAAGAGCAGGGGCGCACCCTGGAGCAGGAGCGCCAGCGCACCACTATCCTCCTGGAAGCAGCCCAGGAAGGCATCGTCATCCACAAAAGCGGGACGATCCTGCTGGTCAACCCGGCGGTCGAGCAGATGTTCGGCTATTCCGCCGATGAAGTGATCGGCACAGAAATTCTCGATCTGGTCGCCCCAGAAAGCGCAGACGAAGTACTCCGGCGCTACCATGACGAGATCGAAGGGCCCTTTGAAGCCGGGATTCTGCACAAGAGCGGGGAAGTTCTGACGGTCGAACTCAACGGACGAAGCCACTTCTACAACGGGGAACGGGTGAGGATCGTCACCCTGCGCGATCTGACAGCGCACAAGCTGGAGCAGCAGCGGCAGATCGAGCTGATGGTCGAACGCGAAAAAGTCCGCATCCTGCAGCGCTTCATCAGCGACATCTCGCACGATCTGCGCACGCCGCTGTCGGTCATCAATACCAGCATCTACCTGATCGGCAAACTAGCGGATAACCCGGAACGCCAGCGCACCCACACCCAGGTCCTGCAAGCGCAGGCGGCGCACGTGCAGCGCCTGCTGGAGGACCTGATCAGCATGTCCCGACTCGACAAAGCCGAAGCGGGTGATTTTCGCTTCCGCCTGACCGACCTGCATGACCTGCTGAGCCAGTCGGTCAGCGACGCCCAGAACGAGGCGCTGCGCAAACATCAGACGCTCACGCTCATGCCCTGTGTCGATCCGATCAGTATCCTGGCTGATCCCACGCAGATCAAGCGAATGATGCGCCACCTCATCATGAACGGCTTGAGCTACACACCGGAGGGCAGCGTCATCAGCGTCGCTGCTTCGTGCGCCAAAGACAGCGTGATGATCAGCGTCAGCGACAATGGTCCCGGAATCGCCGAAGACATCCTGCCGCACATCTTCGACGACTTCTACCGGGGCGACCCGGCGCGCGGCGGTGACGGCGGCTTCGGGCTGGGGCTGACCATCGCCCGCAAGATCGCCAGGGCGCACGGCGGAGACATCGCCGTCAGCAGCAGCCTGAACCGGGGCAGTGAGTTTCGGATCACCCTGCCCCTGCATTTCACCGCGCGATCCGACAGCACGCCGGAGCAATCCCGATGACTGCCACGCCGCCTGTCCCCCCTCGGCGAGTCTCATACACCGCGCTGGCGCGCCTCTTCCTGCGCATGAGTCTGGTCGCCTTCGGCGGACCCGTCGCCCACGTGGCGATGGGCGAAGACGAGATCGTCACCCGACGGGGATGGCTCAGCCGCGAGCATTATCTCGACCTGATCGCCGCCGTCAACCTGATCCCCGGTCCCAATTCGACCGAGGTGATGATCCACGTCGGCTACGTCCTGCGCGGCATCCCCGGCGCAATCCTGAGCGGATTCTGCTTCATCTTCCCGGCGTTCCTGCTGACGCTGGCGCTCGCCGTGATCTACGTGGCGACCGGGGCGCTGCCGGCGGTGGAAGCGGCGCTGTGGGGCATCAAACCGGTGATCGTGGCGATCATCCTGGTCGCCGGCTACCGGCTCGCGCCGACCGCCCTCAAGACGCGCCTGCATCTGCTGATGTTTGCGGCAGCGCTGATCAGCATCGTCGCGCTGGATATCCCCGAAGTGATCGTCATGCTGGCGACCGGGGTGATCTACGCGCTGATCGCGGCGCGGCTGAACCCGAACATCCTGGCACTGTTCGCCATCGTCCCCGTACCGCTGATCGTCCAGGCAGCGGCGGCGGCGGGCGAAGCGGTCCGGGCGGGCGCGCTCGATCTGTTCTGGTATTTCCTGAAGATCGGCAGCGTGCTGTTCGGCACGGGCTACGTACTCTTCGCCTATATCCAGGGCGATCTGGTGAACACCTTTGGCTGGCTGACCAGCACCCAACTGCTCGACGCCATCGCCATCGGGCAGTTCACGCCCGGACCGGTCTCGACAACGGCGGCGGTCGTCGGCTATCTGGTCGACGGCGTGCCGGGCGCTGTCGCCGCGACGATTGGCATCTTCCTGCCCTCGTTCGTCCTCGTCATCCTGACCGCCCCGCTGATCCCCCGGATGCGGCGCAGTCCCTTTCTGAGCGCCTTCCTGAGCGGGATCAACGTCGGGGTGATCGCGGCGATCCTGGTGACGGTGGTGAACCTGGCTATGGAAGCCCTGCGTCCGCTCGGTGCGCTCGACGGAAGCGCGGCGGGCGGGACGTTCGATCTTTCGTCCGGGGTAGCCGTCGCGCTGGCGGTCGGTTCGATGGCGGCGCTGCTGCGCTGGCGGGTCAACGCTACCCTGCTGATCCTGATCGGCGCGGGGGTCGGGCTGGCGCTTCGCTAATTGTTCAGCGCGTCTGCGCCATCCCCCGGCTGGAGGACGGAAGACTCCTGTTCCGTCACATCAACCCAAAAACGTGCGATAATCAAGAACTGATAAGATAGGACAAGCGCATTAAGTTCATAACCTGACGAGAGGAGGAGATATAGGCGTACGCCGTGATACACCTGTGACAGCTCGCGAAACGCACCCGCGAAGAGATCTGCTGCGTTTGTCCCGACTGATCAGATGCCTATTGCAGCCTCAGGAGAGAAATTAATGCGACAGCACCGCTGGTTCATGATTGTTTTTTTGCTGGCAGCGCTCATCTCTACTAGCTTTGGACTTACCGGCATGGCTCAGGCACAAGATACCGACGGGGACGGCTTGCCGGATACGGTCGATCGCTGTCCGCAAGAGCCGGGTCCGCGTGAAAACGGCGGCTGCCCGCTGCGGGATGGTGCGCCGCCTGACCGCGATGGCGACGGTGTGCTGGATTTCGTCGATGGCTGCCCCGATCAGGCAGGAACCGGATTCACCAATGGCTGCCCTGTCGGGATCGTCCCGAACCTGACGCTTATAGCGCCCACTCCGATGGTCATGATATGGGATTCAACCGACGTGTGTATGTTCGGCGTCCCGCTTACAGCCAGCGAGAATGTCAATGTGCGCCAGGAGCCGACGATCAACTCGGCGATCCTTGGGCATATGCAGCCGGGAGATCAGTTTGAAGCGCTGCTTCGCGACTACGACGAGAACAACGATGTTTGGATTTTCGGCGAGGCGCTGCCGGGGAAATACGGATGGGTATTCGGCGATCTGCTGATCAACAATGGGCAGTGCGTCAACCTGCCGCAGGTCATCCATGTCGATGCTCCCGATCCGAAGGTTGAGGTCATCTTCGACTTTGACACCGTGCCGCAGATGATGCCGGAAGACGAACCGATCAGAGACGGGTACGTCATCGCCGGTTGGGAGCATCTGTTTGACGAGCCGACCGACGACATCACGCCGACGCCGACGGGTTCACGCTCTCGCCCGCAGTTTTACGACTTCGGCGATCTGAGGATTCGCTTCCTGACCGGTGACGGTTCCGTGATCCCCGTCGATCAGTTCTCGCTTAATTTCGCGCGTCTGATGCGGGGCGAAGATGACGCCTGTCTGGAAATCGGCGGGGGATTCTGCCTCGCCGGGGTGCTGCTGCTGCCTGCCGTAGGCGATCCGGCGGCGGGCGAGTCCTGCCCTCTGCCCGGAGACGACGGTTTCGACCCGACTAACCCCGAAGATGAAAAAATGCTGATCGGTCTGCTGCTTCCCGCGGTGCAGAAGATGCTCAAAGCGGCGGCGAGTATGGGCAATGTCAAAGTCCTGACAAGGGGAGAGATGCTGCAAGATTTCCACTTCGACGCCCTGCTGGAGGACCTGGCTGTCGATCCGCCCGATCCTGATTACCCGCCCAACCCGTGCCACGCGGTGCTGCTGCTTCCGGCGATGGAAGCGATGGGGGATGGCAGCGCTGTCCCGGTGAATATCTTCGTCATCCTGCTGCCCGCAGTACAGTAACGCGCTTCTCATAGCCTCGTCGCAGGGATGAATGACGAACGAGGGGTGCAGCAGACGCTGCATCCCTCGCCTTTTCCAAGTCATCAGAAGGTTGAAAACAGGACCTACGCCCCGACCGTTTCCGTCGCTTCCGGCGTGGCTTCGGCGGCACGGGCGATCACGTCGATCTCCGCCGGCAGCACCGAGGCGCTGACCGCGGCATTGTCCTGACCGACGGACGCCACCGGCGTAATGTGCGCGCTTTCCCCCGCCCGCATCCCGCCGACATCGACCAGCGCGCTCAAATCGTGCGGATCGAGATCGTCCAGCAGCGGCGCGGGTCCCGTCACCAGCACGGTGACTTCCGTCGGCGCAAGCGCGTACAGCAGCGCCGGGTCCACGCCGATCAGGGTGATCGGCACGCGCTCGAACTGGCGGGTCACCTGCTGCGCCGCCACGCCGACGCGCACCGTCACGCTGCCGCCGGTCAGGACCAGCAGGCGAGGATCGGGCAGCGAGACCAGCGCGATCACCTCGAAACTCCCCGTCCGCTCGGAAAGGTCGATCGGCTCGGTGAAGAAAGTCCCCGGCAGATCGCTCAACACATCCTGCGGACCGCGCACGATCACGGTCTGCGGCGTGTAGCTGAAATCGGGGGTCAGCACATAGCCGGGGGGCAGCTCGCCGACGATGTTGGGCAGCACGCGCACCTCGGCGACATCGGCGCGCTGCTGCACCTCGACGGTAACACGCGCCGCCGCCTGGCTGAGAGTCACACCGCTGATCACCTGCTCGTCGGCGTCCACGGCGACCAGCGTCACATCATCCGCGAATGCCGCCCGCGCATCCTCCAGCGCCACCCGTGCCACCACTTCGGTGACCCGGCTGACCCGGCTTTCCGGTCCGCTCACTTCGACCTGAAGGAGATCGATCTGCGGCTCACCGACGGCATAAACGGCAGCGGGCAGGCTGGTCATTTCGACGCGGACCGGCTTCAGCTCGGTCAGGCGCGTTTCCAGGCGGATGTTCAGCGTGCGCGGGGTGATACGCACCACCGACGCCCGTTTTTCCGGGGCGATCAGCGCCTCGATGGGGATGCTGTATGTCCCGGCGACGTGGTTCGTGAGGTCGATGCTCAGGATGATGTCGTCCGCCGTCATCGCCGTGATCACCGACTGCGGTCCGCGCACGGTCACCACCGCCGAGGTCAGTACTTCGCTCTGGTTGGTGATGATCAGCGCGGGATTGGGCGTCACGTTGACCGGCACGCGCTCACTCAGGGAGCGCTGTTCCACCGGGTCGGACTGGACGACGGCGACCAACCAGACCAGAAATGCCAGCCCCAGCGAGCCGGCGAACCACAGCGCATTGTTGAGCAGCGTCCGCTGCATCCCGTCTTCGCGCCGCATCAGTGCAGCTCCATCCCTTCAGCGGGCGGCGGCGGCGTCGGCGGGCGGACGGGCGCAAAGGCGCGCCGCTGACGCAGCCCATGCCACAGCCGCTGGAAGACGCTTTCGCGCCGCTCATGTTCCCGTCCATAGAACGACAGCAGGATCGTCCGCAGCCGCTTGGAGTCCAGTTTGGGGATCAGCCGCCCGGCGTTGGCGATGGCGATTCTGCCCGTCTCTTCCGAGACGATCACGACGACAGCGTCGCTCACCTCGCTGATGCCGATGGCGGCGCGATGCCGCGTGCCCAGCTTCGGCGTGCCCAACTGCCGCGCCGACGACAGCGGCAGCACCGCCGCCGCCGCCGCCAGCCTGCCGTCTTCGCCGATGATCGCCGCGCCGTCATGCAGCTCCGTCTTGGGCCAGAAGACGGTCAGCAGCAGCTGCGGGCTGACCTCAGCATCCAGCGGCACGCCGGTGCGAACGTACTCCTCCAGGCTGACACTGCGCGCCAGCACGATCAGCGCGCCATGCCGCCGCTCGGAAAGGCGTTCCGCCGCCTGGCAAACATCGTCGATCACCCGCGTCCAGATGGTGTCGTACTGCTGGCGGTCGCGCAGGAAGCTGTCCGCCCGTCCCAGGCGCTCGAAGGTACGGCGCAGTTCCGGCTGGAAGATCACCGGGATGGCGACCAGCAGCGCTCCCAAGCCGTTCTGGACGAGCCAGCGCAGCGCCGGAAGCCCCAGCAGGTTGGCGGCGGCGACCGCCAGGATAATCGCCAGCAGCAAGCCGCGCAGCAGCGCCGCCGATTGAGTCGCCCGGATCAGGAAGCTCAGCCCAAAGAACACCACCGCGACCAGCAAAATATCGATGATCGCGCTGGGAGTTAGATTGCTGAGCGCCCAAACGAGGTCCACGTTTTGCCTATCCTACTGCCGCCTACAGATGATCTCTTGGAGCATGAGGCCTCATGCCCTGCCCATTCAGGCTCGCTTGGCGAAGGGAGTGACGCGGTGCGCCGCTCACCCGCCCAACTGCGTCAGAAGATGCCGGTAATCGTCGATGTTGTCCGGAGACAGCGCGATGATCTGGCGGATCGTCTCAGCAGCCTGCTTGTGCGCCCCCGCCTGAAGTTGAAGCTCGCCCAGCGCGTCAAGCTGGACGATGGCGTCCATCTTGCGCCCCAGCTGGCGGTAGATCGCCGACAGCCGCGACCTCAGCCCCGGATCGGTCGGATAAAGCGTCACCAGTTCTTCGAGGAGTTGGGTGATCTTGGTCACCTGCCGGCTGCGGGCGTAGATGCCCAGCAGCTTATCCAGCCGACGCAGCGCCTCGACCTGATTGCCCTGCCGATAGGTGAGATCGACCAGCATACGATGCGCCCGCTCGTCTTCAGGGGCGAGCTGGATGATCTCTTCATACGCCTTGACCGCCTTGCGCATATCCAGGCGCATCTGATCGATGTCGGCGATGCGGTGCTTGATGCGCACCATCTTCTCCGGGCTGGCGCTGACCCGCGAAGCGATGCGCTCGCCAAGCGCGTAGGTGTCGCGCGACAGATCATAGTTGCCCAGTTGATGGTGTACGTCCGCCAGGTCGATGTACTGGTCCAGCGCCTCGTCCCAGCGTTCCTCTTCTTCCATCAGCTCGATCAGGCTTTCGCGCACCTGAACATCGAGCGGGGCGATCTCCAGGACGTTGTGCAGGATTTCGGCGGCGCGTTCATCCTCTCCGCGCGCCATATACGAACGGGCGACGGCGTTGTATTTGGCGATAGCGTTGCGCACCCGCCCCTCGCGCATCATGATCTCTGCCATGCGCACATGCACCGGCAGGTAGAACGGCGAGATTTCGACCGCCCGGTGCGCCTCGTCGATTGCCAGGGTCAGCATGCCGGAGCGCATGTAGCGGTCGATCAGGGCGATGGAGCGCGCCAGCTGGTCGCTGTCGGTGGCGATCAGGAAGTCGATGACGCCTTTCATCCCCTGTTCGCGGTGAGTCTCCTCAAGCTGGCGGCGCAGGTCCACCAGCTTCTCGCGCCATTTGACGCCCTCGATGGTGGCTGCCAGCCGCAGCCCAATCGCCGTCAGATTCTCTTCCGTCGTGCCGTCCAGCGCGTCGATCAGATGCTCGAAGATGGTCGGTTCCGGTACTTCGGTCATCGGCGTCGGGGTAGGATCAACCGCCTGGATGCACTGGATCAGCGAACGCACCCCCTGCTTGGGCTTCTTGAGCGCCAGATAGGCTTTGCCCAGGGCGTGGTATGCCCCGGAGGATGTCTGAGGGTGGACGACGGCATCGCTGAACGCCTTGATGGCGTCGGCGGGACGGTTCTGCGTCAGCAGCATCGCCCCCAGGTTCATCTTGATCGACGGCTGACGCAGACGCGAATCGGCGCGCTGGTAGGCGGCAATCGCCGTATCGTTCATGTGCTGCCGCTGCGCTTCCATCGCCTGCAAGGCATCGGCGGCGATCTTCATGCCGTCGCTGTTCTCCATGATGAAGACCGCCAGCGCGCCCAGGGCATAGTTCACGGCTTCGCCCAGAGGACCCTGGGGATCGTCCTCGGCTTCCTCCATGCGCCGGCGCGGGTCGTCCTCGTCGGCGGCGTCGCCGCGTTTGCTTTCGCCCACCGGCGGCAGGATGTCGCCGCCCGTCTCTAGCAGGCGCAGCGTGTTGATGATCTGGGCGTTTTCCTTGTCCAGACGCAGCGCGCGCTGCGCCACCTTGGTGGCTTTGTCGATGTCGTTGAGGCGCTTGAAGTTATAGGCGAGCGTCAGGTATTCGAAGATCGCCTTCTTGGTGTCGCCGATGCGCTCGTACGCCTGCGCCAGCTTGATGTGAATAGGGATCAAACCGGGAGTCAGGTGTGTGGCGCGTTCCCAGTTGTGGATCGCCTTGTCGAGGTCGCGCTGAAGCAGGTAGAGTTCGGCGACGTTGGCGTACTGCTGCGCCGCTTCGCGCAGCCGCCCCATCTTTTCCAGCACATCGGCGCTCTTTTCCAGCGGGATGGGGTCCTTCTTCTGCGACAGCTGATACGCCCGCGAGTAGACCTTGAGCGCGTCTTCCAGCCGCCCGATCTCGTACAAGCCCAAGCCCAGATGAATGTGCGCTTCGGGATCGTCGGGGAATTCGCGGATCGCCCGACCGTAGGCGGCGACCGCCAGATGCCACTCCTGATCCCAGGCGGCATTATGCCCTGCGTTCATCGCCTGTTCGTACGCTTCTCGATTACCCGGCATATTTCCGCCCTCAGCCAAGACCCCGCCGAATGTGGATGAACTTAATCTCGTCGTGCGCTCATTATCCGCCTGCTGGTGACAGGTCGTCAGCCGCTCAACCGAGCAGCCGGACCAGGATCGCTTTCTGCGCGTGCAGGCGGTTCTCCGCCTGGTCAAAGATCACCGAGTTCGCGCCGTCGGCAGCCTCGTCGGTGATCTCCTGCCCGCGATGCGCCGGTAGGCAGTGCATGACTTTCGGCGTGCCGCCCGCCTTCGCCAGCAGATCGGCGTTCACCTGATAGCCGTCAAACGCCTTTATGCGCTGTGCCGCCTCAGCTTCCTGTCCCATGCTGACCCAGGTATCGGTGTAGATGACATCTGCGCCGCGCACAGCCTCAAAGGGATCATAAAGCACTTCCAGCGAACCGCCCGAAGCTTTGGCGTCGCCGTCCAGGCAGGTCAGCACCTCTTCGTCGAAGCCGTAGCCGGGCGGCGAGGCGACGACGAAGTGCGCCCCCAGCTTGATGACCGCCTGCCCCAGCGAACGCGCCACGTTGTTGGCGTCGCCCACGAACACCACCCGCCGGCCCTGCACAGCGCCGCAGTGTTCCATGATGGTCATGGCGTCCGCCAGCGCCTGACAGGGATGATGGGTCGCGCTCAAGCCGTTGATCACCGGCACAGTCGCCCACTGCGCCAGCTCGACCACTTTTTCATGACCGAAGACGCGCGCCATGATACCGTCCACGTAGCGCGACATGGCGCGGGCGATGTCGGGGATGCTTTCGCGCGCACCCATGCCGATCTCGTCAGGTCCGATGCGCAGGGCGGTCCCGCCCAGTTGGGACATGCCGACTTCAAAAGAAACGCGGGTGCGCAGAGAAGGTTTTTCAAAGATCAGCGCGAGGTGTTTGCCTTGCAGCAGCGGCGCGGTGCCACCCTGCTTCTGTTCCGCCTTGAGCCGGCTCGCCAGGGTCAGCAGATCGCGTATTGAGTCGTCTGACCAGTCGTCGAGATCGATGAAGTGCTGCATGATTGGATGCTGCCTAGTGTGAGTGAACCGAGATCGTCAAATGAACCCTATGACACTAAGTATAGCGCATTATAGCGCCCTGTCGGCAACGCGCGGCAAATCGGCTATGATTATAGGCGCTTGAACTGTCCAACAGGCGCATGACGCCATGCTCACTCAAACATCCGGAACCGCTCAACTTGGTGTTCTGCTGGAACACTTCTACTATGGTCAGTTGTTCTATCAGGGACGCCCTCAGGGCGAACTTCAGCTCCTCGCGTCTTCGCCAGGCGTCAGCAGCGAACAGGTCGAAGAGGCGCTGAACGCCAGCCGCATCCCCCCCATGCCCGGCGTGCCTAACGGATCGTGGGCGCTGGTGCGCGGCAAGTCGCTGCCCTTCCTGCTGGCGCAGGCGCAGATCGGCAGCAAGGGTCAGTCGATGCGCCACGTCATCCTGATGTCGCCCGAAGGACTGCGCGGGCTGGGCGGCAATCTGACGGCACTGTCCAGGCTGGTTGAGGGGCAGATGCCGACCTATGAACATGTCGGCAACACCGTGCCACCCCTGACCTTCTCGCCCACCCCGCCCAGCGGCGACGATCAACAGCGGGCGCTGCTGGCGCTGCTGGGCGCCGCCCGCGACCGCATGGACGTGGTCGAGGCGCTGCTGAGCGCTCTCATTCAAGGGGTACAGATTGTGGTGCGCGGCGCGCCCAACGATCTGGGAACCCGCGCGGGTTTCATCGAAGGCTTGCTGGCGCTGCTGCCGCCGCCGGCGCGTTTCGGAGTGACCTTCGCCACCCACACCCTGCCGTCGACGCGCGTCGATGCGCAGGTTCGCTTCTACACCGATGAGCCGCTGCCCCAGAACGCGCTGATCTACGACTGGGAAAAGGGGCAGGTGGATGGCAAACGCACGCCGGACGAATACAGCAAGTACATCAAAAGCCTGCTGCGGCTCGACCTGCAGATGGTCGTCGATCAAACGCTCACCCTCACGCCGGTCGCCGGCTGGCGGCTGAAGCGCGGCGAAGCGCTGGCGGAAGCGCTGACTTACGCCGCCCGCCGCATGGTGGTGGACGCCGCCGTGACCAACAATCAGCCGATTGAAGCGGCGGAGGTGGCGCGCATCCTCGCCGAAGACCCCACGCTGGACGAGGCGACCAGCGCCGCCTATGTGCGTCACCTGCTGGCGTTCGCCCTGGTGCTGGAGGAGATCGAGCAGACCGATCTGCTGTCGCTGGTGGTGCGCGGCAAGCCGGCGCTGGAACGGGTCATCTTGCAGCAGATGGACGACGCCCTGGGGGTGGGCAAAGCCGACCGCGTCTACCGTGTGCTGGCGCGCTGGCTTTCCAACCCGTTCGGCTTCAGCGGCATGTATTGGGTGGAGATGACCCAGAAGGCGACCATCGCCTATGCCGAGCAGCTGGCGCAGCGGCGGCAGATCGAAGCGCTCAACGCCTTCCTGCGCCATGTGCGCAAGAACCAGTGGAACATCGAAGTATCGGGCATCATCCCGCAGTTGATCGAGGTCGCGCTGCCGCTCGCCAGCCTGAACGAATCGCTGGCGGCGAATGTCTTCGCCCTGGGAGCCAGCGCCCTGCCCGGCGACCGCTGGCGACGCTTCGTCACCCTGAAGCCGCTGATCGAGAAACTCCCGGAAGGACTCAAACGGCTCGCCGCCTATCTCAATAACGACGACCGGACGATCCCCCCGGTCGGGCTGATGGCGCAGATCGCCACCGAGTTCGGCGAGGAATGGCGTCCGCTGATGATCACCCGGCTGATCGAAGCGGCGCTGCTGGCAGAGCGGCGCGACCTGATCGATGCGGCGGCACTGGCGCTGCTGGCGCGCGCCGCCCCCGTCGATCTGGGCAGTCAGGAGACCACTTACCTGTGGATCGTGCGCAGCCTGAGCGACGACGCCACCGTCCAGCGCCTCGGTCCGGCGGCGGCGCATCATCTGCTGCGCATCCTGCTCCTGCGCGGGCGCTACGATGAATTAGCTGCCGGCGTGATGCGCCAGGGACGGCTGATCTACCCGCCGGATAAGCAGATGCAGTTCGCCAACATGCTGCGCGCGTTGTTCCACGATACCAGGATCGAAGTCGCCGCTGTCGCTCCGGCGCTGAGCGCGCTCAGCACGCAGGGGCTGAAGCCGCTGCCCCTGGCAATGGCATATTACGGCGCGCTGGAACAGCATAACTGGCCGCCGGGCTTGGACGAAGCGGCGACGGAGCTGACCCGTCTGGTCTTCAGCAACCGGCTGATCCTGGAAGCCATTCAGTTCGAGCTGATCATCGAACTGCTCGATTATCATGTGCGCCGGCGCGACGAGAACTACATCGCCCGCGTCACCAGCCTGATCCCGGCAGCGGCGATCCGGCGCGGCGACTCTGCCATCGACGCCCTGGTGCGCATTTACCGCTCCCTGGACTGGTCGGCGGAGATCAAGGCGACCGGGCTGGATATGCTGCGGCGCTACATCCGCCTGAGCGGCGACAGCTTCGCCCCCAAAGTGATCGCCCAACTGAAACTGGACCTGGGCGCGGAGGTCAGCGCGGCGCTGGAGGCAACTCACATCATGCGCCGGCTGATCGGCGGAGAAGAGCTGGCGGACTACGCCTATTCGCTGCACACCACCGCAAAATTCCTCTACGACACCGGGCTGACCTACACCGACCGAGGCAACCTGCCGAGCGTGCCCAGCCTGATGAGTGATCTAGACAGCCTGAATGGCAATCTGACCGACGCCGAACGCCGCGCCATCGCCAATGCCATCCTCGATGTCGGTCGGGCGCTGGTGGTGCTGAGCGACCGTCACCGCCGCTTCCACGCCAAAGACACCGATGAGCAGATTCAGACGCAGCTTGACGGAGCGGGAAACGTCGAGACGATCTTCGACATTTTCCGGGTGATGGCGGGCTATTTCGGGCGTGGGCGGCGGTTGAGCGTGCGCACCGACCGACTGCTGACCAATCACCCGCTCGGCGACCGCGCCGCGCCCGCCCTGATGCGCGAAGTCCAGCAGATCAACCGCCTGCTCAAGACCGCCCTGCGCGCTTTCGGGGAAGACGAGAAGATCGCCCTGACGCCGGCGGCGATTCGCGGTGAACTGGAAAGCCTGTGGGCGGTGATCGCCCTCTACGAGCGGCGGACATTGGTCAAGGACCTGGCAATCGATCTCCAGCGCATCCCCGAACTGGCGCTGATGATCACCGAGAAGGCGGATGTCCGCACGCTTCAGGACAGCGGCGTCGCCAAACGCCTGGACATGAACCGGCAGCGCCCGGAAAATACCCTGGAGTTCTACCGCTTCGTGCATGGTTACTTCAAAGCGCGGGTGCGCGGGGATTAAGAACGGGACCTCGAATCGTATCCACGAGCGGGAGACCGGGAGACCCGGCGGGTCTCCCCTACAACCAACGTGCCGTAGGGGCGAGCCGGCGGCTCGCCCACCCGTCGAAAAGAGGCGAGACCCTATTTAGTCCTCAAAACAGCACCCCGAAGATGACCGAGGCGACGATGAGCGCCAGCACGGTGTTGAAGAGCGTCGCCGCCAGGTAGACCAGCACCGGCTTCAGCCCCGCCTGACGCAGCGCGCCGGGGTTGAATTCCAGCCCGATGCAGACGAACGCCAGGGCGAAGATGAATTGATAGAGGCTGGCGATGCTGCTCTTCAGCGCCGGCGCGAATATGCCGAGCGACGCCAGCAGCGACATCAGCATGAAGCCGAGGACGAACTTCGGGAAGCGCTGCCAGATCAGCGACAGCGAGGGACGCTCGCCCTCGCCCTTACGAACGACGCTGACGAAATAGACCGCCAGCGCGAAGGCGACGAAGCCCATCAGCACGTTCTGCGACGATTTCACCACCGCCGCCACCTGCTGCGCCTCTTCGCCGTAGATCGTGCCGGCGCCGATGACCGCCGCCGTCGTGTCGATATTGCCGCCGAACCACGCCCCGGCGACATCCGGCGCCAGCCCCAGCGCCCCGGCGAGGAACGGCATGAGCGCCATCAGCGGCAGCGCCGTCACGATGACCAGCGCCGTCACATAGGCGATCTCTTCCTTCTTCGCCTGCACCGACCCCGCCGCCGCAATCGCCGCCGACACGCCGCAGATCGACACGGCGGAGGACATGACGGCGCGCAGGGTATGCGGCAGCTTCAGCCTGCCGCCCAGCCACCAGGTGAAGAAGAAGACGCTCGTCACCATGATCAGCGCTTGCAGCAGCCCGCCCGCGCCCGTCGCCAGCAGATCGCCGATGCTGATGCGCGCGCCCAGCAGGATCACGCCGATCTTGAGGTAAAATTCAGTGCGCACGGCGGGGCGAATGTGCTGATAGAAGCCGGTCAGCTTCAGCACCGCATTGGCGATCAGACCGACCAGGGCGGCGGTCAGCGGATACTCGAAGGGGTTCTGCGCCACTCCCTGAGCGCGAAAGAACCCCGCTGCCAGGCGGTCGATCTCCAGCGTCAGCAGGGTCAGCGCGATGATGACGGCGAAACCAATCACGAATCCGGGTATGGGCGTGCCCGTCCGGGCAGAAACAGTTGTCATGGGCGGTCCGTTTCCTTTATTTACCATCTGGCATGAGATGCGGCGCAGGTTGACGCCGGCATTGTCGTTCCGGGAAAAATATGGGTCAAGGACCAGCGGCGACGGGGTGATGAAGTACATGCCATTTCGATGACATTTGTCATTAGGAGCAGATCCTCATGCTGAAACTCACCCGCTATGCGGACGCCGCCCAGTATTACGCCCGCGCCGAGTCCTTCTGGATGCGCCATGAAGCGGCGCACTGCCTGAGCATCGGCATCACCAACAGCCTGATCCAGACCCGCACACAGTACGGTCAGGAGCCGCCCTATCTGGCGGTCGTCGAGGATGACGCGGGACAGATCGTGCTGACGGTGATGCGCACCCCGCCGCGCGGGCTGATTCTGTCCTTGTGCGATCAGCCGGCGGTCCTCGACGCCGTAGTCGAGGATGTGCTGAACGCCTACGACTCGCTGCCCAAAGTGGTGGGCGAAGCCAAACTCGCCCGGCGGTTCGCCGAACGCTGGGCGGCGCGGACCGGCGCAGGGCATCATCTGGAAATGCCAGAACGAATCTACCAGGTATCGCAGGTGCGCTTACCGGTCGGCGTTCCCGGTGCGCTGCGCCGCGCCACACCCGCCGACCGGGAACTGGTCATCGACTGGATCGTGGCGTTCGAGGTCGAGGCGTTCGGGGCGCAGGAAACGTCGCGCGAACGATTAGGCGTTTTCGCCGATGCCGGCATCGGCGAAAACCATGCCGGCATGGCTTTCGTCATCCGGGGTTTCTATCTGTGGGATGACCCCGCCAACGGCGGCGCGGTGTCGCTGGTTGGTCACAGTGGACCGACCCCCAACGGTATGCGCATCGGTCCCGTCTACACGCCGCCCGAAAAGCGCGGACACGGCTACGCCAGCGCCGCTACGGCGGAGGTCAGTCGGCTTCTGCTGGAAAGCGGGCGGAAATTCTGTTTCCTGTATACCGATCTGCGCAACCCGACCTCCAACAAGATTTACCAGCAGATCGGCTACGAGCCGGTGATCGACTGCGGGCTGTACCGTTTCGACGCCGGGTGATGTCGCGTTTCCGCGCCGCTCTTTTTTCCGTTATACTGTTCGGCATACTGGTATTGCTGAAGAGCGCACATCATGGGAATGGAAGTCGGGACTGAATTCAGTCAGTACCGCGTCATCGAACACATCGGGCGCGGCGGCATGGCAGATGTCTGGTCGGCGCGCGATAAACGCCTGAACCGCACCGTCGCCATCAAGACGGTGGCGCGCGATCTATCGCAGGACGTGAACCCCGTCCGCCTGTTCGAACGCGAGGCACGAACCATCGCCAGTCTGGAACACCCGCACATCCTGCCGATCTACGAATTCGGCGAATACGAGGGACAGCTCTACATCGTCATGCGCTACGTCTCTGGCGGGTCTCTGGAAGACCTGTTGGAAGAGGGACCGATGTCGGTCGAGGAGACGCTGCGGCTGGCGCGGTTGGTCGCTCACGCCCTGGACTATGCCCACTCCAACCAGGTGATCCACCTCGACCTCAAACCGTCGAACATCCTGCTCGACAGCTACCGTCAGCCCTATCTCGCCGACTTCGGGCTGGCTGCCGTGCTGGGTCCAGAGGGACGCGCCGCCAACCCCGGTTCTGGGACGCTCCTCTATATGGCTCCGGAACAGCTCACCAGCGAGGTGCTGGACCATCGGGCGGACATCTTCAGCTTCTCCGTCATGGTCTTCCACATGCTGACCGGTCAGCTGCCGTTCGATGCCACCGTGCCCCTGGCGCTCAAGCAGATTCAGCTCAACGAATCGCTGCCCGCCATCGACAAGATGCGCCGCGAGCTGCCAGGGCAGTTCACCACCGTGCTGCGCGGCGGCACAAATATCGATCCGGGCAAGCGCCCGGCGACGCTCGGCGACATCGTGTCATCGCTGGAAGGGGCGCTGGAAAAGACCCCCGCGCCCGTCTCTGGCATCCTGGTTCGCCCGGCGGAGCGGCGTCCGGCGCGCCCCGACGAGATGGACACAGCGACGGCGCGGCTCGACAGCGACCTGCTTTCGGACTCGCTGGACAACCTGATCACCCGCACCAAGCCGGAACTGAACCTCAACACCGACCTGGACGCGCTCATCTCCGGTCCCGGCGATGGGCTGATCACCGGTCCGAAAGACCGCATCATCCCTGGCGAGCGCACCACTCAGCTCGACCTGGGCGGGCTGGACGACTTCAGCGCCATCTACGACCTCAGCCCGGAGGCGATGGCGCTGCGCGAGGCGGTCGATATTTACAACCGCGCCCACCGGGCATGGATGCACGGGCAGGGGCGCTTCCTGCTCGGCATCACCCATTTCATGCTGATCAACGACTACTATCTGAACGCCGAAAAGAACGCCCTGAGCATCGACCAATCGGGTATGGAGATGATGCTGCGCGGGGCGTTGGAATATGACCAGGACATCGCCGCCTGGTGGGCGCGGGTCGATAACGATGGACGCCGCAAAGTCTGCCTGCACGCCATTCGCAGCGAAAGCGCGCCGGCGCGCGTGCGGGCGCTGAGCCGCCTGGAAGACCTGCCGGATGCCGATCCGCCGCAGATCGCCCGCCTGGTCGCGCAGACGCTGCAGAGCGACACCAACGAGGCGGCGCAGATCGCCGCCATCCAGGTCCTGGAAAAACGCGCCCGTTTCGCCCGCGCTCAGCAGGATGTCAAGGCTGCGGGTCCGCGCTTCGCCAACCTGCTGACGACGGCGCGCAGCAGTCTGCGACTGACGGCTCCTTCAGACTGGCGCGCCGAGATCTTCGGTTCGGAAATTGACGAAGTGCTGGCGACTCTGGCGCTGGAAGCCGACAGTCACGCCACCCGCGAACGCGCCGCCCGCGCCATCGGGCGCATCCGTTCGGAAGTCGCCATCAAGCAGATCGCCGATCGCCAGCGCCAGGGCGAACGCGGTGCGCTGCGCGCCCTGGCGTACATCCGCGATGAAGCGCCGCAGCTTCCCGCCTCGGTCAGCCGGGGCGCGCGGCTGTTCGCCTGGCTGGACAATACCTGGCGGCGTCTGACGGAAAACCCGCTCAGTCTGTTCCTGCGCTACGCCTCCGGGTTCTTCTTCGGAGCGGCAGCGTTCTGGTGGTACGCCTATTCGCAGATTTCCAGCGCCGCGATCTTCTTCGCCGAACGCTGGGGCAAGTCGCTCTCGACCGGCGCGACGGTCGGTCTGGTGATCGGGCTGGTGGTGCTGCTGGCGGGCGCGCTGGTCGAACGCCTGCGCGGCTTCTGGCACTGGTGGGCAAGGCTGATCGTCAGCGCCGGGCTGGGCTACCTGACCGGGCTGCTGGTGTGGAACGTCTTCACCTGGTTCTTCCTGTACTTCGAACCGGACGCCTCTACGAACCTGTCGGTGCTGGGGCTGTTCTCGGTCAGCAGCGTGCAGGCGGGGGCGCTGGGCTTCGCGGCGGCTTTCGTGCTGCGCTCGGCGTTCAACGTGCCGGCGGTGATCGCCATGCTGTTCGCCGCCGCCGCGATCTACCTGCCGATTTACGTGACCTGGGAGCAGTTCGCCCCACCGCTGATCTACACGCGGCAGGGCGACCATATCAATAACTATGCCTTCGTCATGGCGCTGCTGATGGGCATCGGGGCGTACCTACCGACGCTCCTCGCCCAGGCGTGGGCGCTGCTGCGCCGCCGTCGTCCGGCTTCGGTGAACATCCCGCCCGCTGCTGCGCCGCCGCCCGCGCCGACACCAACCGAGGTCGAGCCGCAGCCCGCGCCGGCGGGGTAAATACGACGAGAGACGGGACCTTTGCCTGTGGGGCACGAGCCTCTATGTCCCACAGGTTTTTCCAGAAACGATCCGCTCAGTCTGGCACAATAGCCTTGATCGGCGTTTCTGCGTAACTCTCGTTCATATAACCTTTTAGCCCGTTGTCCGTTTCGACGTAATACCAGATCAGATAGCGATTATCTGGAGCATCAGCGCAGACCTGCGCGCCCATGATGCGCCCGCCAACCCCTTCTGGAACTCGCCCGACGACCGGTTCGCGTCCAGGTTCGTTGAATACCCCGCTCGGTCCATCTCCATAGGGGACAACAAACCGGTCTCCGATCTTGAAATTCGGACCATTCGCGCCAGGGCAGACAAAACTGATGGGGAGTACTGACTCAGGATATTGAGACGGGCTGGTTATTAACGGGAGACGGGATAAATCACCCTCGATGACAACATAATCTGCGTTCACCCATCCCACAATGCCGGCGTCGATCAATGCCCAATCTGAGGAGGCATTTCGACCGATAACGCGAACCCGATCATATTGCGAAACGCGGTAAACCACATAGGAATCAACGCTCGGAAGGTGACGCAGATTCAGCCTTGCCGTGTCGATTGTCCCATTCAGCCATCGACTGCCGTTTGTCGTTGGCTGCGGCAAACGGGTAGTCGTCGGTCGCGTGGTTGCCCGAAGCGTGGGTGGAGTGGTAGGTGGACTCGTTGCCACAACAGCAACGCTTTGAGCAGGCACAGCTTCGACACGATAGTGGACGGTCATCCCTCCATCATCGGTCGAAAGCTGGTAGCTTCCGCTGTTCCATCCCTCATCACGCAGCAAGAGAAACGCCTGCTGACCGATGAGGTCCGGCTGTTCTACAACCGAATAAAGCACATCAAGCATGGTGCTGACGACTAACGAGACAATGTTCGTGCGCGCCGTCGTTTGCACGATTCGGCGCTCCACCCAGTGTTCTACCTGCTGTCCGAACTCGTCGAGCAGCAGTCCCGCGCCCACATCAACTAACATCTCACGATCATCACTATCGACCGCGATGATCCAGACATAAACCTCATCCTCAACCTGATCCGGTAAGAAGCCAACGTAGCCAGCGCCCAGGTCGCTGATCACGTCTCCGGCGTGAATCGTGACCGCATTGTTGCCGAAGTAGCTCGTATGCCGGTCCAGCAGCCAGCCATCGCTCCAGAACACGATCAGCTGCATTTGCGCCGCATCGCCGTCGATGATGTCGAACGGCAGTTGATGGATTTCGACGGACTCGATTACAATGTTCACGCGGCTGCCGACCGGGCTGCTGCCCTCACCGGTTCGTATTCCGCCATTGGAAGGCGTAGGCGGCTGATCTGTCGGGGAAGAACAGTTTGCCAGCAGCAGGATAAATAAGGACATCAGCGCGAAATGCAGAGGTGTTTTTGTGCCCATCATTTTTCAGCCCAGCCGCAGTTTCCTGTATTGATTATAGGCTGAAGTCCTCAAATACTTAGTCATCAATGCTCTGCGATCTGTCCTGGTGCGCATCACTCTGTTGACTTGCGCGCGAATTATTGTTATAGTTTCTTGCAAACGCTTGCAATTTGCAGTTCACTATAATTTCGTCTATTGAAACATCTGTGGTTCTTATCTTCGCTCATTCGTCTGCGTTCCTGCGCCGACCTGGGCGGCTGTCCTCAAACGCTTGCAGATAGGGTTGCCAATGACCGACAAACCGCTTTACCTCGATTCTTCGCGTTCGTCCGATGAACGCGCCGCCGATCTGTTGGGGCGCATGACGCTCGACGAAAAGCTGGCGCAGATCGGCAGCTGCTGGGCATATGAACTGGTCAATGGGGTGGCGTTTTCCCGCGAAAAAGCCGGTTCGCGGCTTGCCCAGGGCATCGGGCATGTCACCCGTGTGGGCGGCTCAACCAACGTCACGCCCCGGCAGAGCGCTGAACTGAACAACGCCATCCAGCGCTTTCTGAAAGAGAAGACTCGCCTGGGCATCCCCGCCGTCATCCACGAGGAGTGCTGCTCCGGTTACATGGCGTCCGGGGCGACGGTCTTCCCGCAGGCGATTGGCGTGGCGAGTACCTGGGAACCGGCGCTGGTCGAGTCTATGGCGGACGTGATCCGCCGGCAGATGCGTTCGGTCGGTGGGCATCACGCGCTCGCGCCAGTGCTGGACATCGCCCGCGACGCCCGCTGGGGGCGTGTTGAAGAGACCTTCGGCGAAGACCCGTATTTGATCGCGCAGATGGGCTGCGCCTATGTGCGCGGCATCCAGGGCGAGTCGCTGCGCGACGGCGTCGTCGCTACCGGCAAACATTTCGTCGGCTACGGCATGTCGGAAGGCGGCATGAACTGGGCGCCGCCGCACCTCATGCCGCGCGAACTGCGTGAGGTTCACCTCTACCCCTTCGAAGCAGCGGTGCGCAGCGCCGGTCTGGCGTCGATCATGAACGGCTATCATGAGATCGACGGCGTGCCGTGCGGCAGCTCCGAGCTGCTGCTGACCGATATCCTGCGCGAAGAATGGGGCTTCGACGGGACGGTCGTCTCCGACTATTTCGCGGTGACTCAGCTTTACGAATACCACCACATCGCGCGCGACAAGTCCGAAGCGGCGCGGCTGGCGCTGGAAGCCGGTCTGGATGTCGAACTGCCGGGGACGGATTCCTTCGGCGCGCCGCTCAAGGCGGCGGTCGAAGCCGGGCGCGTGCCGATGGAGCTGGTGGACCGGGCGGTGCTGCGCCTGCTGCGCCAGAAATTCACCCTGGGATTGTTCGAGACTCCGTTCGTCGATGTCGATACGGTGCAGTTCGACCTGCCTGCCGAACGCGACCTGGCGCGCCAGATCGCCCGCGATTCGCTGGTGCTGCTGCGCAACGAGGGCGATCTGCTGCCGCTGCGCAAAGACCTCAAATCTATCGCGGTGATCGGACCGAACGCCGACAGCCTGCGCAACCTGTTCGGCGACTACGCCTACCCGGCGCACATCGAAACGCTGATGGAGATGATGCGCAGCAGAAACACCTTCCACATGCCGCCGGTCGGCGACATCAGCGAGGCGAAGGACTTCATCACCGCGCAGAGCGTGCTGGAAGCCCTGCGCGAAGCCCGGCAGGACGCTGTCATCCACTATGCGCAGGGCTGCGGCGTGCGCGGACCTTCGACGGAAGGCTTCGCCGAAGCCGTCGAGGCGGCGCGTCAGGCGGAGGTCGCCATCCTGGTGATGGGTGACAAAGCCGGGCTGACCGACGAATGCACCAGCGGCGAAGCTCGCGACCGCGCGGTACTCGATCTGCCGGGGGTGCAGGAACAGCTGGTGCGCGCGGTCTACGAGACGGGCACGCCGGTCGTGCTGGTGCTGATCAACGGACGTCCGGTGACACTGAACTGGATGGCGGAGGCGATCCCGGCAATCCTGGAATGCTGGCTACCCGGCGAAGAAGGCGGGCGCGCCATTGTTGATGCCCTGTGGGGTGACGCCAACCCCGGCGGCAAACTGCCGATCTCCTTCCCGCGCACAGTCGGGCAGGTCCCGGTCTTCTACAGCCATCCCCCGTCAGGAGGGCGTTCGCACTGGAAGGGCGAATACGTCGAGACCAGCAATCAGCCGCTCTACCCCTTCGGCTACGGTCTGAGCTACACCCGTTTCACGCTCGACAATCTGCGGCTGGACCGGATGCAGGTGAGCGCCGGCGAGTCCGTACGTATCACCATCGACGTGACCAACGTCGGGGCGTGGGCGGGCAGTGAGGTGGTTCAGCTCTACACGCATCAGCAGGTTTCCGGGGTCACTCGCCCGCTGCAGATCCTCAAGGGTTTCAAGCGGGTGCAGCTTGAGCCGGGGCAGAAGCAGACCGTCGCCTTCAGCCTGCCGGTCGAACAGCTCGGCTTCTTCAATCTGGCGCTCGACCACGTGGTCGAAGCGGGCACGGTCGAGATCATGATCGGCACGTCGTCGGCAGACATCCGCGCACGCGCGGCGTTCGAGATCGCGGGCGGCGGCGCTGTCCGTCGGGTCTACGAGACGCCAACAGAGGTCGTCTGACCCCGCCTCACCCCACGTGCTTCGCGCGGGGTGAGGCTTCGTCAATCCTTCACCTACGCCATTCCGGCGGCTGGCAGCGAATCCGCCAGCGCCAGCCAACCGGATAGCCGATCATCTTGGCGATGTCGCCGGTCACGCGCAGCAGCGGAATCAGCGCTGCGGCGCGCAGCCAGACGGCAGGGGTCACGGGGAAGCGCCCGGCGGTCCGGGCGCGGCGCAACACCGCCGGGAGACGCCGGTAAGGCGCGCGCAGATACGCCGCCCCGCCCAGCGCCAGCAGCCCCCAGAACCCGGCATGGACCGCCGCTCCCAGAATCAGCAGCAGCGGCAGCCCGATCAGATAGGTGGCATAGCGGACGGCATGGCGCTTACGCCACAGATCGGCTTTGCCGTCACCGCGCGCGTAGCGGTAGTACTGCCTGTAATAGGCGCGCAGCGAAGAGCGCGGGCGAAAGTGGGCGACCGCGCCGGATGCGAAGGCGAACGGGCGCGCGCCGGGTTCCTCCGCCAGCGCCTTCAGGCGCAGATCGAAGATCAGGTCCTCGCAGTAATCCAGCCATTCCGGGTAGCCGCCGACGCGGTCCCACGCCGACCAGCGAAAGGCGACGCTGCGGCTGCTGGGCAGGAAGGATGCCGGGTCGATCTCGTCGATCTCCGGCAGCGTGGTCGCGCCCAGCGCCGCCTCGAAAACGCTGTGCGGATCGGCGAGGAAGAAACCGGCGCTGACCGCGCAGGCGGGGTCAGCGCTGAGCGGCTGAACCAGCTTTTCCAGCCAGTCCGGCTCCAGCACCACGCCGGCGTCGGTGGCGGCGATGATCGGATCGCCGTCCTGATCCTGTGCCGGCGCATCCGCGCCGGCGGCGGTGATGGCGGCGTTGCGTCCGGCGCTGATGTTCGCGCCGGGGCGCTGAAGCAGGACGAGCGGCAGGCGGTGGGCGTAGGCGCTCAGGACCTCGAGGGTATTGTCGCGGCTGCCGCCGTCGACGATCACCACCCGGTCAGGTCGCCGGGTCTGAGCAGCAAGCGAGTCCATCAGCACGCGAATGGACTCGCCTTCGTTCAATACGGTTGCGATGACGGTGACCTGCGGCATGAGGCGGGGGCTATTTGCCCTTGTAGCCGATGCGCGTGCCGCTGGGAACGATCTTGTCCGGGAAGGCGGCGAAATCCTCCGGGCGCAGATCAGTGCCCATGATGCTGCCGTTGCCGACGGTATAGCCGGCGGGTACATGCGAATTCTTGCCGACGCAGGTGATCTTCAGCTCGCCGAGCGGAGCCGACGAGCCGACGTGCGCCCGGTGTCCGATCACGCTGATCTTGTCCAGGATGCAGCGCTCGACGACGGCTTCGGCTTCGATGTAGGCGTCGGTCAGCACCACCGACTCGCGAACGACGGCATTCGGTCCGACGAAGACGCCGGGCGACAGCACCGACCGTTCGACCACCGCGCCGGGCATGACCACCGTGCCATCCGTGAGCAGACTGTCGATGACGGTCGCACCCTTGTGTACCATCACGGGCGGGCGCTCCTCCGACTTGGTATGGATGATCCAGGTGCGGTCGTTGAGGTTGATCGACGGCGGGCTGGCGAGCAGATCCATATGCGCTTCCCAGTATGCCTCGACCGTCCCGACATCGATCCAGTAGCCGCCGTAGGGAAAGGCGAACATCTTCATGCCTTCGCGCACCATGCGCGGCAGGATGTCCTTGCCGAAATCGTGCGACGTGTTCGGCATCGTGCGATCTTCTTCAAGCAGGCGTTCCAGCACGGGATAGCTGAACAGATACACGCCCATATTCGCCAGCGTGCCGGGCGGGTTCTTCGGCTTTTCCACGAACATACGGATGCGCAGGTCTTCTTCGACATCGACGATGCCGTAGCGGCTGGCTTCATCGAGCGGCACGTTGATCGTGCAGACGGTCACATCCGCGCCCTTCTTTTCGTGATAATCGACCAGCACGTCGTAATCCATCTCGTAGATGTGATCGCCGCTGAGGATGAGGACGTATTCCGGGCGTCCCCGCCGGACGAAGTTCAGGTTCTGCGCCACCGCGTCCGCCGTGCCAACGTACCAGTCGGTATCGTTGCGCCCGCGATACGGCTGCAAAATCTGCACGCCGCCGGTGAACGAACGGTCGAGGTCCCAGGGGCGACCGCGCTCGATGTGATCGTTCAGGCTGTGGGGGCGGTACTGCGTCAGGATGAGTACGTCGAAGATGTTGGAATTGACGCAGTTGCTCAGCGTGAAATCGATGATGCGATATTTGCCTGCAAACGGAACGGCAGGCTTCGCGCGCTTCTGCGTCAGTGTGAACAGGCGCGTCCCTTCACCGCCTGCCAGAATAACCGCCTTAACCTTTGCCATAAATATGCTCCTCTATGAGGTCATCTTTTTCACGACAGAGTGTAGCGCAGTTCTGCGAAAGCGAACAAAGCGGCGGACCTATCCAGAATGCCGGCGGCGCGCCTCTTCATACTGACGGATGTACTCACGGGCGCTGGTATCCCAGGAAAAATCGCGGCGCATCGCCCGCTCCTGCATACGCGCCCAGGCTGCCTTGCGGGTGTGGAAGGTCTCATTCGCCCAGCGCAGCGTCCCCAGCACCGCCTGCCATTCCTGCCACTGAAAGACGAAGCCCGTCCCGCTTTCGGCGTCGCCGTCGTCGTAATTGGCGACAGTATCCGCCAGACCGCCGGTCTCGCGCACCAGCGGCAGCGCGCCGTAGCGCATGGCGATCATCTGTCCGACGCCGCACGGCTCAAAATGACTGGGCATCAGGAAGACATCACAGCCGCCGTAGATGCGCTGCGCTGTGGCGGCGTTGAAGCCCACATAGGTCCGCGCTTTGTCGGGGTGGCGGATGCCGATGTCGGCAAGTTCGTCGTTGTAGTGCTTCTCACCCGATCCCAGCCCGACGAATTGAATATCGGTGTCATTCAGGATCGTGCGCAGCGCCGGGAAAGCCAGGTCCAGCCCTTTTTGCTCGACCAGCCGTGTGACCATGCCGACCAGCAGCACATCATCGCGGACGGGCAGCCCAACTTCCGCCTGAAGCTGCGCCTTGTTCGGCGGGCGCTTCTCGCGGAAATCGTCGGCGGAGAAGTTGGAGACCAGCAGCTTGTCGGTCGCCGGGTTCCACATGTCGATGTCCATGCCGTTGAGGATGCCGTGCAGATCAGGCGCGCGGGAGCGGATCAGCGGGTCGAGTCCGAATCCCATGTAGGCATACTGAATCTCGGTGGCGTAGCGCGGGCTGACGGTGCTGACGATATCGCTGAAGGCGATGGACATGCCGAGCATGTTGTCGGTGAAGCCCAGGCGATCCAGTTCCGGGTGACGCCGACCGGGCACGCCGTACTCGAACATCCAGCCGCCGCAGTACTCGCCCTGATACTGCATGTTGTGGATCGACAGGACGATGCCGACGCTGCGCCATTCGGGATCGTACAGGCGGCGGTTATCCACCAGGAAGGGGATCGCCCCGGTGTGCCAGTCGTTGACGTGCAGCACGTCGGGGAAGAAGCCGGTGCGCCCGCGCAGATGCACGACGGCATCGAGCGCCGCCAGACAGAAGAAGATGAAGCGCGGCATGTCGCCGTCCCAGTCGGAATAGACGGCGCTTTCGCTCCCGAAGAACGGCAGGGCGCGCATGAAGTAGAAAGGCACGCCGTCGCGCTCGGTGGTGAAAATGTCTACGTGGGTTGTGCCGCGTCGGTTGGTGTGTTCGAAGCTGAACAGATAGTCAATGCCAAAGCGGTTCGGGTCGATAAACCCGTAGAAGGGCATGAGGACGCGGGCGTCGACGCCGAGCGAGCGCAGCGCCTTGGGCAGCGAACCGACGACATCTGCCAGTCCCCCCACTTTTGCGAATGGATCGGCTTCGGTGCTGATGAACAAGACGTTCACGTCATTCTCCTTGTTGAATCGCTGAATTGCGCCCCCAGAGCTTGCCGGCAGGGCACGGCGCGCTAACCTCTACGACCGAGGACGGAACCAGGTGTAATCCATGTCGGCAAAGATGTGATCGCGCTCGAAGAATTCCTGCGCTGCGTGGGCATCGACCTCGCCGGCGTCGAGCGAATCCGCCAGATAGTCGAACGCTTCGATATGCTGAGCGAAACGCTGCATGGCGAACATGCGCGCCTCGCCGGTGGAGATCAACAGCTGCCAGTCGCCGCTTTGCAGCAGCAGCGCTTCGCGCGCCGCCTGCGCCAGCGTCAGCGCTTCCGCCTCGGTCGGCTGCGTGTAACGCGCGGCGAGCGCTTCCATGCGCGCCTCGCAGCGGGCGATCTCCTCCCACATCCAGGCGGTGTCGATATTGTTCCAGTTGAAGTGCCGCCCGCCCGCGCCCCATGAACTTTCCAGCAGATCGATGGCTTGGGTCGGGGGGAAGAGCCGGATCGCCTCGGCGGCGGTGGTCATCTGAATGTCGTGGTTGTAGCCGATCTGGCGCAGCGCCTGATCCAGCCACGAGACGCCCTCGTGCCAGCGCCAGCCGAACAGCTCCATCGGATAGCTGACCATGACGATACCGCCGTCGCTGTGGCGCTGGTAGTGCCCGCGCAGCAGATCGCCGATCATATGGGCGAAATGTTCGGCGTGCTGCTCGATCTTGTAGCTCGCCCAGTCGGGGTGGTAGTAATCTTTTTGCGCGTCGCCGACGTTCTTGCCGGTCACGCGCCAGTAGTGCAGGCGGCTGGTTCCGGCTTTGCGATGAAAATCGCGATAATCGAAATCGCCCGGATAACCGAGCGTCTCTCCCCACACCTGATAGCTGGCGCTGTGGCTGCGCCCCAGGACGGCGGCGCTGCTGCTCCCGATGGTGTAGGCGTAGCGCGTCGAAAGGCTGTCGCGCAGGTCGGCGAAGAAGCGGTCGCCGACGGCGTACTGCCGCTTGACCGCGCCCAAGCCGCCCAGGACTTCGCCGGTCGCTGCGCCGGTCGGGTCGCCGCCGCGCACGGCGTGTCCTTCGACGAAGAAGACCTGCACGCCGTGCCGCGCCAGCTCGTCTTCAAGACCGAGGCGGTAGCCGTGATCCGGCAGCATGAAGCTGGTCGGTCGCCTGCCGAACAGCCGCTCGTACGACTGCAAGCCGGCGTGAATCTGGGCGTGCAGACTGCTGCGCCGGCTGATCAGCGGCAGATAGGCATGGGTAGCGGCGCTGGCGGCGATCTCGATCATGCCGCTCTCTTGCAGCAGACGCAGCCCGCCGATGAAATCACCGCGCAGGCGGTCATGGTAGAAGGCGCGCGCTGCTTCGAACAGGCTGCGCTGGTAAACCGCCAGGTAGCGCAGATGCTCGTTGTAGGCTTCCCCTTCGTAGTAGGCGATGTCGGCATCCGCCGCCGCCGTGCGGTCGGCGACGTAGGCGTCGAAATGAGCGGCGATGTCGGGGTGGGCGAGCTGTTCCAGCAGGACAGGCGAGAACGAGAGGGTCAGACGCGCCGGAGCCGCTTCGTCGCGCAGCGTGTAGAGCATCTCCAGGAGCGGCAGATAGCTGAACAGCAGCGCCTCGTGCAGCCATGCTTCGCCGCGAAAGTAGCGCATCCGAACATACGGGATATGCCCATGAAGCACGAGCGTGAACGCGCCGGTTGCTGCCACGAATACCAACTCCTGATCAGGAACTCTTGATGAGGATTTTAGCGCCGCGCAGCGCATTGTCGCAAACGGCAGTGTAGCAAAAGACGATTCCGGGCGTCTAATCGCTGATCGACAGCGATGCGCCGATGCGCAGCAGCGAAAAAGGAGCGGACATGCCTCTGGCGACGTTTCAGGATTTGACGACGTGGACACCGACGATTCACACCCTGCACCAGGCGGCACAGGTGATCGCACGGGTTCAGGCGACGGTGCTGCCCGCCCGCCGCAACGCCCTGCATCTGGGCTTGGAGCCGACGCCGGCGGGTTTGCGGACGCAGCGTCTGCCGGGCGGAATGCACGTGGTGCTGAATTTCGCGGGGCTGACGGTGATGGTAGAGGATGCCGCAGCCGGAGAAGCCATCGACCTGACGGCGCACACCCAGGCGTCGCTGCTGCGCACCCTGCAGGATCGTCTGACGCTTGCCGAAGTACGCAAAGCCGAAACGGTGAGCGGCATAGAACGGCTCGACCGGGCGGATCGCGCTGTGGCGCGGGCATATGCCGAGGCGCAGTACGCGGCATTCACCGGAATCGCCCGCTTCCGCGCGCGGCTGGAAGGACATCTGTCGCCGGTGGTGGTCTGGGCGCATCATCTCGACATTTCGACGCTGGTCTTCAGCCCGGCAAACGCCGCGATGAACGAGGCGAAAGCGCATCTCAACTTCGGCTTCGCACCTTTTACCGAGGGGCAGTATGCACGCCCTTACCTGTACGCCTATGCCTATCCGTATCCGGATGGCTTCATCCCGCCGGCGCTGCCCGCGCCGCTGGTCTGGAACCGCGAAGGCTGGACGGGGATCGTCACCGGCATCGACGCGCTGGCGCAGGCTGATGATCCGGCGGCGATGATCGAAGCGCTCTGCGAGCAGATGGGAGCAGTCCTGATGCCGCTGCTGGAATGAAACTCTCCGAACTTATCGGGGCAGCAAGCAGCTTTTCCGCTTCACCTTGCCCGCTTAGGCGCAGAATCAGGTGCGAGGAGCAGCTTCACCTTCTCGTCCTGCATCAGCGTCAGCAGGATTTGAGCGATGTTGCGGGCATCGTCGATCCCCCGGTGGTGCATGCCTTCCAGCGGCAGACCGAGTACCGTCAGCGCCTCCGCCATGCCCACATGCTTGTGGTGGCGCTTGCGAAAGACCTTCTTGACGTTGATGCGCGCGTTGAACACCTGCGGGGCTTCCAGATTCCAGCGGGCGCAGTCGCGCCTGATCTGGTGGTAGTCATAGTCGCCCCACGAGCAGAAGGTGAACGGTGCGCCGCCGATCCACGCCAGGAACTCCGGGAAGACGACCGAGAAATCCTCCGCCGTATCGACCTGCTCCTGGGTGATCGAGGTGAGTTCGGTGCAGAAATCGCTGAGGACCGGGTTCATGATCGGGCGGACGAAGCGCTGATATTCCAGCACGGGCTGGTCGGGCGACGCCGGCAGCATGACCGCGCCGATCTCGATGATCTCCATCCGGGTATTGTCTTTGCTGTCCTGCCAGCAGGTCGCTTCGAGATCGACGATGAGGTAGCGCATCATCAGGGCGTCTTGCCGTTTCCCAGCAGCAGCGCCACGCGGGCGATGATCGCCTCAGCGACCTCTGTCTTGCGCATCAGCGCCAGCGGCTCGGTAGCGTCGGCGGTCAGCAGGATGACCCGGTTGGTATCCACCTCGAACCCGGCGTCGGCGGCGCTGATGTCGTTGGCGATCAGCATCTCCAGCCCCTTGCGGATCAGCTTCTCCCGCCCATGCTCGATGGTATGCTCGCTTTCGGCGGCGAAGCCGACCGCCAGGCGCGGGCGGTGGGTGCGGGCGCGGCGCGCCTTCACCTCCATCAGGATGTCCGGGTTCTGCACCAGGTCGAGCGTCAGCTCTTCGCCGCCCAGCTTCTTGATCTTCTGTTCGGCGGCGTGCTTCGGGCGGTAATCGGCGACCGCCGCCGCCATGATCAGCACGTCGGCGTCGGCTTCGACGGCGTGGGCGAGGACCGCATCGCGCATCTGCACGGCGGTATCGACCGGCACGACCAGCGCGCCGAGCGGTTCCGGCAGATGGCGCGCGGCGCTGATCAGCGTCACCTGCGCCCCGGCGTCCAGCGCCGCCTGCGCCAGCGCATAGCCCTGCTTGCCGCTGGAACGGTTGCTGATATAGCGGACAGGATCGACCGCCTCGCGCGTGCCGCCCGCCGTGATCACCACCCGCCGCCCCGCCAGCGCGCCGTTCTGCCCCAGCACCAGCCGGATCGCGCCGATCAGGTCCGGCGTCTCCGGCAGACGTCCCTTGCCGACCAGCCCGGAAGCGAAACGCCCTACGTCCGGCTCGACGACGAACGCGCCGCGCGCCCGCAGGGTCTCCAGGTTCGCCTGCACCGCCGGGTTGGCATACATGCCGCCGTCCATCGCCGGGGCGATTAGCAGCGGGCAGCGCGCCGCCAGCGCCGTCACCGCCAGCAGATCGCGGGCGAAACCGCCCGCCAGCCGCGCCAGTGTGTCGGCGGTAGCCGGGATGATGGCGAACAGGTCCGCCCCTTCGCCGAGTCCGATATGGGCGATGTGCGTCGGCAGATCGCTCCCCGCCGCCGGCGTCCACATATCGGTGTAGACAGCGCGCCCGGTGACGGACTGAAAGGTGAGCGGGGTCACGAATTTCTGCGCCGCTTCGGTCATGATCACATCGACCTGTGCGCCCGCCTGGGTCAGCTTGCTGGCGAGATCGACAGCTTTATAACAGGCGATGCTGCCGGTGACGCCCAGCAGCAGACGTTTGCCTTGAAGGAGGATGATCGGGTCCATGAGCAGGTCTTTTCGGATGGGACGCAGCCCATCACTACCGGAAACCTGACGGTTTCCTGCCCCTCTCCAATTGGAGAGGGGCGGTTGAGCGCAGCGAAACGGGGTGAGGTGAGCAGTTTGCAAACAGTCTCTAACACAACACACCTATCATTATAGCCGCATGGCGCGCGCCTGCTTGTTGAACTCGCGCGCCCCCAGCACAAACGTCACCAGCGGCAGCCAGACCAAACCGTAAGCGGTCAGCAGCGAGCCGATCACCGCCAGCGGGTCGGTCTCGCCGCCGCCGCGCGGCAGATGGTAGCCGACCGCGCCGACGATCAGCATCAGCGCGAACAGGACGCCGAGCGCGCCGAGGGGCACGGCGGTCGTACGGGAGTCGAGCAGGGTCGCGCCTTTGCGGCGCTTCTGAAACCAGATGATGCCGGTGCAGAACAGGGCGAACAGCACGACGGTGGCGCTCTGCACGCCGTCGAGCGCGCCCGACGTCAGCCGGGCGACCAGCACCGGCAGCAAGGCGATCACGACGAACGCCCCGCCGGCGCGCGACAGGCGGAAGGACTCAGCGGGCAGGCTCAGCGCGCTCCGCCGCAGCGCCGCCGTCAGCGCCAGCGCCAGCACGACAAAAAGAGCGAACCAGCCTACGACGGCGATCAGCGGCGTGTCTGCGCCGGCGGCGAAGACGGGCGGCGCGTAATGCGCCCAGTAGCCCCACATCCCGCCAAGGCACACCGCCAGTGCAGCCGTGACGGCGCGCCCGGCGCGGCTGAATGGTCTGCCGTCGGTCAGGCGCAGCCACAGCGCCAGCGCCAGCAGCCCCATCAGCGTGTGCCCGCCCATCGCCCGCGTGAAGAAGGTGCGCGGGAAATCGACGAAGGCGGTCGCCGGGTTGAGCAGCGCGGCGTTGATCAGCCCGTAGACGCCCGTCAGCGCCATCAGCCCGTAAAGATCACGCAGGCGGCAGCGGGCGGCGAGGTCGAGCAGGAAGGCGCTCAGCGCCAAATAGGCAGCGCTCACCACCAACCAGTCGAACAGCGGGCGGGCATCCGGCGCCGTCCATAGGACGATTTCCGAAGTCATGCCCAGCAGCGCTGCCAGCAGTCCGCGCAGCAGCCAGGCGGCGGAGTTCATGCCCGCCGCTCCGGTTTGACGGCGACGAGCTGGCTGAGCGCTTCCGGTTCGGCGCTGCGCAGCACGCGCCAGTCGCCGAAATAGCCGACCAGCTCGCCCAGGCTGAGCAGATAGGCGCGATTGGCGTCCGGCTGAGCGTCCAGGCGGCGGGTGTTATAGGTCTGATAGATGATGCGTCCCCCCGGCTTGACGGCGGCGCGAATCGCCGACATGAGGTCGCGCTGAAGGTAGCGGAAGACGCAGACCAGATCATAGTGGTCGCGCTCCAGCGCCGGCTCTTCCAGGTCGATCTGCAATAAGTTGACGGTGCGCAGACCGCGCCGCGCCGCTTCGTCTTTCGCCCGCATCAAAGCCGTACGGCTGATGTCCACCAGATCGACGACGTAGCCCTGCTCCGCCAGCCACAGTCCGTTCTGACCGACGCCGCACGCCAGATCGAGGGCGGTGGGCGGTTCGCCGCGCTCGAACACAGGCGGCGCATAGTGCAGCAGGAGCGGATCAGGCGGCGGATCAGGTTCCCCGGTGCGCCCTTTGTAGATATGGTCCCAGCGGTCGCGATCTGAAGTACTCATGCGCGTTTGCCTCCGAAGATCGGGGTATAGGTCAGCGCGTCCGGCACAGCATCGCGGGCTTCGGCATCGCCGGGATACAGGCGGGCATTCGGGGATCGTTCCAGCCGCTTATGAACGGCGTAGGCATCGCGCAGCGTCGTGAAGTCGGGCGTTTGCCACGAAGCGGGCAGCCCCAGGCGGAACGCTTCGGCGATCAGCCGCGACCCCGCCGCGCCCGACCAGTCGATCTGCGCCGCCGCCAGCAGGGCGCGGGCAGCCGCCGCATCGGCGTCGCTCGCCCCGAGCCGTTTGCCCAGGCTGCCGATCAGCCGGTTTGCCATCGCCCCTGCCTGCTTCATATCGACGCGGCTCGCCATCGCCTGCGCGTCGCCGGAAAGCGCAGCAAGATCGACCCCCGCCAAGGTCGCCCCACCTGCGGCGGATCCACCGGCGAGATCGAACAGGACTGCCGGGGCGACGCCTTGCAGCGCCTCCGCCAGCCCAGCAACCGGCTCGGCGAGGATCAGCCGCACCCAGGCGCTGCCCGCGCCCTGCGCCGTCGGGGACACAAACAGCTTGACGGCGACCGGGTAGGATGCGCCGGGGATAACGCTGAATGGATCATAGAGGACGCAGCCGTTAGCGGCGAGCCAGGCGCGCACGGCAGCCATGACGGAATCGCGATCTTCGGTCGCGCAGAAGATGCTGCACCAGTTGGACATCGGCAGGATTCCCGAAGCAGGTTATCACGGTCATTCGACGGACGGCGCATGCCGCATCCGTATGAAAATGATCTTGAAAATGATCATAACAGGCGGCGCGCCAACTCGTCAAAGACGAAGCCTTTGGTCAGGGGGCGCCCGGTGCAGACGCAAAGCGCCGCCCCAGCCGTGGGGGGCTGAGGCGGCAAGAGGTGGAGGAGAGGCGCTCAGTTATAGGTGAAAGTGATGGTCTCTTCGGTGATCGTCACGCCGGTCAGCCGACCCGTCGGGCGCGTGCTGCTGACCCAGCGCCGCCATGACGCCGCCAAATGCGCATTGATCTGCGCCAGCAGTTCCGCCGAGGCGGGCTGCCCGTCGGCGCTGGCGGCGGCGACATTCCACTGCACCCGCCCGTTGACCAGCGCCGGGACCATCGTCACAGAAAGCTGATGCCGTTCGGTCGCGCCGGTGCGGCTGATCCGCTGCGTGTAGGTGGCGGTGATCGTCACCTGGTTCGGCTGCAAGTTGACGTAGACGCTGCTGATGTGGCGGTTGCGCGGGTTGGTTACCCAGAAGGTGGCATTGACCTGCGCCTCGGTGAACGACAGCGTGCGGGAACTCTGCGACTCCTGGGCGGAGGCGCTCATGATCGGAAACGCCATGACGAGCAGGGCGACGACGGCGATGAGGGTGAACATCGATTTCTTCATGGGAGAGGTCTCCTGTAATCTCGCTTTCGGTCTGACATCATCACCATAAGCGGCGAATGTTAGACGTATTTGCCCGATCTGTAAAAGATGCTGCGCCAGATGTAAAACTTCTCGTTCTAATGTTTTTGGTGGTTGCTCCCTCAAGCCTCACCTCGTTTCGCTGCGCTCAACCGCCCCTTCACATGGCGAGGGGCAGGGGGTGAGGTTGGGGTGAGGTCTCCATAACAAAGTGCAAGACCACCGAATCCGGTAGAACCAGTAAAACTTTCGCTGACACAGCAGCGGTGACTGTCAGAAAACTCGTCCTGACGAAAACCTCCTGCGACGCGGCGGGGGTTCTGTGCGTATAATCCCGCAGAGAATCATCACATTCAGGATGATGTCATGTTCGCACGCTGGAACTTTTACCTGGGCTACGCGGTCCGCAACATGCGCCGCAGCGCCCGCTGGACGATCTTCGCCATCTTCTGCATCGCCGCCGGGGTCGCCACCGTCGTCTCGCTGCGCGGCTTGGGGCTGGCGATTGGCGACACCTTGATCGACAACGCGCGCTATTCGCTGCACGGCGACATCACCATCGCCACCGACGGTTCGGGCGGCACGATCTTCCCCGGCGGTTCGGATACCGAAGATGATGTCTTTTTCCCCCGCGTCGTCGAAGCGGCGCAGACCTGGGCGGACGACAACGGCGCGCAGGTGACTTTCTACTACCGCACCGGCAACCTTCAGGTGACGGCGGTCGAAGAGACGACGGTTGGGCGTCCACAGTTCATCAATACCATCCTGGTGGACCCGACGACTTTCTCGCCGGCGGGCGAGGTCTTCGCCTCCGATCCGGCGGGCGTCTCGCTGCGCGATCTGCTGCCCGGCGGGCGCGAGATCGTGATCAGCAGCAACCTCGCCGAAGGGCAGGGCTTGCAGGTCGGCGATACGGTGCGCGTCAGCAACACGACGGAAATCTTCACCGTCACCGGCATCGTCCCGGCGGAACTGGAAGCCTCGATCACCAACCCGATCGCCTCGTTCTTCGGCTTTGTTTACATGCACCGCGCCCAGGCGGAGACGGTGCAAATGCCGACCGACCCCAACGTGATCACCTTCGGGCTGCCAGCGACCATCGCCCCTGAAGACGCGGAAGCGCAGCTGCGGCGCGTCGGGGTGGCGGGCTTCACGACCACCCTGCCCGAACTGCTGGAAACCTACAAGACGGTCTCCGACACGCTGGGGCGCTTCATCGTCATCATGGGCTTGGGCGCGCTGCTGATCGGCGGGGTGGGCATCATCAACACCATGCTGGCGGTGGTGGCGCGGCGCACCAACGAGATCGCCGCGCTCAAGACCTTCGGGCTGACCGGGCGGCAGATCATCGCCGTCTTCATGACCGAGTCGCTGCTCCTGGGGCTGATCGGCAGCGCGGTCGGCGCGGTCGCCGGGGTGCTGCTCAGCGTCTTCGTCAATCAATACGGCGAACTCTTCTTGCAGCAGCGGCTCGTCTGGCGCGTCTACCCGGAGGCGATCCTGCTCGGCGCGGCGCTGGGCATCGTCGTCACGCTGGTCTTCGGCATCCTGCCGGTCCTGACCGCCAACCGCATCCGTCCGGCGATCATCCTGCGCCCCGACGAGACCCATGTGCCGGTGGTCGGCGTGCTGCAAAGCCTGGTCGCCCTGCTGCTGATCGTCTTCGTCATCGGCGGCGCTGCCGGGCAGATCCTCGGCTCGATCCCCATCGGCATCATCGGCGTGGCGATCACCCTGGTGATCCTGGGCATCCTGACCGGCATCATGTGGCTGGTGGTCTGGCTGGTCGGCAGGTTCCCGTCGTTCGGCGTGGTCGACTTGCAGCTGGCGCTGCGCAACATGCGCGCCCGCCGGGTGCGCACGGCGACCACCCTGCTGGCGCTCGCCGCCGGCATGTTCGCCCTCAGCAGCATCACCTTCGTCGGCGTGGGCACGCGCGAAATCCTCAACTTCCAGCTGACTCAGAACTTCGGCGGCAACGTGCTGGTCATCCCCGGCATCAGCCTGCTCGCCCCGGCGCTGGCGGAAGGCATGCTGGACGCCCGCGTCGCCTCGATAGAAGGCGTGGAGTACAGCACCAAGTATTCCAGCTTCAGCGCGACCATCGAGACGGTGAACGGCGAACCCTACGAAGTGAGCTTCCCGTTCTCCGATGAAGTGCCCGCCCGCGCCCGCAGCGCCATGCGCCGGGTCGTCCTGCAATCGCGGGAGAGTACCAAACCCGACCTGAGCAGCGGACGGCTGATCGCCGGACGCGACCTGACCCAGGCGGATCGCGGTCAGCCGGTGATGGTGATCGCCGCCAGCCCCGTCGCCGGCATGGACACGCTCAGCACGGTCCCGGTCGGGGCGCAGGTCGAGATTCGCTACGGGTCGGGCGGCACTGGCGGGCAGAGTCAGACCTTCGAGGTCGTCGGCGTCGTCGAATCGTCGGGGTTTGGCTTCGGGCAGGTCTACATCCCGCCGGGAGTCGCGCCCAGCTCGGGGCTGCCCGACCTGTTCATCTACCAGATCGAGCCGGAACGTCTCAATGAGGCGCTGCTGGCATTTTCGGAACTGCCGTTCGTACTCACGCTCGATCTGTCGTTCATCGACGGACTGCTCAGCCGGCTGATCGCCCAGTTCAGCGCCATCCCGACCATCGTCGGCTTGCTGTCGCTGCTGGCGGCGGCGGTGGCGATGGCGAACACCGTCTCGCTGGCGACCCTGGAACGCCGCCGCCAGATCGGCATCCTGAAAGCAGTCGGCGCGGGGACGCGGCGGGTGCTGGGGGTGATGCTGCTGGAAAACACCATCGTCGGTCTGCTGGGCGGGCTGATCGGCATCGGGGTGAGCGCCCTGGGCGTGGCGCTGATGACGCTGATGGGCGTGGGCGACGCCATCCCCATCCCGCGCGAAGCCGTGCCGACGGCGATCCTGCTGGTGACGGCGGCGGTGGTGATCGCCGTGATCGCCACGCTGCTCAGCGCCCAGGTAGCGGTGCGCGAGCGGGTGGTCGATGTGCTGCGCTACGAGTAAACTGGTCGGACTGCGGGACGAATCATAGGAGACTACATCATGTCACAATCGCGCAAACCTCAGGGTCAGGGCGGCGGACTGCGGGCGCTGCTGCCCGTCTTCGGCTTGATCGTCGCCGTCGTCTTCGGCGTCGTCGGCTGGCTGATCGCCCCCGACGCCCTGAAATGGTTCGAAGGGCTGATCCCCGGTTTCACCGGGAGTGAGCTTGATCCGACAGTCATGCGCATCATCGTCACGGTGGTGATCGCCCTGCTGGCGCTGGTCCTCTTCGCGCTGATCGCCGCCCTCGTCACGCCCAAGCCGACCCTGACCGCCCGCGAGGCTGATCTGGCGCGGGAGAAAGAGCGCATGCTGGCGCAGCAAAAAGCGGAACGCGACCGCCAGCGTCGCAGCGGTCGGTAGCTAGGCGACGCCGTGATTCCCGCTCCGCGCGGAGCGGGAAAGCCAAATCTGCTATCTGATCTTCACGCTCAGCGGGGTCAGGGTTGGGGTGATCGCCGCGCCGTCGAGCGTCAGGACGTTCTCCCGATAGGGCGCGCTCGATGCCTGCA
>JABWBO010000027.1 GCA_013360465.1 Anaerolineae bacterium | reverse complement strand
CAAGAGGTCCCCGGTTCAAATCCGGGCTCCCCGACAGCAGCCTTAAACAGAACAACCTTTCGCAATGAAGGACTTCTTGCAAAAGGTTGTTTTGTTTTTCGGGCGAATTACTAGAATTTTCCGCGAGGGATTGTTACAATGCCAGGTGGGGGATGATATTTCATCATCTTTGAACCCAAAGTCAGCTCTGTGTGTATCTTCATAGAACAGCAGGTCAGGCGAATGGGGTTCACCCATGGTTGTTTCGTATTAAGGTAGGAGCATAGTTGGTATGAATAAACTCTTCAGGCTCGTGACGGTGAGCGTCGCAGTGATGCTCATCGCAGCGCTCGTCGTGATCCCCACGTCGGCGCAGGATCAATGCTGCGAGGGCGGCATCATCGTTGAGGGCAACCTCGGCGGCGATCCCGCGACGATGAACCCGGTCCTGTCCAGCGACACCGCCAGCTCGCGCGTGATCGGACTCATGCAGGTTGGCTTCCTTGGCGTCGATGTTGAGCAGGCGATAATCGCCCCGAATCAGCCGGGCGCGCTGGTCAAGGATTGGACGGTCAGCGAAGACGGACTGACCTACACCTTCAGCCTCCGAGATGATCTGGCGTGGAGCGACGGCACCCCGATCACGTCCGCCGATGTGGCATACGCCTGGGAAGCCATCAAGCTCGGCGCAGAGGGCACTCTCGACGTTCCCGCCAGCTACATCATCGATCCCACCGGCGCCTCCGGTATCCTCGATGTGACGTTCCCGGATGACTACACCGTCGTCGTGCAGATGGCGTCCGCCGAATGTACCTCGCTGAGCTACGCCGGTTCGCTGAGCGTCGTTCCCGCCCACGTCCTTCCTGAAGACATCACCACCTTGATGGACGCCGAATTCAACCTGAATCCGACGGTCACCAGCGGCGTCTTCAACTTTGGCGAGCTGCGCCCGGGCGAACAGGTTTCGCTGATCGGCAATCCCAACTACAGTGATGCGACCCTCGGCTTCGTTAACCCCACCGGCTACATTTACAAGAGCGTGCCGGATATGACGGTCATGGTCGAGCAGTTCCTCGCCAGTGAACTCAACGTCATCGATGGTCCTTCGGTGGCGCGCCGTCAGGACATTCGCAACACCGACGCGCAGGTCTACCCGTATCCTGGCAACGCCTGGGATTACATGGCGTTCAATCAGGCGGACCCGAACAACCCGCAGAACGCTTTTGACGAAGCCGGCAACCCGATTGACCAGGGTCACCACCCGATCTTCGGCGACGTCCGCGTCCGTCAGGCAATCGCCAAAGCCGTCGATGTCGACGCCCTGGTCTCGGCAGCCGTCTTCAACGAAGGCAGCCGCATGACCTCCTTCATCATCCCCTCCTCGTGGGCATATCACAGCGAACTGCCTCCGATTGCCCTGGACGTCGAAGGCGCGAAGGCGCTTCTGGCGGAAGCAGGCTGGGCGGATTCCAACGGTGATGGCGTCCTGGAAGCGACTGCCGATGCCATGTATGCAGAAGAAGGCAGCGAACTGACCTTCACCCTCTACACCAATCAGGGCAACACCCGCCGCGAGGCGATCGGCACGCTGATTCAGGATCAGCTCACCCAGATCGGCTTCCGTGTTGATTTCCAGACCATCGACTTCAACACGCTCCTGGACATCATGGACAGCCAGACGTTCGACAGCATCATCCTCGGCTGGCGCAACGGCTACCCGGATGATCCCGATGCGACTCAGCTGTTCACCCCCGGCAGCGACGTGATCCCTGGCGGCAGCAACTTCACCTCGTACAACAACCCGCGCTTCACCGAGCTGAACACCCAGGCGAAGAATGTCCCTGGCTGCGATCCGGCGGAACGCGCAACGTATTATCACGAGATGCAGGCGATCATGCAGGAAGATCTGCCCTACCTGTGGCTCTTCACGCAGGACGGTATGTATGCAGCAGCGGCAGGGATGACCGGCTTCGACCCGCGTCCTTCGCAGATGCTGTGGAACGTTGATACGTGGGCGCTGTCCACCCCGTAAGCAGCAGTTCGGTTAGTCTAAGCTAGACAGGCACGACACCGCCCCCTCTGACCCGCGGACTGGGGAGGAGGGGGCGGTTGCTTAGGAAAAGCCGGCACGGAGCAGAGTCTACGATGGTCAAGTACACGCTGAGGCGTCTCATTCAGGCGGTTCCAACGCTTTTTGGAATCACTATCCTCTCTTATATGTTGATGTATTTCGCGCCAGGCGGGCCCGTCGCTGCGCTCACCTTCGGTCCCAACGTTCCCCAGTACGAAAAAGAACGTCAGGCGGCGAAGCTGGGATTGAACGATCCCCTGCCGATTCAGTATTTGCGCTGGCTCCTGGGCGATGACTGGATGCGCTGGGACTCCGACGGCGACGGGGTGTCCGATAGTTCGTTCCTGCTGCCGCTCGACGCCAATGGCGACGGAGAACCTGAGCCGCCGGGAGATCGATCCGGGATCATTCGAGGCGACTTCGGGCGTTCTTTCTTCTATCGTCGGCCCGTACAGTCGATGATCGGTGACCGTGTCGCCGCTACCCTGGAGTTGGGCGCAACTTCTCTGATCCTAGGCATGGCGCTGGGTGTCCCCATCGGAATTCTCGCAGCGGTGCGCAAGAGCGGCTGGTTCGACAACCTGACGCGCATTTTTGCGGTCATCTTCAACGCCATTCCAGTCTTCTGGCTGGGATTGATTCTGATCCTGGTCTTTGGATCCGTGCTGCAAGTCCTGCCGATGGGCGGTCGCTGCGACTCGCGCATCCTTGTCGGCGGGTGTCCACCCCTCTGGGGGCGCATCGAGTATCTCCTCCTCCCGACTTTTGTCCTGGCGACCGGTTGGATCGCCGTCATCTCGCGCTACATGCGCGCCTCCATGCTGGACGTGATGAGTCAGGATTACATGCGCACCGCGCACTCTAAAGGTCTGGCGAGCCGTGTCGTGTGGTTCAAGCACGGTGCCCGCAACGCCGCTATCCCTCTGGCGACCTTCCTGGGTCCGGCGATCACCGGGCTGCTCAGCGGCGCGGCAATCACCGAGACGATCTTCTCATGGCCCGGTTTGGGGCGCTTCGCGGTCGAAGCGGTAACGGCACAGGACTACCCGGTCGTCATGGCGGTGGTCATCATCGGTGCGGTGGCAACTATCCTGGGTTATGTGTTGTCCGACATTCTTTACGCGGTGATCGATCCGCGCATTCGGTTTGACTAAGCGCGAGGGTGAATGATGGCGACAAATGTGGCTAGACTTGAAATGGTCCAGGAAGAGAAACGCGTCGGGCAGTCGTTGACCGCGCTGGCGGTGCGCCGGCTTAAGCGGGATCGTCTTACCTTGATTGCGCTGGCGGTGATTACCTTCCTGCTGCTCTTCTCCTTCCTGGGTGCTCCGATCCTCTCGCAGTCCCTGGGCGTCAGCCCCACGCGCACCCAGACTGAAAAAACCTTCCTGCTGCCTTTCATGACTGAGAATTATCCCCACGTCCTGGGAACCGACGACCTTGGGCGAGACCACCTCTCCCGCCTTCTATATGCTGGACAGGTTTCTCTCTCGGTGGGTGCGCTGGCGGCGCTGCTTTCGCTCTCCATAGGCGTCACAGTCGGCATCATCACCGGTTACTACGGCGGCGTCATCGATGACGTGGTCAACTGGATCATCGCCACGCTGAATTCGATTCCCAGCTTATTTCTGCTGCTGATCGTCGCGGCAGTGCTGCGCCCCAGCCCACAAACACTGATCATCATTCTGGGTTTCCTGGGATGGACGGGCACAACCCGATTGGTGCGCGGCGAGACGCTGTCACTGCGCGAGCGCGAATATATCGTCAGCGCCCGCGCTGTCGGTGCCTCCCCGATCAGGATCATGTTCTCTCATATCCTGCCGAACCTGTTCTCGATCATCATCATTTCCCTGGCGCTCGATATTGGCGGCATCATCCTTGTCGAGGCGGCGCTCAGCTTTCTCGGTCTGGGCATTCTGCCCCCGACCCCGAGCTGGGGCAACATGCTTTCTAATGCTCAGACTTTCTTCACCAAGGGACCCTATCTCGTTATCGCTCCAGGGCTGATGATTTTCGTCACCGTGCTGTGCATGTACGTCATCGGCGATGGGCTGCGCGACGCTTTTGATCCCACGGCAAAAGATTGACGCTTACCGGCAATTCCATGCTGCTACAGCAGACTTATTGACGGGCTGACGGGCGCGGCATCATGAACGCCGTGCCCGATCACCCGACGAACAGCTTTCGTCGGTAAATCTCATCCGGTCTCCGATAGATGTGCATCACGTCCGCCTTGGACATGAAGACCGGTCCCCCAACCGCACAAGCGCCGGCAAAGATTCCCGCAGCCTTGACGCACATGGCGGTGACATTCAGGATTTCCGTCGGCGACTGCCCCAGGACGATCAACCCGTGATTCTGCATGAGGATGACCTTCGGCGCTTCGCCGTAGTCGTCCATATAGCGTCTGACCTGAGCGCGAATCGCCTGAGCCAGCGGCAGCCCTGGATCAACATATGGGACAAACACCGATTCCGGTCCGCACAGCACCACCTCATCCGGGAAGAGGCGGTTGCGCGCGAACTGCTCGGCGCGCATGCTGCACAGCAGCCGGTTCACTGCCAGGGGATGCGTATGCCCGATGTAGCTGACATCGCAGCCCTGCAGAAGCATGGCATGAAACGTAACCTCGACCGACGGGCGGGGACCGTTCGGGTCGACTCGTGCTGCCATCATCGCTTCCTGTAGCGCTGCGCCCGAAAGGTCGCTGTCTAGCAGGTCTAGAATGCCCTCGAAGTGAATTTCAACAAATCCACTTTCGGCGATCTCCTGCATCCCCCGACCGCTTGCCTTGATCCAGAAAGTGTGCGAATCAACCCGGCTCGAAGTGTTGCCTTCCCCTATGATGACCAGATTTAGATGCGGCTGTCCCAGCTGCCGCGTCATAGTGATAAGTTCTTGTGGAGCTGTGCCCGTCATTGGGGTTCCTTCCTGTATTCCCGCTGATAAACAGATCGGGGCAGCTTGTGCGCCACCCCGATTGAAGCCTGTCGCGTCATAACTGGAAAGCGCCAAAAGCGCGGCGAAAGATGAAGAATCCTCCACCCCTTTTCCGCGCTCTTAGAAGTCGAAGTCGTCGATGTTCTCGGCAGTGTAGATGAACGGAGGTCCAAGCAGCACTTCGCTGCCATTGACGACCTGGAGTTCACCGAGACGGCCAGCCATGACGGATGTATCGCCAGGTGCAAACTCGCCATCGACAACGGCGCGGAGTACGTAGACTGCCGCGTAACCGAGATCAATGGGGTTCCAGAGGACGACTGACTTGACGCAGCCCGCGAAGTCGCCTGTCACATACGGCTTCATCGCGTTCGGCGTCGCCAAACCGACGACAGCAACCGCGTCTTCTTCACTGCCCGCCGCACCGGCAACCGCATCAACCGCGCACAGCCCCGCCTGCGCGACCGCATCAGCAGCCGCTGGCGTGGCGACACTGGTCATGCCAAAGATGCCATCCAGGTCGGGACCATACTTGTTGATGAGTGTGGTCGCCTGGTTGAAGGAAAGGACGTTATCTTCCTGCGCTTCAACCGTCTCCAGCCAGGTCATTTCGGGATAGCACTTTCCCTGATAGGCTTGCATCTCGGCGATCCAGCGAGCTTGGTTCGGAGTGGTGAAGGTGCTGGTGACGATGGCGAAGCTGCCATCGGCGCCGATTTCGGCGACCATGCTGTCGATCATCGCCTTGGCAATGCCGTTGAATTCGGCTTGGTTGACGAACCACTCGCGGGCAGACGGCTCACTGTTGGCGTCATAGCCGACCACATGGATACCGGATTCGAGCGCGCGGGTCAGAACGGGGGCGATAGCGACCGGGTCATTGGCGGCGAACAGAATGCCGTTGACACCCTGAGTGATGTAGTTGTCGATGGTGCGCCCTACCATCATGCTGATCAGGTGGTCGGGGGTGACATCTTTGACCGCGCTGGTGCCGACGTACTGCCCATCACGAAGGACGGTCACACGATCCGCCAGTTCAAAGACTTCACCCAGGCGATGGCTGATATAGATGATGGCGACGCCTCGCTGCCGCAGGAGCCGCACAATCTCGAAAAGCCGAATAACATCGGCTTCTGTCAGCGCTGCCGTCGGCTCATCCATGATGAGGACTCGCGCGTTGATCGAAAGCGCTTTGGCAATTTCGACCCGCTGCCGGTTCCCGACGCTCAGGGAGCCAACTTTTCGGCGTACATCAAGGTCGTGGATATTCAGTGAAGCGAGAATTTCCTTGGCGCGTGAAGTCATCGCCGACCAGTTGACCACCTTCACTGGTCCAATTTGACGGCGCGGCGCGTGTCCCATGAAGATGTTCTCTGCGACCGTCAATTCAGGGTAAAGACTTAGTTCTTGATAGATGGTGGCAATACCGCCCGCCTGCGCCTCACGCGGATTGCTGAAGGTGACCGGTTTTCCATCCAGGTGCATTTCGCCGCTGTCAGGCTTGTGTACCCCTGAGATGATCTTAATGAGCGTGGATTTGCCTGCGCCGTTTTCGCCCAACAGGGCATGAACTTCTCCTGTAACCATATCGAAGTGTACATCTTGAAGTGCTCGTACTCCAGGAAAGGACTTCGATATGGACTTCAAGGTCAATATTGGGTTCATGAAATCGCGTTGCCCCTACTGACTTGCTTCCGGCACCAATCTCCTGAAACGTTCGTAAGCGCCTTCCCAGTCTTCGCGGTGCTTCGGCTGATAGCTGACAGCATCAATCGTGGAGGCGAGGACCCGCCTCGCCTGAGCGACGTTCGTCAACGCCCCAACAGCGATCAGCTGTACAATCGCGTTGCCCAATACCGTGCCCTCCGCCGGTCCGGCGACGACCTCCCTGCCAATCGCATCCGCCGTCATCTGACAGAGGAGCGCGTTCTTCGATCCACCTCCGACGATGTGCATCCGGTTGATCGTCTGCCCACTGATGCGAATCAGGTGATCCAGAGCGTAGCGATACTTCAGCGCCAGACTCTCATAAATCGTCCGCATAACTTGAGCGACAGTTTCAGGAATCGGCTGATCCGTACGCGCACAGTAGTCACGGATGCGCGACGGCATATCGCCAGGAAGCATGAAGTTCGGGTCGTCGGGGAAAATAAGACTGCGGAACGGTTCCGCCTCCGATGCCAGGCGAGCAAGCTCGTCGTAAGTATATTCCGTGCCGGCGGCGCGCCACGTTGCCCGGCACTGCTGCGCCAGCCACAAGCCCATGATATTCTGCAAGAGCCGGAAAGTTCCCTCAACACCGCCCTCATTGGTCACATTGGCGGCGTAAGTCTCGTCGGTGATGACAGGCTTCGGCAGTTCCAGCCCCAGCAGGCTCCATGTTCCGCTGCTCAGATAGGCGAATCCTGGTGACGTTGCCGGGATCGCCACGACCGCCGACCCCGTATCGTGGCATGCCGGTGCATGAACTGGGACTCCTTGATACGCACCGATCCGTGTTCCCGGCTGCACAATCGTCGGCAGGATATGCGTTGGCAGTCCCAGACGGTTAAGCATCTGCCTGTCCCAGTCACCCAGGAGCGGATTGTAGAACTGCGTCGTGGTAGCGTCGGTAAACTCCGAGACTTTCTCACCTGTCAGCCAGAAATTGATCAGGTCTGGCATCATCAGGAAATACCTGGCAGCCTCTAGCTGAGTGGGTGAACGCCGAAGGATGCTGGAATACTGGTACAGCGTATTGAGGGTAAGAAACTGGATTCCCGTGCGTTCGAAGACCTCACGGCGCGGAATGCGCTCAAACACCCATTCCATCATGCCTTCGGTGCGCATATCGCGATAATGCACTGGATTTGCGACCAGATTATCGTCACGGTCGAGAAGCGCAAAATCAACGCCCCAGGTGGCAACCCCGATGCTTGCTGCGCTCTCTTTTGCTTTCTCGATGCCGGCGGAAATCTCCTGCCACAGGTGCAGAATGTTCCAAAACATCGTTCCGCGCAATGTCACGGGTCCATTGGCAAAGCGATGAATTTCCTCAACAAAGAATCGCGTCCCATCGAACTCAACCGTCGCGACTCGCCCCGATTCCGCGCCAAGATCAACCGCAATAACTTTGGTCATGATGTCCTACCGTACATCAAAACGCCACAGACGCTGGACAGTCTTCGGGCGATACATCCCCGTCTGTCTCAGGGATGGCGGAAGCGAAAAAATACTACATCACTTCGTTTTCGTTTACTTTCATTCTTGAACAGTCTAACTCGCCGGGAGAGGGATGTCAAATAAGTTCTCGAAGGTGCAGCTCATAATTCCGCGATCTCGACGAGCGCGCCTGACATGCGCATCTGCTCAACTTCAGACATTGGCGCATCACTGCTCGTGATGACGTGGCGGACTTCGTCAGGACGAATGAAAGTGAAAGGGGCAACCTGTCCCCACTTGCTGCCATCGATTACCACAATCGGGTGAACGCAGCGTTCGAACATCGCACGCTTGATTGCGACCTCATCGGCATCGATATCCGTCACACCGACGGTCAGGCTGATACCTCGCGCACCAAAGAAGCCGATGTTGAAATTGATATTTGGCAGCCCCTGCGGAAAGCCGACGACTGAGATCGAATCGCGCCGCATCCGTCCACCAGGAAGGATCACCTGAATCTGCGGCGTATCCAGAAATCCCTGGGCGATGACCAGACTGTTCGTCACAATCGTCAGCTTCCTGAACTGCTTCAGATGCTCCGCGGCGGCATAGGCGGTTGAGCTTGCATCCAGAGCCACGCAGAACCCCTCCTGAACAAGCTTCACCGCCCTTTCAGCAATGATTTCTTTGTCCTTTCGCCGCTTTCGCATACGGCTCTGAAAGGACAGTTCAGGAAGGTTGATCTGGCTCTCGTGAGGGACTGCGCCGCCATAGGTCCTCTCAAGCAGTCCCTCATCTTCCAGCGCGCGAAGATCCTGGCGAATGGTGACAGCGCTCACTCGCAGTTTCTGACTCAGGCCTTTGACCGACACGCGCCCGTCCTGCCGAAGACTATCCAGAATGAGGCGACGTCTTTCCTCAACGAAAAGCGACTCTCGCATGTTGACACGCCTTTCGGAACAACATACACTGACGAACAATGAAAGGGATCAAAACCCTATTGTAACTAACATTCTACTTGAAAAGGTCACCATGAACGTATCGCATTACAACATTCTCGTGGACAGGCTCGAAAGTCGCGGCATTGACACGGCTTGGGTAATCGATCAGCTGAAACAGCAGCACATTGAGACACCCTCCTGGGGCTATGGCAATAGCGGCACCCGATTCAAGACTTTCGCCTGGCAGGGAGCCGCGCGCAACATCCACGAAAAGCTGCAGGACGCGGGCTACATCCACAGACTCACCGGAGTTGCGCCTTCTGTCGCCATTCACATTCCATGGGATAAGACAAACGACTACGACGCGCTGAAAGACTTCGCGAGTCAGCAGGGCGTCGTCATTGGCGCGGTCAATCCCAACCTCTTCCAGGATGACGACTACAAGTTGGGCAGCATCACCCATCCAAGCGGAGCGGTGCGCGAAAACGCCATCGCCCACATGGTGGAATGCTGCGAGATCATGGCAAAGACCGGCAGTACCCTGCTCAGTTTGTGGTTCGCCGATGGTACAAATTACGCCGGGCAGGACAGTATTGCGGCGCGCAAAGAACGGATGGAATCCGCCCTGCAGGCGGTTTACCCGCATATGCCAGACGACGCCAGGATGCTGATCGAGTATAAGTTCTTCGAACCAGCCTTCTATCATACAGACTTGGCGGACTGGGGGATGGCATATGCAACGGCGCTCAAGGTCGGCGACCGTGCCCAGGTCCTGGTCGATACCGGACATCATGCGCAGGGCACGAATATCGCCCACATCGTGGCGTTTCTGCTCAGCGAGGGACGCCTGGGTGGATTTCACTTCAACGCCCGCCGCTATGCAGACGATGATCTGATTGTTGGGACGAACAACCCGCAGGAGCTGTTCGAGATCTACTTCGAGCTGGTCGCTGCCGGTCCTCGATCCAAATATGTCGCTTTTATGATCGATCAGTCTCACAATATCGAGCCAAAGCTGGAGGCGATGCTGCTCAGCATCATCAACTGTCAGATCGCCTACGCTAAAGCGCTGATTGTGGATTTCAAGACCTTGCGAGAACGACAGTTAATGGGCGATGTGTTGGGAACACACATGATCCTGATGGACGCCTATCATACGGATGTCCGCCCTCTGCTCGAAAAGGCGCGCCAGGAGATGGGCGTGCCGGAAGACCCTGTCGCCTTTTATCGTGGCGATACCTACGCGCAGCGAGTCGCCTCCGAACGTGGGGTGGCAAGCGGTGCGGGCGGTGGATACCCGACCTGAGCGAAAAGGAACGATGATGAACTACCGTGATTTTGGACGAACGGGTTGGCAGGTCTCCGAGATCAGTTTTGGAGCCTGGGCAATTGGCTCTGCCTGGGGAGACGTCCGCGATGATGAATCGATGGCTGCGCTGCACCGTTCGCTCGACCTTGGCGTCAACTTCTTCGACACCGCCGATGTCTACGGAGATGGAAAAAGCGAACGCCTGCTGGCGCGACTGAGGAAGGAAAGAAGCGAACCCTTCTACGTGGTGACGAAAGCCGGGCGGCGGCTCGACCCGCACACAGCCGATGGCTACAACAAGCAAAATCTCGCCCGATTCATTGAGCGAAGTCTTCAAAATCTGGAGACTGACTGCCTCGACCTGGTACAGCTGCACTGCCCGCCAACAGAAGTCTACTATCGACCGGAGGTCTTCGGCGCGCTGGATGACCTTGTTCGTGAGGGCAAGATTCGCTACTACGGCGTCAGCGTCGAGAAAGTCGAAGAGGCGCTCAAGGCGATCGAGTACCCTAACGTTCAATCGGTGCAGATCATCTTCAATATGCTGCGTCACCGCCCTACCGAGCTTTTCTTCGGTGAAGCCAGGCGCCGAAAAGTGGGCATCCTGGCGCGCGTCCCCCTGGCGAGCGGGCTGCTCACAGGCAAAATGAACCGGCAGACCACTTTCAGCGATTCCGATCACCGCCAGTTCAACCGCCATGGCGAAGCGTTCGACATGGGAGAGACCTTCTCTGGTGTCGATTACGACACCGGCATTGATGCCATCGAGGCAATTCGCGCGGTGCTGCCTGCTGAAGCGCCCCTCGCTCAGTTCGCGCTGCGCTGGATCCTCATGTTCGATGCAGTTTCCTGCGCTATCCCTGGCGCCAAACGTCCTGCGCAGGTGGAAGACAATGTGAGGGCTTCATCGCTGCCGCCGCTCACCGATCACCAGATGCAGGTCGTCAAAGATGTCTATGATCGGATGATTCGTCCGCTCGTACACCACCGCTGGTAGCAGCTGATTCTATCGGGGCGGCGGTTTGGTTTCGCCGCCCCGCTGAATCCTCAGCCACCTACTGGCAGAATGCCATCTTCAACGCACGACGAGTAATTCCTGCCCAGGATCACCTGAAAATCCACCTCACGGTTGGGGTTGGGTTCCAGGCGGATATTCTCCGGTCGAATATTCAATACTCGCGCGATACGTTCCGCGCTGCTTCCCTTGGTGCGCCCGGTGTAGTCGATGAGAATCGTCTCATCGATAACACCCTCTGGCGAGAGTCCCTCAGCGACCGCCCCGATGCCATCCCAGGCGAGGCGTTCCGCCGCGACTCGATCCCAGTCGGCATTTCCAGACCCGTTGACTACCTGGACAGCCGCCGCGCGGAACAGGAGCTGATTCTCTGTCGGAGGGGTATAGAAGTCCTGTAGAAGCTCGCGGAGCGTATCGTAGACAGGCAGCTGCACGTTGCTTCCGTCCGGCGGCTGCCAGGGAATGGTGTGATAGGTGCGCGCCAGACGGTAATTGTCGATGCGTGCGGGATCAAGGCTGATCGCCAGGGGCACAAGTCCCAGAATATCCTCCACGACGAGATTCGTCTCGACATATTGAGAACCTTCCGTCCACAACGGAAGTACGTTACCGAGGAGACCCGTATCGCGCGCCTTGCGCCAGACTGCACGCAGAACTTGCTGCTGCCGCCTGCCCCGGTCGAAGTCCGAGCTGTTGTGGCGCGAACGCACATACCACAGCGCCTCCGCGCCGCTCATGTGGTAGTAGCCGACAGGCAGGACAAAGTAATCTTCATTCGTCGAAGGGTACGCTCCCGATGGGGTTTCCGCGCCGATCAGCGGAAGGTCCTCGATAGCGCAGTCAACCGCCAGATCGACGCCGCCGACTGCATCGACGATGGCTTTGAAACCCGTCAGGTTGACCATCGCGTAGTAGTGGATGTTGATCCCCAGGTTGTACAACAGGGTTTGACGCAGCAGCCCAAACCCGCCGTCGGTCCATCCGCTTGTTTCACCATGGATGTAGGCAAGATTGATTCGCTGCATCGTCCAACCGGGCATGTAGACGTACAGATCACGCGGGAGCGTGAGCATGGCAACGCTGCCTGTCGTTCGATTGATCGATACGATGATAATGGTGTCGGTACGGATGAAACCGTCTTCCGTGAGTTCCCCATCGTGCCCCAGCAGGGCGATATTCATGAGATCGTTGCCATAGCGATCCAGCGGCTGCACTGCCGTTGGAACAGCAGTGCCCCCTGCTTCCGCCGCGACCGGTCCGCCGTAGAAATATACCGTTGGCAGAGGGCGAGTCGCCACCGGTGGGAGCGTCGCGGGAATCATCGTCGGAAGAACAGATGTCGGCTGCGGGGTGTTGGTCTCGAATTGTACGAATTCGTCACTCCCAGGTCGCCACGATACAAGCCGCAAGCTTGCTGGTGAATTACTCCCTTGTCCTGACGGAGCAAGGGCGGTGGCGGTCTGCTCGATCAGCGGTTGGCGGCGCTCCATCTCGGTCTGCTCGTTCGTTCGTGACAGGAACGCCTGAAACAGCTGCGCAGCAATTACAACGCACGCCATCAAAAGCAATAGGGGGATCAGTCGAAATGTGAGAAACGACAGAGTCCGCCGACTCCATGAGCTTTTTGGCGCTGCCATACGTTGACATCCATTGATTTCACAAAGCCCCCGGAAACCTGACGGTTTCCTGCCCCTCTCCAATTGGAGAGGGGCGGTTGAGCGCAGCGAAACGGGGTGAGGTGAGCAGTTTGCAAACAGTCTCTTACAGCACCGTATCACTATAGCCGAAACAACCTGCCGACGCGACGGTAGACCCGTCAGCGTTGGGAATCCGGCGGATTGTCCGAAATGGAGAATCGAGCGCTTTCCAGCCTACGGTGGCAGTCGAAGAGCAGTGGGCAGCACAAAAGGCGTTTCGGTCGGCGTCTGACTGGGCGTCAGTGTCCGAGAGGGCGTCGGAGATAGTGTTGAACTGACCGTAACGGTGATGCTGGGCGTCAGCGTTGCGCTGCGTGTCGGAGAAGGCGTGACGGTGAGCGTCGGCGAGCGAGTCGGCGTCGGGGAGTGTGTGCTGGACGGCGTAACCGTTGTTGTCGGGCTGGCGGTAACCGTCGCCGAAGGAGTTGAGGTCGGTTGCGGCGTATACGACGAGGTTGAAGTGGGCACTGTCGTCGCGGTACGTGTCGCGCTGGCGCTGCTGGTGATGGTCGGGCTGCTCGTGTTCGTGGGTGCGGCTGTCGGCGAAAGCGTTGCTGAAGGAACCGGGGTATCCGACGGCGCAAGGCTTGGTTCAGGGGTCGAAGATGCCGGCAGCGTCGGCGCAATGGCAGTCGTTGGCGGCAGGTCGGTCGCCACGACGTTCTGCGACGAAGGGGTATTTGAGATCGCCAGGATGATGGCAAAGATGACCGCCAATGCAATCACACCCAGGGTGACGATTGCCGCGATGATCTCTCCCCCAACGTCACGCCGCATCTATGACTCCGGTTCACGAACAACATCAATAGGCAGCACGACCCGGAAAGTCGTGCCCACACCGGGCTGACTCTCCATGCCAATTCGCCCCCCATGCGCCTCGATCAGGGTCTTTGCAATCGCCAACCCTACTCCGCTGTCGCCAATCCCCTGGAGCAGCGGATTATCGGCTTTGTAACGCCGCGCAAAGACGCGGGGCTCATCTAGCGGATCGACTCCCCCACCCTGATCGCTCACCGTGATCACGAACATCGGCTCATTTTCGGCGGACGCAGCACGGATGGAGATCTCTCCCCCCTGAGGAGAAGTCAGATACGCATTCGCCAGGAGCTGCGTCATCACCTGCTGAAGAGCATCTTTGTCGCCCCGAATCAGCGGCGGATCATCCGGCAAGTCCAGGTGCAGGATGACGCCGCGTTCCCGAAACTGCGGGGTTGCCTGGGTGATCGCCTCTTCAATGATGGTTACGGGGTTGACGCGCTCCGGCATCAGCGCCATGTCGCCCTCTTCCAGGGTCACCAGGCGCGAAAGATCTTCGAGCATCTGGGTCAGCCGGCTGGCATTGGAAGACACACGCTGCAAGAACCTCCGCTGCATTTCCCCAAGGATGCCGGCAGTTTCATTGAGCAGCAGGTCGACGTAACCGATGATCGATGTCAGCGGCGTACGCAGTTCCTGAATCATCCCCAGTACTGCGGCGCTGTCTTCCACACTTCTCGCCCCGTCAAAAGGATCTTCGATCCCAACCAGGCGGCGTTCCGCCCTTCCTGCCTGGTCCACAGCTTCCGCCCGCGCCTGCTCCGTATTGCGCAGCTGTTTTTCCAGGGAGATACGCTGCTGAGTCAGCTCATCGATCATCTGAACTAACGCACCCACGCCGTTCGCATTAACGCTTTGCAGCCGTTCGCGATCTCCTTCAACACGGGCACTTAGCTGATCGCGTTCGACTTCAAGCGCGCGGAGCTGTGCCAGAATTCGGTCGCGTTCGCTGCTCAATTCGCTGTCGCGTTCACGGAGCCGCTGAATGACCTCTTTCTGCTCGCGGTGTTCGCTCTTCAGCTCGGCGACTTCCTGTTCGATGCCAGCCATCTCAGCCATCACGCGGGCATATCGATCCTGGACTGCCTGCTGTCGGCTTGCCAGATCATCGCGCTCCGCCTTCGCCCGATCGCGCGCCTTGATGGCAGCTTCGCGATCTGCAGCGAGATAGGTCAGTTGGACCTGCAGCGCGTTCAGCTTCTTCTGCCGTTCTTCTTCCTGAAGCAGCGCTTCTTCCGTATTCTGGCGATCCTCAAGCAGCCCGTCACGCTCCTGCTTCACCTGGTCAAACTTCACCTGCAAAGCGGCGCGCTGCTCATAGAGATTCTGAATAAGCAGTGCCAACCCGTGAGCACCATCCGTGACGCCCAACGAGTACAGCTGATCCTCTATCCCACGCAGGCGTTCCTGCAGTGCCGAGCGTTCCTGCTCGAGCTGCGCTTTCTCACGGCTCATGCGCTCCAACAGCTCATGTACCACAACCGGTATCGGCGCGCCGGAACGCAGCGTCTCGATCTGCGACTGAAGGCGGTCCCGCTCTGCGGCAAGATCATCCCGTTCGCTCTGCAGCACCGCGATCATGCTCTTGAGCATCGCGTCGTTGTCGGTCGCGACCACCCCGATCAATGCCGTCTCTGCATCGCGCAGACGGTTGGCAAGCTTGTCGCGCTCATCGACCAGCCGTTTCTGCTCGTCGACGAGCGCGGCAATGCGCTGAGAGATCGACTGCGTTTCCTCCGTGTCTTCCAGCGTCGAGGCAATTCGACCGCGCTCGTAATCCAGTTCGATCTTGAGCTGAGTAACCTGACCAGCAAGCGCCTGAATCTGGCTTCGGGCGCTCTCCAGATCCGTACTCAGCGCCTTCAGTCTGTCGTCGGCTTGTTCACCGTCTATCGCCCGCTCATCCATCGCGCCAGCTCGGACGAGAGTCGCCCCGGAGCGACTCAGTGCCAGGAGCTTGGCGCTGATGATAGCGATCCCCTTGAGCAGCTCGCGCTCACTGTCGCTGAGTTCGCGCCTGGAATACGGCATCCCCAAAACGAGTACTGCGGCAAGTTCATTCTGATTGATGAGCGGCTGGAAATAGGTTGGTCCCAGCGAGTCAATGTCAAACCGCTCGTACAGGTCACGCAGTTCATCGACATTGCGATCAGGAAACAACGGGCGCTGCTGGCGACGCTCAATCGCGTTGACCAGCGTCGGCTGGTCATCCAGGTTGACCGTGACACCGGTGATGACGCGTTCCATAACGCGGTCCCGTCCAAAAATGGCGTCGGCATATGTGGCTGAGCTGACGCTGAACATGATGGCGATATCCGCCTTCAGGATGGTCAACGTGGAAGACACGATACGCTCAGGAATGTCGAGCGGCGTTGCATTCTCCAGCATCAGCCCCAAAGCGCGCATCAGTTGGGCGGACTCACGATCATTGGGCGCTGCCGGCAGCACAGCCGGCGGAGTCGACTGCGGCACAGGCGACACTGTCTCGCCTTGCGTCTTGTCCGCTGTCATCCGTTCCAGCGAAATGACGATATGACGATAGATGATCACCGGAAAGATCGCGGCAGCCGCTATCGTTGCCAGGCGAATCAAACCAGAATAGTCGCCAATGATGTTGCCCTGTGCCATCTGGATCAGCGTACCGACAAACCCCGGCAGCAGCAGCAGGAAGTACACCACCTTAAGCGGCACATCCAGGATCAGGGGGAAATACACCAGCATGAGCAGCGCGCTGGCGATTGCCAGCAGGATCGGGACGATGGTCCAAATCAAACCAAGCTGGCTCAGATTGAAATCGACCCGCGAATACTGGAGCCCCCATTCGCCGCTCTGAAAAGCGTAGATGGCTGCGAGCGTCGCCAGCGCTGTGAGTAGGAGAATGTTTGGGAGGCGCCTCCATCGGTTATGGGTGGCGGTGGCAAATGCCCATGCAGCGACGGCTACTGCGCCGGTCTGAATCACCCGCTCCAGAAGTGGCAGAATAGCATCACTGCTGATATTTGTGAGCAGCGCAAACAGCGCGCCCACCATGAGGACAAGCCATCCGGCGACCGTGCCCACAGTCGCCGCAAAATAGCGCTGTGCAGCGCGGTCATCCGGTCTGCGAAGGCGATAATGCCATGCCATGCCCAGCCCTGCGAGGTTGATCGCCATGATCGCAAGGAAGTAGAGCAGATCGCCCGGCGGGCGCACCAGTAAGCTGCTGAAGTCAATCTGCATAGTCGCCTGGACGGTCTCTTCGCCGATCTACCGAGCAAGCAGGCACATGGAAGTGACACTGCCAGTATAACACGATCATAACGTGAACGCCTTTACGAGATGGCATTCACCCCGCAGTTCCGCGAACCTCAGACCGGTAAGGTTGACGGGCGTATGCGCTTCCATTACACTACGCCCGCTTCTCTCGTACGAATCGGACGGCGGCGCACTCGGATCACCGGCGCAATGACGAACACCTCCAGAGAACCGCCGTGCGCTTGATTCGGATGTCACCATGACGACCAGTTTGAGCGGTCTTGGTACTCGCCGCAAAAGCCGACGCATCAACATACTGCCCATCTTCTCCTGGCTGTTCATCGCGCTCGCGGCGGGGTTGCTTCTGTTGGAGTTAGTGCGATTCAGCCAGCAGGCAGAACGATATGCTGCCGATGTCACCGTCGCCGGTTTGCCCGTAGGCGGCTTGACGAGCCTTGATGCTGCGTCCTTGTTGGAACGCAGCTATGCAGCTCCCATCACCCTCTGGTATCAGGACAGCCCGATTATCCTGGACCCATCCGCCATCGGCTTTCACCTTAATCGCGAGGTCATGCTTGCCGAAGCGAGGATCGGTGGCGATGCCCAGGGCGCATTCTGGATTCGGTTTCTCAATTATTTGACAGGTCAGCAGGCGACAGACACCATCAGCGTTCCCCTCTCCGCTGATTTCCAGCAGAATGCCCTGCGGCAGTTCGTTGCAGAGATCGCGCGCCGCTATGACCGCCCACCTGGCGCTGCCGGATACGACGTGGCAACGCTGACCTTTCGCCCTGGCAGCCCTGGTTACGAACTGAATACCGAGGAAGCAGAGGAGGTCATCGAGTCAGTATTGTACAACCCCTCCCAGCGCGAAGTCGTGTTGCCGGTAATCAGCACCGACGGGTCTCGAATCGGCATCGGCACGCTTCGAGACCTGATCATCGCCTATCTGGACTCTGAGGGATTCGTCTACGACGGTCAATCGACGGTAGCTTCCGTCTTCATTATCGATCTGGAAACCGGTGAAGAGGTCAACATCAACAGCGATGTCGCCTTCTCTGCTGCCAGCACGATCAAGACGGGAATCCTGATCGACTATTTCAAGGAACTGCTGTTCGCCCCCACCGACGATGAAGCGTTTCTGATGGCGCAGTCGCTGCTGTGCAGCAACAACAGTTCATCCAATCTGATCATGCAGATCATCGGCGGCGATGACATCTTTTCAGGCATTGCCAGCGTGACGAATACCCTTCAGGAAACGGGCGCACGGAATACCTATATTTCCGCCCCGCTCTACCTCGGTGGCGATCAGGTCCTGGGATCTATCGCCGCGCCGACAACGAATCCCAATTCAGCCTTCAACACCGGCGCTGATCCATTCAATCAGACGACAACAGAAGACCTCGGTTCGGTTTTCACCATGATCTACGACTGCGCCAACTACGGCTCTGGGCTGATGATCGCTTATCCTGATGGGGAATTTACTTCTCAGGAATGCAGCCAGATGCTGGAGCTGATGTCTGCCAACGATCTGGAACGACTGCTCCAGGGCGGCATTCCAGAAGATGTACGCATCTCCCATAAGAACGGTTGGCTGGAAAATGTACACGGGGATGCCGGCATCGTATTTCCCCCGAACGGCAGCAATTACGTCATCGCAGTATTCGTCTGGGAGAACGCCGAGTTCTTCAGTTTTACGCGCGCCTGGCCCCTTATCGAGGGCATCTCGCGCGCTGCCTGGAATTACTTCAGCGCTGAGACGCCCTTGATCGCGCCGCGCAGCGATCTGCCGGAGACGGCGGTTGAGTGTTCGGTCTTCGCACCGCCCTATAGCGAAGTCAATCTGAACGATATTAATGCCTGGAGATCGGCAGGCGGCTAGCGACTCTCGTGCTGTTGCGTGAGAGAATCCTCACTTGCTGAGAATCGCCTCTGCCTGCTCGATAGTTTCTGCGGTATTGAAAATGAGGTCCAGCCCGCTTACTTCCATCAGCTCTCGGATGTACACGGGTATCATGGCGAGGACGATTCGGGTCCGGCGTTCTCTAGCACGCTGCCACAGGTTCACCAGCAGTTTCAATCCGCCTGATGAGATATAGCTAACCCCCGACATGTCGATGATGAACTGGCTTCGCCCCGCGTCGGTCCAGCGTGCAACTTCGTCTGATAGAAGATTGGCGCAGCGCGCGTCATAATGCCCAGAGGGGGCGATCTTCACCAGCTTCGCGCCAGATGTTACAACAGCGATGGGATGCCTCATCGCATCTATCGACGGCGCTGAATCGGGAATCTGGCGTATCCGCTTGCTGAGGATGAGATGATTGCGTCCGTCCTTACGTACATAGCGAACATCGTCCATCAGCCTCTTGATGAAGTAGATTCCCCACCCTCCACTTTCCCGTCCAGCCAACCCGACAGCCGGATCGGGATCCGGCTGAGCCAATGGGTCAAAAGGACCGCTGTCGTCCGAAATGATCAGCGTTAGCCGTTCGCCTTCTCGTTGAAAACAGACTTCGATACATGCCTCGGCGGAGGATTCCTCCCGGCGTCCGTGTTCGACGACGTTCGTGCAGGCTTCATCGACCGCCAGATAGCAGTGATACGCCTCCAGATCGCTGGACCCCATACCCAGGGCTGCGTTCTGCGCAAACTCGCAGGCTCTAGCAATCTCGTCGAATATACAGGCGATTCGCAGGCACTCTTGTTCCACGACCCTGCGCCCTCATTGACTCTTCACAGCATCTTGGCGGGTAGCATAGACCCGCAGCACAGTGTGCAGCCCCGCAAGTTCCAGAACGTCACGTACACGCGCTGTGGGGTTCGCCAGACGGAGATCGCCGCCGAGTGGCTGGAGTCTGCGATATGCATTGACCAATTCCCTCAACCCGGCGCTGCTCATATACACCAGCAGGCTGAAATCCAGTACAAATCGGATGTGCCCCTGCTCGATGAGGCTTGTCAGGTGTTCGCCCAGCTCGCTGGCGTTCGAACTATCGACCCGCCCGCGAACTTCGACAATGCTCATCGGCGTTTCGGTGTCGTTAAGATGCGTTGTCTGGAATTCGAGCATAGCTGATGGGTCTCCGCGTTCGTGATGTCATGCAAAAGTATAGCGGCGAATGTTCAAACCGCGAATACACCCCTTACAAGGCGTCACAACGCACTACAATAGTCGTCTCAGATCACCATTCTGATGACGCGCGTCATCCACATAAGGCAGTCATGGATACCGGAATCTTCTCGCTTCTTGCCGTCTTCATCACAGTAATGCTCTTTATGTTCCAGCGCACCGAAAAGAAGCGGCGACGGCTCGCTCTCCTGCTGATGCTGGTCTTCGCTGAACTCATTCGTCGCTATACATGGTATCGCGGTGTACACGTCGAAGCCTGGGCGGCGCTGGCGACGGCTGCTGTCCTGAACAGCTTATTCTGGCTGTTCATAGGGCGCTACAACCCGGTCGCCAGCAGCGACGAGATCAAGGTGATGGGGTTGGATGATTGACTGGAAACGGCGCAATGAGGAAGAATACCCGCCTGGCGGACGAACCGCCTGGCGGGCTGCGCTTCACTGAATGACGGTAAGCGGTATCACATCGGCAGTTTGCAGCATGACCACGCTTACGCGTGCCGCGACGGTCTTCGCCAGCTCGCGGAAGGCAGCGCCAGCGGGGCTGTCGGGCTGCGAGACAGAGATAGGACGACCGAAATCACCGCCCTTCCGAACTTCGGCATCAAGCGGGATTCGCCCCAGGAATGGGACATTTCGCTCCTGTGCCAGCCGTTCTCCGCCGCCTGAGCCAAAGAAGTCACCGCTCATGTTCTCTACAATACCGAGGACCGGCACGTTCAGCGTATCGAACATCGCCGCACTTCGCAGCGCATCCGATACTGCAACCTCCTGAGGCTGGGTGACGACAACGACACCTGTCAGCGGGAATGACTGCGCCAGCGACAGAGGCGCATCGCCAGTGCCAGGCGGCAGATCGACGATCATATAGTCCAGTTCACCCCACTTCACATCGACAAAGAACTGACGGATCGCTCCGTGCAGCATGGGACCACGCATGATCATCGGCTTATCCGGGTCCGTCAGGAAACCGGTGCTGATCATCTTGACGCCGTAGGCTTCAATCGGGAGCATCTTGTCCCCTTCGACGCGCGGGCGCCCATGTCCCAGCCCCAGCATCATCGGCAGGTTCGGGTTCAGGATATCCGCGTCAATCAAGCCTACGCGCGCGCCGCTGTCTGCCAACACAACGGCGAGGTTGGTCGCCACCGTCGACTTGCCGACTCCGCCTTTGCCGCTGGCAACTGCCACAATACTTCGCATCGGAACATCGAGACGCCCCATGATCCGCCGGTCTGTCGGAACTTGGGCATCCCACTTGATCTCCAACCGGTCGATCCCCTCTACCCTGCCGATAACCGCGCGATTGCAACTGGACACAAAGACGTCCTTCAGCGGGCAGGCTGGCGTCGTCAGCACTATTGTGAAGCGAGCCACCCCACCTTCGACGGTTAAGTCACGCACCATCTTTAGCGTGATGATATCCCGATGCAGCTCAGGTTCAATGACGGTGCTCAGCGCAGTCATCACCTTCTGTTCCAGATCACTCATCCCCAGCACTCCGAAATCGCCTAAGAGACACAAGAAAAGTATAAACTCCATCAGCAAAAATAACAGTGATAATCATCATTCAAATTCTGGCTTGTTAGCTGAAACAAACACCCGGCGGGCATCTCGCCGCCGGGTGTTCGTCACTCCCGTTTCATGATTCGGCTGCTCTATACTGCCCTATTCCCCGCTCTGCTCCTTGGCAGCACGCTTACGGGCGAGCGCCGCTTCGCGCTTCGCCAATCGCGCTGCTTTGTCGGCATCGACTGCCTCCGCCGCCGGCGCAGAGGCTTCTTCAGCCGCCGGCGCAGCGCTGGTTGATGAAGCTGCTGCCGGCTCTGGCTCCGGTTCGGGTTTCGGCGCGTTCGCCTTGAGCAGGGCAAGCACTTCTGCCGGATCTTCCGTCGGTGTATAGGCGATAGCCGATCTGCCGGCTTTCTTCTTCTCTTTCACAACATCCGTATGTTCCCAGCTTCCGCGATCCCGCGCCTCTTCGTTCGCGGTCGTCGGCGCTATCGACATCCAGTAGCTGAAGGGCTTGGACAGCCGCGCTTTGTCATGGATGTGATAGGTTGTGCGATCATAGCTGGCAAGCTCATAGTCATGATCCATCTTGATAGCATCGAACGGGCAGAACTCGGCGCAGTAACCGCAGTTCATGCAAATATCGGTATCGATGTAGAAGGCTTCAGGCTGCGGAATCGGACGCTTGGTAACAGGATCCTCGCCGCGAACGATCCAGATGCACTGCGGAGGGCAAACTTTCGAGCAGATGCCGCACGACGTACACCAGTCTTCTCCTGGAGCCTCTGGATGGTCGGCGTCGTTCACAACCAGGAAGGGAACAAACCTGAAGCGTTCTGGAACTGCGATCTTCTCTTCAGGATACTGCACCGTATACACACCCCGTGTATCAATGCCCTGTCGTTCACTGAAATCCGACTTTGCGCCGAAATATCGGCGTCCGGAGTAGCGAATGTCTTCCGCATACGTCTCAAAGAAGTGCCGGATCGTAACGCCCAAGCCCTTCAGAATCCCCATTCCGTACATACCCGCTCCCTCGCTGTACTTCTCGCCGCTTACCGGTCGGTCTCGCCAAGTACGATATCGATACTGCCCAGAATGGCGACCACATCGGCGACTTTGTGCCCCTTGCACATCGCCCCTAAAGCGGTCAGGTTGATGAAACTTGGCGCACGCACATGATAACGCCAGGGGTTCTGGGGACCTTTCGGGTCACCTTCTGAGACAACGTAATACCCCAATTCGCCTTTTGGATTCTCAACCCGCCCATACGCTTCACCGACCGGCACACGCGGCATATAGATCGCTTTGTTGCCGGAGAAAATCGATTCGCCGTGCGACTTTTCGAGGCGCGGCAGCACCTGTTTGAGGATACGCACACTTTCACGCATCTCATCCAGGCGGATGAGATAGCGGTCATAGATGTCGCCGTTGTATCGCACAGCCACGTCGAAATCCAGGTCCGGGTAGATGCTGTATGGCTCGGCTCGGCGCACATCATAGGGGATGCCGCTCGCGCGCAGCAGTGGTCCTGCCGTGCTGTAGGCGATTGCCATTTCAGGCGGCAGATACCCGACGCCGATGGTACGTGATCTGACGATTTCGCTGTCCGTCAGATAACGGTCCAAATCATCAATGGCGCGCGGGAGACGCTCCGTGATGAGTTCCGTCAGATAATCCATGGTGTTGAAGTCGCGCACCCGATCATTCAACAGATTGGCGGTGCTGCGAATGCGCTCCGGGAGGTCCTTGGCAACCCCCTGGAAGCGCATGTAATTGCACATCATGCGGCTGCCGGCGGTCGCCTCGAAGAAATCAAGGATCTTCTCGCGCTCGGCGATGGCATAAAGCGCCGGGGTAAAGAACGCGCCAAGGTCGTTGAGCAGGAAACCGATAGCCCAGAAGTGATTGACGATGCGCGTGAGTTCGACCATCAGAACGCGTATCGCTTCCGCTCGATAAGTAGGCGGAACATAGCGAGCGCCGCTCGCCAACAAGCCTTCCACCGCCAGAGCATAACCGAGATTATTGCTCATGCTCGAAATGTAGTCGAGGCGGTCTGTGAACGGCATGTTGTGCAGCCAGGCGTTCCGCTCACCTATCTTCTCGTGGTTCCGATGCAGGTAGCCCATGACCGGCTCAAGGCTGAGGACCGTTTCTCCGTCGAGGGTCACCACCATACGGAAGACACCGTGCGTGCTGGGATGATGGGGACCCAGGTTGACGACCAACTTGTCGGTCTTGATACCTTCGGTCTCGTAAGCGCTGACATCGATCCCCAAACCCATGCCGGTGTACAGTGATTCTTCGGCAGAGTCACTCTTCAGAGAACCGAGGTCGAGATCATCCGGGTATCGCACGTTTCTACCATACACGTTCAGTTCTTCGGCACGGCGTGCATAGCCCCGAGGCCAGCGGCTGTCGAAAGGTTTATGCTCTTCCTCGTAATACGCCTCCCGCCAATCCTTACGCATGGGATGCCCCTCAAAGCCATCCCACATCAGGATGCGTTTAAGGTTAGGATGCCCGGCAAAGCGAATACCGAAAAGATCCCAGGCTTCTCGTTCCTGATAATCCACGCCGGGCCACACGTCAATGAGTGAAGGGACTTCGGCGTTGGAGCGTTCGGTCTGCGCCTTAAAGACCAGCGCCGGACCGCCAGATGTGCGGTATGCGTGATAGACCATCTCCATGTGGTCGGAAACGCCAAGATAATCGACCGCTGTCGCGCTCGACAGATAGTCGAAACCAAGTTCGTCGCGCAGGGTGCGCGCCACATCGACCAACCGCAACTTATCGACGACTACCCCGCTGTAACCCGATCGCGCGTCGTCCTTGACTGAGTCGGGAAAGCGCGCTTTCAAGAATGCAATCGCGTTCTCAATCGTTCCGGTTTGCGCAGGAGCAAGCATTTGATCCGTCATCGAGGGTCCTTACTGTTGTGCATCTTTGGCGCGCTTACGAGCAAGAGCTTCCATGCGACGCGCCAGCCGAGCGGCGGCAATTGCTTCGTCGACGGGTTCTGAAGGGGCAGATGACTTGGCGGCAATGGCGGCTGTGCCGCCCTTCGCGGCAGTAGCGCGGGCGCGTTCGATCTGAACGCGATCGATCGCCGCCTGGGGTAGTGCCCGTACCGCGCTGACGCCGGCAGCAGCCCGCTCTGCCTGCTGGCGAATCAGTTCCATCTGACGGGGATCGATGATGTCCGCCGCCAGGACGGGGATCGGCACAGGGTCGGAAGGCCCAACACCGTACCAGGGCACGTCGTCCAGGTTCGCCAGTGATTGACCGTCAATTTTCTTTTGCAGCGTAATCAAACCGTTGATCAACGCCTGCGGGGTTGGCGGGCAGCCTGGAACGTAGACATCGACCGGAAAGAATTGGTCAATGCCGGAGACCACGTTGTACCCTTCCTTGAAGGGTCCACCGCCGCTCGCACAGGCGCCCATCGCCAGCACGTACTTCGGCTCAGGCATCTGATTGTAGAGACGAACAATAGGGACGATCATCTTCTTCGTCACCGTACCCGAAACGATCATCAAATCCGCCTGGCGCGGGCTGGCGCGCATAACCTCCATGCCAAAGCGCGCCGTATCGTACCGAGACGCTGCCGTCGCGATCATCTCGATGGCACAGCAAGCCAAGCCGAACAGCATGGGCCACATCGACGAGCGGCGACTCCAGTTGTAGATCCGGCTCAAACTGGTGATCGCAATGTTGTCCTGGAACTCCGCCGGAACGGGGAACTCCGTATCATGCAGTTCCCGCAGCTGAAAATCGCTCATCTAGAGCCTACCTCCTCATACCAGTCTCGGAGTATCCCATTCAGGATGCCTTCGTTTGCAAGCGCCGGGTCGTCCACAAAGTCGGGCAACGCGACGATCCAGTGAAATAGCTGATCGGTGCCAACGTGTTCGATGTCAGCTCCCGGATGAAGCTCCATCAAACTCTGTACAATCTCGTAGGATGATTCCCAGTACAACACAGTCTCTCACGCCGAAAACCGACCGCAATCTATTGTAACGCAGGTCCGGTATCTCTCCACAAAAAAACCCGACGACCGCTGTTGATGCACGTTCACGGGCGCAGGTGCGAACGAGATCACCAATTACCTCTTATCGCCAGCCGGTCACAGCTATCAGTGCAGCAGATGTCATCGAAAAGAACAATCGTCGAGTATAAAAAACAGCGATTGATTTGTCAACAATTTCACAATCGTCTCACATGAATCACTGCGCCCTGATGACGCGCGCCCCATCGGCAGCCACCTGCGTCCAGCGCGCCATGCATTCGATGTGCGCCTCTGCGTAGACAAGGCGCAGCGCCTCGGTCACGTCTTCAGCAGCTTCCGGATGATCACAAACAGCGCACAGCGTCGGTCCGGCACCGCTGATCACGAGTCCCTGCGCGCCAGAAGCTTTGGCAGCCGCGCGGGCTTCAGCCAGCATTGGCATGAGGTGCGCGCGGGCAGCTTCAATCACCTCGTCCCCTTCCATCGCGGCGGACATGGCAGGGATATCGCCTCGATAAATAGCGTCAATGAGGCGTGCCACCATCGCCGTCTGTTTGACCATCTGGCGCAGCGGTACGGTTGCCGGAAGCACTGCCCTCGCTTGTGCGGTGGGCACTTCGACATCTGGCGTCACCAGAACGAGGTAAAGCGAATTGGGGATTGGCAGGCTGACGATCTGGTGTGCGCGAATGCCGAACGCCAGTGTGATCCCTCCGAAGAGGCAGGGAGCGACATTGTCGGGATGGTATCCGCTGGCGATTGCCTCACCATCCAGGCATGCCGGCAGCAGGTCGGCTTTGGGTAGAGGATTCTCCAGGAGCGCATTCACGGCGACGGCGGCAGCGACGGCGCTGGCAGCGCTGCTGCCAAGACCGCTGGCGCTCGGTAATCCCTTCTTGATGGTGAGCCGCGCGCCGTGTTTCACTCCAACCGCTCGAAGGACGCTTTGTGCAGCGACGCAGGCGGTATTCTTGGATGGAGTACGCGGCAGTCTGCCGCCATCCCCTTCAATGTTCGCCAGAGTCACACCCGCAGACTCGGTGCGTTCGGCAATGACAATATCACCCGGCTCATCAAGCGCCAGTCCCAGGATGTCGAAACCGACGCCCAGGTTGGCAACGGTAGCAGGCGCGAAAGCTTCGGCTGTGGAAAACGGCACGTTGATGCTATCCTTTTAGACGCCAGTGAGACACCCGGTCCGGCGAAGCCAGAACCTTGTGAGGCGCAGATGAAAAGCATATTACAATGTATGGATTGCGGACGGCAATACCCAACGGACACGGTGCGCTATACCTGCGAGACATGCGGCGGTCTGTTGGATGTCCAGCACGATCTGGAGATGCTGCGCACCCAGGTCTCACGCGAGCTGTTCGACCGCCGCCTCGGTTCGCTGGACTTCCCGTATAACAGTGGGGTTTGGCGCTATAAAGAGTTGGTTTACCCCGATATCCCTTCCGAACTGATAGTCAGCCGCCCCGAAGGCAACACCAACCTCTATGCCGTGCCTCGTCTCGCCGGGTGGGCAGGCGTCGATACACTCTATCTGAAACACGAGGGCGAAAATCCGACGGGTTCATTCAAGGATCGCGGAATGACCGGCGGGCTGACCCAGGCGCGCGTCCTCGGCATGACTCGCGTCGCCTGTGCCTCGACAGGCAACACCTCCGCGTCCTTGGCTGCTTACGCTGCGTGGAGCGGAATCCAGGGCATCGTCCTCTTCCAGAACAAACAGGTGGCGCTCGGTAAACTCGCCCAGGCGGTCGCCTACGGCGCGGTGTGCGTCCGCATTGATGCCGACTTCGATCAAAATCTTGCGCTTGTCCGAGAGCTTTCCGATCGTCTTGGAATCTATGTCCTCAATTCGGTCAATCCCTTCCGGCTGGAAGGTCAGAAGACGATCATGTTCGAGACCATTCAGCAGCTGCGCTGGCAGGTCCCCGACTGGATCGTTGTGCCCGGCGGAAACCTCGGCAACAGCTCGGCGTTTGGCAAGGCGCTGTGTGAACTACGCGAGCTTGGTTTGATCGACCGGCTACCTCGCCTGGCGGTCATCCAGGCGGAAGGAGCGAACCCGCTCTATCGCAGCTTCCAGAACGGTTTGGCTCCGCTTAAGCCGATGAAGGCTGACACTATCGCGACGGCTATCAAGATTGGCAATCCCGTCAACTTCCCGAAAGCTGCCAGGGCGCTGCACTGGACCAATGGTGTCGTCGAACAGGTCACCGATCAGGAAATCATGGACGCCAAAGCGCTCATCGACGCGCAGGGGATCGGCTGTGAACCGGCGTCGGCGTGTTCGCTCGCCGGGGTTCGCAAGCTTGTCGCCCAGGGCGTGATCAAGCCGAAGGAGACGGTCGTGGGCATCCTGACCGGGCATGTTCTGAAAGACCCAGACGCGACGATTGGCTACCACGCGGGGACCCTCCCCGGCTTGAAAGCAGAGCAGCCCAATCATCCGCACGAAGTCCCGGCGACCGTCAATGCGATCAGCGACTTGTTGATGTCGCTGAACAGTGGACGCGGGCGCTGAGCGAACGCATCGATGGACGACATGACGATCGACGTGGCAATCATGAGCGGAGTCGAGGATGGCACTCTGCTTGAGATGGCGCTTAGCGCCAATGGCAGCGCCAACGACCAGGGATGGACGCTCTCTATCGGTCGCCGCGAGGAAAATGATGTCTGCCTGAGGAACGACACCTATGTTTCCCGCTACCACGCGCTCATCCACTTTCGCGACGGCAAGTGGTATCTCGAAGACTGCAACAGCAAGAATGGTACCTTCCTGGAAGATCAATTCGAGGACGCGCGCGTCAGTGGTACCGTCCCGCTGGAGAGCGGACAGCTCTTTCGCGTGGGACGCACCTGGCTGCGTCTGCAAAGCTAGGTCAAACGATGGCAAAAGTCACCCTGGGCGATATCCTGATCAACGCTCGTCAAGAGTCGATACGCATGCGGCACTATTATCTTGGCGTCGAGCATCTGTTCATCAGCCTGTTGGAGATCCAGGGCGGGCTGACGGCGAGCCTGCTTGAAAGCTACGGATTCACGCCGCGCTACATCGTAGATGCCATCCGCCGTGTCGCTGGCAAAGGCAACCGGCAGCGCCTGTGGGCAGGAATGCCGAACACGCCGCGCGCCGACATCGTACTCGGCATCGCCAACGACCTGGCGTTGGACGATGGTCGAAGCGAGATCACCGAGCGCGATATTCTTACAGCAATTCTCGACGAAGGCGCGGGCATACCAGTTCGCGTACTCCGACGCCTCGCCATCGAACCTGAGGGGTTGATAGACCGTGCGCGCAGTTCTTCGTCTCAGCCAATCACCGGGATGACGCCGAGCTATCTTCGAATCGAGTTCGGCTCCGGTTTTGACGTCTCGACTGAAATCCCCGAAGATCACCTGTTCGTGATGCGGCGGATGTTCCAGACTTCCGCGAGAATCCGCATCGAACGGCGGCTGTTGGGCGGTCACTCGTCTGCCGCGCTCTACGTCGTAACCCCCTACGGCGTCGAAGGCGGGATGCAGTCGCCGTTGGTCGTCAAAATCGATCATGCAGACAGCATCCTGGAGGAAGCCGCGCGCTACGAAGCGCATGTGCGGAGTACGCTGCCGCCCCTGACTGCTCGGCTGGAAGACAAGCCGACCACCGTCGAAACCTCTGATCTTGCCGGGCTGCGCTACACCTTTGTCGTCGATGCCGACGGCAAAAGCCGAGACCTGCGTGAAGCCGCAGGCAGTCTCAGCAACCTGGGCGAGTGGATTCAGAAATCGATCTATCCGTATTTTGGCAAAACCTGGTGGAATCAGCGTTATCCCTATCGCTTCCCGGTCTGGACGGAATATGACTGGCTGCTTCCACCGCTCCTCGTACTCGACTACCTGCCGGAACATGATGCGCCACCAGATGCCGTCGTAGTGCGCGATCCGGTCAAGATTCACCAGGTGCGCGACCTCGACTACGGCGCGCCGGTGGTTATCGAGGATTTTACGGTGATTCGGGTTTATCGCGACCTGAACTCGATTCAACTCACCATCGGCAAGGGCACAGAAGCCTCACGCCGTGCGCACAAGATTCTTGTGCGCGGCATCAACCTCTCTGAATTCGCCTTCTTTCGCGGCGAAATCGTCGAGAGAATGGTTGGTCGTGTCTACGAAACTCGCGCCGCGCTCCTTATGCAGGCGCTCAGCGCACTGATCCCAGATTTCGACGGGGCTGACGATACAATCCCTGGAAGCGAGCATCTTGTACGGCTGCCGAATCCCTTACGTCGGTACGAATCCCTCCTTGAGGAATTCTGCAACGGTTCGCTCAGCAAGATTCACGGCGATATGCATCTGGGCAACATCCTTGTCGGTGCAAACAACACTCCGTTCCTGATCGATTTTGCCCAGACTCGGGACGGACATACGCTCTTCGACTGGGCGATGCTCGAACTCAGTCTGCTTAACGAAACGGTCATGCCCGCGATGAGCGGCGAATGGGATTCGGTTCGCTTTCTGATCGGTTATCTTGCGTTGATCAACCAGGGGCAAGAGATTCCAGGCACCGCGCCGGAGATTCGCCGCGCGCTGATGCCGATACAGGCAGTTCGAGCCGTTGCAGAACGCTGCCTGGCGCGTCCGTCAGCCTGGGGAGAATACTATATCGCTTTGGCGATGGCTGCCATGCGCGCCTATGGATGGGAGACCATTTCGCTCGGCGCACGCCGGCTGATGTTCTACGTGGCAGCGCTGGCGTTCCACGAACTGAGAGAGAAGAAGCCGGATGACGGCGCCGAAACCCGGACAACCGGCGGCGCATCGGGTTCATTCGACGCGCCATGACAAGAAGCGAGGACGGAGCGCAGACAAGCGCTCCGTCCTCATGATCCATCCGCTGTGATTCTGCCTTCGGGCTTATAGGGCTGCCAGCACAGCCGCCAGGTATTCTTGTGTGCTGATATACGAACCGCCGCGCGGCGCAATATCCGCCGTCCGCGCGCCGGATGCCAGCGTCGCATCCACCGCCCGTTCCACTGCCGCCGCTTCGGCTTCCAATTTCAGACTGTATCGCAGCATCATGGCAGCGCTGAGAATGGCCCCCGTCGGATTTGCTTTTCCCTGCCCGGCGATGTCGGGCGCAGAACCATGCACCGGTTCGTACAAGCCGATGCTGCCGGCTCCCAACGACGCAGAGGGAAGCATTCCCAGTGAACCGGCAAGCACCGAAGCTTCATCGCTGAGGATGTCGCCGAACATGTTGCTGGCGACGACCACGTCAAAGCTCGCCGGGCGGGTGATCAGATGCATCGTACAGGAATCAACCAGCACATGATCGAGCGTTACGTCGGCATAGTCCTCATGGACCTTGACGACCGTCCGCCGCCACAGACGCATCGCCGCCAGGACATTCGCCTTATCGACCGACGTGAGCTTGCGTCGGCGTCCCTGTGCCGCCCGAAAGGCGATATGCGCCACGCGCTCGACTTCCGACACCGAATAGTACTCGGTGTCATAGGCGAAGTCGTCATCCCCCTGCTCTTTACGCTCGCCAAAGTACATGCCGCCGGTCAGCTCCCGGACGAACAGGATATCGACGCCTTCCAGCAGCTCAGGGCGCAGCGGGGTATGCGCAGCCAGCGCCGGATATGCCTTGACTGGGCGAAGGTTGGCGTAAAGGTCGAAGTGTTTTCGAATCTTGAGCAGTCCTTGCTCTGGACGTACTGCCGCCATCGGGTTATCCCACTTGGGACCGCCTACCGCACCCAGCAGAATCGCATCGGAGACTTCGGCAGCCCGCAGGGTCTCGTCGGGCAGCGCGCTCCCTGTTGCATCGATGGCGCAGCCGCCGATCAGCGCATCCTGAAACGCAAACTCATGTCCAAAGCGCGAGGCGATCTTTTGCAGAACGGTTACGGCTGCCGCCGTGACTTCGGGACCGATGCCGTCTCCCGGCAGCAGGACAATGCTGGCTTTCATGTATCGTTTCTCACCTTTGCGATGCAGCAGCGATTTCCGCTGCTCAGATCAAATTTACGTTCTCGACCGCCTGGGTCTCGTCGTGTTCTTCAGCGACGCACAAACCATACTCGACGCTGTCCACTAATGCCAACCAACTGGCACGGATGATATTGCTGCCGGCGCCCACAGTACTCCAACGCCGGGTCGCCCGCTGGGTGTCGATGAGTACGCGCGTGACCGCCGCAGTGCCGTTCCCGCCGTCCAGGATGCGCACCTTGTAGTCGGCGAGCTGAAAGTCCGCGAGTTGAGGATAACGCGGCACCAGTGCCTTGCGCAGCGCCATATCCAGTGCGTTGACCGGTCCGTTGCCCTCGGCAGCCGTGTGGACAACTTCGCCATCGACATCCAGCTTGACCATCGCTTCGCTGATCGAGCCGCGTCCCTTGCGATCTTCGACGATCACGGTGAAATCAATCAGCGTGAAGATCGGCTTGTAATCGGGGCGAGCGCGATGCAAACGGACGGCGACCGACGCCTCTGCACCTTCAAAAACAAAGCCCTGGTGTTCGAGCTGTTTGATCTCTTCCAGGACCTTGACTGCTTCTTCCTTCGAGACATCCAGCCCAAATTCCTCGGCTTTGCTCAGCAGATTGCCCTGCCCCGAAAGGTCGGAGACGAGGATACGCATCGAGTTGCCGACGAGTTCAGGCTCGATGTGCTGATAGCTGTGGATATTGCGGCGCATCGCGGCGACATGGATGCCGCCCTTGTGGGCAAACGCGCTCTTTCCTACATACGCCAGATGATGATCGGGCGCGAGGTTGGCGATCTCCGTCACGGTACGTGAGACGTGGGTCAGGTGACGAATGCCTCGATCCGGAAGCGCATCGTATCCCATCTTCAGTTCCAGGTCGGCGATGATGCTGCACAGATTGGCATTGCCGCAGCGTTCGCCGTACCCGTTGATGGTCCCTTGTACATGGATCGCCCCCGCGCGCACGCCGGCAAGCGTGTTGGCGACCGCCAGTTCGCCGTCGTTATGGGTATGTACTCCAACCCTGACCCCGGCGAACAATTCCTTGGCATGGCGCACGAAGCGCTCGACTTCCCAGGGCATTGAGCCGCCGTTGGTATCACACAGAACGAGGCAGTCTGCTCCACCGTCAAGCGCCGCGCGCAGGGTGTCGAAGCCGTATTCGAAGTCGAGCTTGCAGCCGTCGAAGAAGTGCTCGGCATCGTAGATGACTTCCTTGCCAATCGACTTCAGATAACGAACGCTCTCGCGGATCATGCGTAGATTCTCGTCCGGCGTCGTCTGAAGTACATCCGTCACATGCAGCATCGAGGTCTTGCCCACCAGAGTCACGACCGGCGTATGCGCATCGACCAGGGCGACAATATTTGGATCCGTCTCTGGATCGCTGTTCTTGCGGCATGTCGAACCGAACGCCGCGATCCGCGCATGGCGTAGTTCAACCCCCTGTATTGCCTCGAAGAATGCGGCATCTTTCGGGTTTGAACCGGGCCAACCGCCTTCAATGTAGGCAACGCCCAACGTATCCAGAAGCTCGGCTACCCGAAGTTTGTCGGCAACCGACAGCGAGATTCCTTCGCGCTGCGTTCCGTCGCGCAGCGTCGTGTCGTAGACCTCGATGCGCATGGGATCCCTCTCTGACTGGTTGAAAAGGACGCCATCCACCTTGAAGGGCGTCCGCTGATGACTAAGCGAATGTGTTCACGCGCGCGGCGTGTGACGCCTCATACCGCGCCGTTTCGGCGTCCAGGCTGAGCAAGTAGCCAAGCTGATCTACGCCATTGAGCAGGCAGTGCTTGGAAAAGCCATCGATGGGGAACTGCACAGCCCGTCCATCTGGCAGGCGAACCGTCTGGGACTCCAGATCAATCGTGACTTCCGTCAGGGCATCTTCCTGTGCCATGCTGATCAACTGCTGGTGCGTCTGCTCATCAACGATGATCGGCAGCAGCCCGTTTTTCAGCGAATTGCTGCGGAAAATATCGGCGAAATAGGTGCTGATGACGGCTTTGAAGCCCCCACCGATGAGCGCCCAGGGCGCGTGTTCGCGCGAGCTGCCGCAGCCGAAATTATGCCCGCCGATCAAGACAGAAGCGCCTTGATGCTCCGGCTGATTGAGGACGAAATCTGGCTTCGCTGACCCATCTGCGCTGTAACGCCAATCGCTGAACAGCGCCGCGCCAAGTCCGGCTTTGTCCGTCACCTTGAGATAACGCGCCGGGATGATCTGATCCGTATCGATATCGTTGATCGGTAGGGCGACGATCCGCCCGGCGAACTGCCTGATCGGCTCCATAGTTATGCGCGCCCCCGTTGATTGACCATGGTGCGAGGATCAGTGACCGCCCCGTTGACAGCTGCCGCGACTGCTGTCAGCGGGCTGGCGAGAAACGTTCGTCCTCCCTTGCCCTGCCGCCCCTCAAAGTTGCGATTGCTGGTGCTGACAGCGTACTGTCCCGGCTGGAGCTGGTCGCCATTCATCGCGATACACATCGAACAGCCAGCCTCACGCCACTCTGCGCCAGCTTCTTTGAAGATGCGGTCAAGCCCTTCGCTTTCTGCCTGCCGCTTCACCTGCTGCGAACCAGGCACGACCATCATCCGCACCCCATCGGCGACTCTGCGCCCCTCGATGAATCGGGCGGCTTCACGCAGATCGCTGATGCGGGAGTTGGTGCAGCTTCCCACGAAGACCACATCGATCTTCTTGCCCAGTAGCGGTTGCCCTGGCTGAAGGTCCATATAGCGCAGCGCCTTATCCAGCGCGAGTTTCTGGCTGACATCTCTCAGATGGTCGGGGTCGGGGACGCGGCTGGTAATCGCCATTCCCATACCGGGGTTCGTCCCATAGGTGATCATCGGAGCGAGTTCTTCGGCGGTAAGCGTCACTTCGGCATCGAAAACGGCGTCGGTGTCCGAAGGAAGCTGTCGCCACTCTGCCGCCGCACGGTCCCATGCCTCACCTTTCGGCGCAGATGGGCGTCCGGCGATGTAATCGAAGGTCGTGTCATCAGGGGCAATCATGCCCGCCCGCGCCCCGCCTTCGATAGACATATTGCAGATCGTCATCCGTCCTTCCATGCTGAGCGACCGAATCGCCTCACCCATGTATTCGAGAACGTAGCCGGTCCCGCCGCCCACCCCAATCTTGGCGATGATGGCAAGGATGATGTCCTTTGCCGTCACGCCCTCGCGCAGATGCCCATCCACGCGAATCGCCATCGTCCTGGGCTTGTACTGGAGCAGCGTTTGACTCGCCAGCACATGGGCAACTTCGCTGGTTCCAATGCCGAACGCCAGCGCGCCGAAAGCGCCGTGTGTGCTGGTGTGACTGTCTCCACAGACGATGGTCATGCCCGGCTGCGTCAATCCCTGCTCTGGTCCAATCACATGCACAATACCCTGATTGCGCGTGCCCAGATCGTACAGAGGAATACCGAAGTCGGCGCAGTTCTTGCGCATCACATCCAACTGCGCCGCTGCCTGACTATCCACAACGGGGATGATTCCATCCAGTCCGCGCGGCGTCGTCGGCGTACTGTGGTCCATCGTCCCCAGTGTTTGTTCCGGGCGGCGGACCTTCAGCCCGCGCTGGCGAAGTTCGGTGAACGCCTGGGGCGAAGTCACCTCGTGAACCAGGTGCAGGTCGATATACAGCACGGCTGGAAGATCGTCAGCCTGCTGTCGGACGACGTGATTGTTCCAGACTTTCTCAAACAGCGTCTTACCGCCAGACATCGTTTTCATCACTCTCCGTCAAGTTCGATTGAAGGGTTTGCCGCGCTGCCGCTGTCGAATCCATGCAGGCAGCGCGGGTTGAAATTGTTGGGATGTCAAGATCCGCCCTGAGCCGCCGCAACACCCAGCGTCGCGGCGCTTCCTTCTGGCTTATGCTCGCCGTAGCCGGTCGACGCCATCAGGCGATTCAGCGCAGCGAGATAGGCTTTGACGCTGGCGACGATGACATCTTTGTCCGCGCCATAACCACCAAAGGATCGACTGCCATCTGGAAGCGCGATTCTCACTGTCACCTCGCCAAGCGCGTCAATACCCTCGGTGACGCTGTGGACGCTGTACTCGATCAGCGTATTTGGGCACTGGATGACCGCATCGAGCGCCTTGAAACAGGCGTCGACTGGACCTACGCCTACCGCCGCCTGTACAAACTCCCGCCCGTCAATATCGACCAACCGGGCCGTCGCCGTCGGCATCCCCATGGTGCCGGAGGTGATCTGGATATCCTGTAGGCGAAAAAACTCCGTCGGGCGATTGAGTTCGTCGGTCATCAACGCCTCGAGGTCGGCGTCTGTCACGTTCTTTTTGGCGTCAGCAAGCGTCTTGAAACGACCGAAAATGTGGTTCAACTGGTCTTTGTCAAGTTCATAGCCCAGTTCCTGCAGGCGTACCTTGAGCGCGTGGCGTCCGCTGTGTTTGCCAAGTACCAGGCGGCTTTGCGTCCATCCGACGCTTTCCGGGGTCATGATCTCGTAGGTGCTGGCATGTTTCAGCATCCCGTCCTGATGGATGCCGGCTTCGTGGGCGAAAGCATTTGCACCAACGACGGCTTTGTTGGGCTGAACATGCATGCCGGTATAGTTGCTCACCATGCGACTGGTCTTGACAATTTCACGGGTGTTGATGTGCGTCTTCAGGTTGTAATACGGCGCGCGGGTATGCAGCGCCATCGCGACCTCTTCAAGGCTGGTGTTGCCGGCACGTTCTCCGATGCCGTTGATAGTGACCTCAACCTGGCGCGCACCTGCCAGAACACCCGCCAGCGAATTCGCCGTCGCCAATCCCAAATCGTTGTGGCAGTGTACCGACCAGATGACCCCGCTGCCCTTGCCCGCTCCTGGCGTCTCGGCAATCAGGTTGGTAATCGTCTCATACCATTCCTGAGGGGTGACATAGCCGACGGTATCGGGGATATTGAGAGTCGTCGCACCGCAGGCGACGGCGACCGTGCAGACCTCCACCAGGAATTGGGGATCGGTTCGTCCTGCGTCCATCGGACTGAATTCCACATCGTCTGTGAAGCTGTGCGCCAATGTGACCGCCTTGCGCACAACCTCCAGCGCCTCGGCTCGGCTCAAACCGGTCTGGTACTTCAGATGAATATCTGATGTGCCCAGGAAGGTGTGGATGCGCGGTTTTGCGGCGTCCTTCACACCTTCCCAGCAGGTAATGATGTCCTTGTCAACCGCCCGCGCCAGCCCGCAGATGACAGGTCCATCGGGTGTGCCAACTTCGCGGGCGATGCGCTGTACTGCCGCAAGATCATCGGGAGAGGCGGCGGGAAAACCGGCTTCGATGATATCAACGCCCAGCCGCGCCAGCTGGCGAGCGATCTCCAGCTTCTCGGCGCTGCTCAGTGTTGCGCCAGGGCTTTGTTCGCCGTCGCGCAGCGTGGTGTCGAAGAACAATACGACGCTTTCGTCAATGACTCTGCTTGCCATCAGAGGGCAATCCTTTCGATTCAGTGCGCAAATTCCAGCTTCTAAGGTCAGCAAGGCTGTCGTCTGCCAAAAGGATCACCCCCTTCTCTAGCTACGCCGCCATCGTTATCAACCATCACGCCTCTCCCGATCTCAACCGAGTCGCCAGCCTAGTCCGCCTGCTTGATGCGCTTTGCCTTCAGGAACGGCATCAGATCGCGCAGGTCGGCACCAACTTTCTCGATCAGGAGGTCATGTTCGCGAGCGCGACGCGGGCGGAAGTTCGGACGGCCGTTCTTGTTTTCATCAATCCACTCCTTGGCAAAGGAGCCATCCTGAATGCGTGACAGGACGCCGGCGAACATCTCCTTGACCTCGCCCTCGACCTGATCGCCAACCGTGTACCCGCCATATTCGGCAGTGTCGCTGACGCTGTACCACATGTAGCTCATGCCGCCTTCATACATCAAGTCGACGATCAGCTTCAACTCATGCAGGCACTCGAAATAAGCAATTTCCGGCTGGTAACCCGCTTTCACTAGAGTCTCAAACGCCGCGCGCACCAGCGCAGTGACTCCCCCGCAGAGGACGACCTGTTCGCCGAACAGATCCGTCTCCGTCTCTTCTTTGAAGCTCGTTTCGATGACGCCGGCGCGGGTGCAGCCAATGGCTTTGGCATAGGCAAGCCCCAGCGCCTTCGCCTGTCCTGTCGCGTCCTGATGTACTGCCAGAAGCCCCGGCGTCCCGGCGCCTTCCTTGAAAACCTCGCGGACGCGATGTCCCGGCGCTTTCGGCGCGACCATCGAGACATCCACCGAGGGCGGCGGGCTGATCGTCTTGTAATGGATGTTGAAGCCATGCGCGAACATCAGCATCGCGCCGGGCTTGAGATTCGGTCCGATGTCGTTGGCATAGACTACCGCCTGCATCGTGTCCGGGATCAGCACCATCACGATATCTGCCGCCTTGGTTGCGTCGGCAACGGACATCACCGCCAGACTATCTTCTTGCGCCTTCGCTCGGCTCTTGCTGCCCTCGTGCAAACCGACGATGACCTTGCAGCCGCTGTCGCGCGCATTCAAGGCATGGGCATGTCCCTGGCTGCCATAGCCTATGATGGCGATGGTCTTGCCATTGAGCAGCGACAGATCCGCATCCTTATCGTAGTACATTGTTGCCATCTGGTGTTCTCTCCCGGTGTGTTTCGCTGAATTATAGTGTTCGTCGGGGCGACTGCCAGCGCCGCCCCCTCGCGCGCAGCAGTCTAGACGCTGTACACTTCGTAGCTCTTTGCTTCGCTTGTCGCCGTGATGGGACTCACCGGCTCATAGTCCGAATCCAGTATGCGCACACCGCGTCCCATCGCCACGACGCCGGTACGCACAAGTTCCAGGATTCCGATCGGCTTCAGTTCGTCGATCAACGACTCGACCTGGTCCTCCTGCGCCGTGATTTCGACGATTGCCACTTCCGGTCCGATGTCCACGATGCGCGCGGGATAACGCTCGCAGATGAGCGTCAGCCCATTGCGCGACTCGGCATCATTCGCACGGACCTTGATCAATGCCAGATCGCGGCTGACATGTGGTTCGTGCGACACGTTCGCGACATCCACCACGTTGATCAGCTTCAGCAGATTCATATGAATCTTGAAGGCGTCGCCTCGCGTCGCATCGACGGCGATGGTCATCCGCGACAGATGCGGCTTATGTGTCCTGCCAACGGTCAGGCTGTCCACGTTGAAATTGCGGCGGCGGAACAGGCTTGCCACGCGGTTCAGAACGCCCGGCTTGTTCTCAACCAATGCCACGAGTAGGTATTTCTTCGGCTTATGATCGGGCATGATCGCGCTCCTTATCTCGCACTTTCGCCCGGCTTCGGACGACGAATCATCTTGTCCAGGTCAGCGCCTGCAGGAACCATCGGATACACAATGTCTTCGGCTTCCACCACATACTCAATCAGGACAGGACCGTCCGTGCTGCGCGCGAAGGCGACCGACTCCTCGACCTGGTCCCGCCGTTCGACGCGCATCGCCGGAATGCCGTATGCCTCCGCCAGTTTCACGAAATCCGGGCTGAACATCGGCGTTGCGTGGTAGCGCTGTTCGTAGAAAAACTCCTGCCATTGGCGAACCATGCCCAGATAATTGTTGTTGATGATGGCGATATTGACCTTGATGTTCTCCTGCTTCGCAGTCGCCAGCTCGCACAGCGTCATCTGGAAACCACCGTCCCCCACAATCGCCCAGATTTCCTCATCCGGGCGGGCGAATTTTGCACCCATTGCCGCCGGAAACCCGAAGCCCATCGTGCCTAGCCCGCCGCTGGTGATCATGCTGGCGGGACGTTGATGCGGGTAGTACTGCGCCTCAAGCATCTGATGCTGCCCAACGTCTGTGACGGTGATAGCGTTGCCGCCGGTGAACTTCCACAGGTCGTTGATCACCTGCGCGCCCCACAGTTCATCACCGGTGTCACGGTTAATGATGTCGCGCTCGTCGGCATCTTCATGCCAGTCGCGAATGCGATTCAGCCACTCGGCATGTGAAGTCCCCTCCACACCGGGCAAGAGCTGGTCCATCACTGAGCGCAGGTCGCCCACGATGCCGACATCCACGCGCACGTTCTTGTTGATTTCCGAGGCGTCGATATCGACATGGATTTTCTTTGCGCCGCGAGCATACGTCTTGAGGTTGCCAGTCACGCGATCATCAAAGCGCATGCCCAGCGCGATCAGCAAATCCGCTTCCTGGATCGCCAGATTCGATGCCGCCTCGCCGTGCATACCCATCATGCCGATGGTCAGGGGATGATTCTCCGGCATAGCGCCCTTCCCCAGCAGGGTCAGCGCCACCGGAATCTGCGCGCGCTCCGCGAGTTCCCGGAGCTGCTGCACCGCTCCCGATAACATAACCCCGTGTCCTGCCAGAATTATCGGGCGTTTCGCTTCATGGATGAGTTCGAGTGCCGCTTTGATCTCTTTGTCGCTGGCGGTCTGAGGTGGCTGATACCCCGGAAGCCGAATGACATCTTCAGGATAGACGAATTCGATCTTGTCGGTCTGGATATCTTTCGGAATATCGATCAGCACAGGACCTGGACGCCCGGAACGCGCGATGTAGAATGCCTCTCGAATGACGTACGGCAGTTCATGGATGTCCATCACAAGGTAGTTGTGCTTGGTGATGGGCAGGGTGACGCCGGTCACATCGGTCTCCTGAAAAGCATCCGAACCGATCGCCCCGCGAGTCACTTGTCCGGTGATACAGACAATCGGCGAAGAATCCATCATGGCGGTGGCAATGCCCGTCACCAGATTCGTCGCCCCCGGACCGCTTGTAGCGATGGCGACGCCGACTTTGCCGCTGGCGCGCGCATAGCCGTCCGCCATATGCGCCGCCCCCTGTTCGTGCCGCACCAGAACGTGATGGATTTCGGGATATCTGGTCATCGCGTCATAGGTCGGCAGGATAGCGCCGCCCGGATACCCGAACATCACCTCGACGCCTTCGCGTTTCAGACACTCCAGAACGATCTCAGCACCGCTCAGTTTCATGATCTTTTCACCTCGTCGCATGGTCCCGCTGTCATTGCCGGTTCAGTCGCCGGGCGCGGTCTGGCGGACATGAGTCAGCCAGCCGTGTCGGTCAGGCGCTTCGCCGGAGGTAATCGCGAAGAAAGCTTCCTGCACTGCCTTCGTGATCGGTCCGCGCTTACCGCTGCCGATCTGTATCCGGTCGACCGACCGTACTGGCGTGATCTCGGCTGCGGTGCCGGTCATGAAGATCTCGTCGGCAATGTAGAGCATGTCGCGCGGAATCGCTTCGAACCGAACCTGATAGCCAAGGTCAGCGAAAAGAGTCAGCACGCTGTCGCGAGTAATTCCCATCAAGATCGAGGAAGCCATGCCAGGGGTATAGACGACCCCGTCCATGATGACGAAGATGTTCTCGCCTGCGCCTTCGCTGACAGTCCCACTGAAGTCGAGCGCCAGACCTTCGTTGAAACCATTGTCATGCGCTTCCATCGAGATGAACTGGCTGTTGACGTACTGCCCGCCGATCTTCGCCATCGAGGCGAAAGTATCTGGGGCGATGCGCCGCCAGGAACTCACCTGCACATCGACGCCATTCTCAATGGCTTCTGGACCGAGATACCGCCCCCACTCCATCGTCAGGACGATCATATCTACCGGACTCTTGCGACCTTCAACACCCAGCGGACCCGCCCCCCGAAACACCAGCGGGCGAATATAGCAGGACTCATGCCCATTGCGCCGAATGGTCTCCAGAATTGCTTCATTCATCTCGGCTTCGCTGTAAGGCAGATTGATGCGCGCGATCTTGCAGGAATTCGCCAGACGGCGCGTATGCGGCTGGAGCCGGAATACCGCCGGACCCTGGGGTGTTGCATAGGCGCGTACGCCTTCGAAGACGCTGGAACCATAATGCAAGGCATGTGTGGTGACGTGTACCGTCGCGTCATTCCAGTGAACAAACTCGCCGTTTTTCCAAATCCATTCGGAAGGCATTTATTCTCTCCTTGGAAGTACTTCAATGCGCATGAGTCTTATGCGTAGAACGCGGTTCAAAAAAGAAAACGCGCTTTCTGCAATCCACCGCCGGGAAATCACTCTTCCGGCTGCAAACTTCAGAAAGCGCGTTTCGGGCTGAGCGCTGGCGTTCTGCGGCGGACGCGCGCCATGCCCGGGGCTGTTGGCTGCGGGGCGACATCGATTGGGACGCCGCCTGAGGACGCGCGGGACAGCGTGAGGCTGTATGTGTCATCGAACACTGCCGCTCTGAGCGCTGATGATTATGAAACATGGGTGCGCGTCCTCCCAACAAAAAGCCCCCTGTTGAAGGGGGCTTTGTCGTTTGCGTTTGTTTCAACCTGTGTCTTACGCCAGACAAGCCCCTATAACCCGCCGCTAATGATAAGCGCGAGTACGCCAAGAATAATGCTAAGGCTGAGGAGGTCGATCTGGACGTGCGGCTTCATGACTTTTGTGCCAATTTGCTCAAACTTCGCCAATGAGCGTATCCACGATTGACAATCGTGTCAAGCCCTTCAGGATACCGTAATGCAAATTCGTACAGAGTGACCTGCTGTCACTAGATAATCAGCACAAGCAGGCAACTCAACCGATCCCGCACCTTCGAACCGATCAGATCATCCGCCTCGACTCTGTATCCACTGCCGAGCATCCGCCCACTGCCGCTGCACGGCTTCCGGCGCAGTGCCGCCGAGCGCCTTACGGCGCGCCGCCGACGCCGCAAAATCGAAGATGGTTGCAACGTCCGCATCAAACAATGGCGACAGCGCCTGCAGATCTTCCAGCGGCACCCTGGAAAGCCCAACGCCCAGTTCGCCGGCACGGCGTACAACCCGACCACTGACTCCATGCGCCTCTCTGAACGGCATCCCGCGCTTCACAAGATAGTCCGCCAGGTCTGTCGCCAGCATCGATTCGTCGAGCGCCTGCTGCATCCGCTCCGGGTTAAGCTTCAGCGTATGAACGACCGCCGTCACCACCGGCAGCAGTCCCATCAGCGTATCGACGGAGTCCAGGAGCGACTCCTTGTCCTCCTGAAGGTCCTTATTGTAGCTCGTCGGCAACCCCTTCAAGACGGTTAGCAGCCCGGTCAGGTTCCCGATCAGGCGTCCCGCTTTGCCTCGTGCCAACTCCATCGGATCGGCGTTGCGCTTCTGCGGCATCAGGCTCGACCCGGTACTGTAGCGATCATCGAGCCTGATGAAACCAAACGCTGGGTTGCTGAAGATGACGATGTCTTCAGCCAACCGGCTCAGATGAATCCCGATCAGCGATAGCACAAAAAGCGCCTCTGCCACGAAGTCGCGGTCGCTGACTCCGTCCAGACTGTTCCGCGTCGGCGCGACAAATCCTAATGCCTGCGCCAGCGCAACCCGATCAATCGCAAATGGAGTCCCGGCGAGCGCCCCGGACCCCAAGGGGCATTCCGCAGTACGCCGCCGCGCATCGTCCAAACGTTCGACATCGCGCACCAGCATCCAGAAGTAGCTGAGCAGCCAGTGGGCAGCCGTCACCGGCTGCGCAGGCTGCAAATGCGTGTATCCGGGCATGAGCGTCTCGAAGTGCGCTTCGGACTGGCTGAGGATCGCCCTCTGGAGCAGTAAAACCTGCCCGACAATCTGGTCGATGGCGTGCATCGTCCATAAACGCCAGTCGGTCGCCACCTGATCATTGCGACTGCGTCCCGTGTGCAGCTTGCCGCCCACTGCGCCGACGATCTCGGTCAGGCGGCGCTCCACTGCTGTATGGATGTCTTCATCCGCAGGCTGTAACTGGAATTCGCCACGCTCGAATTCGTTTAGCACCCGTTCCAAGCCGGCAACGATCTGCTCCGCTTCCTGAAGTGTGATGACTCCGGCAGTGGAAATTGCCCGTGCATAGGCGATGCTGCCGGCAATATCCTCGGCGTACATCCGCCGGTCGTATCCGATGCTGTCATTCAGCCGACGCACCTGTTCGTCCGTCGGCGCTTCAAAAGCTCCCCCCCAAAGCATCGTCGCTCTGCCTCAGTCGCGCTTGAACTTGCTGTAGTCGGGCTGGCGATACCGGCTCTTGCCGCCGCCATCGATACCCAGCAGCGCCTCGACCTTCATGGGCAGGCCAAACAGTTGGATGAAGCCTTCGGCGTCCCGCTGATCGTAGACATCTTCCTCGCCAAACGACGCGTAATCCTCGCGATACAGGCTGAGGCTGCTCTTCCGACCCGAAATGATGACGTTGCCCTTGTAAAGCTTGACCCGCACCGTCCCGCTGACATTCTCCTGCGTGACGGTGACGAAAGCATCCAGCGCCTCGCGCAGGCGGGTGTACCACAGCCCGTTGTAGACCAGTTCAGCGTACTTGACCGCCAGGATATCCTTGTAGTGCATGGTGTGCTTGTCCAGGCAGATGCTCTCAAGCGCCTGATGCGCGCGATGCACAATAGTTCCGCCGGGGGTCTCGTAGACGCCATGACTCTTCATGCCGACCAGCCGGTTTTCCACCAGATCGATGCGCCCAATGCCATGTTTTGCGCCCAGGCGGTTCAAACGGATGAACAGGTCGACCGCTGGGAGTTTCTCGCCGTTCAGCGCCACCGGTGTGCCGCGTTCGAACTCGATCTCTGCGAATTCAGGTTCGTCCGGGGCGGCTTCCGGGCTGATCGTCAACTGGAACATCGCCTCTTCCGGCTCCAGCCAGGGGTTCTCCAGCAGCCCGCCTTCATGGCTGAGGTGATAGAGATTGCGGTCACGGCTGTAGATCGACTTGAGCGACGCGGTGATCGGGATGTTGAATTCCTGCGCGTAGGCGATGGCGTCTTCGCGGCTGCGAATATCCCATTCGCGCCAGGGGGCGATCACCTTCAGCTTCGGGTTAAGCGCCATCGCCGTTACTTCGAAACGGACCTGATCGTTACCCTTGCCCGTACAGCCGTGAGCGATGGCATCTGCGCCTTCCAGCTCGGCAATATCGACCAGATGCTTGGCGATCAGTGGGCGGGCAAACGATGTGCCGAGCAGATACTCGCGTTCATAAACCGCCCCGGCGCGCAAAGTCGGATAGACGAAATCGGTCAGGAACTCTTCACGAAGATCACGGATGTACAGCTTACTGGCGCCGGTCTTGATCGCCTTCTCTTCCAAGCCGTCTAGTTCTTCTTCCTGACCGAGATCAGCCGTGAAACAGATGACTTCGCACTGGTAGACGTTCTTCAGCCAGGTCACGATGACCGATGTGTCCAGCCCACCGCTGTAGGCAAGGACGACTTTCTTAACTTCTTTGCTCCCCATAGGGTACTCCTTGAGTGTTTTTAGCCGCCATGGCGCAGCCGCCGCAAATTAAAAGACCCCGAAGCGTTCGGGGTCTTTGCATTCACCGCAAGAGCTGCTCTCAACCGCTGCGAACGCCAAACGCCCCGAACTCGTCTTGAGTACGGCGACGACGGATACGGAGGCAGGGCGACAGAATGAACATAGTATACAAGGATAGCGTGCAAAAATGCGTTGTCAAGCGAGCGAAATTCAGTGATCCAATGGACGACACCACCGTTCAACCGCGCTTGACAACCTTGAACGTCTCCAGGGCGCGCGCACGCGCGGCATGATGATCAACCAGGGGAGCGGGGTAATCTGCGGGCGGGCTGCTCATCGTCCAGGGAGCATGGATGTGAGCGTCGGGCACGCCTCGGAGTTCCGGCAGCCACCGGCGAATATACGTCCCCTGCGGGTCGAACTTCTGCGACTGCGCAACCGGATTGAACACGCGAAAGTACGGCTGAGCGTCGGTCCCGGTCCCGGCGGACCACTGCCAGCCGCCGTTATTCGCCGCCGGATCGCCATCGATCAGATGCTTCATGAAGAATACATCACCTTCTCGCCAGTAGATCAGGAGGTCTTTGGTCAGGAAGTTGGCAACGATCATGCGGGCGCGATTGTGCATCCAACCCGTTGTGTGAAGCTGGCGCATCGCCGCGTCAACAACCGGATAACCAGTGCGCCCCTCCTGCCAGGCGAGAAGATCATCTGGCGCATGACGAAAAGCGACCCCCTCGAACTCCTGACGAAAACTCGTATCGTAGGCGTTAGGAAAGCGAAAGAGGATGGTCATGTAGAATTCGCGCCAGGCGACTTCGCTGATCCAAACGTCGATAGATTCGTTTTGGCTGGCGCTGTCCGCCCGCTCTCGTGCCTCTTCCGCCGCCGCATACATCTGGCGCGGAGAAATCATGCCGAAGCGTAGGTAAGGCGACAGTCCAGATGTTCCTGCATCACCCCCATCCCGAAATGGATCGCCCACCAGCACATCGCGATTCTCTTTGTAGGTCAACACGCCTGTGTTCATGAAACCCGTCAGGCGGCGCGCCGCTGCATCCTCGCCCGCATCGGGCACGGGGATCGTTTCGCCATAACCGAGTCCATGAAGCGTCGGCAGAGGCGTCTCGCTTTCGTCCGCGTCATGCCACACGTCAGGATCGATCACGTAATGCTGAGGTAGAGGCTTCGGTAAGGTCAGCCAATGACGCTTGTACGGTGTGTAGACGACGAACGGCGTTCCGTCGCCTTTCAGCGTATGCTCAGGCGCGTGCAGCAGGGCGTCGTCGAAATAATGTACGGGTACAGCCAGTTTGCTGGCGATCACCGTATCCCGCCGCACGGCATAGGGCGAATAGTCACGGTTCGCATAAACTCCGTCTGCCCCGATCCGCTCCACAAGATCGCCGAGGATCGCCAGGGGATCGCCGTGCCGAACGATGAGCCGCCCGCCGCGCGCTCGCAGAGCTTCGTCAAGCGCCCGCAGCCCCGCCAACATGAATTTCAGACGCGGCAGCCCGAAACGCTCTCCACGCAGCAGCGCTGGATCAAGGATGAACAGCGGGACGATGCGTCCGCCAGATCGCAGTGCCTCCTGCAAAGCCAGATTGTCGTGAAGACGCAGATCACGACGAATCCACCAGATCACGACTCGTTCGCTCACAAGAGTGCCTCGTCGGAATGAGAGTCGCGCGCCAGCACCGCCGAACCGACCTGGGGTTCATCCGTTTCCACGCGACGCAGCACATCGCGCGCCACCCGTATCGCGCCGAGTGTCACACCTGCCGTCGATTGACCGGGGAAGATCGAATCGCCTACCAAACGCGCGTTCGCCAGCCCCGTCAGCGGCGTACGCGCCCTGAACAGCGACGATTGCGGAAAACCGCCCACCATACCGAGCTGCCGTCCGGTATAGAACTCGTAGGTCACCGGAGTACCCGGCAGCATCAGCGCGATGGAGGTGCGAAAGCCGGGCATCGCTCGTTCAATGTTGGTCAAAATGCGTTCAGCATAGCTGTCTTTGCGCGCCCCATATGCGTGAGGATCATTCGCCAGCAGGTCCCACCACGGTTGCACTTCGGTGTGCGTCGTCACGGTGACCGCCCGGTATCCGTCCGGAGCACGGCTTGCATCCCAGCGAGGTGACATCGACAGAAAGATGCTGCGTGTCTCGCCAAGCGCACCATCATATGACTCGATCACCTGATGGTGATCCGGCAGGTCCTTTGGCAGCTTGTCGTTACGAACACCAAGATGCAGCACAAACGCTCCCCATCCGGCGCGCCGGGTCTGCGCTTCACGCCGCAGTCCGGGCGGGCTATCCTCTCCAAGAAGATTGTCAAGCGACCAGGGCGTAATGTTGGCAACAAGGAAATCGCAGGGGAATTCATCACCGCGTTTTGTCGTGACGCTGATGACACGCCCTTCGCGGGTGCTGATACGAACAACTTTCTGGCGGAAAAGGACCTCTCCGCCCAGCTCACGTATTCGTTTCACCAGGGTCTCGGCGATCCCGCCCATACCGCCTCGAACGTGATAGACGCCCTGCCGCGCCAGATCGAGTGCGGTGGCGCTGTACATGGCGTTGGCGGATCGCGACGTCGTTTGCGCTGAAATCAGGAGTTGTGCATTGATGAAACGCACAAAAGCAGGATCAGAAGAGAGTCCACTGAGCGAAAGCCAGCGATACGCCGACATCAGCGCATAGGGGATCAGCTCCAGATCGCCCGGAAGATTGCGCAGACCGACGCCGGCGAAGTGGGCGGCTTCCGCAGGGCTGGTGGGTATCCAGGGCAGACCTTGAGCCGACAGCGACCAGCCCAGTGCCGCCAACCGGGACTGCGTTCTCCAGAAGCGGCTAGATGCAGGGAAGTTTCGTTCGATGTCAGCATTATCTTGGCACAGTCTGATAGATCTGTCCGGGAGGTGTACTACCCACGCCGGATCATGCTGATGTACATCCCAGTTCAGCCCCAGTCGTTCGGCGACCAGCGCGTGCGGTCCCCCAGGTTGGAACCCGCCCGCCACCGTCGCCCCGGCGTCGAAGCGATAGCCCTTATGCAGAAATGTCCCTGCCGATCCGCCAGCGTAGGTCTGGCTCTCCAGTACAGTGACGTTGCAGCCCGCCTGCGCCAGCAGCGCCGCTGTCGTCAATCCTCCGATCCCCGCGCCGACAATGACAATTCGAGAAGCCGCACTCATAGAGTGTGCTGCCCTGTCATGCGGCGCACGGCAGCACGAGTCGCCATCTGGCGAAAATTGAACAGCAGACGCAGCGGAAGTCCGTCGAAGAACAGCCGTGTGAACACTCCGACGATACCCCCCTTGTGGGCGATCTGAATGCGATCAGTGATCTCCACCCCGTCCGGGACATCTCTGACAATGTGTTCATGTACCCAGGTCGCCATCGGTCCGGTGAGCATCCGGTCGATGAAGCTGTGTTCGATACTGCCCGGCTCATGCCTGGAAAGCCAGCGAAACGGGATGGGACCGAACCACAAGGTGAATTCCAGTTCACCGTCCTTGATCGATCTGCGACGGTCGTCATTGATCTGGAAGAAGATCGGTGGAGGCGTGAGCTTCGTCGGCGCATTCGGCGTCGCATAGAACGCCATGACCTGTTCGGCGGAACCGGGGATAATCGAGCGATGTTCGAAGGTTTTCATCATTGGCGCTACCTGTTCACAAGTGCTGTTAAGGATAGCGCCAATGGCTTATGCTGAGATCACTTTCCGCTGAATGCTTGATGAGAGCGGCGCGTCAGTCTTCCAGCGTACTCAAATCACCTTCCGGTTGCCCCATCGCGCGGGCGCGCAGGACGCGGCGCATGATCTTTCCGGAGCGCGTCTTGGGCAGCACATCCACGAATTCAATCTTGCTCGGCACAGCAATCGGACCAACCTCGTGGCGGATGTGTTCCTTGAGCTGGTCGCGCAGCGTATCATTGCCCTGGAAACCGGCTCGCAGGATGCAGTAGGCATAGATGACATTGCCTCGCACTTCATCGGGCACGCCGATCACCGCCGACTCCGCCACCGCTGGATGGCTAACCAAGCCGGATTCGACTTCAGCCGTACCGAGACGATAGCCGCTCACCTTGATCACGTCATCATTGCGCCCGATGATCCAGATGTAGCCATCCTCGTCCTTGCGCGCCGAGTCACCCGTCAGGTACCAGCCCTGCGCCTTGTATGCCGTCCAATACTGCCCGATGAACCGATCTGGGTCGCCATAAATGGTGCGCAGCATCCCAGGCCACGGTGTCTTGATGATCAGGTTGCCATCGACGCCTGCCGCTACCGACTGACCATGTTCGTCCACCACATCGACATCAATGCCGGGGAATGGGCGCGTGGCGCTGCCCGGCTTCAAGCCTACCGACGGCATCGGCGTGATCATGAACCCCCCCGTCTCGGTCTGCCACCAGGTATCCATGATCGGACAGCGTTCCTTGCCGATCACCTTGTGGAACCAGCGCCACGCTTCCGGGTTGATAGGCTCACCAACTGAGCCAAGCAGGCGCAGGCTGCTCAAATCATGCCGGTTGGGCCAGGCGTCACCGAATCGCATCAAGCCACGTATCGCCGTCGGGGCGGTATAGAGAATGGTGATGCCATATTCCTCGACCATCCGCCACCAGCGGTTCGGGTATGGAAAGTTCGGCGCTCCCTCATAGAGGAAACTCGTCGCTCCCAGGATGAGCGGAGAATAGACGATGTAGCTGTGACCGGTGACCCATCCGGGGTCTGCCGCGCACCACCATCGATCATCATCCTTGATATCGAAAACCCATTGCAAGGTCGTCGAGGTGAAAACGCTATAACCGCCATGCGTGTGCAAAATACCCTTAGGCTTACCGGTGGTACCGCTGGTATAGAGGATAAAAAGTGGGTCTTCCGCGTCCACGATCTCGGTCTCGCAGATCGGGCTGGCGATCGGCAGGGAAATCAAATCATGAAACCAGTAATCACGCCCCTGTTCCATCTTGACTTCGTGCCCGGTGCGTTTGACGACGATCACCGATTCGACGACGGGCGACCGGCGCACCGCTTCATCGACAACATCTTTCAGGCGTATGATGTTGCCGCGCAGCCATGCGCCGTCAGTCGTGATGATCACCCGGCTTTGCGCATCCTCGATCCGGTCGGCGAGCGCCTGCTCAGAGAATCCACCATAAACAACACTGTGTACCGCGCCGATCTTGGCGCAGGCGAGCATCGCCATCACCAGTTCGGGAATACGTCCCATGTAGATCGTGACTCGGTCGCCTTTTCTGACGCCCAGGCTCTTCAGGACGTTGGAGAACTTGTTCACCTCGCGGTACAGCTTCCAGTATGAATAGGTGCGGCGGTCGCCCGGTTCTCCTTCCCAGATCAGCGCCAGCTTGTTGCGCCGCCAGGTCTTGACATGTCGGTCGAGGGCATTCAAAGCGATGTTGGTTTTGCCGCCGACAAACCACTTGAAGAATGGCGCGTTAGAACTATCCAGCACTTTATCCCAACGCTGATACCATTCCAGGGAGTCGGCGCGTCGTGCCCAAAAGCCTTCAACATCCGCCATCGCTTCCCGGTAGAGCGCTTCATAATCGGGAACATGGGCGTTGTTGACGATATCTTCGGATGGGTAATACCATTCGCCCACAGGAGGCGCGAATTCCTGCTGCGTCATAAGCCTCAATTCTCCTGCAACAATCATAAAAGAACGCTCGGATTATACGTCCAATCTGGCGCGTGGCAAAAACCGGAGGAATGACATGTGAAAACATTAAGAATAGTCCTCTTTCCGCTGGCGAGGTTCGCGCTAGAATGACTTCATGGGGTGCAGCACCATTCCATGCGTAATGTTATCAGGCACATTTGAGGTCGCCATGAAGAAAATCGCAGTGTTGACCAGCGGGGGTGATGCCCCCGGAATGAATGCGGCGATTCGCGCTGTGGTGCGCACAGGGATCGGTCTTGGTGCGCAGGTCTACGGCGTTCGACAGGGGTATCAGGGTTTGATCGAGGACCTGATCCAGCCGATGGGCGCGCGTGATGTCGGCGGTATCATTCAGGTCGGAGGGACTGTCCTGGGCAGCGCTCGGAGCAAAGAATTCATGACCCCTGAAGGGCGGGAAAAAGCAAAAGCCCACCTGGAAGGTCACGGGATCGAGGGGTTGGTCGTCGTCGGCGGAAACGGTTCGCAGACCGGCGCTAAAGCGCTTGACGATCTGGGGTTTCCTGTCGTGGGCATCGCCTCGACGATTGACAACGATCTGGCAGGGTCCGAAATCACAATTGGCGTCGATACGGCGCTCAACATCGCGCTTGAAGCCATCGATCGCCTCAAGGTCACGGCTTCGTCACATCGCCGCGCCTTTCTTGTCGAAGTGATGGGGCGTGACTGTGGCTATCTGGCGCTCATGGCGGGTATCGCCGGGGGCGCTGAAGCGGTGGTGATCCCCGAAGTTGAAACCAAGCCGGAAACGCTCGTCGAGATTCTCAGCGAAGCGTGGGCACGCGGCAAATCCAACGGCTTGATCGTCGTGGCGGAAGGTGCATCCGACGACTGTAATTCGCTCTACACCTATCTCAAGAGTCGCTCAGAAGAGGTCGGCTACGACATTCGTATGACAATTCTGGGTCACGTTCAGCGCGGCGGAGTGCCAACAGCATTCGATCGCTTGCTGGCAACCCGTCTTGCCTCAGAAGCGGCGCGTCAGATTGTGAGCGGCAATCACGGCGTTCTAGTGGGATGGAACAAGAGCAAGGCAACCTGTACGCCTTACGAAGAGGTGGTTGGCGTACACAAACCCCTCGATATGCGTCTCTTCGAGATGGCAGATATTCTTGCCCAGTAGGAGCGCCCAGGACGGCGGTGATGAGCCGCCGTCACTACGCACAGATATCGCTCATTGAAATGGCGTTTTTGGCAGCAGCGAAGCCGCTTCTTCATCGACGATCCAGGTCAGCTTACCGCGCGGCGGGTTGATGCGAGCAGCGGGCAGGTCTGCTTCTTCGGAAGACAGAATACGCGCGAGCGTCTCCGCCTTATCTTCTCCCAGAACGTAGAACACAACATGATCAGCCGCGTTCAGCAGCGGCAGCGTCATGGTGATCCGCCAGGAGTCGAGCGAGGATACATAGTTGGGGACAATGAGTCGATCCACTTCCTGAAGCGCCTGCGTGCCGGGAAACAGCGATGCCGTATGCCCATCCGCGCCAATACCCAGCAGAATCAGATCAAAACGCGGCACAGATCCGCGTGATTCGAAATAGCGCAGGACTTCTTTCTGATAGTGTTCTGCTGCTTCAGCGGGTTCCAGAAAGCTCTGAACGCGGTGGATATGATCCATTGGAATGGGTACGTAGTCGAGCAGCGTTTCACGCGCCATCTTGGCGTTGTTGTCCAGGTGTTCGTACGGAACGCAGCGTTCGTCACTCCAGAAAACATGGGTGTACGTCCAGTCGATTTCAGACGCCATCTCATCCCCAAGCAGTTTGTACGCCTCGCGAGGGGTCTTGCCACCAGACAAAACCAAAGAAAACCGCTCTCGCAGCGAAATACATGCCTCAGCGTTCCTGGCAACCAGAGCCGCCAAGCCGCGCGCCGCTGAAAGACGGTTCGGAAAAACCCGTACTGCGCCAGCCATCATCAATGCTCCCCGCAATGGATGCGCCAGCGTCGCCCATCATCCGCCAGAAGCATCTCGGCGTCGTCGGGTCCCCAGGTTCCAGGAGCGTAGGTCAGCATCGGTGGCGATCCTGGCGACGCCCACCCGGCAAGAACATTGTCGATCAACCGCCAGGAAAGCTCGATCTCATCTTCTCGGGTGAACAGTGCGGCGTCGCCCTGCATGGCATCAAGCAGGAGTCGCTCGTAGGCATCTGGCAGCGCCCCCTCAAAAGTGGAACTGAAATGGAATTCCATCACCACTGGCTGTACCTCGTTCGGCGAGTTGGGAACCTTTGCCTGAAAACGGAGATGTATTCCCTCATCCGGCTGAATGCACATGGACAGGATGTTCGGATGAAGCTTCTTGCCGGGCGGAAGGTTGAAGAAGAGATGCGGCGGGCGGCGAAACTGGACGACGATCTCCGAGACTTTCTTTGCCATCGCCTTGCCTGAACGCAAATAGAATGGCACATCCATCCAGCGCCAGTTATCAACAAAGAGTTTGATCGCTGCGAAGGTTGGGGTCGCAGAGACGGGATCGATACCCGATGCGGTGGTGTAACCGGCATACTGGGCGCGCACTGTATCGGTTATGGCAACCGGGCGAACCGCGCGCAGCACTTTGACTTTTTCGTTCCGCAGAGAATTCGCATCAGACGTGGCGGGCGGCTCTAGCGCAACCAGCGACAGGAGCTGCATGAGATGATTCTGGAACATGTCGCGCATGACCCCGGATTTATCGTAGTAGCCGGCACGATGCTCGACATCGACCGTTTCCGCCACCGTGATCTGCACATGATCGATATAGTTGCGGTTCCAGATCGGCTCGAAGATAGCGTTGGCGAAACGAAAGAAGAGCAAGTTCTGCACGGTCTCCTTTCCGAGGTAGTGGTCGATGCGGTACACCTGCCCCTCACTGAACGCACGATGCAGCGTCCGGTTGAGGGCAGCCGCAGATGACAGATCATACCCAAAAGGTTTCTCGATGACGATGCGCCGATACGTTTCAGCCTCATTCGCCATCCCAGCATCGCGCAGCTGCTCGATGACCGCCTCGTAATACTCCGGCGAAATCGCCAGATAGTAGAGCCGGTTGGCTTCGCCTGCTTCCATCCGATCGAGAACCGCATTCAGGCTGCGGTAATCATCCGGCGAAGTCAGATCGCCGCGCATATAATAGAGGCGCGCAGCGAAGCTCTCCCAGGCAGCCGCGTCGAAATCCGCCGCCTTCTCCGCCCAGGTTCTCAGCGTCTCACGAAAGAAGGCATCGTCCCACTCACGGCGCGCGTATCCGACAATGCGCCACTCGGCAGGAAGCCTCTCACGTCGGTACAGGCTGAACAAAGCCGGGACGAGCTTCCGGCTCGTCAGGTCGCCCGTTGCGCCGAGGATGATGATGCTGGTGTTGTCGTTGTTCATGAGTCGCCCTCGCGCTTGACAGCGTGACCTCCGAACTGGTTTCGCAGCGCCGCCAGCATCTTCGCGGCGAAGCTCTCATCCTGGCGGCTGATGAATCGCATCTGCAGTGCCAGTGTGATGATCGGCGCTGGCACATCCAGATCGATGGCTTCTGCCACCGTCCAGCGCCCTTCGCCGCTGTCGGCGACCCAGCCCTTAAGCGTGCTCAGCGTGGCATCTTCCGCCAGCGCCCGTGCCGCCAGATCAAGAAGCCACGATCTCACAACACTGCCATACCGCCAAATCTCAGAAATCTGATAAAGGTCGAGACCCAGTTCGGTTTTCCCCTTCATGATCTCGAAGCCTTCGGCAAATGCCTGCATCATGCCGTATTCGATGCCGTTGTGTACCATCTTGACGAAGTGCCCTGCCCCGCTGGGACCAACATGCCCCCATCCCAGATCGGCGGCGGGCGCGAGCGTCTCAAAGATCGGACGAAGGCGTTCGACCGGCTCTTGCTCACCGCCGATCATCAGGCTGTAGCCTTCACTCACCCCCCAGATTCCTCCACTCGTCCCGACATCGACATAGTAGTTAAACTTCAAAATAAGGGGAAGGGAAAGACTTCCCCCTACCCCCGGTGTGCTAGGCAGGCATTCGGTGAGCCAGTTGGCGATTGACTAAACCA